>DATLRN010000048.1:0-14625 GCA_035534695.1 Candidatus Dormiibacterota bacterium
GAGCCAACCGGCGGTTGCGTTTATGCGGCGTCGACTACTACATCGACGCCGACCTCGTCCACGACCACGCCGACGCCAGGTACCGGAGCCTATGCGGTAGGACCGGGTGGCGTGCCGCTGGACCTCATCGCCCTGACGCTCGTCTGCGTAGGCGTGCTGGCCACATCGGCCGGATTCCGTCTGCGCCGCACGCGCGCATAACCTTTGTCAGTGACCGGGCCTAGGCCCGATCACGGCGAGACGCTCCAAGGAGCGGCGGCCATGGGCCGTCGCTCCGCGGCCCCCCATCAAGCAGGCCAATCGCCCTGGCCGGAACCCAAGGGAGGCTAAGGACGCAAGTCTCGGGGCGACCACCCGTCCGCGGGGGAACTCAGCAAGCGAGCTAGTCCCTCGAGGGGGATGGCGACCCAATCGGGCCGGCTGCGCAGTTCGTAGTCGACCTCGTAGAGGGCCTGGCTGGCCTGCAGGCAGGTGAGCAGAAGGCGCACCGTATGGCCATCCTCGGGGACCATGCCGATGTCTCCCAGGGTGGCGAAGTAATGCGCCAGGAAGGCATCGCGGGCTAGCCCTGACCAGGCGCGACCGTACGGTGCCAGGCTCGCCGCGCTGACGTCGGCCGCGTCCACCTGCTGCCGTAGGGCGACGGTGGCGGCATAGTCGAATGAGCGCAGCATCCCCGCCAAATCCTGGAGCGGAGTCGCCTTGCGGCGCCGGACCGCGATGGGTAGGGAGGGGCGCCCCTCAAAGTCGAGGGCATGCCAGCCGGAATCGGTACGAAGTAGTTGGCCTAGGTGGTAATCGCCGTGAATGCGGATGGCGTTCCCGGAGGGAGTCAGGCTGACAACCTGTTCGGCGAGTTCGCGGAGGGCATTGGCATGGACCGCCAGCGGCTCAAGGCGAGGGTCTTCAAGTCCGAGAAGCTTCTCGGTGAGGGAGTCCAGGTCGTCAGCGATGATCTGGAGGTCGTCCCGGTTCAGGGCCCGGGGAAGTAGATCAGGCGAACTGTCGAGCCTCGCCAGAGCCAGGTGCATCTCTGCAGTTAGGGTTCCAATCTGACCGGCCGCTCCCGCGAAGGAGGAGCCCTGGCGTTGCACGGCCTGGAGGCAGTCCTCCGGCAGAGGCACCGCTCCGTCAGCGTCGATCAGGAGATCGCCATATAGGTCACGCAGAGAGGTCAGCGCCAGGGAGAACCCGTCGGTCCCGTTGCGGAGGTAACTCTGGGCCACCGCCAGCGATGTGGTGATGCCTTCGGTCTGGGCCTCGACGACCCCCAGGAGTCGTGCGATACCCGCGAAACCAAGGGCGTCGAGCGCCTCTAGAAGCTCGACTTCCGGGCTCACCCCCGGCCAGACTCGGCGCAGCACCTTGATCAGGACCTCATCGCCGTAGAGCACCGTTGACTGGCTCTGGTCCTTGGGGGCCATCTGGTTTGGCTTCAGCGCCGCCAACGGGGGCAGAGGAGGGTGGAGGAGTCGGAATTGAAGCTGTCCGGACGGCGATCCGTTAATCAAGGCGCTAGCTTCTAGTGCGGCCAGGAATTTGACCGCCACCTGAGGATCGGCAAAACCGTCGTAGACCGCCCAGCCGGAGCTTGTCTCCGCGTCTGTCTCCTCGGGACCGACTCGGCGGGCGACTGAGCGGATGGCCGCCGGCAGGTGCCCGTCCCAGAGGCGCACTCCCAGCACTAGTTGGTAGGAAGCGGCGATGCCGTCCTCGAAGTCGACCGCGACCAGGGCGATCACCAACCCCGGAACTTCGCGGTCAATCCAGAAGGTCTGCTCCAGATGTAGTTGGCGGATCCGGCGGTGCTTGTCAGCGAACCATCGCTCCTGGGAGAGGGAGGCTGCCAGGGCGGCCTCGATGCCGGGGATTGCTCCCAGCTCCGGAATGGGGTTCATCCGGCGGTCTCCAGGCTGAGCCAATAGAAAGCGTGGGGACCGAGGGTGAATGGGTAAGGTTGCTGGCCGACGCGGGGAAAAGGCACGCGTCCGACGAGCTCGACCGGTATGGCCCCGGCAAACTGCCGCAGGTCCAACTCCACAGGCTGGGCGAAGCGGGAGAGGTTGTTCACGCAGAGGATGGTCTCGCCTTCGCTGGCTCGGAGGAACCCCAGGATCGAGGGATTGGTGGCTTCCACCACCTCGAAGGTGCCCCGGCCGAACACCGGATGGGACTGGCGCACCCGGATGAAGCGGCGCAGCCACTGCAGCAGCGAGCTCTCACTGCGCTGCTGCTGCTCAACATTGCAGGCCTGGTAGCCATACAACGGGTCCATCAGCGGGGGCAGATAGAGCTGGGCAAAGTCGGCCCGAGAGAAGCCTGCGTTGCGGTCGCCGTTCCACTGCATCGGAGTCCGCACGCCGTCCCGGTCCCCCACGTAGACGTTGTCACCCATGCCGATCTCGTCGCCGTAGTAGAGGATGGGAGTCCCTGGAAAGGAGAGCAAGAGCCCGTAGAGAAGCTCCATCTGACGCCTCCCATTGCCAAGGAGAGGTGCCAGCCGACGGCGGATGCCGATGTTGAGCTTCATCCGCGGATCGCGTGCGTATTCAGCGTACATGTAGTCACGTTCCGCATCGGTGACCATCTCCAGGGTGAGCTCATCGTGATTGCGCAGAAAGATTCCCCACTGGCAGTCGGGAGGGATGTCAGGCGTCTGGGCCAGAATCTCCGTGATGGGGTAGCGCTGCTCCTGGCGCAGGGCCATGAACATGCGAGGCATTAGCGGAAAGTGGAAGCACATGTGGCACTCGTCGCCGTCCCCGAAGTATGCCCGCACGTCGGTCGGCCATTGGTTGGCCTCGGCCAGCAGCAGCCGGTCGGGAAAGCAGGCGTCGACCTCCCGGCGGACCCGCTTCAGGAACTCGTGAGTCTGGGGCAGGCTCTCGCAGTTGGTCCCCTCCTCTTCGAAGAGATAAGGCACCGCGTCCAGTCGCAGGCCGTCGAGTCCCAAGCCCAGCCAGAAGCTGATCACCTCCAACATGGCGTCTTGAACTTCAGGATTTTCGTAGTTGAGATCAGGCTGATGGCTGAAGAAGCGGTGCCAGTAGTAGGCGCCGGTCTGAGGATCCAGGCTCCAGTTGGATGCTTCCGTGTCGATGAAGATGACCCGGGCGTCCTGGTAACGGCTGGTGGTGTCGCTCCACACGTACCAGTCACGCTTGGGGGATTGGCGGCTGCTCCGGGCTTCCTGGAACCAGGGGTGCTGGTCGGAGGTGTGGTTGACCACCAGGTCGGTGATGACACGGATACCCCGCGAATGCGCTTCCGTGATCAGACGTTCCATATTGGCGACTGTTCCGTATTCCGGTTGGATCGCGTAGAAGTCGGAGATGTCATAGCCGCCATCCCGCTGCGGCGATGCGAACACCGGCAATAGCCACAGGCAATTCACCCCGAGCCAGTGAAGGTAGTCGAGTTTGGCGATCAGGCCGGGTAAATCGCCGATACCATCGTCATTGGCATCGAAAAAGCCTCGAACGAAGACCTCATAGATGACAGCGTCGCGGTACCACTGGGGATCGGGAGCCAGGTTCACTGTTCCACCGAGAGGACCAGCGCTGGGGCCCGGGCCGGATCCAGCTCAACCTCCTGAAGGCCGCCAGACCAGCTCCGATCAGTTCCGCCGATGAGGTCGCGAACGCGGAAGGCTCTGCCGGGCTTGATCCCCAGCTGCTTCAAGGAGAGCCTGACTCGGGCCCGCTGGGCTCGGCGGGGATCAAGATTGACCACGACCAGAACCACGTCGCTGCGATCGGCAGTGTGCTTGGAATAGGCGAGCACCGAGGGGTTGTCGGTGCGATGGAAGTAGAGCCGGCGCAACTGCTGGAGCGCAGGATGGAGGCGGCGAATCTCGTTGAGCTGGGTGACCAGAGGGGAGAGCGAGTCGGACCGGTTCCAGTCGCGAGGCCGGTACTGGTATTTCTCGGAGTCCCAGTACTCCTCGGACCGCTCTGACTGGGGCCGGTTCTCGCAAAGCTCGTAGCCGCTGTAGATCCCATAGGCGGGGGAGAGGGTAGCGGCGAGTACCAGCCGATAGCGGAAGGCAGGCGCCCCACCGAGCTGCAACTCCTCGGTGAGGATGTCCGGCGTGTTGGCGAAGAAATTCGGCCGCAGGTAGTCAGGGGTGATCTTGGTCAACTCGGTCAGGTAGGTGCGCAACTCGGACTTCGCGGAACGCCAGGTGAAATAGGTGTACGTCTGGCTGAAGCCGACCTTGGAAAGTTCGGCCATCAGGGCGGGCCGGGTGAAGGCCTCGGCGAGCAGGATCACATCTGGGTGGCTGGCTCGGAGCCGCGCGAAGACCCAGGCCCAGAAGGGCACTGGCTTGGTGTGGGGGTTGTCGACCCGGAATATACGCACCCCTTGGCCAATCCAGAACTCCAGAACCCCATAGCACGCCTGCCAGAGCGCCCGCCAGTCGGTGCAGCCAAAGTTGATGGGGAATACGTCGTCGTATCGCTTGGGTGGGTTTTCCGCGGGACGGATGCTGCCGTCGGGCCGATGTTCGAACCAATCTGGATGTTCGGTCACCCAGGGATGGTCGGGGGAGCATTGGAGGGCATAGTCCAGCGCAAGTTCCAGCCCGAGTTCCTCGGCGGCTTGCCGGAACTGCCGGAAATCGTCCAGAGTCCCGAGGTCTGGGTGAACTGCCGTGTGGCCCCCCGGAGGACCTCCGATGGCCCATGGACTGCCGGGCTCCCCTGGGGCCGCCACCGGCGCGTTGTTGCGGCCCCGGCGTGCCCTGGTACCGATGGGGTGAATGGGGGGTAAGTAGAGGACGTCGAATTTCATCGCCGCCACGCTCGCAAGTCGTGCCTGAGCCGAGGCCAGCGTCCCCGAGGTCCGGCCATCTGAGCCCTCGGAGCGAGGGAACATCTCGTACCAAGAACTAAAGAGCGCACTCCGGCGCTCCACCCAAACAGGCAGTTCGGGGCCTCGCACCGGGGGAGTCTGGACCAATGCCTCTTGCATCAGGCGGGCGGTCCGGGAGTCGAGCAGGTAGCGCTGCAGCTGTTCGCGAGACCCTGTTGCAAGTTGCTCCAGCCGCTCCTGAATCGCAGCCCGCCTAGGTCCTGGGAGCAGCTCGGCCCGGGACCGAACCAACTTGACCCCGGTCAAGAGGTCCTGACCAGGGTCCGCTCTCACCCGCAGCCAGCGGCGAAAGTCTTTGCGCCAGCTGGCAAAGTCGTCCCGCCAAGCCTCGATCTGGAAGACGGCTCCCTGCTGTTCAGTGAAGGTGATGTTGCCGAGCCAAAAGTCGTCGATATCACCCTTTAGGGGAACGTACGCCCAGATCAGATCCGAGCCCTGGTCGCACATGCGCCAACGGCTACGCACGACCAGGATTGGCTGGCCATCGCTGAAGGCGCAGGCTCTGACCGGGAACTCCTCGCCAACCACTGCCTTGGCGGGAAAGCGACCCCCTTCGACCTGAGGCGTGACCTGGTTGATGATGACCCGCTCGACATTCTCGGGGAGGGGTGGCGGCACATTCCGGGTTTTTGCTTCAGGCACGAGGCTAGATTGCCACCCAGCGCCCTGGTGCTGCATTCGTTTGGCGAATCCGGGCGATGGGTGCGGGTGGGGGAGTGCCGCCAATCGTCCCCTCTTATCAGCAGCTCAACGGTTCAAGGACAACCCTGGTAGATGCAGGAGGCGGACGACTAGGTAGTCTGCAGTTCGTGGTCAACAGGGCGGCTACCCCAGGCAGCGGATCGCCAGGCTGGGCGTTGGCCGTGATCGCGACTGGGGTCCTGATCACGGCTGTGGACACCACCATCGTGGTGCTCGCCCTTCCCCACATCCAGCATTCTCTTCACGCCAGTCTCAGCTCCATCGTCTGGATCATCGTCAGCTACCTGCTCATGATCACGCTGCTGTCGACCCAGGTGGGCCGGCTGGGTGACACCTTCGGGCGGGTCCGCATGTACGAGGCCGGCTTCGCTGTTTTCGTAGTCGGCTCGTTGCTCTGCGCACTGGCATGGAGCGAGGCTTCGATGATCGGATTCCGCGTGCTGCAGGGGATCGGCGGTGCCTTCATTGCGGCCAATAGCGGTGCTGTTATCGCCGACACATTTCCTCCGGAACGACGGGGTCGCGCCTACGGTTTCAATGCCGTGGGCTGGAATATCGGTGCCATCATCGGCATCGTCCTCGGGGGCCTGATCACCACCTATTTGTCTTGGCGCTGGGTCTTCTGGATTAACGTCCCCATCGGATTAGCCGCCTTGGTGGTAGCCCTACGAGTGCTCCGCGAGAGGGGAGAGAAGCAGGAGCGCACATTGGACTATTGGGGCATGGCCCTTTTGGGTGCCGGTCTATTTGCAATCCTCTGGGCGATGATCGAGCTCTCCTCCAGTTCCTTGGACGTGCTGATCACCGTCGGTTTGATCGCGGGAGCCATACTCCTTCTCGCCTTCCTGGTGGTGGAGAGGCGGGTAAAGGAGCCGATGATTGCCCTGAGGCTCTTTCGGATCCCCACGATGTCATCGTCTCTTCTGGCCGCCTTCTTTCAAGGGCTGGCCAACTTTGCTGTCCTGTTCCTATTAATCATGTACCTCCAGGGAGTGCGCCACCTGACGCCTCTGGATGGGTCGCTCTGGCTAGTACCTGGCTATCTGATCGGTGGCATAGCCTCACCGTTTGGAGGCAGGCTGGCCGACCGGCTGGGGCCGGCCTGGCCAGCGACCGGCGGTCTGATCATCTGCGTTGCTGCCTTGGTCATCTACACACAGCTGACTGTGTCCAGCCCGCTTTGGGTGGTGTCCGTCGGCAGCATCATCAACGGGATCGGTTCGGGCGGCTTCTATCCAGCCAATACGACTGCGGTGATGCGCGCCGCTCCGGCCCGCGACTTCGGTCTCGCTTCGGGACTTCTCCGGAGCTGTGGCAATGTGGGCATGGTATTTTCGTTCGCCGCCGCCATCGTGGCCGCTTCGCACAGCATTCCTCGGGCACTGGCGTTCGCCATCTTCGTCGGTGGAGCCAATCTCTCGGGAGCTCGAGGAGTCGCGTTCGTTGGCGGCATCCACACGGCGCTGTACCTGGCCATCGCTCTGATGTTGGTTGGCGCCGCGCTGTCGGGCACGCGGATTTTCTCGCGCCGAATGACCGGGGGGAGCCCGGCGCCTCCACGGTCTCTTGCCAGCGCGGACTAACCCGCTCGGGACACGGTCGGGCCGTCCCAGGGGGCGCAATCTAGGCGAAATCACGTTGGTAAACTGCCGGGCAAGGAGCCGCGCACTGGCCGTGGCATTGGACCTCGCGAGGGTCGGGCGAGGCTATCCGGTGGCTGCCGCTACCCGGGTGTAGGGCTGCCCGGGCCGAGGAGATGAGTGGTCAATTCCGGCGCGTGGTCGAACATGCTGGCGCCATTGCGGCAGCGGGACTTCCGGCTCGTGTGGTCGGGGAACCTGGTCTCACGCCTGGGCGACGGCGTCTTCACCGTAGCCGTGGCGCTGGAGGCCCTGCGAGTGGATCACGCGCCCACCGGACTGGCGTATGTCCTGGCGGCCAGAGCCGTACCTGGCGTGGTGCTGTCGATCGTGGGCGGAGTAGTGGTGGATCGGATCCCCCGACGCACGACCATGCTGACGGCGGAGCTGGTGCAGGGTGCGGCGGTCGCCGTCATCGCCCTCTTGGTCCTCAACCAGGCCATCAGCCTCTGGCAACTGGTGGTCATGGCGATCGTCTTTGGTACTGCCGACGCCTTCTCCGGGCCTGCGTCGATGGCGCTCTTGCCCGAACTAGTACCGGTCGAGATCATCACCCAGGCCAATGCCCTCAACAGCACCAGCCAGGAGCTGTGTGTCAACTTGATAGGACCCGCGGTGGGGGGATTGACGGTCGGTGTCATTGGCAACGCCGCCGCGTTCGGGTTCGACGCGTTTAGCTTCCTGGTAGCGGCTGCTTGTCTGGGTGGTCTACATCAGCGGGCGCGTCCCAGTCGCAGCGGGAAGTCCCTGCTGGCAGAAGCCGCCGAGGGGGTCCATTACATCGTGTCCCGGCGCTGGCTCTTCATCCTGCTGATCGGAGCGGGGCTAGCCAACCTGGTCGGGCTGGGTCCGTACATTGTTCTGCTGCCGGTGTTGGTCCGCCACGTCTTGCACGCGAGTCCGTTGGCGCTTGGCTTGGTCTACGCCAGCGCGGGAGCGGCGGGAGTGATCGCCTCCTTACTGGTAGCCCGCCTGGGCTCACCCCGACATTTGCTCGAAGCGATGTGGGCCGCTTACTGCCTCGCTGGGCTTTTTGTCGCCGGGGTTGCCCTAGCGCCCAACGCCTGGGTGGCCGCGGTCCTGGTGGCCGGATCGGCGGGCTCTGTGGTTTACGGCGACGTGCTCTATTTCACCAAGCTCCAGACTTCGGTCCCCAAGCACCTCATGGGTCGGGTCTCCTCAGTCTCGTACGTTATGGTCGGGACCTTGATTCCGGTGGGCATGATCCTGGCCGGATTCGCTGCGGCCGCTATAGGAGCCAGGGGCGCCTTCCTGTTGAGTGGGCTGCTGGCGGCTGCCTGCGGTCTGGTGCTCTTGGTACCAGGCGCTCGATCGGTGACCCCAGAGCCGGATGGGGCGTAACGTAGCGGGCGTTTTCCTGCGCAACGGCTACAACGCCATCCTGGCCTATCTGGGCGTGCTGCCCGCTCACCGCGGATAGGGCTATGGTCGACCAGTTGCCGGCAGAGGGAACGAGGATCCTCGCCGGCCAGAACGTGCCCCGCATCCGAGCGTCGACTGATCTCGACAACCGGCCCATGGCCGCCGCCTTCATCCGAGCCGGCTGGGACAACTTCGAGCGCGCCATCACCATGACCTGGGCCTGAGATGCCTCAGCTGGTCTTGGTCATGCCCGGGCAGGGGATACCGGAATCGGTTGGGGTCCCACATCAGATCTAGCTTTCTGTAAGAGACCTTATCAGTAACTAGCCTAGATCCGGTCAAGTCGGGCCCGCCTCCCCGACCCGGACTTGAGTGTGCCCTCGATAAGCTGATTCGGCGTGGAGCTCAGGGGCAAGGTGGTGATCGTGACCGGCGCCTCATCCGGAGTCGGCGCGGCCACGGCGCGCCTGGCCCACGGCCACGGAGCTCGGCTGGTGCTTGCCGCGCGCAGAGCCGACCGGCTCGTCACGTTGTCCCAGGAGCTCGCCGGGTCCCTAGCGGTTCCCACGGACGTGACCTCCGGCGAGGCCGTCCGCAGGCTCTGTGACCGCGCGCTGGCGGAGTTCGGGGCCATCGACGTGCTGGTGAATAACGCCGGTCAGGGGCTCCATGTGCCCCTGATGAGTGTTGAACCCAGCGACTTCCAGGCGGTCTGGCAGCTGAACGTGATGGCACCCCTGGCTCTAATGCAAGCGGTGTTCCCGACCATGGCCGCCCAGGGCTCGGGCGCCATCGTCAATGTAAGTTCGGGAACGTCGGTTCGGGTCATCCCGGGCCTGGGCGCCTATGCGGCGACCAAGGCGGCACTGAACATGCTCTCCCAGGTAGCCCGGGCCGAGTTCGCCGACAAGGGCGTGACCGTGTCCCTGGTCTTTCCCGGCATCACCGATACCGACTTCCACCAATCGCTGCGTGCCGGGACCTTTAGAGGCCCGTCCGGGGTGGCTCCGGAGCTGGTCGCCGAGACGATTCTCCAGGCTATCGCCTCAGGCGAGCCGGAAGTTCGAGTGCCCTATCCAGGCTGAGGGGGCATCCGGAGTCGCGCGTTGGTCGTCGCCGGATGAGTTAGAAGCTGCCGGTGTAGCCTCCGCCGCGCGCCGGTGACCGAGCGATTTTCCAGGCGGCCAAACACAAGACAGTCCAGTCAGGTCAGCCTCTGGCTGGGCTGATTGCAATCGGCGGACAGTGTTGGGGTCAAGGGCGAAACTTCTTGGGCTGTTCGGTAGGGGATCTCTGGACTCGTCGGCAACTTCGATCCACCAGAACGCCCTCCTTGACGAGTAGCTCCGCCTGACGAGTTTCGTAGCCGGGGACCAACCTACCCTGACTGTTCACGACCCTCCACCAGGGCAGCCCCTGTGACTGTGCCAGAACTCGTCCCACGGCGCGAGCCGCGCCGACGTAGCCAGCGAGAGTGGCGACCTCCCCGTAGCTCAACACCTCCCCGGGGACGGTGTCGAGTAGGACTCGGGCGACTGCATCCGCCAACGAGCGGCGGGCGCGGGCGGACATGCCATCAATCTAATCGGCTGCTGGCAGCCAATTGGGCGGCCGGCATTGGAGGCCCGCTTCTCGCGATGGCAACTCGCCCGGGCGGCTGGCTATTCTCCCCATGTGGTCTTCACGGCGGCAGATATTGCTCAGATCGACATCGCCGCTGCCCTCGATAGGGTTCTTCCTCGAGTTCATCGAACCCCCCTACTCCACTCGCGGCTGCTCGATGAGCGGGTGGGTGCTCGGGTATGGCTCAAGGCCGAGAACTTCCAGCGCGCCGGATCCTTCAAGTCGCGAGGAGCGTTCAACTCAGCCTTGGTCGGTCTCGAGGCAGGTGACCAGCGCGGTCTCTTGGCGATTTCTTCGGGGAATCACGGCCAGGCGTTGGCTTTGGCCGCTTCCGAATTCCGCCTGGACGCGACCGTAGTGATGGCCGCCAGGTCATCTCCGGTGAAGAAGGCCGCCATTCGCGCTTACGGGGCTGAGGTGGTGAGCGAGGGCGTCACCATGGCCAATCGTGAGGAGATTGCTGCTGAGTTGGCAGCGCAGCGGGATCTGCGGGTGGTTCATCCCCACGATGACCCCCACGTCATTTCCGGGCAGGCCACTCTCGGCTGGGAGTTGGCCGAGGACCTGAAGAACCGAGGGGTACCCGGCCCATTGGTGTTGGTGCCCTTGGGAGGTGGCGGCCTTCTCAGCGGCGTCGCCCTCGCCCTCAAGTCGTTTCTCCCTGGAGCCAAGGTCGTTGGCGTCGAGCCTGAGGCCGGCAACGACGGCTTTCTCTCTCTCGCCTCAGCCACTCGTATGTCCCTCTCAGCAGAACCAGTCACGGTGGCCGACGGAGCCGCGACGATCCGGCTGGGGTCACTTTGTTGGGAGGTGATCAAGCGAGAGGTCGGGGAGATCCGGACCGTCTCCGACAGCCAGATCGGAGAGGCGTGTTGGTGGCTTTGGAGTCGCTGCAAGCTGGTTGTGGAGCCGACCGGAGCTCTCGCCGTGGCAGCAGCAATGGCTGCGCCTGAGGTGACTGCGGAGCGGGATATTGTGTGCGTGCTCTCAGGAGGTAATTGCCTGCCCGGGCAGATTGCGGCGTTGATCGGAGAGGGTGCGGGTACCGGGTAATAGGCCGCCTCGGTCCAGACCAGGGCCACGCTGCGAGTCAGACTAGCAAGCGGTGAATTCTGGCCAGCCCCTCTTCCAGCTTTTCGTCCGCCAGGGCGTAGGAGAGTCGAAGATAGCCGGGAGTGCCGAAGGCCTCCCCGGGAACTACCGCGACCTTGGCCTGATCGAGGAGGAGCCGGGCCAGTTGCTCGGAGGTCTCGATGTGCTCCCCCGCGATGTCCCTGCCCAGAACGCCGGCCACGGAGGGGAAAACATAAAACGCACCATCCGGTGACGGGCATTCGAAGCCGGGCAGACGCTCCAGTCCGGCCAATATGAGGTCTCTGCGCCGGGCAAAGGCTAGACGCATTCTCTCCACCGACCCGCTGCTCAATTGCAGGGCGGTCAGGGCCGCCCACTGGGAGACGTTGCTGATGTTTCCGCATACGTGGGACTGCAGATTGCTGGCGGCGGCAATCACTTGCTCGGGCCCGATCATCCAGCCCACTCGCCAGCCGGTCATGGCATATGACTTGGACATCCCGTTGAGACGGATTGCTTGATCGGCTAAGTGAGGGACGAGCTCTACCAAAGAGTGAAACGCCACATCCCCGTAGGTGAAGTTTTGATAGATCTCGTCGCTCACCACCCAAAGTCCCCGCTCCGCCAACCACTCCCCGATGGCCAACATTTGGGCCTCCGGGTACATGGCTCCAGTTGGGTTGGATGGAGACACGAAGAGCAGCGCCTTGGTGCGGTCGGTTAGGTGCCGGTCGAGGTCGTCAATCGAGACTCGATAACCGCGCGTTTCGTCAGCCGGGACAATGACCGGAACTCCGCCCGCCAGAGTGATTGCCTCGGGGAAGGTCACCCAGTAGGGACTGGTGATCAGGACTTCGTCCCCGGGATCGAGGAGGGTGGCGAAGGCGTGCGCCACTGCCTGCTTGGTGCCGCTGGTAACCAGGATGTTGGCGGCGGTCAATGCCGGGCCTCCCTTAGCACTAGTGGTCGTGGCAATCGCTCGACGCAGCTCGGGCAGGCCAGCCGCTGGCGTGTAGTGCTGCAACCTGGGGTCTCCGCAGGCGGACATGGCCGCCTCCACAACCTCGGGCGGCGTGGGGAAGTCGGGCTCGCCGGCGGCGAACGACACGATGTCCTCCCCGGCGGCGGTCAGCTCCCGGGCTCGTCGTTCCATGGCCAGAGTCGCCGATTCGGCAATCGCTCCGACGCGCTGGGAGATCCCTGGGCGGGCGGAGACTGGCTGACCCATACAATGCCCTCGGTGACTACTGGTAGTGGCTCACGATACCGCATACCACAGCATCTGCTCCCCCAGGACGGTCGCTTTGGCTGTGGCCCCTCCAAGGTACCGGCTCCCGCAGTGGACGCACTGGCCAGCACCGGCAGGGACCTGCTCGGGACCAGCCATCGCCAGCCTCCGGTCAAGCAGCTAGTCCAGCGAGTACGGGACGGTATCAGCAGCCTGCTGAGCGTGCCGGAGGGCTATGAGGTCATTCTCGGCAATGGCGGCGCCACTTCGTTTTGGGACGCCGCCACCCTGACCATGGTGGAGCGCCGAAGTCAGCACCTAGTGTTCGGTGAGTTCTCCTCCAAGTTCGCGGCCGCAACCCGTGCGGCGCCGTTTCTCGAGGCCCCGGAGGTGATCGAGTCTGAGCCGGGTACCCATCCCCTCCCCCGGGCCAGCTCTGACGTCGACGCCTACTGCCTGACCCAAAACGAGACCTCGACCGGAGTGGCCATGCAGTTGGCGCGAACGGGTAACCCTGACCAGCTCGTGCTGGTGGACGCGACGTCGGCAGCCGGTGGTCTTCCGGTCGAGATCTCGGCTCTCGACGCTTACTACTTCTCAGCGCAGAAGTGTTTCGCTGCTGAGGGCGGTCTCTGGTTGGCCGTCCTCTCCCCCGCCGCCCTGGATCGGATTGAGCGAATCGAGAGCTCCGACCGCTGGGTACCGGCTTCACTGAGCCTTCGGACGGCGGCCGAGAACTCTCGCCAGAACCAGACCTACAACACCCCGGCGATTGCGACTTTGTTTCTCCTGGCTCACCAGATCGAGTGGGGTTTGGAGATGGGGGGACTGGACTGGGCAGTAGCCAGATCGCGGAGCTCAGCCAAAATCATCTATGACTGGGCAGAGGCTCGGGAGTGGGCCTCCCCCTTCGTGGCGAGGCCCGAGCAGCGCAGCTCGGTCGTGGCCACCATCGATCTGACGGACGAGATCCCGGCCAAGGAGGTCTCGGACATTCTGCGTCAGAACGGGATCGTCGACACCGACTCCTACCGGAAGCTCGGTCGCAACCAGCTCCGAGTCGGCCTCTTCCCCGCCATCGAACCCGAGGATGTGGCCCAGCTCACTCGATCAATCGACTGGGTCGTCGAGGCGCTGCCGGGATGAGCCTCGACTGACGACATTGTCACCGCTGAGCTCGTTTTGGGGTTCCGGCGCCGCAGATACTACGGCTGGTGGGAAGGAGACCCTTGGAGAAGGGTAGCGGGGATTTGGACGCGGCCAGCCAACTGACCCCGGAGGTTGCTTGGGAGGCGCTCACGGCGGATCGCGAAGGCACTGATCCGCGAGCCCTTGAGAGCCTGCGCCCCTGGCTCGCCGCCCGGGCGCTCAGATTGGTCAACGACCGTCAGCTGGCCGCTCTGGTGGCGCAGCAGGTGCTGGTCGATTTGACGGCCAGGTCGGGGCACGCGATCCGCTCCCCCGAAGAGTTGGAGCAATGGCTCACCGTGCGGGTGGCACAAACGGTGGCTCTCTTCACCGGAAGCATGGCGGTCGGGACGGGCACAGTGCCCCCGGTCTCGTCCAGCATCACCTCCGCACTCGCGCTCGGCGGCGTCTGGCGATTTGCCGCCTGGACGCGGCGCTTACTTCCCCACCGGAGCATCCGCTTGCCCGTCCCGGTTGCCACCTCGTTGGCAGCAGGTCTGGCCATTGTGCTGGTCGGGACGGCGCTGGCGACGGGCTACGACTTGGGCTCACCTCCAAACGGTGGCGGCACTCGGATGCCCACGATCCCGCCCGGGGGAAGTGCCCCGTTGGTCATTCCGCCGGTAATTCGCCTCGCGGTGCCGCCGACCGGCCCTTCCACCGCGGCCGCGGTGCCACCTACGACATCCGTCACCCTGCTGGCGGTGGCCCCCGGGGCCAGCGTTCCAATCACCACGACTTCTACCTCGCCGCCGCCACCTCCTCCGCCTCCGCCACCCTGCCCGCCGCCACCTCCTCCGCCTCCGCCACCCTGCCCGCCGCCGCCGTGTACACAGCCGCCACCCTGCCCGCCGCCGCCGTGTACACAGCCGCCACCCTGCCCGCCGCCGCCGTGTACACAGCCGCCACCCT
>DATLRN010000049.1:0-18708 GCA_035534695.1 Candidatus Dormiibacterota bacterium
GGCGTTGTCGGTCATCACCGCTTGCACCAAGACCCCGTGGCGGGCGTAGAACTCCTTGGCCCGGCGCAGGAAGCCAGCGCAGGTGGGTGCCTTCTCGTCGCGCTGGGCCTCCGCCCTAGGCCAGCCGGCTGTGGTCGTCCCCGGCGCAGTGAACGTAGTCGTAGCCCTGGCCGGTCCCATGAGGTATCCCACTCCTGCCCAGCGCCCGGTGGCCACCTCCATCCGGGATCCGGCCCAGCTTCTTCATGTCAACGTGGACCAGCTCCCCAGCCGTCTTCCGCTCGTAGCGGCGGATCACCCGGCCCGTGGGCCGGTCCAGGTAGTCCAGCCGCGCCAGCCCCCAGCGGCGCAGTACCGCGTAGCAGGTGGATCGCGGATGCCCGGTCAGCGCCGCCAGCCGGTGCGGCCCCAGCTTGCGCTCCTGGCGCAGCCGGCAGATCCTCGCCTCTGCCCTCGCCGGCAGTCGCCGCGGGCTGCGCCACGGCCGCGAAGAGCGGTCGCAGAGCCCCTTCCCCCGCTCTTCCTCCCATCTCCGCAGCCACCGGTACACCGTCTCCCTCGACACCCCCGCCGCCTCTGCCGTCGCCGCCACCGTCCACCCTTCCCGCTCCACCCGCTGGACCAAAAGCCACCTGCCGTACTCCGTCAGCTGAGCTGGCGGTCTAGCATTCCGCATGAGGGCCCCTCCACGTTCTGGATAGCAGTACCCAAACCGTGGTCAGCGGGCCCTCACTTTGTCAACAAGGTCTATGGGAACTACACCTAGCCAGCGGAACCGCCGGAGATGGCGCTGGCCATCCCCGCAAGCGCGCCCCTCATTGCAACCGACCTGCGCAGGTGGCCGGGTGTCGCTCAGCGACGCCGCCTCTAGGCGTCCTTGGCGGGGGAGGCCTCACTGGCTCGGGTCAAGACCAGAGCCAGGGCCAGAGCTAGGGCGACGCCGCTGCTCACGCCCAGCTCGATGGCCAAGCGGGCGAACCCGCTTCCACTGACCGGGCCCTGGAGGGCGAGGCGGGCGGAAACGGAGAGGATGTCCCGGACGGCCGAGATGATCCCGATGATCAGGAAGGGCCGCAGCGGAAAGCCGGACCCCTCGAAATGGGTGAGAACGGTGCGCAGCACATCGACGACGATGATCACGATCAGAACCCCGTCAATGGCGCTGATCAGGCTCTGTGGGTAGCTCGACTGTGAACTGAGGAAGCTCGCCGCGGTCCGGATCAGGACCACTATGGCGATCACCAGCAGTACCACCGCCACCCCGTATTGGACGGCATCCACCGCGTGGCGAAGTGGGGCAGCGGTCAGTACCGACTTCCAGCCGGCTCGGGCCTCCCTCACTCCCGTCCCCGGGAAGTCCTAGCTGGTTGGGAATCGCCACCGCGTGGTCCGAAGTGAATTGACAAGCGGCGATGGTAGCAGGGGCGTCAGCTGGAGGCTCGGCACCTAAGGTGGCCTGAGGGCAATTGCAGGGCGTCTCCGGTATCGGACTGATCTCAGACCGTCAGCCGGAACCCGTCGATCGGGTCACGCCGCGGTAACTCAGACGCATCAGGGCCGTTGCCTCGCTCTTCCTGGTACTTGCCAGCCCTATGGTGAAGATGTGAAGAAGCGCCACTGTCGCGCGCTCATCTCCGAAACCACCCCTGGCGTTCGGTCTGGAGCTGGCGGGGGCCATTCGGCGCGCCACTCGGCGATGCGGTGAGCGCGGCGCGGACCCGCCCGCGTCCCCAGGCCGATCGCCCGGCCGAGCCGCCCTCGATCGGAGGCGCCGAGCGGGGCGCCCTGGAACGTGAGCGACGCCTCTTGCGAGGATTGCTAGAGGCCAGCGCCAGCATGCACGATGCCCGGGGCCTGGACGACGTGCTCGGGCGCATCGCCCAGATCCTGGCCGCTGCCGGGGGTTTCTACGGAGTGGCCGTCTACATTCTCGAGAGCAGCACCGGACTGCTTCAGGTGCGGGCCACAGTGGGGGTGAGCGATAAGGACGTTGCCCGCATGCGCGACCACCCAGTGACCATGGAGGCGATGGCGCCTCTGATGCGCCCGGAGATGCTACTCAGCCGCTCTTACCTTTTCGACCACCGCCGCCACCAAATGCCCGACGACACCATCCTGGAGGAGGCTCTCAGCGTGCCCGAGCTCTCCCCCACCTGGCGCCCCGGGCTCTGGCACCCTCTCGACTCGCTGACGATTCCCCTCGACGAAGGTCCGACCCGACTGGGCTTGCTCTCCCTGGACGAGCCGGTCGACCAGGTTTATCCGGACCTGGCCACGGTTCAGGCGCTGGAGCTCTTCGCCGACCAGTGCGCCGCCGCCATCCTGCGCGTTCAGCTCCACCAGCAGCTGGAGCAGCGAGCCATGACCGACTCCCTGACCGGACTCCACAACCGCCAGGTGATGGAGGACACCCTGGCCCGGGAGCTGCAGCGCGCCGGGCGTAGCGGGCGGCCATGCGCTGTGCTCTTCTGTGACCTCGATAACTTCAAACAGATCAACGATCGCTGGGATCACGCGGCCGGCGATCAAATCCTTCAGCAGGTGGCGGCGGTGATCCGCCAGAGACTGCGACGGGGCGACCTGGCCGCCCGGTTCGGCGGCGACGAATTTGTAATCCTGCTCCCCGAGACCGACGTCGTTCCAGCGATGGAGGTCGCCGAGGAGCTTCGTCGTCGGATCGAGTCGGCGCCTGCCCCGTATCCGGTCACCGTGTCAATCGGAGTCGCCGCTTCGGTGAGCTCGGACAGTGATGGGGGCGCGTTTCTGGGCGCCGCCGACGCTGCCATGTACGCCGCCAAGCGGGCTGGTAGAAACCGCGTGCGCAAGGCGCGCCGATCGACTTCCCTACCAGCCGCGGTCGCAGCCAACTAGACCTCTGCGGAGAGGACGACCTGCCCCGAGGCGTTCTCGACCCAGATGCGGTCGACCTTACTGGGGGCCACCCCGCAGGCGAGGTGAACATCGACCTGCCCGCTCTCCGACTCGTAGCTTCCCGCTTGCCACCAGGTCCCGGTCGTGGACTCCATCTCGACGTGGTAGACGTGCCCTGCTGGCTGGCCCTGCACTTGCAGAGAGAGATCGGTGCCCCAGGCTTCGCCACTGATAGTCGCGCTGGCATGGACGCCTTGGCTGCCCTGTAAGGGGATCGCTCCCGACGATCCCGCCACGTTCAGCCACACGAGAGCGGCGCCGACCACGGCGACGGTCACTGCCAAGCTGCCTAGTGCCCAGCGCGATCGCCGCAGCAGGCCATCTCCAGTCGGCATCGTAGGGGCGAACGCTCTGTCCGCGTGCCGGGGGGCCTGGGGGAGCGGTGCCAAGACCACGCGACCGGGATCTGCGGAGGCGATGGCTCGGGTAACCACGCGAAGTTGGACCAGTTCTTCCCGGCAGCTGGCACAGGTCGCCAGGTGGGCTCTGAGACGCAGGCGTATCCAGAGATTGGCGCGGCCAATCGCGACCATCGCCAAGGAGCCGCGCTGGGTCTCGCAAACAGCGCTCATGGCGACCAATCCGCTTCTTGGAGGGCTGAACGAAGAGCCTGGAGGGCGTAGTAGAGCCTGCTCCTTACCGTCCCCTCGGGGACCCCAAGCTGCCGTGCCAGGTCCCGACTGGGCTGACCCCGGTAGTAGATCTCCCAGACCACCTGCTGGTGATCGGAGCCCAAGTGGCTGAGAGCCTCCTCCACCTGCCAGGCACGAATTGCCGCTTCGATCTGGTCTTCGGCGGATGCCGAGTTGGGCTCTAAGTCCGCAAGAGGATGGGCTAGGCGGGCTCGGGCGAGGTCGATGAGCACATTGCGTTCGATGGCGAACAGCCAGCTGCGGATGGCCCCCCGCGCGGGGTCGAATCCCGGGCGGGCCGCTAGCGCTCGCACGAAGGTGTCCTGGACCGCTTCCTCAGCCAGCGAGCGGTCGCCGAGCGAACGAGTGGCGAAGCCGAGCAGCTCTGAGCGGTGGGTCAGGAAGGCAATGCCCAGCCGCTCCTGATCGTCCTGTCCGCTGGATCTTCCGTCGGGCTCTAGGTTCAGTCCAATGGCGGGGTTCACGGCGCCACTGTAGGCACAGTTGGTCACGATCCTCGAGACGAGACTTCGGGACGCTCAGGCCGGCTCGCGTGCGTGACGAATCCGCGTGCGCTCAATAGGAGTAGCCGCTGGAACTGGGCGAAGAGTGAGTTTGTGCAGCGTGGACGGCGCTCCCCGAAGTGTCGAGTGCGTACCAGGTGCCGCCAAAGCTCTGCAGGCCCTCGCCGTTGGCCTGGCCCGCCTTGGAGTCGCCAACGAAGGTGTAGAGGGGCCATCCGTTGTAGGTGACCACGGTTCCGCTCGCCCCTGTCTCGCTGGACAGCAGGGCCGATTGAGAGCCGCCGGAAGCGCTCACCGCAGTCGCTCCAGAGGGCAGATCTACTTCGACCCAGGACTGGGTGCAGCCATTGCTCTTCGTGCAGGTGAGCTTGCCTCCGGACTCCGAGGTAAGCGTGTACAGAGTTCGGCCCTGCGCATTGACCAGCACTGTGCCCAATCCTGCGATTGACGTGGTCTTGATCGTGATCCCCGCCGCCGCAGCTGGGGACTTGGCTGAACTGGCGCGGGTGGGGGTCGGGGTTGGGTTGCCTGCCGCGGTTCCGCCGCAGGCAGCGAGCATCAGCGAGCTCGCCACACCAACTCCAAAAATGGCCAGCAGCCGCCGCACCGAGCTCCGATTAAGCAGACCGCTCGAGTTCATACGAAGACTCCTCTTCCGATGCTGCCGGTGTGAAGACCGCCACCGGCGGGGCGAATCGGGCCTCAGCTCTCATCACGACAAAGGGGATACGGAGTAGGCGGCGGAAATGTTCAATCGCGGCTAGTCCAAATCGGAAGCAAGGTATGGTGCCGATCCCGCCCCTGGAGCTGGGAGTGAGATCAACCGGCAGGGCTAGACTCGAGCGGTGTGCAGCCGCCGCGGAGCTGAACAGGGGCGGGCGGTGAGCGACACCAGGCAGAGACGATCTGTGATCCTGACCATCGACGCCGAGCATCCCGACCGCCGTGGCCATATGCCCGGCACCTGCCAGAGCATGCTCGCCACCCTGGGCAGCTTGAGCATTCGGGCCACGTTCTTCCTCCAGGGACGCTGGGTCACTGCTTTTCCGGAGCTGGCTCGGGAGATCGTTGGGGGGGGCCATCTGATTGGCAACCACTCCCATTACCACACCGACATGCTCTTGCTTTCAGACGGAGGCCAGGAGGCGGACATTCTGGCCTCCCAGCGGACCATTGAGTCGGTCGTCGGAGTCGATCCCCGGCCGTGGTTTCGCAGCCCCTTCGGGGCCGGTCTGGACGATCCCGCCCTCAACGCCCTGCTGGCCCGCCATGGTTACCGAAACATCGGTTGGGATGTGCACGGACGGGACTGGGCCGAGGATCAGACAGCGGCCGGGGTGGAGGAGGAGATCGTCTCCGGCTGTCTGGCCGGATCTGGGCCCAAGGTCGTCCTCTTGCACAGCTGGCCGGTGGTGGCGGCGGAGGCCCTGCCGGCCATTCTCTCCCGGCTGCTCAGTGCCGGAGTCGAGTTCGCGACTCCGGCCGATTTGGAATCCTAGGTCTCCCCGCCGGAGCAGGTCAGCTGGGCAAGGAGTCCAGGTATCCGGCGAAGCCTCCCATCGCCCGGGAGACGACCCGGCTACTGGTCGTGACCGGGATCCGGCCAGTGCGACAGAGACGCTTGCCGGACAGGCTCTGGGCTAATCCATGGTCTTCTGCGAGTGCTATGGGAGGCACCCCGCCGGCCCCGAGATAGGCGGCGGCGGTCATGCCCATGTTGGCTCCGTGCACGTGGTGGTGCTCATCTTGGGATTGATAGCGGGTGCTGAATTCCTGGGCAACGGCCGGCGAGCGCTCCGACCAATCGACTACCTGCACTGTCCCCAACACCGCTTCGAAGCCCCGGGCGGCGTATTCCAATTGCACGGTGAGCCAGTCGGGCGGAACCGTGCTGTCAGCGTCCGTGCTGGCCAGCCAGACCTCCTCAGGAGGGGTTCTAGAGGCCCACTTGAGAACCGCCTCGAATCCCGCCGCCCGGGCGCGGCCCACGTTGCGGGCGCTGATTTCGAGGGTCTGAAAGCCGCGACGTCCCCGCACAGTGGCCGCGCTGCTGTCCTGGCAGTCGTCAAGCACGACCACTGCCCTGGTGGGCAACACGACCACGTCCATGGCCCGCGCCAGGGCGTCGAGACAAGCCGGGAGGAGGGCCTCTTCATTGCAGGCTGGCACCACCACGCCTACCATCGAGATCACCATCTTTTCAGCTCCGATCCGTGGTACCCGGCACGCCTGTCGCTTGCGCCACCGACTCCCCCTTGGCGGCGCCGCCGGCGCGCTGAAGGACATCGATCAGAAAGTCTTCCTCCCGATGACTGGCGAGCAGGGCCAGTCCCGGCGTGCTGCGCAGGGAGCGGTGGACGGCGTCGCCGGTGAGCGGGTAACCCGCCACCGGATGGCGCCAGTGGACAGCGACCAGCGTGCCCTCGAGCTCGAGCGCTGCCAGGATCCGTTCGATGACTGCGCCCAGGTCATCGCCATCTAGGTAGTAGAGAAACTCGGAGACCACGATCAGGTCGAAGGTGCCCCCCGGCCACTCCGCGGGCAACTGGCGCTGCTCAACTTTGACGTGGGTCTGGTTCGCTAGGCGCCGTTGGGCCCGCTCCACCGCGGCTCCGACCGCGTCCACCGCCAGCAAGGAGGCGCAGCGGGGGGCCAGCAGGCTGCTCAGTCGACCGTTGGAGCAGGCCGGCTCGAAGACTCGCTGGTAGCGGGGCCGGGGCAGGCTGGCCACCGTCAAGGCGTGCTTGCGGCGCTCGTACCAGCGCGTTTCGAAGCCCCAGGGGTCGGGGTTGGCGGCGTAGAGGCTCTCGAAGTAAGCCAGCTCCAAAGTGGCGTTGTCGCGTCCGCGCGTCCCGGTCACCGCCTGACGTTACCAATCAATGCCGCACTCCAGAAGTCGTCGCCCGTGATCGAGGAGATCTCTCTCGCCGTGACTCTGGCGGAGGTAGACGGTGAGGTCAGCGACGCGGCGAGCGTGAGCTGGGTCGCGGGTCAACGGGCCGGCGCCCAAGGCGCGTCCCACGCGGGTCAGGATGGCGGTCGCACCCTCCTCGACCACGGACCGGGCGCGTCGCGCTATCAGGGCCGCTCGCCCGCGCTCGTCTTTCGGGTCTTCGTCAAAGGCACGAGCAGACTCGAGGAGGACGGCGCGCATGGCGACCACGGCTCCATCGACAGCCCCCAAATGGGCCAGGGCGTGCGGGTCTAGCTCCCGTTTGCTGGCGGCCCTGGTCAGGGCTCTGGCTACGCCCAGGGAGCAGCCCATCCAACAGGCTGCCACGCCGGCTGCTCCATGCCAGAAGCCGGACCGATCCAAGTAGGCGCCCGCGATCCCCACCGGAACCGCGTCAACGCCCGCGAAGCGCACGTTGCGGCTATCGCTGCCCCCCATCCCCAGGGCGGGCCAGCTGCCGTCGACCGCCTCGACGCCCTCGCGATTGAGCATGACCGCGAAGAGCTGGCTTCCTGCTGGGGTGGTGGCGGTGACCAAGGCGGCGTCGCAGGCCCCAGCTCCACTGCAGTAGGGCTTCTCGCCGTGAAGCAACCAACTGCGGCCATGGGGCTCTGCGGCCAGCCCCGCCATGCCCGGGGGTTGGGCCGCCCACACCCCCCAGAGTTGTCCCGGAGTCACGGCTGGCCCATCCAACTCGGCCAGGATCGCCAGCGCGTCAGCGTGACCCTCGGCCAGGCGAGCCAGGACGCAGTCTGCGCTCCCCAGTGCGACCAGGGCTTCCAGGCGCTCTGGCGTGTGCCCGGCACCGGGAAGAGGCAGATCGAGCAACCCTGATTCGAGCAGCTTGTGGGCGGCTCGGCCGGCAGCCTCGGGGTCACCCATGCCGCTTAGGTCATTGGCCTGGGCCCAGGCGCGAATGGACTCGCCTGGAGGCGGGGCTTTCTCCACTCCTAGGTTAACCACGACCAGGGCCGGACGGTTCGCTCCGCCCTGATCTCGGCTGGCCATTGCCGTGTAACGGTCCAACCCGTAGACGGGTTAACCAGTCAGACGCGGCACCATCCATCAATTTCAGGACTGCCGCCAGTGACGGAATTCGGTCTCTGGAGGGCTCGACATGATCGTTCTGGGGCTCATCTTGCTCATCGTCGGATTCGTTCTAGCGATTCCGATCCTTTGGACCATCGGTGTGATCCTGCTCCTAATCGGGCTGGCCCTTTGGGTCCTCGGAAGTGTTGGTCACGCAGTTGGGGGCAGACGCCACTACTACTGAGCGGGAACTGACCGCTCCCGCCCCTCCGGCACGGGCCGGGAGGGGCGTCCGAGACGGCTTCAGGAGGCCCGCCGGCGACTTGCCGCCGGGCGTCGGGCCGGCGCAGTTTTTACCGACCGGGCCGCCGTCGGTGAGGCGCTCGATCGGTTGGCGGCGGTTTTGCGACCCGGACTCGTCTGCTCCACCGCCTTCTTGAGGGCGGCCATCAGGTCGACCACGTTGTCGGCGGGGGCAATCGGGCGTGCCTTGGGCAGACTGCGCTGTTCGCGCTTGGCCTCGACGACTTGGAGGAGCGCCTCGCGGTATTCGTCCTGGTAGCGCTCGGGGTCGAAGCTGGTGGTCAAGTTGTCGAGCAGGGTGACCGCCATGGAGAGTTCGCGCTCACCCACCTCCGCCTTGGCCTCAGGCAGTTTGAGGGCCTGAGTCGAGCGGATCTCATCTGGCCAACGCAGCGTGTTGAGGATGAGCACGTCCTCCCGGGCTGACACCTTGCAGAGATGCTCGCGCTGCCGGAGCGCGATCTTGCCGACTGCGCTACGGCCGGTCTGCTCAAGAGCCTGGCGGAGCAGGGCGTAGGGCCGGACGCCGGACGGCTCCGGCTCCAGATAGTAGGCCTGGTCGAGGTAGAGCGAGGCGTCGATCTCAGTGTCGGCGATCACCTCGAGCACCTCGATGGTGTCGGTGCTGGGGAGGGGAAGTAGCTCCAGGTCCTTATCGCTGATCTCCACGAACTCACCCCGGGACACCTCGTAGCCTCGCTCCACCTGATCCCAGGGGATCAGCTTTTCCTCCTCAGGGCACCATCTCCGGTTTTGGATGGGACTGCCACAGGAAGCGCAGAGCATCCGAAAGGACACCCCGCCCGACTCGGTGGCTCGGTACATCCGCACCGGGATTGCCACCAGTCCGAAGCTCACCGTTCCTCGCCAGGTCGCACTGGGCATTACTTCCTCCCGCTGCCAGGGCCGTCAGAGCGGCTCGGCGACTTTGTTGAGTCCTGGAGCTTGGGAAGACGCTGCTTCCCGTTCAAAACCGGCAGGAACAGATCACCACGTTGGGCGACCCGCTCCAAGACCGTCTTCAGGTTGTAGCGACCGGGTTCCAGGTTCTTCAACTCCTCCCACTCGATCGGCGTCGAGACCGGGGCACCCGGAGCCGGCCGTGGGGAGTAGACGGATGCCAGAGTCTTGCCGATGACGTTTTGGGTGTAGTCGATCCGGACCAGTCCCCCGCGTGCCTGCACCGACCAGGTCTGGCTGACTAGTTTGGGGGCAGCGCGGGCCACCTGTTGAGCCAGCTCGCCCACCCAGTCCCGAACCACCTCCTGGGCGGGACCGCGGCGCAGGGGCACGTAGATGTGGAGGCCGGACTGGCCAGTCGTCTTGAGCCGGAAGTCGACCTTGAGGTGATCGAGCCCCGCTTTGATCAGGTGAGCCACCTCGACGGCTCCCGCCAGGCCCACCTTGGGACCGGGGTCCAGGTCGAAGACGGCCCAGTCCGGCAGCGTCGGCTTGTCTCGCCGCGAGTGCCACGGATGGATCTCGATGGCGCCCTGGTTGGCCAGCCATACCAAGGCGGCGGGCTCCTGCACCAGAGGACAGATCGTCGCCGTGCCCGGGTGGGCCTCCCAGCGGGGTAGCCACTTGGGTGCGCCGTCTGGGACCGCCCGCCGCCAGAAGCTCTTACCCGAGATGCCGTCGGGAAAGACCTGGGTGACGATCGCCCGGTCGCGCAGGTGGGGGAGGAGATAGGGAGCGATTTGCAGGTGGTAGGCGATCAGGTCGCGCTTGGTGATCCCCTCCTTGGGCCAGAGCTCTTTGTCCAAGTGGGTCAGGTTCACGGTGCGCGCCCCAACCCGCAGGGGACCGCCCCGCGCCGGCAGGTCGGCCAGTGCCGCCAGGGCCTCCCCGATCTCGCCCGTGCCTTCCGCCTCAGATGCGTTCTCTGCGCCGGATGGTCGCCTTCCCGAGTGCACCGGTGCGACCTGTACATCCTTTGGACTGATTCCCGGCTCTCTGATGCAGGCCTTGGGGGGCACGTCGGGCCGGAGCACGCGGAAGGATGGCTGGCGCAGCTTCTGGGTGACCGTCCATCCGGCGTGCTCAACTTCGCAGACGAGCTTGGGCTTGGCCCAGACCGCGCCCCGGTCGGCGGCGTCGGGGTTCGGCCAGGCCGATCTCGAGCTGTGAAGCCGGTCCAGCTGAGCCCGCAATTCCTCCAACTGGCGGTCGGAGAAACCCGTCCCGACCCGCCCGGCCGGCACCAACTCGCCCTCCGCATACACGCCCAGGAGCAAGGCCCCGATTTCGCGGCGACGACCCCGGCCCGGGACATAGCCGCAGATGACGCAGTCCTGAGTGGGCCTCACCTTGATCTTGAGCCAGTCGCGAGTCCGCTTTCCGGTGGCGTACAGAGACTGGGCTCGCTTGGCGATGACACCTTCCAGCTCGAGCTGCCGCACCTGCTCATAGAAGGCCTCGCCCTTCTCCCAGACCTCGTCGGCGTAGCGGACTCGCTGGTTCTCGCCCAGCACCGACCTCAGCGCCTGTTTGCGTTGCTCCAAAGGCAGGCCGCGGAGATCACGCCCGTCCAGGAAGAGGAGATCGAAGGCCATGAAAACAACTGCCTTCTCGGCCGCCGCCTCGACGGCATCTCTAGGCCCCAGCTGAATCCGCTTCTGCAGGTCGGAGAAGGACGGTCGCCCAGAGCGGTCCAGGGACACGATCTCGCCGTCGAGCAGAGCACTGCTGGCTCGGAGCAGGGCCAGTGACTCTTGAAGCTCCGGATACCGGGCGGTCTCGTCCCGCCCGGAGCGGCCCTGGAGGGTGATTTTCCCGTCCTCGAGGTGGAGGAGGACCCGGACCCCGTCGTACTTGAGCTCGAAGAGCCACTCGGGGTTGTTGAATGGCGCGTCGACCAGCGTGGCCAGCATGGGTGAGCTGGTGGCCGGAATCTTGCCCGAGGGAGCCCGCTCGGTGACCGCCTTGAGTGCTGCCGATCGCCGCGCCCTAACCGGCTCAGTCGGAGCGCCTGCCGCCACCTGATCCAGGGTGCGTCCAGTCTTGACCGAGGTTTGGGTCAGCCCCTCGTCGCTGTCTCGGGCATGCTCGTCCTGGCGCTTCACCAGGAGCCATTGGGGCTTGTCGGCAGGTTGGCCGTGATCCATGCGGATCAGGCTGAAGCCGCCCTGGAGCTTCACTCCCTCCAGACGGAAGTCCAAGTGGCCCTCACGCAGCCCCTGTTCGGCGTCGCCCTTGGGTCCCTTCTCCCAGCTAAAGGTGCCCATGTCCCAGAGCAGTACCGTGCCCGCGCCGTAGCCGGAGGGGATGACGTCCTCGAAATCGCCGTAGTCAACCGGGTGGTCCTCGACCTGGACCGCCAAGCGTCGCTGGCGGCGATCCAGCGAGGGCCCCTTGGGAACAGCCCAGGAGAGCAGCACGCCGTGGTATTCCAAGCGGAAGTCGTAGTGGAGCCGGCGGGCCCGATGGAGTTGAACGCAAAAGCGGTGACCCCTGCTGAGCCGGGTCCAGGTGTTGTTCTGCCGGGCTCGCTTTGGGCCAGCTACGGATCCGCCGCTCGGTTCCGGGCTCTGGCTGAAGTCTCGCTTCTTGCGGTAGGTGCCGAGCTTGGTGCTCGGCCGGGCCGGGTTGTCCGGGGCAGGGGCGCGCTTGCCTTTACCGAGTGATCCGGCGCCCGAGCCGCGATCCGCCATCGTCATCTCCCGGTCGGGGCGTGGATCGACGCGTCGGCCAGGCCCCACCGCAAGGCCGACGTGCCAGTTCTAACGCTTCTGAGGCGTCGGCGGTTCGCCCGAGCAGGACGAGGTTCTTCGCCGAGTGCTAAGGAGGCCACTCGCCGAGGCTCAAGGCGGTCACCCTGGAGCGGCTGGATTCGCCCGTCTCCTGGCAGCAAGCTGCATAAGCGAGCGGAGGACTTGGGTGCTCCGACGGGGCCAACCACTTCTAAGCGGCACATTGGTACGACTGATTGAGTGGGCGATTTAGCCGGAGCCAGAGAACTCGTATCCAGAGCGACGGCCGAACCGGCCATCTACCGGCCCACGCATCAGGTTGGTGGGTGCTACCCGCCCGTGGCGTCGGAGCCGGCAGTCGTTGCGACGATCTGGCCCCCAGGACCCAATTCGGCCACCGAGCACCGGCACGTGCGAGCGCACCTTTCCCATCGTCGCGCCCGAGCGTTGACACTTGCCCTTGACCCCGATACCGTCTGGGCCGAGAGGGCGGTTGGCGCCTGCTATCCGATCGCTAAGTGAGCGAGGGCGGGAATTGACAGACGAGACTCCATCCAGTGGCGTCCCAGCGTCGGAAACTCCAGCATCCGGGGATTCCGGCTGGAGGCCGCCACCGGCGGCCGTTCCCGCTCAGGCTCCCCCACCCTCGGTGGGGGGCGTGTACAAGGTCAATGCCCAAGTGACCGCAAATCAGGCTACCGGTCTGCCCCTGGCAGGGTGGTGGACCCGTTTTGCGGGGATTGTGGTGGATGGCATCTTGTTCGGCATCATCGAGGCGATCCTCAACGCCATCTTCAGCGCTCGGAGCTTGGTTGAACTGATCATCATTCTGCTCGAGTTGGCCTACGTGACCTACTTCTGGACTAGCACCGGCTCGACTCTGGGTCAGATGCTGGTGGGAATCAAGGTGGTCGACAAGGACTCAGGCCACAACCTCAAACCATCGCAAGCCGTGGTCAGGTGGATCGGTCTGATCATCTCTGGTATCCCCATCTTCCTGGGCTACATCTGGGCCGCCTTCGATCCCCAGAAACAGGGCTGGATGGACAAGCTCGCCAACACCCAGGTGGTCAAGACGAGGTAGCTGTCCGCGTTCAACGGCATCCCGGTGCAGCAGCCCAACCCAGCTGCGTGGACAGCTTCCACGCAGCTGGGAACTGGGTCTCTAGGAGCGTTTCTGACAGGTACGGCGTCACTGAGAAGGAGGAGCGTGGCAACCGAGTCGGTCTTTCATTTCGAAAGTGATCGCCTGGAGTTACCAAGCGGGCCCGAGTACTACCACTGGGAGGAATCCTGTTCCCTCGTGCTGGGCTACCGGGAACCCGACAAGGAGCAGCGGATCCCGGGCCGGGGTTCCTTCGACCGCTGCCCCAACTGTGAGGAGATCTCGCCCGAGCCGAGCTAGCCGCGCCTTTTGCGTCCGCCGGGACGTCGGGACTGCGGATTCCCAAGGCCCCGATTCCAGACGGGCCATGGGGCCTCCTTCCGCCTGAGCCGGTTGGGCCTGGAGACTACCGCTGGCTCAGCCCTTATTGGCCCGCTGCGCCACGTCTTCCAGGCGCTCGCGATAGCCGACCCACCAGGAGCCCTCAACTGGCGGTAGATTGTCGTCGTCTGCCCGCCAGCCAACCTCCCCGTCTATCAGCTCACGAACGATGTCTGCGTGCCCGGCGTGGCGGTTGGTCTCGGCGATCATGTGCACCAGGATCCGATTTAACGTCACTTCGTTGTGCTCGGGCGGCCACCAGGGCACCCGTCCGGTGCTGTCGAGCGCCAGAGCCTCGATAGTGGCATCCGAATGTACCCACGCTCGTCGATAGAGGCCCACAATCTGATCTCGGGACTCGTCGGCGGTGGCCCAGAGGTCGGCATTCGGTTCGGCGTCGTCATCTAACCAGGGTAGTTTCTCGCCGAAAGGGCGGCCAAAGGTGTCACCGAAATAGAGTGCATCGATGCTGGCCACGTGCTTGACGAGTCCCAGCAGATTGGTGCCAGTCGGGACCAGAGGACGACGGATGTCGTATTCGGAGAGGCCGTCGAGCTTCCAGAGCAGGTCGTGGCGCGCCTGTTGCAGACAGGTGTGCAGGTCATCCTTGGGGTTGGAGATGGTCATGTCATGAGTATGCCATCCAAGAAGTCGGCCAAAAGGTACTGCCGTGGCACGTCAGGCATCGCGCCCCGCAGATGAACTCACCCGCTTTGCGGGTTGTGATCCAGGGCGGACAGGACGTCCGTTTCGGTGAAGTCATCGCCCTCGAATATCAGCGGCTCGCGTGAGTCGCGGGCCAAGGCATAGGCGGAGCAATCTCCAAGATTGAGGCCAGCTGCGTGCCCACTACCCCTGCCGAAGTCGCGATAGGCCCTCAGCGCGATGTCGGCGGCCTGCCGCTGGGTAACTGCAACTTCCGTTTCAGCACCGACCTCCACCTGGGGGCCAAGATTCTGACGTGGTCGGCCGCTACTTCCACCCGCCGGAGAGGGCGGGGGTGCTGTGCATCGATGAGACGTCCCAGATCCAGACGCTGCACCGTACCCAGCCGGTCTTTCCGATCCGACCTGGCCAGGAGGAGCGCCGGACACAGCCAATGTCCGGCACGGAACCGCCACCCTGGTAGCCGCTCTGGACGTGGCCACCGGGGAGGTGACAGGCCGCAGCTGCGCCCACAACCGTCACCAGGAATTTCTGGTCTTTCTTCGGCTGGTTGTCGGCGTTATCCACGCGGTCCCCTGCATGTGGCGCTGGACAAGTACGCACCCACAACAAACCGGAGGTCCAGGAGTGGCTGCATAGGCACACCCGCGTGCATCTGCGCTTCATTCCCACGAGCCCCAGGTGAATGAACTAGGTGGAGATCTGATTCTCGATTATCCACTACAAGGCAATCCGCCGCAGCGTGTTCCGCAGCGTGCCACATCTGAAGGGCGCCACCAGCGCTTCGCCGACGTCTGGAACGCCAAGAAGCGTCCCTTCGTATTGGTGAAGACCACTGACCAGATACTAGCCCGTACCGACCCCCAAGCCATTTCCGCCTTGTTGCATTGGCGCTAGCTGGACCCGCTAGGCAGTAGCAGTACCTAGACGCTCTGCGTCGGCCTTCTCGATGACGGAGTACACGTTCTCCTCGACCCAGATCATCTCGCCACCCAGCTCGATCCTGTTTTGACGATGGCGGGCCCAACCTTCGGCCGACGGCGCCAAGCGTGTGTCCCTTGGAAGTGTACGCAGGACTTTCTTCGCGCCGTGTCCCACCCTGCCGCGGCTCATCACGACCACCGACGAATCGGTCACTGCGATAACCCGCGGTTTGTTCATGAGTAAGAGCAGGTCCCAGCCGTCCCAAAGCATCTTCATAATTCGCGACTCTCTCAAGCCGGTGTGACCTGTGAATACGTAGCGAACGGTCTCGCCCGGAAGCAGTCGCTGTGCGCTGGAGAGCAGTTTGCCTGCCATAATCTTTCCCATCCCTAACATCAGACCCTGGATCGACCGGCTCCGCGGCGAACGCAGACACAGGTGTCCTAGTGGACTATACCGTATCTCCCCTTGACCGACTAGCCTGACGACGACAATCATGGGTCGGCTGCTCGTCGACATGAGTCAAGTTATTCCGCGAAAGCTCGCTTTTGTGCATACCAGCCAGACCCTTGCCGGGCGAAGCCAGTGTGGGACTGCCCACGACCAGGACCACGCGCGACGGAAGCTCATCCGCACCCGTCAAGTGCGACAGAATCAAGGCGCCTCGGAGCAACCGCGGCCATCTCGCGCCGCATGTTCACGATGCATATTAGGGATGCACATGGCGCGGCACCGCCGCACGGTCAGGATCCATCCAGTTACCGCGAACCGAGGGCCACGACACCCGAGAGCTCGTGGGTCCTGGGCCGGGAGAGGTGGATCTGGTCTCGCTCCGCCAGCATCTCGATCAGGTGTTGCCGGTTGAAGCCCTGGGTACGTCCTCTGGGCGAGTTCCAGCACCCGCCGGGTCTGTTCCAGATCCACCGAATTCGCCGGCCTCCGGCCGGGTTGCCATGGACCAGGGCTGCGCCCCATCCTGCCGGTACCCCGCCCTGAGCCTCCTCAGCTGGCGGTCCTCCAGTCCCAGCGGTCGAGGCCGAGCGGCCACATCCTGACCCTTTGCTCAGCTGAGTTCAAAACGATCTTGTCCTGCATAGCCGGACAGAATCGCTGAACTATTAGGGGCGGTCAGATTCGCTGAACTACAACACCCGGTGAGGGTAGTGGGTCAGTTTCAATGTCACTAAGTGGCAGCCCCCATGCACTGTGTGTTAGAGGGGCGCGTCTATGCTTCGGGGAATGCCAGATCAGCGGAGTTCGGGACCGACGAGGCTTTTGTTCAAGGGCAGAGGGGCCATCGCTGCCTGGGCGCTTCTGGCGCTCGACGTGGTTGGGAAGGTGACCGCGGCAGTCATCGTTGCGACCAACCTTCCGGAGTGGCTACGGGGCGCTTGGTGGGTACTATTCAAGTCGCCCTGGGGAGACGTCTTAGTACCGGTGCTTTTGATAGTGGCTCTGTGGTTCTACGCCCGGAATGGTTTGGCAGCCATTCGCAAGGACTTTGAGTCCAAGAGCGGCTCTGCTGCCAGAGTTGAAACACTCGCCACCATCGGGATTGTTACCTCCCGCAAGACAGGAGTGATTGACGCCTTCGCATCTAACAAGGTGTCGCGACTGCCGCTGGGTGACGGCCCCGTCGAGTCAGTCCGTTTCATCGATCCCGATAGTGGCGAGTACTTCACGCCGCCTCGCACAATCAAAATACCCGAGTCACTCCTTGAGTCGTTGCGACGACACTTGTACGGGCGAGAGCGGCCCTGTATCGACGTGATTCGAATTGATGGCCACGACCTTGAGGTGGAGGGGCACCATTTAGAGGGTGCCCCTCGTGCCATCAAGCTTAAGGTGCTACGCCGGAAGTAATGCCACGATCTCGTCTACGGTCCAAACGTGGTCGGTAACACCCGCTGCCATCGCGGGAGTCCTGGGGTATGGATTGGCCAGACTCTTGTGCGCTCGGCAGAAGTTGTAGTGCATGAAGTGGAGGCTGACCGCAGCCGCTAGGTTCTCCGCCTTCTTCGAGAACCCGTTGGTTAGTCGAGTGAAGCGGCGCATGCCCATCCGCATGGTCAGGTTCTGCCGCTCGATGTGGCTGGTAGTGACAGTTGCCGCATCCGGCGAGCCGCTGATACGGCGCTTCTCGGCTCGGAGCAAGTGCGACGGGCTGTACCGGCGCTCATTGGCCGGATCGCTCCCGTAGATCTTGACCAGCTGCCCGTAGTCAACGTCCGCTCCGAACGCTTCCTCGACGGCGGTGAAGTAGGAGACAAGACCGTCAGTGGTGAGCTGGACTCGGTTGGCGATCCGCGCCCTTACATCCATCATGAAGTCGATAGCGGTTGGGGTGTCGCGCTCTCCCACTAGCCAGCTAGGGACTAGCTTGGTATCCGCATCCATCGCCACCCAGGTCCAAATGTCTCCGTACCCGTATTCGCCCTCGTGCTCGGCGGGGACGTTGGCTTCCTTCGCGTAGCAGAAGGCCCAAATCTCGTCAGCTTCGACGCGGCGGCAGGTCAGCCCCCGGAGCGCGTCGTCCTGGTACTGAGAGCAAGCCTCGCCCAGCTCCACCAGGAGCTTGCTGACGGTGTTCTTGGCCACGCCCGTCATGCGGACTGTGGCCCGGATGGAGTTGCCCTCGACGAGTGCCTTTACCACCTGAACCCGTTTGGCTTGGGGGAGTCTGTTCATACTGACCATTATGCTTGACTAGATTGAGAAAGTCAAGCTAGGGCGTGTAACGTTTGGCCAACGTGCCCTCTTTCCAGCGGATAACCGAGCAAATTGGCGGGGAACCATCTAAGATCAGAGTGGAGGCAGTGGGAATTGAACCCACCCGGTCTAGTTTTGAAGACCTACCGGGCGCCTGCTGCCCCCTTGGCGGAGGCCCGGGGCCGGCAGTGCCGGCTCCGGGCTTTCTTGTTTTTCACGGCCCCAGAGGCACGTCTCCGAACGCCTCGTCGAGGTCGAAGTTGTCCGGGCCATCAAGGTCTGGGTCAATGGGAGCCCACACGAGTTCGCTCGAGTTTTGCCCGGGCTCGACGATTTGCACAGACGGGGGAGCGAGACGCCACTTGCCCACCGAGCCCTCGACCTTCTCGAAGCGGCCTTTGGCCCGATACATCTGCGAGGCGACCGTGTTGTAGTTGGATCGGCGTCCTGCCTCCTTGAGCTTGCCGGTGGTCCGAAGGGTCGCCACGATGTCGGCCACCGTAGTCTCCCCACCGCGATCCCGGATGATCGCCTCGCACGCGTCGGCGATCGACATCCCCGCGATTTGGGTATCGCCCGGATCGTCAGGGCCCGCGAAGCTCCTTACCGACATGAGCCCTGCCTGGATTTGGGCGATCTCGCGATCAAGGATCTCCAATTCGCGCATGGTGCCGTTCAAGCGTGTCTCCACTTTGGAGCGTCGGCTCTTTAGATCACTCGCCTTCGCTTCCATCGAGGCGATCAGCTGTGCCGCAGTGAGATCAGGGTCGGTCATTAGGCAGACAGTCTATCACCTACAGCCGGTACGTCTTGAACTCAATGTGGAAAAGTTTTGTGCCTAGCTGGCAATTAGGCAGAC
>DATLRN010000050.1:0-12172 GCA_035534695.1 Candidatus Dormiibacterota bacterium
GCCAGCTCCACCGCCCGGGTGGGCCAGCCCGAGATCTTGCTGGGGATCATCCCGGGATGGGGAGGCACCCAGCGGCTGCCAAGGCTGGTGGGGCGGGGTAGGGCACTGGAGATCCTTCTCTCCGGGGATCAGATCGACGCGGCCCGAGCCCTGGAGCTGGGACTGGTCAACCGGGTGGTGGAGCCGGCCCAGCTTCACGCCACCGCCCAGGGCCTGGCCGAACAGCTGGCCTCTCGAGCCCCGCTAGCCGTGGCGGCGATCAAACGGGCCTTGGTCGGCGGCCTGTATCAACCTCTGGAGCAGGGCCTGGCCGAAGAGCTGGTTCAGTTCGACCGGGTCTTCCGGAGTCAGGACGCGCTGGAGGGGATCTCCGCCTTCCTGCAGAAGCGCACCGCGGAGTGGTCTGGGAGGTAGCCAGGCGCGCCGTCCCCCCCAGTCCATACCATCCGATCCTGTGACCGCCATCCCGCCTCCCCCGGAGTCCCAGCGCTGGCCAGACCCTAACCTCTCGGCCGGCGGGGCCTTGAAGGCTCAACTCGGAGTTTTAGCCCGATTAGCCCAGGGCGGCCCCACTCGTGCGGTATCGGCGCAGGTCCTGAGTCGCCCGGACCGTCCTGACGAGCAGCGTCCGGCTGGCTCGAACCATCGGTTCCGACGGCCTGGTGCCTCCTCCGGGATCGACGCGGCGAGCGGGCGGCACCAGCCGGGGGGTAGACAGGGCGACTCACTCTGACAATTGAGGGTCCGCCCCGACTTCAGTTGGGTTCAGCTCAAACCGAACAGCGAGTTAGCGGTACTTCCAAGTGGACACGCAAATCACTCCGGCCGGAGAGTGACCGTCGCAGCAGCCTGACCTGGAGCGACGGGTAACGAGCGCTCCGAGCCGATCCGGTGCTGCCAACTACCCGTCACACCCGAAGATCTCCCACCTTGGGACCACTGGGGTGGCGGAGCAATCCCGGCGCGCTATTTCCCAATTCCATGGTTACCAGAACACCCAGAGGTCAAGCGAGCAGCTCGGCGACATCTCCGGTTGGCCCCGGGCCGCTCGCGGAGAGGACGAAAGCGCCATCCGGGGCAAGCGCCACCGGCCCAAGGAGGAGCTGACTGCATTCCCCATAAACCGGACCGGATGGCCAACCTTGGTGGGCTGGCAACCGACTGGGGCCTGGGAAGGGTGGCTACGACGAGTTCCGGCTCATTCAGGCGAGGCTTCTCCTTGGGGTGGCGGATAGCGACCATCCCTCCCTGGATAGGAAAACAATTTAAAAAAACCCTTGCTGATCGACTTTACTGCCAGCTCGAACCCGGACGCTGCCACGATCCGCGGCCCATGTGAAGGGGATCGTGAACATGTACTAAGCTTGTCAACTGTCTAAACTATGTGCAATCCCCGCCGAAGTGACGTCGGCCATGGTGTACCCTAGTTCCCCGATTGGCCCAGGCACGCCGACTTTCCGGGTCATTAGCCGTCCCAAGCCGACCTCTTCCGACTACAACCCTAGATCCCCAAGGATGCGCCAGTCTGCTATGTTGCCTCGTCGAAGCCAATGACGCAGCCAACTCGAAACCGACACGTTCAGAAGGTGGTGGTCCTCGGCGGGGGATTTCTCGGATCCCAGATTGCCCACCGTCTTTGGCAAAGTGGGCGTGACGTAACCGTGCTCACGAGGTCGGAGCCGCGAGGGTTGAGCGCCAGCCTGTTGGGCAGCTGTCGGCTGGTGGTCGGGGACATCCAGGACGGCCCGCTATTACGACGTACAATGTCTTCCGCTGGGCACGTCATCTATGCTCTCAGCGCGCTCCATCCGTACGCCTCCAACTTAAACCCTACTGCTGACGTATCGACGTCGCTCTTACCGCTCCTGTCCGTGCTCAAGGAGGTGGGAGAGGGGGTGACGTTCACGTTTCTATCATCGGGAGGTACCGTTTACGGCGACGCCGACCAGACGCCGACGCCCGAAGATGCCCCGACTGAACCCCGGTCTTCGTACGGAATCGTGAAGCTGGCGGGCGAGAAGTACACGATGTTCTATCAGCGCCTCCGGCAGTTGCAGCCACGAATCCTGCGCATCAGCAACGTGTATGGGCCGGGCCAACCTTCGTATCGCGGCCAGGGAGTGATCGGCGCACTTCTCGCTTCCGCCGAGTCGGGCAAAATGCTGAAAGTCTTCGGAGACGGAAGCGTCGTTCGAGACTACATCTATGTTGAGGACATGGCGGACGCGGTGGCCCGGCTGTTAGACGCCCCGGCCGACGCGCACGTCATCAACGTCGGCACCGGCGTTGGCATCAGCATCAGTCAAGTCCTGGAGTTAGTTCGCACCGTAACGGGCAGGTCGATGGCGGTCGAGTACATGTCCGGCCGCGCCACCGACGTGCAACGTAGCGTACTGGACACGCGGCGCATACGCGATCTCATCCCTTTCGCTCCACGTCCGCTCCAAAAGGGGATTCTCGACACTTGGATGGCGCGAACTCAGCAGCAGCAACCGCTGGACGCAGGTCCTCTAAGCGTCGTACCCACACCGCTCCTGCTCAGCCCCGACTGAGCGTTGTCGATGACAGCGAGGTGAGACCAAAGCGCTCCTGGCCAGGCGTGAGCATGCTGATCGCTGCGGTCCGAAGGCGGCGAACCCGTCGGCCAGCCTGGCTACCTAAGGGTCCCCGAGGCATCTTGGATCACCCTCATGACGGCGAACTCGTGGCGCGCGACAGAATCTCTGTCGATGGGTGGGCGGAGTACCGTGGTCGGCCAGCCACCGAGATTCAGGTGCTTGTCGACGAGAAAGTCGTCATCGTGGCTCATCCAGAGGTTTTGCGCCCGGATGTCGTGCGAGCTCTTGGCCTCCACGACGCGTCGCAACCCTACGGATGGGCAGTCACCCTGGATCTCTCAGCGCATCCTCACGCGACCGCCTGCGTCACGGTGAGGGCGCGGCTGCCGAACGGGCCTTGGTGGCAGGCGGGGCGAGTAACAGTCCGTTCGCTTGATCCTCCCGGGGCGCATGCCAGCGGTGCCGGGAGCTTAGATCGCCCATGGGCGGACGAACTGATTTTGGGCGAAGTGGTGGTTGTCAGAGGGTGGGCCATGTTCGGGTCGGAGTTGCCTGCTTGGATCGATATTGAGGTTGACGGGATTCCTGTCGGCCGGGCCCGAGCCCAACTCCCGCGGGCCGATGTAGCGAATGCAATATCGACGCCCTCGGCGCTCGCCTCTGGCTTCGAGTACGACGTGGTGGTGCCGCTCGATCCCGGTGATTCGCGGACGCTCACACTGACCGTCACTGCACACCACGACTCCGGATCGACTTGGAGTTCCGCCGCTCACCAGGTGGTGGTGACCGCGCGGGCCTACCATCCCGAGTCGGTCGAGCGAGCCCGGTTGATACGGGCGAGTACCATCAACGAGCTAAGACCGATTCCGGATCGTGACCCTCCGGCGGTGCTTGTGTTCACCCATTCGCTGGCCGTGGGTGGTGGCCAGCTGTTCCTCAGCGAGCTTCTGAAGCGGCTACAGCAGCGCCATGGAATCACTTGCAGCGTGGTGTCTCCGACGGACGGCGTGCTCCGACCCTTGTTGGAGGGCTGGGGCATTCCCGTGCACATTGTAGAAGGCTTCCCCGTCGGGAGCGTCGACGCTTATGAAGCCGGGGTGAGGCAGTTGGCCCTGCTGGCTCATGATGTTGGTGCGCGAGTGGCGCTGGTCAACACGCTCGGCGTGTTTCCTGCCGCTGACGCCGCTCAACTCGCTGGCATGGAGGTTATTTGGACAATCCATGAGAGTTTCGAGTTGGCAGACTTCTCTTTCCTCAATTGGGGGCCGGCCGGTCTGGATCCCGTGATCCGCGACCGCTGGACTGCGACGATGCGAAATGTGTCGGCTGCAGTCTTCGAGTGCGACGCGACCAGTCACCTTTTAGCTCCGTACATTCCTGACGAGCGGCGGCTTGTCATTCCGTACGGCATACCAATTGAGGAGATTGTGGCTGCGAGGAAACGTCTGGACCGTGATAAGCTTCGCCGTGCCTTTGGCATCCTTCCCCAGGAGCTGATGCTATTAGCGATGGCGATCTATGAGCCGCGCAAGGGACAGACCTCGCTGATCGAGGCATTCGCCCGCGTCGCGCTGGCACATCCCGAGGTGGTGCTGGTCCTCGTGGGCGACCATCGGAGCCCGTACGCTAGCGATGTCGAGCGCCTGATCATGGTGCACGACTTACAGACTAAGGTGATTCGAGTGCCCATCGCCGCAGATGTTTACGACTGGTACGCTGCCGCCGACGTACTAGTCTCGGCGTCTGACGTAGAGTCAGTGCCGCGCTCGATGCTGGAGGCTATGGCTTTTGGGCTACCAGTACTGGCCGCAGATGCTTACGGAGTACCGGAACTGATCCGGCACGGCCGCACCGGTTGGACGTTTCCGACCCGTGACTTATCAGGTCTAATGGCGGCTCTAGAGCGTGTGGTTACCGCTCTCCCTGAGGAGCGGGAGCGCATAGCACAGGCGGCCCGTGACGGCTGTGCTTTCTTCGAGGCGGACCTTTACGCCGCCGACTATGCCGGGCTGATCCACGCACTGGCGACGGGCCCACGGGCGGCGGTCCGAGATCTGGTGACACAACGCGATTGGTGCGGCGGGCTAGGGCAAACGGCCCAGGGGGGTGCTGGTGGTTGAGAAGCGCCACCCGGCCGGCGGCCCGACCTTTGATGCCGCGGGCCAACCGACTGGGGAGCGCCTCGTGCCCGAGCTTATGGGGGGCGGGCTCCTGGAAGCGGAGCATCAAGTTCGGTACCAATTCGCGGCGCAGGTCGCGAAGGGGCGGACGGTGCTGGACGCGGGCTGTGGTGTCGGCTGGGGACTGGCCGTGCTGCTGGGAAGCGGGGCGTCGGAGGGCACCGGCATGGACCTATCGGCTGAGGCGGTAGCTGAGGCTCGCCAGCGTCTTGCCGGGGTAGCAGTGATCCAGGCGGACCTCTGCTCGCCGCCCGGTGAAATCGGGCGGTACGGGTTGGTGACATGCTTTGAAGTGCTGGAACACATCGAGGACTATGGAGCCGCCCTCGACGCACTGGCCAGAGCGTTAGACGCCGACGGGATTCTGATGGTGTCGTCACCCAACCCTGGTATCTATCCACCAGGGAATCCTTTTCATGTCCATGAACTCGCGCCGACTGAGTTGCTTAAGGAATTGGCAGCGCGCTTGCCATACACGGCCCTGTGGCACCAGCGGGCGGTCGTTGGTTCCCTACTGAGACGAAGCGATCAGGCAGCTAACTGGCCAAACCGCACAGAGATCCAACGTCTGCATGCACTGCCGACGGTCGATGATGGCCAGGATCAGTACAGCGTCGTGGTGGCCTCCTCAGCGCCGCTCCCGGTCCTGGGCGACGCCGGAGTTCTCGCCTCATCCGAGCAGTTGGACCAGTTGGCCAACCTGTCTGAGTCGCTGGATCAGGATCGCCGAGAGGTCTGGGTGGATCATCAGCGGATCGTGGAAGAGCGCCAACGCTTGCTGACCGAGGTCGACGGTCTCCGAAGCGCTGAGGCAGCACTGAAGCGGTCCGAGGCGGGGGCGACGCGGGCACTCGCCGCAATGCAGCGGCGACAATCGGATCTGGCGGAGGACCTCATCTACGCGCGTCGGGAGCTGGATCGCATATCGTTGTTGCTTCTGCAATCGGAGCAGGAGTGTGCGACTTACGTTTTGGCGGAGGTTGAAGCCACGGCTTCCACCAACCCGGCCAAGGCATGAGCCAGACGTCCGCAAGGGTGAGCTGGAGGCAATGGGGCTGAGTCCACCACGAGGGCTTGGCCGCACCACCGAGCCGGTCGGAGAGAGCCAGTACCCCCTTCCCTCAGGAGGTCCTTCGATCTGCTTTGTCTCCGCACCCGGCAGTAGCGCCTTCATGGCGGAGTTACTTGAAGTTCTGGCAGACGCAGTGTGCCGCTCTGGCGGGGTGGCGACGGCGTTTGAAGGGCTCGTGCCTTCCGAAACGGGCAGCACCGTATTCGTTGTCGTCCCGCACGAGTACTACGCGGTGGTACCAAAGTCCCTCCAGCCGAACGCGCAGGTGCGCAAACGCATGATCGGACTGTGCGTGGAACAACCCGGAACACAGACCTTCGAGACGGTCGTCGAACGAACTCGGGGTTTCGGAGCCGTGGTCGCGATCAGTGCTGAGGCGGTCACCGAGCTGAGCCGACGAGGGATCCGAGCGGAGCGATTCGTTCTGGGGTACAGCCCGCTCTGGGACCACTGGAGAGGTCAGGAGGCTGAGCGCCCGGTCGACGTCACCTATCTAGGAACGCTGGACTCGAGACGGACACGGTTGGTGGCTGGATGGGCAGAAGCTCTCTGGCCGTGGCGGACACAACTCCTGATGCCACCCCACGAACCAATGACGCGACCCCGCTCGTACTTCCTGATGGGGGAGGAAAAGTGGCGGCATCTGGCTGGGTCCAAACTGCTGCTGAACCTGCACCGGCAGGGAGCCCACGGATTGGAGTGGGTTCGGGTACTTGAGGCGATCTGCAACGGGTGCGTCGTGGTCACGGAGCGGTCCGTAGGTTGTGCCCCACTGGCGCCCGGCGTTCACCTAGCCGTGGGACGGCCCCAAAACCTGGGTGTGGTGGCGGCGACGCTGCTCCGCCACCCGGAACGGCTAGCGGCCATCCGGACCGCCGCGTACGAGACTTGCCGCCAGGAGCTCGACATGAGCGCGTCGGCCAGACGACTTGTGGAGTTGGCCGGGGGACTTCCCGGCCCGGGCGGGTCGCTTCTGGCTCCGCTCGCAATCGCGGCATTTCCATCGCGGGCATCGGCGCCCATGGACGAGCAGATACCGATCACGATGCCCCGTCCCCCCGTCTGGGGCACGTCCGCTGACTCGCTCCACCAGGCGGTCGGGTACGTGCTTTGTAACGAACGGCTGGCTCAGCGTCCGAGCGACGATCCCAGTATCACCGAGTGGCAGCCAGTCGTGGAGAACGCCGCCGTCGACGCGCTGGTGATCGGCGGAGCGGGCGACGCGAAAAAGAGCGAGTGTGTCCACTCCTTGGCCCGTCAGACCGGGGGCGTAGTCGTGGGACTTCGGACTGCAGTGGATGGAGTCGAGAGTCACGAGACGGCAGATCCCGGCCCACCGGATTTCTCCTCCCGGCAGTCGTTCGGCGGAGGTTGGTTGGAGGTCCGCCACCGCGTCCCCGTCGGGCGCGGTTACCTTCTCAACGAGGCCCTCCGGACGGTCCGTGCTCCTTTGACTCTGGTGCTCCATCCGGAAATGCGCCTTTTCCCCCCAGCCGTGGAGCGTCTGACTGCGGCGGTCGCAGATACCGGCGCGCAGGCAGCCTTCGCGCTGGTTCGCCTAGACCGGGTGGCCCTGGAGAACGCACTGCCTCCGGAACCCAATCGACTTGCGCGATTCCCCTACCTCGGAGCCGGGTTCCTCATCTTGACCGAGGTCCTCCGGCAGATGGGTGGATTCTCTGATGACCCCGCATTGGAGGGGTTGGAGGACCACGACTTCTGGTGCCGGTTCGCCGAGAGCGGCTTCGTGGCGACGCTGCTCCCCGAGGTCCTCGTCGATCGTCAGTCGCCCAGGGCGACCCAGGTTCGACCGGTCGACTTGGATCCGTGGTCCTCTTGGAGCGCGCTGCGACGGCGCAGCCCCGACCTGCATCGACGTTTTCTGAGCGACGCCGGCGGACCAAGTCGAGTCGCTAGACCAACGATCCACCTTGGTTAGGCCCAGCTCCGGGAATCCCGAGATGACACGGTCCAGGACGGCTCAACAGAGGATGACCCGCAGGTCGGCGTCTCTAACGAAGTGCGTCCGAAATGAGAGCCACCTCTCGTCACGCACCTTCGACCGCGCACGCACGTTGCGACGACCGTCCGAGCCAACCACTCCGCCTCCCGCCGTCCGCTTCAGACCAGGCGCAGCAGCCATGGCCATCGAAGTGAGCACGCGCAGTTTCGAGACGTACCGCGCCTGCTGCCGCGGTACGGCCGATCCCATGTCTCTGCCTCTACCGAATCCCGACTCGGCTGGACCGACTAGTTGTGATGGGCGAACGCGCGGGGTGGCACCGGACAGTAGCGGCTGTCGCCAAGAAAATTCAGTCCGCCAACGATTCGAGACCGGTCGCTTAGTGCCGTTTCGTGACCAGCTGCGTTGCGGCCCGGGGGAGACGAGGCATCAAATACTCTGGGGTCGGCCGGCGAGAGATCGCACAGAGTCCAACGGTGCCTGGGCATGGGCTCGCGCTCCGTCCAGATGGCATGATCTAGGAACACGTTGGTGGTGACCGCGTCGCGTCCGCCCGGCTTCAAGTTAACTGCCCCACTGGGCCATGCGATGTGGTGGGTGGCACTTCCGATTCTGCTCATTCTGGCGCCGATTGTGTTGTATCTCATCTACGTTTTGCGCTTCGGGGTCAATGTGCCCTGGTGGGATGAGTGGAACTTCATTCCGATCCTGCACGCGATGCTCACGGGGCACCTCACATGGGCCGCGCTCTGGTCGCAGCACAACCAAGATCGTATCCTCTTCCCGAACATCGTTGAGTTGATTCTGGCATTGGTGACGCGCTACAACGTCGAGGACGAACTGTTGGCGAGTTCGGCACTACTCATTCTCACGTTCTGCGGCATTGCCGGTCTCTATCTCCGTCATCGTCTGGGGTCATTGTGGGGGCTGATCCCAGTGGCCGCCTTGCTTTTCAGCCTCGTTCAGAACTACAACTCGTTGTCCGGCTTCGCTCTCCTGTGGTTCCTCGGGCTCTTTGGACTTGCCGTGGCTCTGATCTCGCTCGATCGTCTCGCGGTCCGCTGGTGGGTGCTCCCCATCGCTGTCTTGGGCGCAACGCTCGCGTCATATTCGTCCCTGCAGGGCCTCTTAGTCTGGCCCGCGATGCTCCCGTACTTTCTACGCGTTGGCAGTACATGGACGCAGCGAGGACTCTGGGCGGGACTCGCAGTCATCGCCTGGATGTTCTATTTTGCGGGGCTCAACCTGCTGCCGAGCGGGATCGGCGGCAGCAACATCTTCTTCGCCCTGCAGCATCCTCTGTCGGCTTTCCACTACCTCGTCGTCTTGGTCGGCTCCGTGATCCCGGTGCCGTTCGGGGAGTCGACCTCGATGTTCGGGGCGATAATCCTCGCGCTTACGGCAGCCGCATTCGGGTGGTGCTGCACCGCAGACCGCCTGCGACGGGATCCGGCCCTCAGCTTTCCACTCGCGCTGCTTCTCTACGGCTTCCTCTTCGACGTAGTCACGACCGTGGGCCGATCGAGCTTCGGCGCGATCGAAGCGACCTCCCCTCGCTACACCACCGACACCCTAATTTTGCTAATCGGTCTGTACCTGATCCTGCTGCGCTGGAGACAACAAAAGGCGCCGACCCCCGGCGCTGGGTGGGGCGGCTTGCTCCTAGGTGCCTTGGGCGTCGTCCTCGTGTTCCAGGTGGTCGTCTCCGTCCGTGCTGGATGGCAGGACGGGATCAATTCGGGCTCGAACCGCCTGCTAGCAGCCGACCTGGTGGTTAACCTGGATCGCGCACCGGTGTCCTTGGTGGAAGACTTCGTCTACCCGTATCCGGGGCCGTATCTTCCCGCTCAGGTTCGAGTCCTCGAGCGTTACCATCTCAGCGTCTTCGGCACGCCGGCCGCCCGCGCCTACGCTCGTTTGGGCGTGGTTCCCGGCGGCAAGCTCCTGCCAGATCTTCCGGCCTCGCCAGCTGTTGAAGCTGACCTCAGAACCTCGAAGGCGGAGTCACGGGCCTGGGCGGTGCTTTCAACCCTGTATCGCAGCCGCCTTGACCTCCAAAGCGCGTTCGCTCGCGGATCGGCGAACTTTACGTTCAGGTTGCTGACTTGGGCTACAACCTCTGGGGTCGGTCCTGATGCAGACTCCGTTTTCCTTCTTCCGTATCGCGTCCAGCTCGACCGCCTACTTAAGGTGGCCACCCCCAATGACTCGTGACATCGACCATTTTGAGGTTCCGGCGATCTCATTGGGTAGCATGGCGGACCCGCACGACGGATCAGCGTCTCCGCTGGCACCCCCGTCCCGAGCCGCCTGCGCTCGGCTGAGTCCATTTTCCAATCCGCCCGTCTATCCGCCACCCGGCATTGACGAGATCCACACGCTGGCGGAACTCAGGGATGCTGGAACCAGCTTCGAGTCTGAAGTCCTGGCCAGGAGGACCGAGCCGCCCTCGAGAATAACGCGTGCTTGATAGCGGGGGCCCCAGCTGACCGTGTCAATCCCTTACCCGTGCCACGGTAAGTTGGCTGTCTCTCCGGAGGCCCGAACTGGCGGCCAGTGATGGCAGTGGTGCCCCGAGCGCCGATCTTCCCGCGCTGCTGGCTGCGTGATCCGAGTTTGGCCCTGCAGTGGCGCTGTCGACCGACTCTGGAGAGCTCCGGCGCGATCTAAGCGTCTCCGAGGCCGCCTCGGCATTGGATGAACTCAGTCCGGTCGCTCCGCTATCCGCGAGTCGAGGGTCCGTTTTGCCACCGCCACCACATCTTGGTGGTTAGCCCACAACGCTTCGGTGAAGAGCACCAACCGAAAATCTGGATATGTTAGTAACCGCGCGATCACCCACTCGGGCTTCGAAACGCTGATCCCGTAGTCGATCTCTTCGGTGCTGGCCTCGAGAAAGGCGAAGCCTGCATGATCAAAGCTGCGTAGGATGCGTGTAATCGAAGGCGGGGGATACCCATAGTGGTTGCCGTCGCGCATGCGCTCAGCAACGAGCTGGCCATGGGTTGTCGCCACCAATAGCCCGTCTGGTGCCAGCAAGTCGTGCCAAAGCCGGATGAAGGTGACCCACTTGTCGGCGTCAAGGTGGGTCAACAGGGATCCGACCCAGATGAGGTCGTAGCGGTCAGGAAACATCTCGGCAGTCGGTGTTGCGATCGCATAAACCGGCTTCGCGCCAAAGGTGCTGGCGCAGAAATCGACGCCGTCATGGAGAAGGTCGCACGCCGTCAAACGGGCTTCGGGGTAGGCAGCTTGTAGCCAGCGAAGTACCCGCCCGTGGCCGCAAGCCATGTCGAGGATCGACTCAAACCCAGGGTGGCGGGCAGCCAACTGAGCCAACTGCACCGCCTTCAAGGCCGATCTCCCGGTTGCCAGGTACCCGGGGAGATCCTCGGTTGGCATTCGCTCGTCGGGGCTCACGGCCTGGTTTAGAGGTGCTGTGGTCTCCCCTAGAAACGACGGAAGCTGGCCAGCGGCGCTCGAATTTGCTACTTGTTTGTTTACTGCTCGTCGTGCCCGACCCCTTCGAAACACCACGGGATCATTATGAAGTGGAGCTCTGTCTGGGCAGAGGTCGCGCTGAAGGCCGGATGACTGTCGGTAGGCAGCTGGCACAATGCGACCCCGCCGGGGATCCCGCGGCCAACGGCACCGTGCCGATCGGTGCAGTGAACCGGACCACGAAGGAAGGTGGGCCAGCCCTAGATCTTGCTGGGGATCATCCCGGGATGGGGAGGCACCCAGCGGCTGCCACGGTTGCTGGGGCGGGGTAGGGCACCGGAGCTCCTTCTCTCCGGCAATCAGATCGACGCGGCCCGAGCCCTGGAGCTGGGACTGGTCAACCGGGTAGTGGAGCCGGCCCAGCTTCACCCCACCGCCAGGGACCTGGCCCAAGAGCTGATTCAGTTCGACCGGGTCTTCCGGAGTCAGGACGCGCTGGAGGGGTTCTCCGCCTTCCTGCAGAAGCGCACCGCGGAGTGGTCGGGGAGGTAGCCAGGCGCGCCGTCCTCCCCAGTCCATACCATCCGATCCTGTGACCGCCATCCCGCCGCCCCCGGACTCCCAGCGCTGGCCCGACCCCAACCTCTCGACGGGCGGGGCCCGCCAGCGCAAGGGGCCCTTCTGGATCGACGAGCCCGGCTGGTACTGGGTGCTTGCCACCCTGATCTTTCTCCTGGGAGCGGCCCTCTTTCTCGTCGCGGTGGGTTTCGACCGGCCGTGATCTGGCTCAACCCGGTGGCGCTGGTGCTGCTGGTCGCCAGCTCCGGCTACATCTTCGCCCGTCGCCTCGGACCCCTCTGGCGCTCCCTGCAGGCGGCCCAGCCGGAGCACCGCCGGGACCATCTCGGAGATCGGCTCTGGGGCGTGGTGATATTCGTCCTGGGTCAGCGCCGGCTCC
>DATLRN010000051.1:0-3073 GCA_035534695.1 Candidatus Dormiibacterota bacterium
GAGCCTTGGTCGGAAGACCGCCTCCGGTCAGCCTATGAGGTGCTGGTCGTCTTCAGAGCGGCCCACCAATACCCTCTGATCAAGGCGAACATGGGCCTGCGCTCCGTCTTGAGGACAGAGGAGTGCCAGGTGGAGGTCACCCAGCGCCTGAAGCGTATTCCCACCATCGTTGACAAGCTTCGGCGGGAGCCAACTATGCAGCTAGCCAAGATGCAGGACATTGGAGGCTGTCGGGCCATCGTAGAGAGCGTGGCGCAGATCAGGAGTGTGTAGCGGCGCCTGCGCAGGAACCGGCCGCCGCTTCGGGTGGCGGACTACATCGGTGCCCCGCGAGCCTCAGGTTACCGAGCGGTCCATGTCGTCGTCTCATACCCGGACGCGGACGGAGTAGCCAGGGCCATCGAGGTCCAGTTGCGGACCCGGATCATGCATGAGTGGGCCGTCACCGTCGAGCGCCTCGGAGGGCGTATCGAAGCTGACCTCAAGAGTGGCGTCGGTCCGCGGCCGGTGCTCGACTTCCTAAGGACGGCATCCGCCGCTATGGCGATTGAGGAGGCGGGAGGAATGGTGGCTCGCGAGTTAGCGGCGGAAGTGGTCACGTTGCGGGCTGCCGCGATGCCATACTTGGAACGAAACTCAGGGAGGAACAAGCCATGAGCGAGTCGATCCAACACTTCCTGCTGGTCTTCGATCATGCCAAAGGCGAGTTGGTCGAGGTGCAGGAGTTCGGGTCTGATGCCGCTCGCGCCCTGGCGGCCTATGCCGAGAAGGAACGAGACCTACGGACGAGCCCTTCGCTGGAGATCGTCCTGGTTGGGTCGGATTCTTACGACACGGTACGGGTGACTCATGCCAACTACTTCGCCGACGCGGCAGCCACGTCGAAGTACCTCGTTGGCGTCTGAGTTCCACGTCCCTTTGAGCGCCGGCTGAGAGGCCGTCCCAGCCGGTCGGCAGGGGTCTTGCTAGGGCGCTCCACCGAGCGCAGTGGTCGCGGTGACCCCAATCTCCCGTTTTGCCTGCGAAGCGCTTCGATGGCCGCCTCCAGGTGCCGTCCAAACCCGTCTGGTGAGTGACCAGGCCTGACCCGCTAGGTGCCACTCAGCTGCGAAGGCCCCAGGCGCGGCCTCCTGGGCCAACATCGGACCGCTGCCAACCCGGCTCTTCGCCTGGCCCCGGTCCGACTCAAGGCTACCTCCAGAAGCCGCTATGGGCCCACCGGCTCCCCCAAAGTTGACTGCAATTTTGACTGCAACGGGAGCGGATTGAAGTGGACGTCTGCGGTCACTGCTGAACTCAAAACACGGAGCCGACGGGGAGATTCGAACTCCCGGCCAGCGGTTTACGAATTCGGAAAGGCATGTGCGCCGACGTTCGCGACCGTTCATTTCGAGTTCAATTGAGTGGCGCAAGGCGCCCTGATGTCCGCCATAGTCCGCCGACGTCCGCCCCCGTTGGGGTCAAAACTGGGGTCAAGAGTTCCGCCAGATTGGAGTGTCGCCAGGCTCGCGGGCCCCGTTCCGGGCGATGCCTGGATGGATCAGGCTCGCACCAGCGGGGTAATCTCCTCCAGGACCGGGCTCAGCCGGTCGCGCTCGAGCTCAAGGTCGTAGCGGCCTTGCAGGTTCATCCAGAACCGCTCGGAGGTGCCGAAGTAGCGCGAGAGTCGGAGCGCGGTGTCGGCGCTGATCCGACGCTTGCCATGGACGATCTCGTTGATGCGACGGGGCGGCACCCCGATCGCAATGGCCAGCCGATGTTGGCTGAGTGCCAACGGGGATAGGTACTCCTCGACCAGAACCTCCCCGGGGTGTATGGGCGGGAACTCGGCGACTGTGCTCATCACGCATCTCCTTCAGTGATAGTCGACTATCTCCACCTCTTCTGGGCCGCTCGTGGTCCAGCGAAAGCAGATCCTCCATTGGTCGTTGATGCGGATGCTGTAGCGTCCCGCCAGATCTCCGTGGAGCCTCTCAAGATGATTCCCAGGTGGCACTCTGAGGTCGTCCAACTCCTCAGCCGCGTCCATCACCAGCAATTTGCGCAGGGCGGCCCGCTGCCTGACGGAGTCCAGCCGGTGGGAGCGCTGCCGCCTCCAGATCCGCTCCGCATCCTTGTCGCGGAAGCTGCCCAGCACCACCCTAGTATAACGCGACGCGTTATTAAACTGAGGCGGCCGAGCCGACAGGTTTCGCCTGGACGATGATGCGCCCAGATCGGTGTTCCAGCCCCACTCAGCCGCCCAGCAAGCGGCCAGGCTGACCCGCGGCGGGGTAGCTGACAGGCTGGCAGGGACAGTCCAGAGGGCTCGGGCCACTACTCTGGTGGAGACTCAGCCCACAACCCTCAGTTTGGGTAACCTTGATGCTCTGGTCGGAAGCACCACAATCGGTCCCCACCAGGACGCGTCGGGCCCAAGTCGCCCTTCACAGCTGGTCGGTCGGCCTCCCGAAGCTCCCGGGCGGGGTCGAAGCGGACCTCTGGGGAGCGATTCCATAAAATCTCCCTCTGCCATCTCAGCCCTCATCGATCCCTTCCTGGACTCGTGCCGGAGGGCGGTCGTCGTAATGGCTCCGGGCTTCTCGCAGGAGTTCGCGAGGGAAATGCTGGTGGTCCTACTGGCCAGGACTCTGGAGTCGATGACGAGCACCCCTGGTACCTCACAGCTGGTTCTGAGAGTCGGTACCCGGTCCAGGCTCTGCCGTGAATGGTGAGGGACAAGCGCGAAGATCCGGTGATCTGCGGACCGATTGGCTGGTGCCCGGTCGGAACCCACTGGCAAGCCGCGGCTCGGATCAGTCGTGATCCACGCGCTTCCCCGGGAACTGAGATGGCCAGCGCCGATGCCGTCGGCACTCTCCAAGCTGGAGTGAAACCGGATTGCCCACTCGCCCTCGACAGTAGCACCTGAGTTCTCCACGAGCCGGGTCGACCTCACCCAGCCTTGGTGACCACCCCAGTTCGCTCTCCAAGAAAAGTGCGGCGGTAAACTGGCCGCATGACGATGCCGGAGAAGTCGTCTACGGCCATCGGCCTGGTCGCGCTGGTCCTGCTTGGCATTGGGCTTGCCGCA
>DATLRN010000052.1:0-42273 GCA_035534695.1 Candidatus Dormiibacterota bacterium
CCCGGATGGGCAGTGGCGCAGCACTCGCGCCTGGCTCGCTGAGTACCTTGCCAGCAGGTACCGGCGGCGTCCTGACGCCTAACCCGAGCCAGTCCCGGCCCCCTCGGCCCAGCCCCCAGAGATAGGGAGTTGCGGCGGGTGAGGAGGAGGAGAAAAGAGGGTGTATGCTCAGGACCGACGCGAGGTCGCGCACACGACTTCATAGGTCGGCCGCGTGGTCAGCTCCACCCGCGGTCTCCTCTCTCCCAACTACTCACCGGAGTGCTCGCTACCATCCTCTGTGGTGCGAGTGAAGCGCGCCGTGGTGCCGATGCGCTTCCACCGCGACCTGGGCGAGCGTCAAGGAGGAGGTTGCCGCTGAGGTCGGCCCCTGACGCGGTCAGCTCCAGGTAAGGGCAGTCCGGACGACAGTCAGAGATGTCTAGGGTCTCCATGATGCCCGGATAGCAGTGATAGAACTGGGGAGCGGTGGCGCCCAGCCGCGGCGTAGACGTAATGCAGCCAATGCCTTGGATAACCTCATGAGCGGCCACGCTCATGCTGAAGGGAAATACGTTTCGACGAGAGATCACAGCGGCCCGCTCCGGCGGGAGGTTGCGGATATAGTCGGGCTCGTCGAACTTGCCTGCCATATCCAGAGCGATGTCCTCTTGCTCCAAGGAGCCTAGGCAGACCATACATGCTCGGCCGTGACCGACCGTATGGATCCGCCAGTCGGCGTGTAGCAGACGATCGCCGGCCACAGCGGCCAGAATGCCGCCGTCAACAACGGGGATTAGGTGGGCGTAAGCGAGTGAGTTCAGGAGGTGGCGGGGCCAAGGACGGTCCACACAGCAGAACAATAGGTCGCAATCAAGCGCATGGGCGAGTCCTGCTGGCGTGTCGACGCGGAGCGCCTGACTACTAACGGTGAGATCCGGCGCCGTTGCAGCAGTTCGCGCGGTCCGGGCAGCGACAGTGGTCTTCTTCCTTCGGTGGGCGGCGTCAGCCACGACTGCGCCGGCAGTACGGTCAAGGTTTCTCAGCTCTATCCGGTCGTGGTCGATCAGGGTGAGATCGCGGGCGCCTACTCGCGCCAGAGACTCGCATACCAAACTGCCAACGCTTCCGAGCCCGACTACCCCCAAGCGAGCTCTCGCCAAGTCAGCTTGGGCGCGATCACCCCAAACACTTATTGTTGCGATCTGGCTAGCCTGCTGAGGTGGGATCGGGTGGAGTGCAGGATGGAAGGTCCAACCGATCCCGAGTCCGACTACACGTACACTCTTCGCCGACTGGCGTTCGAATCGGCTAGGGCCTACACGGTTCCAGGCGCGAGCGCTCCACGAACCGTCCGAGCCCGATGTGAGGCCGACTACAGGAAGGCCCGTGCGGCCGAAGGCAGGTCCAGCGAGCCGATTCTCCTCAGCTTCGACGTCATCGAGGCTCATGTCCTGCCAGCCGGGACCAAAGTGATTGTGCGCGAGTGCTAGTCCCTCGTTCGGACCCAGTGCGGCTAGCGCACGGAGTAGATAGTCGGCCGTGAATGCCACGTTTCCGTGGAGAACTCTTTCCGTCTCTGTCGGTAGCACCAACCGCTGCACGATCGCCGTCAGCCGTCTCTTACCACGGCTCGGCCGCCAGACTGCGAACGTCAGATCTTCCTGGTCTTCCCCATGCTGTCGGAGGTGCCGAAGAAGCGAGGCATGGAGGTCGTCGGTCATGGCCACCGAGAATTCGGGCGAGGGCGTGTGCCCGACAGCGTTCACAGTTCACCGAAGATCGAATGGAGGTGGGCGACCACGTTGGCCGGGGTCGGCGTGACCCGCAAAACACGGCTGAGGTACTGCCAGTCAGGACCGAGGGGGCTACCCTGGCTCGCTGAGGACCCCATGGTGACAGCATGTGGCCGCACATGGATGGCGGGTGGCAGTACGTAGGGAACAGCCGTGCTCATCTGGACTGCAATCTCGTATTTCTGACCCGCTTTAGTCCCAACGCGGACCTCGAAGTCGCGGATCACTAAGAAGGACGCCGTCGCGGGCGGCCCTCCGGCCTCCAGTGTCTCGATCGTGAAGCCTACGCTCTCGAGGTAGGTGGCGAGTTCATCGTGGGTCATCCCCGTGATCCTCAGGAGGTAGGTGTCGGCCCACGGAACACAGCGGTAAAGCGCTCGTCCAGGTGGAGTTCGACCGTCTCGTCTGGATCGGTAAAGACGTGGTGAGGATGGTCACGCACCAACTCGTATTCCTCCGCGGGCTTGAACCCGGCCCGCTCGAGGATCTGTCGGGCGGTTAGCTTGTCCTCGTCAGTCTCTTGGCGCTCGCCATTGACGTAGTAGGGGGTTGCTCGCTGGGTCTCCATTTTTCACGCCTCACTTAGTAGTTGTCCAAATCGGATTCGCTCGCGGTAATCTCTACAGATGACTCGGTTCGCCCCTCGGACTCATGGTTGACGTTCACATAGCCTATTGCCGGCAAGTAGCCCGCTCCGTCGCGAGACGGCATCGGGTGACCAAGCCGCCGATCGATGTTCATGCAATTGCCGTAAAGGAGGGGCTGCAGGTGACTGAAGCTGATCTCGGATCGGTCGACGCGCGACTATATCGGAAGGACAGCGTTTGGGTACTGGAGCTGAACCGAGCGTTCGCCCACACGGCCCAGCGCTTCAGCGTCGCTCATGAGCTGGGACACCTGTCGTTTGGGCATGAAGGTTGTGGACTCGCTCCCGCGGACGAACGTGCCGCAAATGTCTTTGCGGCAGAGCTGCTAATGCCACTTGCACAGGTGAAGTCGGCGCTACGGCGACAGACGCGCCTCGGCGAACTGGCCAGAACTTTCGACGTTTCCAAGGAGGCCCTGCAGATCAAGTTGAATGAGCACGGCTTGCTCCTAAAGCTGACTAGCTTCGATTAGGTCGTGAGCCCTCAAGCGCCGCCTGCACTTCGCGGAGGTACCGGTCGGCCGCCCTGGCGGTCGCCTCGCGGTCGAGCGGCGCGATTCCATTCGTAAGATCTCGACGGCGGTCCACTGGACTCACGTCCCGTCGGGTTCGTCCGTACAGCGGGCCCTCGAAGCTTTCATAGACTGCGAGGTGCTCTTGGGCCAGCAACCTAAGCGGCGCGTCGACCGGTCCGATTCTCTTGATCGCCAAGGCACGTAGCAGCCTCGCGAGAGCCTCAGGCTCGACACTGCTTAGATCGAGGGTGTCGGCCTCAAGGGTCTCGACGCGGTCTGGGGCCCATCGAGAGCGCAGAGCTAGCTCCTCAACCTCGATTGCCATTGCCTGGCGACGCCGGCTCACGAGGACACCTAGCGTGGACCCCTTTGTGAGCCGAGCCTGCAACTTCCGGCGCAGCGTGTCTAGTTGCTCTGGCGCAATTCCAGTCGGGGCCGATTCGTCAATAGCCGCGGAGAGATACGGTGGCGGCTCCGGTGAGCTCGCGTATGCCTTATCGAGGAATCCGAGGACAGTCTGCTCCATCTCGTCAAACTCGGGCATCAGGCCTTCTGAGTTTCGGGATCATCCCCGCCCAGGGCCTGCCAGCGGCGAAGGAAGTCCCTGATCGCGCGACGGTATAGGGAATCCATAGCGGTGGGCGAGAGTCCAATCCCCGCGGCTGCCGACTTGATCGGGTACGGCATTCCATCAAGCCGGGGAACCCATACCTGAATCAGGGCCTTCGCCCAATCCACTGGCATGGTGGTCAGTATCGCATCGATGCGATCACGAGTTGCGATCTCGGCGGCGCTGTCGATGGCTTCGTCCTCAGCGCTCCTGGCGACGGGCAGTGGGGCCTGGAGGTGGTCTCGCGCATCGGGGCGTCGACGCGGGGGACGGTCCAGACTATCGTGGTCAGCCCACCCGCGTAGCTCCCGGTCCAACGTGCCCTTCAGACGATTCATGCCTTTCCATTGGACCCAGGTCGGGAACGCCGACCTGTCAGGGTCGAAACTGTCGATATCCTCTCGCGCTTGCAGGAAAGCCTCATCGGTCAGAGCTGCCGTCAAGTCTCGTACCTCATCATCACTCACTCGCGCTCCTAGGGAGCTGTTGCGGCGGCGCACCCAATGGAGGAGCCAACCGTGGACCCTCGTGAAGTACTCCTCTATGACCTGGTTCCAGGCAAGCGGATCGCGTGCACGCAGGAGCGGCAGCAAATCAAGCCAGAGCTCATCGCCCAACGTCGAGAGCCCCGCTAGAAGGATGTAAGCGTGGCGCGGCGGGGGCAACAGTCATCGTCCTGAGCTTATGGCCTCCCGGGCGAAGATTCCGTCGCGGCTCCGGGGCCGGTCGCCGCCTGAGAGGGTTGACCGCCACGCCCGGCTAGCGCCGGGAATCCTCCTCGAGACGATCGAGACTGCTCCGCGTGGCACCGAGAGCCTGCTCGTAGTCTCCGTCGGGGCCTGGTTGGATTGACCGGGACTGGATGGCGTGAATCGACAGCATCGTCGCCCCCTCGGGACCGACGCGGCATCTGACTCCCAAGCGACCAGCTGACGAGTTCCCTAGTCTGGCCTGATCCGTCCCCGGACTTGCGGGGGGCGGGGAGGGGACAGGCTGACTGTGGAGTGGACCTTTTGCCCAGGGCACCAAGCCGCGCTGGTGCCGTCCTCGGCGGTTTCGCCGCCACTCTCCAGCTACAATGGCGCCCGTGGCAATTGGACCGCCAGTGGTTCCTGAAGTGCCGGCGTGTCTTATAGGCAGCCCGCTCGATCCAGCAAGGGAGGCATAACCAGGATGGCCTCTCTTTACCTGTCAAAGCTTCAGCCCGAGGATCGCGTGAGCCTTCTGAAGAGCCTTCATGCGAGCCAGATGGGGATGTGCTTCATCTGCGAGGAACCAATCGATCTGGTCCTCCATTCGGACGGCATCGACATCGATCATGTTGAGCCGCAGCAAGTCGGAGGGAAGGACGGCCCTGAGAACTTCGCGATCACTCACGCGCACTGCAATAGATCCAAGCAAGCCGCAGACTTGAGAGTTGCCCGGGTGCTGGCGCGGTTCGGCCGAATTCAGGCCGCCTGCGAGGCAGAGAACCGGGCGCCAAATCTCGCTGATGTCTTGGTTCAGTACGGCGGAGCGCAGCACGAATTGAAATTTGATGCTAGTGATGGCAGCGTGCGTCTGGTATTCGACAGCATCGGCGATCCGGGAATCCACACATCTCCGCTGCTCACAGACCGCCTAAGCCGCCTTTCCTACTTCTTCGCTGAACTGCCGATCGCCTACCTGCACCACGATGATCGGATCAATCCTCGGGCCATCGGAGGCAGCCTCGCTGGATTGGTCAATGAATTCCATCGCGGCCGACCTCAGCTTCACGTCGCCCTCGCCTGGGTGGATCGGACTAAAGGCTCCGCTCAAGTCAAGGTCTTTGACGGGCAGCACAAGGCAACGGCTCAAGTCCTGCTCGGAGTCCGCGCGCTTCCCGTGAGGGTCTTCGTAGATCCCGATCCAGACTTACTGCTCACGACGAACACAAACGCTGGTACCACGCTCCGACAGGTAGCCTTTGACAAATCTGTCCAACGCCGCCTTGGCCAATCGCTCTTTACTGACCGTCTCGAGCGTTTTCGCCACGAAAAGCGTCTAGAGTCCGACGATGAGTCAATGTCTGAGAGAGACTTAGTCAATTTCTTCCGGGGCGAGTCACGGGAAGTCAAGCGCTATGCGCTCGATGCCGTTCGAGCTGCTATTACACATCATATGGATAACAAGCTGACGACGTACGTGGAGTTCGGCGGCAAATCCACGGAGAAGCCTCTCTCGTACAGCACAATCGAGAAGACTTTTCTGTCATTCTTCATCTTTCCCGACGTGCTGGACACCCCACTTAACTATCGTGCCGAGGTAGGGTTGAATCCCAGAACCTTGGAGATTGACCAAGTGGTTCGGCTGATGAACCTAGTGGCCGACACTTTGCTGGTGGATCAGTTCGACACTGGGTTGGGCACCGCGCGGCTCGAAAACAAGGTCCAGAAGGGAGACTTGGTACCTGAACCCCACCTCCGCGCCTTCAGGATGTGCAAGGAGGAGGTGATCTACTCGTGGCTTCGCTACGTGCGGCAGATCGTGCAGCTTCACTTCACCTTTGCCGGGCAGCCCTTCGACGACACGCGGTCGTTCCAGTATCTCTTTCCGGAGCAGTTGTGGGTCGGGCTGCGCGCATACTTGGTGAATCTGAGGTCGCTTCCCCTCTGGGTCAACCGCGACCTCTCAGCGACCGTCTTCGGAGGTCGCCAAACTAATGATTACTGGCGGTCGATCTTCGAAACGGGCAGGAGCTCTCAGGATCAGCAGGTACTGGCCGCGCCCCTAAATCTGATGGACATGATCAAGGAACCGTCCGTGGGAACCCCGTGATCGAGCTCTGGTATCGGCACGGTGGCGAGGTCCCGCGCCGAGTTCTTCCGGCGAATCCCCTTGGCTAACCAGCTCGGTGGCTCTTCTCGGGAACTGGCAGTGCAAATCATGCGCTGCCCGGTCCTCGCTGAGTGCGTCGAGAAGGACGGGCATCGGCGGGGCTGCTACGAGGTCGCAACTGGCCCCGGAGGCCCGCACAGTGCGAAGTGGGTTCCCGAGCCGTGGGTCGGGCACCTCACGGAAGCCCCATTACTGTTCGTAAGTTCTAACCCTGGCGGTGGAAGGGATCCAAGCGATGATCCCGAGGACCCTAGTTCCGCTTCTTCCGACGAGATCCTATTGGCATGCCAGGACAAGGCCTTTGACGAGGACCAACGTCCGGGCATTACCGATGGCGCCTATCTCGTGAACCGCCACGGCGTCCCCGGAAAATGGGTTCCCTACTGGGGCTGGGCGAGACGGCGGGCGGAAGAGCTCCTCCTTCGCTCTGTCTTCGCAGGCCATGACTATGCACTATCAGAGGTGGTCCACTGCGGAGGGCCAGGACAGGCAGGGGTTGCGGCGGCCTTGTCAACCTGCGTTGAGAGGTACCTGGAGAAGGTTCTCGCGGCCTCCCCGTCCCGTGTGGTTATCGTGGTTGGAAAGTTCGGGAGGGAGGGGTTCAATCATGGCTTCCACCTTGCCCTGCACTACGGACTCGTGGGACCCATAGAGCTATCAGGTAGAGAACGGCTCTTGATCACGGTGCCCCATCCCAACAGCCGAGGCGGTCCCAAGTCGCTCAGCGCACACCTGTCGCGGGAGCAGCTAGCCCAAGCGCGCAAGGCCCTGGTCGATTAGAACGTGCCAGCCCGTCCCTCACCCGCCAGATCCCGTCAGTTGCGGCGGCTGGGGGAGGGGGTGAATGCGAGGCAGCTGGCCCCGCCGTTTGCTGGCGCGGGAGTCCACTGACGAGGGAAGCTGGTCGCCCGTCGCGAGGTGCGTCGGAAGCAGCCTGCTCCCGATAGGTGCCGAGGCCGCGACAGCGGTCAACTTGGGAACGCTTGTCTACCCTCCGTCCTGGCTGGGGTATGCTCCGCGCCCACCGCTAGGGGTGGGGGTGGGGTGGATGTCCGTACGAGGGCGGGAATCTGCCGGGCGAAGAAGATTAGAGGGAAGCGCAGAATTGGCGGGTGAAGCAAGGGAAGGTGCCTGGCTCTCTATCCGCCTGGTATGTCCTTCGGGCCACAAGGGTGCATCCACCTGGGCATGCGGCCAGCGACCCTGCTCGGGCGGCGACGTTTCGGGCAGCGCTCCAACAGGCTGAGGAACTCGCAGCTGCTGCCCGAGCAGTGGGGCCTGCAAGCCGTCCTTTACCTCTCTACTACGCCGTCAGCCAGGCCGGACGCGCGATTGTCGCCGCACGAGGCGCTGTTCCAGAATCTCCGCCGTACCATGGCCTGGCACTCCCCACAGTTGCCGACGACATACTCGAGACGGTTGTCGAGCCGGCCGGTGATGGGCAATTCCCGACTGTTGCTGAGGCAGCCGAATCAGAAGGCTTGCGGGTGGGTGCGCAGATTGGGGCAATGCTGGCTGCCATTCCCGAACTCGCCGTTTGGCCTGAGCTGCAGGACCGATGGCCGGTGGCACTAACGGTGTGGCCGCGGGATGCCGCCAACCGCTTCGACGAGATTGCAGCTGAGACCTTGGTTCCCGCCGCGATAGGGTTCTCCAAGATTCCGGACAATCGAGAATCCATCGATGCGATGTTGGCCCCGTACCCGATGGTTGCGCGGCCCATCAACCAATGTATTGGCATCCACATGGACCACACGCCCGATGGTTGGGGCGTGGTTATGTACTGGCCGCGATCAGAGAGGGTTCCGGACCCGCTTCCACCTCCGTACGGTGGAGAAGGACGACGATGGCTCCGACCGGCCGTCTGCGGCTTCGACTACCCGCCAAGCCCCTTGATGACGTGGTGAGTGGTGCTGTACGGCCTCTCGATGCTGGCGCGCTATCACCCAGTCGCCTGGGTCGAGGCTCTGGATCTAGACAGCTCGCCTGCGGCAGCACTGCTGGGCCACGCTCTGGATGTCGCGCTTGATTTACTGCCAGAGCTCGTACTAGGCACTTTGATGGGCCGCCCTGGAAAGCGCCGCTTCGACGCTTCAGCACAGCCCGCGGGGGAGGCCACTCAGTAGTCCCACCCAGCACTGTGACCGTGTCACATTGGCCTCTGGTACCAGCGGCCAACGAGGAGGTAGAGGAAGACAAGTCGAGCGCCTCGGACTTCGCTAAGCTCGTTGAAGCGCACGAGGCCGTGCCCGACACGGTTTCGGAGGTTCAGCCCCGCGGCGTTGTCTAGAACGGCCTCAAGTGCCCTTTGTTCATCCTGCGAGATGACACTTGTCGAAACGAGTCCAGACAATACGGTCCCCAGGGAAACCTCAAGTGTCGTGAAGCGATTGTTTGGCTGCATCTGCATTGTGTCTTGACCTGCGCGCCTCAGAAGCTCCCGGAGAACGTCCTCAAGCTGCGGGACCAAGACGTGAAGAGCGAGCGGCGCGACTCCTAGCCAGAGCGTGTCGAGGGCCGGGTCGATCAGCTCGAGGTTCGATTGCGGCAACCCGCACGTGCGTAAGTACTCTTTCACCTCGTCCATAAACCCTGCACGCGTCTTTAGTGCCGACCACAATTCACCCAGCGTCACATCCCCTGCCTGCATGTGAAGCATCCGCAGGTGCATGAGGTGTTCCGACTCCGATCCCGAAGGGGAGACCACCTGACCAGCACCCGCGACCACGGTGATTGGGATGCGATGGGTTAGTGGGGCGTTTGCCGCTTGGAACTTGTCCAGCTCTTCAAGCACGACGCGGGACACGACTAGGTCTGACCCAATGTTGTCTAGGAGGTCCGCCAGCCCCATCTGAGCTAAGCGTTCGGCCTTCCGCCTTACGGCCGCCACGGCGCCGTCCGAGAGCGGGAGACGGAGTGGACGGAGACTCTGTCCCGATGCCTCATTCGCCCGCCGCCATCCCTGGCGGTACCTGTTCAATCTCTCCGCCACCTCTTGGCCCTGCTCCCCAAGCAAGACGGCTATTCGCCAATACTCCGGCGTGACTTCGGGACGGCTAGAGCGCGCGGCGAACTCGGCGTAATAGGCGGCCGCCCTACGATCTGAGGCTCGACGTTCCTCCTCATCCGTTGCTAGCGCCTTCCTCGCGTCAATGAGCTCTGTCATCAAGGGGGGGATGACAACATTCTGCTCGTAGCGCTCAATGCAGCCAAGAACTCCAGCTAAGGCGCGCGCTCTTTGGCTTGCGTCGAGGTCCCTCGCGACAACCGTGACTGCTGATGCCGCGTGACGCGCGGAACCGAAGTCCAAGTCATCACCTAACGCCCGTTCGATGAACTGCACGGCCAGCTCCTCGAGTATTGAAGCGACGGCCGGCTGATTCATCCTCCGAGCGAGTTCCCAGCCGCGGCCGACAGCATCGCAAACTTGCAGAGAGCCTGTGGGAGACGCGGCGTCGAGCCCACCCAGCAACAGGCCAGCGAAGTCAGCATATGCCTGCGGAGCGCCTAAGCCGGCGGTCTTGAGCTCACCCGTCGTCGACTCCCACAGGAAGTCGGCTAATCGGGATCGTACTCGCGCGCTGGATGAGGCGGACACCCTGTCCGCGAGCCATTCTAGGGCTGAATCCCCTAGGAACTGCGCGCGCGGCCGATAGGGAAACCGTGGCCCGCCTCGCGTCGCCCCCAGCGGCATAGGCACAGACACGACGGCTGTTTCCGCTGTCAGGCCGATCGCGACTGGATCGCCTGCGCCCAGCTCCTGTTCAACTCGATCGAGAAGGTCCGCCAGCTCCCTGCGATACCCCTCGTCGGTGGAACCCGGCACGTCCTGATGTGCGTCCAACTCCTTTATCAGATCGAGGATGTTCTCCTGCATGCTCTGATCTAACTCCCTAAGCTAATGTCCGTTGCTGTCACGGATTAGCTTGGATATGCGTCCGGACGGATCGCCGAGGGTCGGCGATTAAGATGGCCCTCACGGCCGTGTCGTTCGCACCACCCCTGAGTGCAGCGGCCAGCGACCTGCGCACTTGAACGGAGCGATCGTGAGCCAGCCGGAGCCCGGTGTCCTCCGGCTGATCCAAGCGCTGAGCCCAGAGCACCCCAGAGAGCGCCCGGATTGATGGACTCGAATGCACCGACAGGCTCTCTGCTGACGGCGTGACGTACTCCTCGGGGATGGCAGCGAGAGCCAATGCGACTGAGTTCAAGTCCCGATCGTCAGCATCATCTTGCAGTGGTAGCGCGGCATCCGCAACTTGCTCGTACTGCTTAGCAGAACTAGCCAACGTGGCCGCGGCCTGGACTCCTACCGCACTGAGCGACGGATCCCAGATCGAAATCCTTACGCGCCGGAATGGGTCGTCTGCCCCCGGAAGCATTTTATGTCCGGGGGTCGCGTCCGCCTTTCCCTGCGCGATCGGTAGCACTGCCTCGAATAACTCTGTTCGGACGAGATCGGGCAAATGCGGTGCGATCGCGCCAAGCGCAATCAGAGCCTCGCACCGGTTGAGCGCAGATTCCTCTTGATCGTGCGCAAAGTCAACCATGGAACGTGCGAAACGAGCCCGATCGTCGGAGGGAAGCACCGTCACGAGGAGGGCGGTCTGGGGCAAGCCGGTACCTATCGTCTTCACACCAGGCTGGTGGACACGAGGCGCGATCGCCGACTGAAAACGGCGCTGAGCCAGTGGGATTGCTGGACTGGGGTCAGCCGCTGCCAGCACAAGTGCCAGAGCGGCGAATTGATTTTCGGCAGCCGCCCATTTGAGGTGGTTGGCTGTTCGCTCTGGGTCGTCACGGAGCAGGTCGCTGCCCTCTGCTAGGGTGAGTGTGGCCATAGGTTGGTTGAGGAGCAACCCCGCCAGGAGCTGATCGAGCGCGGCGCTTCGAAGCTCCGAGTAACGGCGGCCGACACTGATTAGCGCGCGGACTTGTGCCTCGTCCGTCCTGCGATACGTCTCGGGCTTCCGCTCAATCAACGACTCGGCGATTTGAAGGAAGGTCATTGCATTTTCTTCAGAGCAGACCTCCGCGAGATTTCCGAAGGCTTCGAAGGCTGCAATCCACGGGTTGGGAGCCAGGAATCCGGCTGGCTGCGGATGGTCAGTGATTTCATCAAACGCAGCTGCGCACCAGAGCTGCGCTTGGTCGTCAGGCACGAGGTCCGCGGCGGCGGCCGCGAACGAGAAAGCGGCCTCCCTCTCCCAGGGCCGAGGCGTGATGAGATCGATGGGGACCTGAAGGGTCTTCTCAGGAAGGGCCTCCGCGAGGGCCTTAAGTTTCTTAGTCTCCCCTGCGACGACATAGTGCCTGACTGCCTCATGTGCTCGCCCTGTCTGCCTGAACAAGTCGCCTAGGAGGTCGTGTGCGTCCAGTTCGCCCACCCAGTCAGCACAGACCGTAGAGCGCCACAGGTAGCGACGGAGCGCCTCCAAGGCATCCGGCCACTTCTGCTCTCGAAGGTGATCAAGTCCCCGCTCACGCACCGAATACGGCCCGGGTAACATGCTGCCGCTGCCCGCTGCCCGAAGTGCTAGGGCATGGCGGTGTAATTCGTTTGGGTCCGAGGTGCCGAGCAGCCCGTATTCGATCGTCGTCGCCCGAAGTGCGTAGAGCCAGTCTGCTGCGTCGTCGTTGAGTTGCTCGATGCAGGCGCGCTCGATTGCATCGCGCCACCGTGCGATCGCGGCGTCGGGCTGCGGTACGAGCGCTAGGTACCGTGCATGCCGAGCAGTCATCAGCGCGGTGACACCTGGGGGGTAGCTTTCGCGTGCGGTCGCCGCAAGGGCGTCCCATCGGTTACAGCAGTCCGCCACACACATCCGGAGACGAGCCGCGCTGAACTGGCCAGCTGTGTCGCGGGGTGCCGATGTTGCGACACGTTCGATCAGTTCGGCGCGCGCCTGAACAATTTCCGGCCTACGGGCCGTTACGGCCTCCTCAGCAAGGATCAGGAGAGCGTCGACGTAATTGGGGTCACCCTCCAATAGGGCGTCGACAGCTGAGGCGAGATGATCGAGCGTGACGGCATAGTCGCGCCTCAGCCCAATCGCGGCTGCGAGAGCGTGTTGGCACCGGAGGACTTCGGCCGAATCGCCGTCCCGCCCGGCGTAGAGCTGTTGAACTTGCGACTGAGCCGACGCTGCGTCGCCAGTGTTGAGATGCCTCCAGCCAAGTTCGATTCGAACGGCGGCCTCGTCGGCACGTCGACCTGCCGAATGCAGAGCTCTTGCCTCGAGCCCTCGGACCGCTGCCGCGTGGGGAACAAACCCCGACTCCTCGAGACGGTCAGCGACGGTGCTGAGCAGCTCGGCTGCATCGCCCGGCTGCTCTTCAAGGGACTCCTCCGCCCTACGGACGGATTCAGCAAGTCCAAGATGAGCGATCGGGCCTCGAAGGATCGCATCGGCAGCGATGGACGCTGTTCCAGCCGGGGAGACGGGCGGGGGAGAAACCGCACAGTACGTAGCAGCGGTCGACGCACCGAAGAACGTAGTGACCAGCCTTGGCTCGTTCCGCAGCCGGTCCGAGATGGACTGCCTGTCCCACAGTTCGATCTGGATGTCACTGTGCGTCCCACGCAATTCCTCCAGCCGTTCGATCGTCTCCGTATCTCCAGCCTCGGAAGCAACGCCGATGACCAAGCGATCAGCACCGAAGGGCCGGCGACCTGCGGTGTAGCGCTCAACAGCCCGCGTTAGATCAGCGGCCCCGAACTTCTGCAACCGCTTCGCCTGATAGACCGTTGGCCTTTCTCGATCAGTGAAGGAGGCCACGACATCGAGCCCATGCTGTGCCTGACCCGGTCGGCCATACCGGCGCACGTCGAAAGCTCCTTCCAGGGTCCGCGCAATCGCCAGGATGAGACGCTCAAAAGAGTCCCAGCTCATCTCGTGCGTGTTGAGCATCGGCGGCAAGGGGGAGTCCAGTGGCGGCGCTAGCTGGGTTGGGTCCGCCCACACTTCATCGTCCACCGGGATCGCAACCCAGTCGTCCTCCGCGGAGACGTCGGTCGGCTCGTCCGCTCCCTGGGATTGATCGGTCAGTTTCTGGCCCCCTGTGCCGCAACGCGTTCGCCCGACCTCCCCTCCTCCATGACCATCCGCTTGGTCTCTTCCGGGAGCGGAGCGGCCAATAGCTGTTCCTCGGCCGCTCGTGGGTCCTTCTGGGACAACGCGATTACATCTGGGTGCTCGGCCAACCACTCGAATAGCGGCGCGAGTGCCCGGCCCATGACTCCCAGCGGATCGCCGTGATCTTCGAGGTTGCGCCGCCGGTTGAGAAGTAGGCCAGCCAAGAGGATTTTGTTGTCATTGGTTCGGAGCGGTTGCAGGGCCGCTAGACCATGCAACGCTCCGGCAATCGGCGGAACCGCCCAGGACGGAACTCCGCTTCCACCTTCCAGGACAAAAGCTGCCGCGACCCTGAAACTCGATCGCCACAGGTCGTCGAAGTTACGGGCCAAGTCACCAACATTTGCAATGAGACGCTCATCGGCCTTACGCGCGGCTAGCCACGCCCGGTTACTACCACTCGAAGTAGGTGCGAGCACGCCCGCAAACATGTCCAGTAGCCCTTCCGGCGGACTTAAGAGTGGCTTCAAGGGATCCGGAACTGCTTGGGCGACCTGCGCCAAAGTCACTTGGAGTGCAGGTGAGTCCGGCGAGAAGAGGTGGTATGCCCAGTGAGTGAGAATGTCCTTCACTTCCGGACGCTGCGCCCAGTTGGCGAGCCGCGTAGCCAGAACCTCGGGAAGGCCAAATTCCATCAGAGCTTTACCTAGAGCGGGCCGACCAACCAAATGACGCTCGATAGCGTGCCGTGCCCTCTCCGATAGGGCCGTGCCCTGCTGATCGCCCCACCGATCGGTCCCCAGTTCAGCGTTTGACGCTCTGATGCTCGGCCCCAGGAGTCCTTCAAGGTCTCCACGGACTCGAGTCCACGGCACGTCGTACCCCTCGATCCAGAGGTGGAGGCGCATGCGACTCCGCCGGCGCATTCCTGCCGCCCTCAGCTCGATCACACGCTGTAACTGGATGTAGGAGCGGTCGTCCCATAGCCCCGTGGTTCCCTTCCCGCGCCCGAGGGCTCGCGAACCAACCTTTGGTAGCAGGGCGTCCTTCTTCCAGTCGATCACAGCCTGTTCGGAGACGGCTGGCCATCCCCGTTCGACCGCCCAGCTGTTGGCCATGGCCACGATCTCGGATCGTCCATACAGAGGGGACTGGTTTTCGTCCGCCCTCGACTTGACCGTCACCCTCTCATAGTACAGACTGGGCACCGTCGGGCACGCAGTTCAAATCGCCCGGCTGAAAGGAGGACACGAATTTGAAGCCTCTATACGGGCTGGTGCTCGTGGTCGTCGCGGGCGCAGCAATAGAGAAGTTCTATCACCACCCGACCTACGGGAACGGGCTATCGGCATTTATGGCGGCGTTCCAAGCCGGCGAGTTCTTCGCCTAGGTCCGGGGCCGCTCTGGTTCGTCCGACTTCAGCAGTTGGATGATACCGGGGCGGCCTTTCACTGGTCGGCGGGCACTCGCGCCTAAGCTGCCCGGTCGTATACGGAGTGGCCGTCGTCCCAGTAGCTGTCGAAGACGTGTTGATACACGGCGTCGCACTTCTGGGCATAGAGCTGACGCGTGAACGCCTCGGGTAGGCGGTCGAGAGTCTCCTCCACCGTCACCCGCACAGCGGCGCGCGTACTCTGCTCCTTCCGCCAATCAAGGACAATTTTCTCGCGCTTCAGTATCGCCAACAATTCCTCTGCGACCCTCCTGACCTGGACCCGCTCTTCGTCTGAGAGCTTTGGCGCAGGCCGCATCAGCAAGTCGAAGATGGCAAGTTGCTCCTCGCTTAGCCCTTCGGATAATGCGCGGGCCTCTTCTTCTGTGAGTGCCTTGCTAAATGCCATCAACTCTTGAAAGAACGACTCAGTGTTCAGGCTGCCGGCATTGTAGTCGGCGACGAGCTTCTCGAATCGCTCAACCAAGTCCACCCGCGCTGGATTAAGACGCACGAGAGCGGCAATTCGAGCTGCGAGTAGGGAACGCAGACGCTGCGCGGCGGTGCGAGGTCGTCCCTGCTTGAACGCTTCTTCAAGTGCCCCCCAATCAACCGTGCTGAGATCGAACAGGGCAGCCGCGTCGTTCGCCGGAATGAGGTATTGGTTGGCAGCTACCGACTCATCGAGCAATTGCTCGATCCGCCCGAGGACACCGCCTATGTCCGACTTCTCGGAGTACCCCGCGATGGTGTCGGCGAGGAATTTGGTGACAGCCCGCAAGCGACCAAACTCATTCGCACGCTTATCGGGGAGAATAGCCTTGAACAGCCGGTCCACCTGCGAGGCTCGCGACATGAACGCGACCTTCTCGTCGTCATCGACCATGAGCATTTCAACGGTCTGCTTGCCAGCCGCGACCAAATCAAACCCCTTGAGCCGTCCTAGTGCATCGAGATCGACATCTCGGCTGCCGCAGAACGCCCGGATGTCAGCGACGGTGTCACGCAGCGCGTCGACCAGGCCCTCCTTCCCCTCGAGGGGAAGATTGCCGGCTTGACCACCCACCGCGTAGAGCGAAAGTGCCTTCTGGAGGTTTTTGAAAACATCGACGTAGGCCACAATCAGCCCATTATTTTTCGCGGGGAACACCCGGTTCGCGCGGGTGATGGTTTGCATAAGGGTATGGTTCCGGAGCGGCTTGTCGAGATAAACCGTTGACAGCGAGGGGACGTCGAAGCCAGTCGTCCACATCGCACACACAAAGGCAAGTCGAAATGGATCTTCCGGATCCTTGAACCTGTCCTCAAGTCTCTCGTCAACGATGCGTTTGCGGTGGGGCTCGATGTCGAGTCCCCGCTCGGTCATCTCGGCGATTTCGTTCTGGGACTGTGAGATCACGACCGCCATGTCGGTTGACCGCATGAATGCGTTCTCCTGGGAGAAGAGGTCCCGCTCGCTCGGAGTCAGGCTATCGGTGGCGAGTCGCCGGGCGTTCGCGTCGAGACGAGCCGTCCAGATGCGTTTCACCTTCTCATAAGTGCGAACAGCTGTTACTTTGTCGATCGAGACGACCATCGCCTTCCCTGGGAAGCCCCGCCCCAGGAAGTGGTCCACAATGTCCTGAGCAACGGCTTGAAGACGATCGTCACGAGTGATCAGCTCATACTGCTGGCCCAGCGCCCTCGCTAGCTTCCGTTCCGCCGCGTCGTCGAAATCAGCCTCCTCCACAATGGCCATCAAGTCGTCTCCGAACCTTGGGTTCGAGATCTCGAGCTGAGGGATTCGGTTTTCGTAGAAGAGCGGAACGGTAGCATGATCGGCAACGGAGTTAGCGAAGTTGTAAATCGAGACGTACTTCCCGAACTCGCGGCGCGTCGCCTCCTCGCCAGCGATCAGAGGAGTCCCAGTGAAGGCAAGGAAGCGAGCGTTCGGAAGTGCTGTCCGCATGTTCACCGCGAGGATGTCGTACTGTGTGCGGTGGGCTTCGTCGGCGATGACAATGACGTCGTCGCGCTGAGAGACGACAGGATGCGTCGCGCCCGTTTCGGTGCGAAACTTCTGGATCAGCGTGAAGACGTAACGGTGATCTTCCCTCAGGAGCTGCCGCAGATGGGCTGATCCGGTCGCTCGCATGTGTTTCTCGGTGATCACCCCAGCGTAGACGAACTCCTTGTACGCTTGCTCATCGAGGTCGCCTCGATCCGTGACGATGACAAACGACCAGTTGCCGGGTATCTTCCGGAGGACCTTCTGAGAGAAGAAGAGCATCGACATTGTCTTGCCCGAACCCTGCGTATGCCAGAACACCCCGAGCTTCCCGCGTTCGTCTGGAGGAGCGTCGCGAAGTTCCCCCAGGCGGCCTATGGCATTGTTGACACCCAGGTACTGGTGGTTACGAGCAACGAGCTTCACGAAGCCACCGGGCAGATCCTGAAAGACGACGAAGTTCTCAATCAGGTCTAGTAATCGCTCCTTCGTACACATTCCCCGGATCACCGTCTCCAGGGAGACTGCGCCTTCTTCCCCTTCGAAGTTGATCTTCTTCCACTCGGAGAAGAATTCCCATCCGGACGTGATGGTGCCGACCTTGGTATCAGCGCCATTTGAAAGGATCAGGAAGCCGTTGGGTATAAAAAGCTGGGGGATAGTATCCCGATAGTCGCGGAGGTTATCGTCATACGCGTGTTGTAGGTTTCGGTGCGAAGCCTTCAGTTCGATGAAGACGAGCGGAATACCGTTGACAAAGCCCACGAGGTCGGCGCGTCGATGGTACAGGTCGGAGTGAACCCAGAACTGCGACACGAGAAGGAAGTCATCCATGTCGGGATTGTCCCAGTCAATGATGCGGAGCCTCTCAGGCACGGTCGTCCCGTCGGGCTGTCGAACTAAGACCGGGACGCGTTCGCGCAGCAGCGTGTGAATCTGCTGATTGGCTCTAGCGTAGTGGAGACCCGCCCGAGGTCTGGTGATCTCAGAGACTGCCTGATCGACGGCCTCGGCTGGTGTGTCAGGGTTAAGACGCTCAATTGCGGCCCGGAGTCGTTGGGCTAGGAACACCTCGGATTTGTTATCGCGACCGAGGGTTCCCTCCGATCCGAGCGTCTCGTAGTAGGCGTTGATGTGGGTCCACCCAAGTTCTTCGAACAGCTGAATCGCCGGTTGCTCGACGAGTTGGTCCTCCGTGTACTGCTGCCGGTTCACGCCGCATACTCGCGGGTCGCGATCTCTAGACCGCTAACGTCAAGCTCGCCTGAGATAAGGCGTGGCAAAAGCAGCTCGCGCGAGACGCGGAGTCTCGTTGCTGTCTCGGCCAGCAAGAGTGGCAGCCCCCTGAGGGCTGCGAGCGACTGGGAGAAGCGCTGCTGAACCCCCAGGGGGGGAACGACGATTTGGACCTTGCCAATAGCTTCCCGCCCGAGTTCGGTCTGACCGGTACTACCCACGCCCAGCGCCTGAAGGTCGGATTCGCGTTCTAGCAAAGTCAAGCCGAGGAAGTCCTCCGTCACCACACCGGTAGAGGGACGGACAATAGTGATATGTGAGTCGACCGCGATGCGTTCTGGGGGGCGGAGAGTCTGCGCAACACGCCCGAGCGTCCCAACGCCAGTCGAGTTGATTAGGATATCACCGTGCCGAACTAACTTGAATGGTGGCACATTGGTCACATGCGGACGGGCGAAGGCTAAGTTGAGTTTCCCATCCCGAATGCACTTCTGGTTTATGACAATCTGGTTCGCAGTGTCTGCGTATCTTGGAGTCACACCACGTGTGATCAACTCGGTGACCTCGACTACCGCACGCACAGCCCAGTTCTCTGGGATTGGGCCCAACTCCGAATCTACAAGCGGGATCGCTTCGTGCCCGGGATAGCGGAAGTCGACGAACCACTCGCTGTAGATTCGCTGGGACACCTCCTCCAGGAGCTTGATCCGGCGATTGCTGTTCTCGATGAGGTAGTCGTAAGTGGAAAGAATGGCAGCGATCTTCCGTTGAGTGGCGAGAGGTGGTAATCGTACAGAGACGTTTTCCACCCGAGCGGGTGCCGTATGACGGACCTTTGTCCCCGTCGCGGTTGCCTGTATCTGAGTCCGTACGCCATTCGTGTTGAAGAGGTAATACAGGTAGCGAAGGTCAGTATCCTTCGAGCACTGGTGGACAAGGCCGATTCGCTGGTTGTGAAGATAGGTATTGTCTAGAGGTATCAGAGCGGAGCTGCCTAAAAGTCCTTCGGCCTGCTCAGTCATGGCGATTACGAGGTCACCCCGTCGAAGGACGAAGCCCGAAGGAGGACGAGCGGCGTAGTACTTCTCTACCCGTGACTTGGGCTTAAACCCCCCGGATTCGAGGAAGTTGCCAGGGGTTAGGACGATATACTGGCCGTGGTCGGTGAAGTACTCGCCCTGGAATGCGAAGCCATGCTTGATCCGAATGTGATCGCCTAACCGAGCAGACTGCCAGCTGGTCACCTAAGCAGCTCTGTGATATTCGCTGCGATCCTCTCCTGCAGCCGCGCTGCTTCAGTGTTGAGCTTCTCTAGTTCCTCGTTCAGTTCTTCCAGGCGGGCATGGAAGTCGAGTCCGTCGTCCTCGGCTTGGGCGACGCCGACGTACCGTCCCGAGTTTAGGCTCCAGCCCTGTCTTTCGATCTCGTCAAGGCTCGCCACCGCGCACAGACCAGGCACGTCTGCGTAGACACCGCCGGAGAACGGCGCAGACATTAGGGCAGCAGACCCCTCGGCATTCTCCGCTTTCTCACAGCGATACAACCGGGCGATGTTCGCTATGAACTCGATCTGCCCTGGAACCCAGTCTCGGTGTGCCCGATCAATTTGGCGGAAGATCTTGCGGGCATCGATGAACAACACTTGGTCCTCTCGGCCAGTCCCGCGTTTGCTCCGGTCAAAAAACCACAGGGTCACCGGCAACGTCACGGTGTAGAAGAAGTTCGAGCCGACGGATACGATGACGTCGACTGCCTTCTGGGCGATTAGCCTCTTACGGATTTCCAACTCCGATCCACCAGTATCTGTCGCCGAGTTGGCCATGACGAACCCGGCCCGACCCTTCTCGTTCAGGGCAGAGAAGAAAGCCTGAATCCAAATGTAGTTGCCGTTGTCCGCCCTGGGCAGACCGAAGGGAAACCGCGGATCCCCTTCCAGCTTCGCCTTGTCGATCCGGTTCACGTTGAACGGCGGATTGGCCATGACATAGTCGAACCGGCCAACTGACTTGAAGGGATCCTCGTAGTAGGTGTTCGATTGGCTAATGTCACCCTCGAGCCCGTGGACAGCAAGGTTCATCTTGCAGAGGCGGACGGTTTCGTCGACCCGCTCCTGGCCGTAGATGGAGAGACGACCCGCGTTGCCGTCACGGTGCTCCTCGACGAAACGGGCGCTCTGGACAAACATGCCGCCCGAGCCGCAGGCTGGGTCCAGAATCTTGCCTTTGAATGGCTCGATGATCGCCACGATCAGACGGACGATGGAAGTGGGTGTGAAGTACTCGCCGCCCTTAGCACCTTCGGCAACGGCAAACTTCCCAAGGAAGTATTCGTAGACCTTGCCGAAGGCGTCACCCTCTATGTTGCCCAGCATGGCATTCACCGAGCGCAACAGACTGACCAGAGTGTCGTTGGTGAGGGATTGATACGTCCGAGGGAGAATCCCGTTCAGGGAGGGGTTGTCCCGCTCGATTGCGGACATCGCGTCGTTGATCGCCTTCCCTAGGTTTTCTCCCTCCTTTAGTTGGAGCAGGTTCGCGAACCGCGCTTGCTCAGGGAGGTAGAGGACGCCCTTGGCCTGATAGTCGGCCTTGCCGATGTCCCGCCGCCCAGTCCCCTTGTCCGCCAGCTCTGCCTCGGTCCGAGTGAAGCGGCTGTCGGCGAACTTCAGAAAGATCAGTCCCAAGACGGGGATGGAGTACTCAGCCGACTTGAGATGGGAGTTGGCTCGCAGTTCGTCGGCGGTTTCCCAGAGTCGGTCGGCGATGTTGTGGATGTCTGTCTTCGCTGAGGGCCCGGTGGTGGTCATCGGGGGATTATCCGCCGTGGTTGCGGCACAGCCACCGAGGCCGTTGACGAGGCTGTGCCTACCAACCCGGAGGTGCCCCGGCTTGACTGCAACTCTGACTGCAACGGGGCTGAGACCCAGCAGGACTAGGTGGGGCTCAGTGAGATCAACATGGCGGAGGGACGGGGATTCGAACCCCGGGGGGTCTTGCGGCCCCAGCGGTTTTCAAGACCCTGCCATCTGCGATACGCGCGCTGATCTCCCCCCCAACCTCACCCCCCCACTCACTGGCCCATCTCGCCTCCCAGCCCCCCAATCCCACTTCTAATCACCCCCCCGCTCCCTGCCCCCGCCACCCGCCCCAACCTCGGGCTTGGGGCGGGTCTGGGGCCGGCGGGCCGACTCGCCCCAAGCGTCAATGGAGATGGGGGCCCAGCCGGGCCAGTCCCAGCTGAGATGGGGGCCGCCCCAAGCGGGGGAGGGGGGGCCAGCCGCCAGCCGAGGGGGGCGAGATCGGGGAGTGGAGCGGGGAGGGCGAGCGGGGGGAGAGGGAGGGCCAGCCGCGGGGATCCCCTCAGCGGGGGGACGGCGAGGCGGTCCCCGACTCCGCGATCGCCTCTTGCCAGGACAAAAGGAACTGGGCCAGCTCCCAGAGCTGGGCTTGGGAATAGCCCCTCAGCAGCTGCATTAGCCGCTCCTGGAGAGCGCCCAAGATGGGCTCTGCCCTGCTCCAGAAGTGGGGGGTGAGCTCGACCAGCTGGCTGCGCCGGTCTAGGCCATGGGGCCGGCGGCGGACGTACCCGGCCAGAGTCAGCCGGTCGATGGCGACCGTCATGCCGCCGCTGCTGATGCCCTGGGCCCGGCCCAACTGGGCCAGGCTGAGGGGCCCACTTTGAGCCAGCAGATCGAGCAGGCGCAGGTCGGTGCGGTTGACCCCCAGCCGGCGGGCCGCTCTCTGGTCGAGGCCGTCGATGGCGGTGGTCAGCTGGCGCAGGCGGGCGTCGACCACCTCCAGCAGGGCCTGCTCAGCCTTGGGCGCCCGCTTGGTTGACATCGCCAACCGGCCTCCTGTATCTTGCTTTATAAGATACTTCTAAATTGAGGTAATCCTACATCATGGCAGCACCGGATCGCGCCCCCAGGCGGATCACCGAGCTGCGCCGGCTGGGCATGGCCCTGGTCGGGCTCTGCCTGGTCGAGTACCTGCTGGGGATGCTGCTCAATCTCTACGTCGCCATCCCCCGCCAGCACCCCGGCAGCAGCGGCCCCGACTACTTCCAAAGGGCCTTCCAGAGCGTGCTCTGGGGGATCTCCCACGGGAGCCTGCTGGCCCTCCATGTGGGCCTCGGGCTGCTGATTCTGCTCGGCTCCTTGCGGCTGGCGCTGGCCGCCTTCCAGGCCCCCAAGGCGGGGCTGCGCGCGATCGCCCTTCTGGGGCTGCTGGCGGTGGTGGCGGCCGGCTTCAACGGGGCCTCCTTCCTCAGCTACCACCAGGACCTCAGCTCGATGATCATGGCGGCCAGCCTGGCCGTCGCCGTCTTCTGCTTCAGCTGGGTCACCTTCCGGGCCACCGCTCCGGCCCCAGGGGCCCCCGTCTCCATCGCCTGAGCCAGCAACCGTCCCGTCCCACCTCCCCCCTACCTACCGCTCCGTCTCTCTCACCCACCCGCCTTGCCCCACCCCCCTCCAGGGCCCGGGCGGACATCTCTGCCGTGGGGGATCCCCGGCCAGCTGAGGGGGAGCGGAGCCTGCTCTTCGCCATCGAGCTGTTCAGCTCGGCCGCCAATCAGGAGAGCAGCAAGAAGGAGTACCGGGGGGTGCTGGGGACGCTGCTCCGCCACCTGGAGAATGAGGGGGTCTTCTTCTGCTCTGAGATCAGCTGGCCCCACCTCTACTCGTACCAGGCCTCCCTGTCGGATCTGGCCGCCTCGACCCGCCACCACCGGCTCCTCCTCTGCCGCCAGTTCCTGCGCTTTCTGGAGGGGTGCGGCTGGGCGGAGCGGGGCCTGGCCCTGGCGATCCGGCTGCAACCGCTGCCCAGCCACCAGCCCCGGCCGGCCCTCTCGCTGCCCGACCAGCTCCGGCTCATCTCCAGTGCCCCCGACCTGCGCTCCCGGCGGCTGGTCTGGCTGCTGCTGGCGACCGGGGCCCGGCTGGGTGAACTGCTCAGCTGTGATCTCTCCTCGCTGGACCAGGGCCAGCTGCTGCTCTCCGGCAAGACCGGGCAGCGCTGGATTCCGCTGCCGCCCTCCCTTCGATGGGAGCTGGAGCAGGAGCTGGCGGAGAGGCGGGCCGAGGGCGAGGCGGCTCCCCTATTTCGCTCCCGCCAGGGCCGGCTCAGCCGGCGGCGAGCCCGAGAACTGCTCTGGGACTGCGCAGAGCTGGCCCAACTGCCCCGCCTCAACCCCCACCAGCTTCGCCACGCCGCCTGTGCCCGGTGGCTCCGGGCCGGGGTGCCGCTGCTGGTGGTCTCCAAGGCGCTCGGCCACGCCCGCCCCAGCACCACCTTGGACCACTACGCCTCGGTGATCTCGGAGGACCTGGAACGAGGGCTCTCCCAGGACCCCCTGGAGGCGGCCCTGTCGCCAGGACCGGCTGGGTAAGGGGAAGACGGCCGGCGGTCGCCCCCAGAGGTTGGGCCGCGGATCCCGGTGAGGTGAGCCAGTTGATCTGGCCCGGGTGGGCTGGACTCATCAAGGGGACTCGTCCCCTGAACCGCCCCGGGCCCAATTGGACCCGGGGCGGTTCCCTTTAGCCGTGGTCGCCGATGGTCAAGACTTCCTGTTGGGCTGGAGAGATCCCCTTTGGGAGCTGGGTCGGATCAGCCGCTCAGACCATTGTTGACGTTGGAGAAGACGTCGCTGACGCTGTGTCCCACCAGGGTGAGGATGACGATGACAACGATCGCGATCAGCACCAGGATTAACGCGTACTCGACCATCCCCTGGCCCTCTTCCTTCGAGTCACGATGCCAGACCACCTCAGCGAGGCGGTCGCGTAGCCGCAGGTAGCGAGATCCGAACATTCCTTACTAAACCTCCTAGACCGGTTGGTCCACCCGGGTATCGATATTCCTACCCTTAGGAATGGCAGCTGGAGCGTATGTCGGGCTGCCCCTCACTACGGGTAACCAAGCCGTAACTTTTCTAAGTCAGGTCCGGCGGAGGGGTGGAGATCGCCAAGCCGAACCGGTCCCGGCTCAGCTTCACAGCGAGGGTGCGGAGACCATCTGGGTGGGACCCGTCACCGGCGTCCCTGGACCTCCGGGCCAGGGATTTGGCTGGTCAGGGCCCGGCCCCTCGATAAAGGGGTTACCTGGAGGGCCGGGGAATTGATCAGGACCCACCGCCCAGCCCATCCGGGGATCGGGCTCGGGGACTATTTGGTGGCGGCCCCAGCCTTGGTCGGGGGCCTGGAACTGGTGACCTTCAGGATGGGCAACGTTCCCATGTTCGAAGGACATGGGCCGCCCTTCTGACAGCTCGGCCGGGCGGATGCGCCAAACTGTGGACCATGCCCCGACCCTCGATGTTCGAGTTTGCCGGCGGCCAGGATGCCTTCCTCCGGCTGGCCGCCGCTCATCACCAGCGCTGCCTCGATGACCCAGTCCTGAACCATCCCTTCTCCCAGCTCGGCAATCCCCAGCACATCGAGCGGCTGGCGACCTACTGGGCGGAGGTGTTGGGGGGTCCTCCCGGCTACTCGGAGTCTTACGGCGGCCACTCGGCGATGCTGGGAATCCACGCTGGCCAGGGGATCGACGCCGATACCGGGTCTCGCTTCGTTGCCTGCTTCGGGAAGGCGGCCGACGATGCCCAGCTGCCGGCCGACCCGGAGTTCCGCGCCGGCCTTCGCCAGTACATGGAGTGGGCGGTCGGCGAGATTCTGGCCTGCTCGCCGCCGGGGTCCCTGGCGGCGGCCGGCCTGCCCTCTCCCCACTGGGGCTGGAACGGTCTTCTCTAGCGCCCCTCTGGGCAGGTGAGGCGACGCCCAGGCTGGAGGAGCCCCAGTCATCGCCCATGACCCCCTGCAGCTCCTGGCCGTGGCCGGCGCCGGGTTGGCGGCGGGAGCCCTCAACGCGGTGGCCGGCTCCGGGTCCCTGCTGACCTTCCCGACCCTGCTCGCCCTGGGCTACTCCCCTCTGGTGGCCAACGTCAGCAACACGGTCGGCCTGTTCACCGGCAACCTCAGCGGGGCGGTCGGCTATCGGCGCGAGCTGGCCGGCCAGCGGGGTAGGGCACTTAGGCTGGGTGCCTGCTCTCTGGTCGGTGGATTGGGGGGTGCTGCGCTGCTGCTGGCCCTGCCGCCGGCCGTCTTCAAGGTGGTGGTGCCGGCCCTGATCCTGCTGGCGGTGGTGCTGCTCTTGCTGCAGCCCCACTTGGCGCGCCGGCGCGCCTCCGCTCCGCCGACCGGGCTAAGGCGGCTGGCGCTGCCGACCTCGGTTTTGGCGACTGCCGTCTACGGCGGCTACTTCGGAGCCGCCCAGGGGGTGATGTTCATGGCGACCCTGGGGGTTTTTTTGGACGACTCCCTGCAGAGACTCACCGGCTTGAAAAATGTCCTGGTTTCGGCGGCCAACGGCGCGGCGGCAGTGGTTTTCATCGCCTATGGGCCGGTCGCCTGGGAACCGGCCCTGGTGCTGGCCGGGTCAAGTCTGCTGGGTGGCCAGCTGGGGGCTGGGTTGGGCCGCAAGCTGCCGGCCCCGGCGCTGCGGGCAGTCATCGTGGTGGGCGGACTGGCGGCCGTGGTCAAGATCCTGCTCTGACCGCCGGCGATCGCCCGGCGCTCCGGTCGCTAGCTGCGAAGGCGTCGATGGAGGATCGAGAGGTCCTCCTCGGCGAGCGCCTCCCCTTCATCGACCGGCATGGCAACCCTGGGCTCGAAGAGCTGCTGGGCGATCAGGGTTGGCAAGAGCGCCGACAGCAGCACCACCGTGACCAGCTCGGTGTACTGGGCGCCATCGATGAGGTGATGGGTGAGACCGAACAGGGCGGAGATGGAGCCGAAGGTCAGTCCGGTTGCCATCAGGAGCGAGGTGTAGGTGCGCTCCCGAACCGGGATCCGAAACCCCGCCGCCACCGGCCAAACCCCGATCAGCTTGGCGACCACCTTGACCGCGAAGAGGGCCCCGATTGTCCCCGCTCCCGAGATCAGGACCGGAGCGGCTATCAAAGTGCCGGCCCTCAGAAAGAAGAAGGGGGTGAGGAGGGCGAAGGCGATGGCCCGGATCCGGTCCATGACGATCCGATCGTGGAGGAAGACCCCCGCCACCACCAGCCCGGCGACGTAGGCGGGCAGCACCGCCTCGCTTCCGGCCGCGGTTGCCAGCCCTCCCAGGGCCAACAGCACCACGAAGATGAACTTCACCTCGGGTTCGCTGACTCGGTGGCCAAAGCGAGCGATGACGTACCGCAGGGCCCGGGGAAGCCCGAACAGAGTGGCACAGGTCACCGCCGCAAAGATGAGCAGCAGCCACCCGTAGGTGGCGAAGAAACCGCCCAGCGCCAGCACCGTCCCAAAGTCGGTCACGAAGCAGGCGGCCAGGATGAGCTTGCCGACATCGTGCTGATTCAGTCCAGTCTCGACCATGACCGCGTAGACGACCGCGACCGAGGTGGTGCTGAGCGCGATGCCCCCGATGGTGGCCGCCTGCAGGTCCCAGCCCAGCACCAGCTTGCAGAAGACGAAGGCGCCCAAGAACGGCAATACGAACGAGATGACGCCGATCGATAGGCTGGCCCGCCAGTGACGCTTGAGCGAGACCGGGTCGATCTCGGCGCCCGCCAGGAAGGTGAGCAGCATGGAGCCGAAGGTGGCCAGGAAGGTGGTGAATCCGGTCTGCACGATGTGCTCCTTGATTCCGGGCAGGTTGCCGAAGACCGCCCCCACCAGAATCTCGACCAGGGCAACCGAAACGCCGATTCGGATGCTGATCAGGGACGCCAGCAGCGCCATCCCAAGCCAGATCGCAGCGATGAAGTAGATGTTCATCCGCGCCTCCTGCTAGGCCGGCAGGGTGCGGACACGTTCCCGGCCCAACCGGCGGCTTCAATTCGTAGAAGCCATCAGCCGAGTCGAACCCGGCGATTCCAGGAGCGGGCCTCATCGCGCCTAGATCGATGGTACCAACAAATCAACTGGGTCCAGGAGCCGTCTTCCGCCGCTCGAGGCTGGGGTGGCGCTGTTCCCAGCAGCGGAAACAGCGCCGCCGATCCCGGCTGCTGATGGGGGAGGGGCTCGACTTCACCCGGAGCATATTTAGACCACGGCAATTACCAGTAGTCGAATTTGTTCCATGTCCGAGATCGGCGAGGATTACGACCAAACTCAGGTCGACGTCCGGGAGCCGGCGCGACTGACCCAGCGCTGACCGGAGACTGTGCGGCGCTGGGTTTGGTCGGGAAGACTGGCGTCTAGCCGCTCCGGCCATCGGCTCTTGGTCTCGCGCCAGGAGCTGGCGGGCTGGGCGCCGCCACTTCCTGGGCCCAGCCCTCGTCATTGGTTGACTGGGCCCGCGATGCCAGGCAGGCCCTGACTATGTTCGATCGAGGCGAAGGGGCCTCGGCAGCGGACCCGGTCCTCAGCGGCCGGGCCCAGCGGGCCGGAGATCCTCGGCGACCTTGACCGTGGTTGACGCCAGCCTGGTTGTCGACTGGGTGGCTCCGGGCGCCGACCCCGACTCCCCGGCGATGGCGACCCTGGAGGCTTTGGTAGCCCGCGGAGACGAGCTCCAGGCGACCCCCATCCTCCTCGACGAGGTGGCCAAACGCTGTGCTCACCGGAATCCGCCGCCGACGCTGGAGCGGCGCGGAAGCAGACTCGGCTCATCGGGGATTGGGTCGGCTCCCAGTTCGCCTCATCGACGACCGGCGTAATCGGGAAACGCGCCTGGGAGCTGGCCCGGCGCTTCGACAACCACCCCATCTACGACCTGCTCTACGTGGCCGTCGCCGAACGCAGCCTGGGCCAGCTGATCACCGCCGACCCGGGCCTGCTGGCGCTGCTGGTTGATTTCCCCCGGCTGGTGGCGCCAGGCCCGATTGAGACCTAGTTGGAGGATGCTTGGCCGGCCCCGGACCAGCGCTCTAGGCTGCTGATCTCGCTTCTCGGGGGAGGAGGCCCTATAGCCGAGCTGAACTTGGGGTCGATCCTGGCCCCGGCTGGAGTAAGTCGGTGTGAGCGGTGCCTCCCGGGCTGGATCCGCCTGCCCACTGCAGCCGCCGGTCCAGGAGGCCTGCGCAGGCCAGGACCGCTGCCAGGTGGGGGACCCCCAGTTCGAGGAGCCCGGCCAGCTCAACCAGGGCCCCCAGGGTGGCGCCCAGCTCCAGGGGTCGCCCGGCCTCGACGTCCTGGAGCATGGAGGTCTTGTGCTCGCCGACCCGGGCCGCCGCCTCAATGCGGCGGTCGATCCCGACCGGGGTCTTTATCCCGATCCGCTGCCCGATCAGCTCCACCTCCTCCATCATCGCCCTCACCAGCTCCACCGTTCCGGGGTCGGAGGTGATCTCGCTGAGGGTGGCGCCGGTCAGCGCCGAGATGGGGTTGAAGCTGGCGTTGCCCAACAGTTTGAGCCAGAGCTCGGGACGGATCCTCGGCGTCACCGGCGCTTTGAACCCGGCCCTGGCCAGCGCCGCCGACACCTCCTTGGTCCGCAAAGAGGGGCGTCCGTCCGGTTCGCCCAGGCTGATCCGGGTGCCTTCCAGGTGCTCCACCACCCCCCAATCCCGGAGCCGGGCGGCGGGGTAGACGATGCAGCCGGCCACCCGGCCCTGGTCGATGTTCCGGGAGATGACGCCGCCCGGGTCCACCGATTCCAGACGAGTCCCCTCCAAAGGGGCGCCGAAGCCGTCGAAGAACCACCAGGGGATCCCGTTCTGAGCCGTGAACAAGCTGGTCCTCTCGCCCAGCGCCGCGCCCAGCCGCTCCGCCAGCGGGGGCAGGCCGTGGGCCTTCAAGGTGAGGAAGACCACGTCGGCCGACCGCAGCGGCGTCAGATCGTCGGTGCACTCGGGGTGCACTGTGAAGTCACCACTTGGGCCGCTGACCCGGAGCCCCTGGGCTCGCATCGCCGCCAGATGCGGTCCCCTGGCAATCAGGGTCACATCCTCGCCGGCCCGGGCCAGGTGGGCGCCCAGAAGCCCTCCGGTCGCGCCGGCACCGAGGACCGCGAACTTCAAAGCCAGCTCACTTGGGCGCGAAGGCCTCGGCCACGAACCGGCGCTGGACCTTGCCGGTGGCGGTCTTGGGGATCGACTCCACGATGTAGAGGCGACTGGGCACCTTGAACTCAGCCAGGCGCTCCCGGCAATGGGCCAGCAACTCCTTCTCGTCGGCGGCAGAGCTGAGCACCACGGCTGCCGCCACCTCCTCGCCCCAGGTCGGGTGGGGCCGGCCGAAGGAGACCGCCTCCGCCACAGCTGGATGAGCCTCGAGAACCGCGTCCACCTCCAGGGGGGCGATCTTCTCGCCGCCCCGGTTGATGAGCTCCTTGAGCCGGCCCAACAGGGTGAGGTAGCCGGCCCCGTCCAGGACCCCCAGGTCGCCGGTCCGGAACCAACCGTCGCTGAACGAGGCCAGGTTGGCCTCGGGGTTGGACTCGTAGCCGTCGATTAGGTTGGGACCCCGGAGGACCACTTCTCCCGGCTGCTCAGGCAATAGCAGCTGGCCGCCGTCGGCCATGGTCCCGATTTCCACCCCGGTCCCGTAACCCACCGAGCCCGGCTGGCGTCGTCCCGGAGGCAGTGGGTTGGAAGCCATCTGGTGGCTGGCCTCGGTCATTCCGTAGGCCTCCAGCACTGGAACGCCATAGCGGGCTTCCATCTCCGCCATCTGGGTCGGAGCCAGTGCCGAGCTGCAGCTGCGCACGAAGCGGAGCCGCTCTGTGCCGAGCGGTCGGTCGGCTGAGCTGCGCATCAGGATCATCCGGTGCGGGGTGGGCGAGGCACTGAACCAGGTCGGCCGGTATTCCCGGGCCAGAGGCCAGAACTGGAGTGGGCTGAACTTCCGGGGTGCCACCACGGTGCCGCCGGCGGCCAGGGCGGCAAGAGCCGAGGCGACCAGGCCGTGGACGTGGAAGAGCGGCATGACGCAGAGCGAGACATCCTCCTCTCCGAGCTGGTAGTGGGCGGTGATGTTGCCGACCGAGGCGACCAGGTTGCGGTGCCGGAGCGGGACCCGCTTGGGCCGGCTGGTGGTACCGCTGGTGTGGAGCACCAGGGCCACCTGGTCCGGTCCCGACGGTTGGGGGGGCCGAGCCGAGGCAGCCGGCCCCTGGCTCTCCAACCGGAGCTGGCCCCGGGAGTCGATCTCGGCTTCGATCACGACCCCGCCCTGGGGGATGGCCCGCCTGGCCGCCTGTCCCTCCCCGGGAGGCACCAGCAGCACCCTGGCGCTGGTGTCCTCGAGGTAGAAGCGGAACTCGTCCTCCTTGTAGGCGGGGTTGAGCGGGCAGGCGGTGGCTCCCAGAGCTGCTGCCAAGAAGAGGACGATCGCCTCGGGGCCGTTGGGAAGCGCCATGGCGACCCGGTCGCCGGGCCCGACTCCGAATGCCGCCAGCCGTTCCGCGCCCTCGCTCACCATCTGGCGGAGCCGGGCATGGCTGAGCACCGGTCCGTCCGGCACCAGGATCGCCGGCCGGTCGGACCGCCCTTGACCCAACAGATCTGCGAGTGTCTCTGTCACCGCAGGTTGCTTGCCTCCAAGTCGGGCCCGGCCCTGCCCTGCGCGACCGGGCCCAAGGCACTGGATGCCGGAGCTCGTGGATCTCAGAAAAGCCCGCCCGAGCCGGTTGCCGGGCAGTGTATCTGGGCAGAGGGGGCTCGCCGGTCGGTCCCGGGCCGGGATCGCTCCTGCTCAGGCGGACTCCATATCGGGATGCCGCTTGTGCCATTCGGAATATCTGCGCCCTCGGACCCTCGGCTCACGGAAGGGGAGAGCCTGACTGCCACTCAGCCCAGCTGGTCCCTTCAGCCGGGACGTTCACAGTTGTAGTGGACGAAGGCATTGTCTCCGATCATCCATACATCCTTCTCAGAGACGGCATCGATGGCAGTTAGGGGGTCGACAGCCTTGCCACCCACGGTAAACGTTGGTGTCCAGACATGTCCGTTCCAACGCGAGATTGAATCACCGACCGCCCAGGCGTCATTGGAACTCACTACAGCTACGGCGTTGAAAGTCCCCGAGGATCCCGTCTGCGGCGAAGAGAAGACCGTCAACCCAGCGCCGAAAGTTCTGACCACCAGCGTCCCCTCCGGAGCCGCCGATCCCACCGCCCATACGCCGGAGGCGGCCGAGCCGCCCACCGCATTGAGCATCTCGTTGGGCGTAGTGCCAAGCTCTGTACCGTGCAGCCCCGGCACATCGATCGTGGTCCACCCGGAGCCGTTCCACTGAGCCATGAACGAGGTCACGACGCCGGTCTGATTCATGTCGACCACCTGACTCAAGTAGCCCGAGACCCAGACGTCATTCGCTGAGATCGCGTCTACACCGGTTAGGCTGGCCGATTCGTACGAGTTTGGCTGTCCTGAATTTTCGGCCGCATTTAGTGCGGCGATCGTCTCGCTGTCAAACGGATTCAGTCCCGGACCGAGGAATTGAACTATGGACCATTGCGATCCGTCCCAGTGCTCCACCAGGGGGACGCTTACCCCCTGAATGAGCCCAGTAGGAAGGTCAAATGCGGTCCCAACCGCCCATACGTCGTCGGGGCCAGTGGCTGAAACGGCCGATAGCTCGTCGTCCGGTGTCAGGTCCGGGGCTGCGACGATTCCCCAGGCACTGCCATTCCAATTTTCGATTAGAGTGCCGGTCCCGGGATATGCCACGTCCGCCGGGCTGCTGGGATAGAGCGCAATCCCTGCGTTTCCAACTGCCCAGGTGTCGCTGGGAGAGACGGCGACGACTCCGTCGAGGACGTCGCCCACCCCGATAGGCGATGCCGGCAGGTTGGGCGATGGTGTTACCGACCACTGTAGCCCGTTCCAGTGCTCGACCAGAGTCTGCTGGGCAGTGCTAGGGGAGGGGTAGAAACCTCCCACCGACCAGAGATCGCTTGGTCCGGTCCCCGAGATAGCACTGAGCTCGAGGCCCGGCGCCTCTGGGCTTAGCGAGGGACCTTTGTTCAAAGGAGTGGCAAATGACGTCACTTGCCAATGCGCCACGCAGGTTGACGTGCCGATTGTGCCGCGGGACGGGAGTGGCCCTTTCCCTGGCTGCGACGTCGCCGCGCAGGCCGAGGCCATGCTGGCGATAACGATCAGTACCCCGCCGATCGATATCGCCGCTCGATGTCTGCCCGGGCCAGAGACCCTCCCGGTAGAGCCAGAACCCACTTCCTCCGCTGAGCACCCCCTACCGTGCACGGAATACCCAGGCGTCGTTGGTATCGGCGGTGTTATCGAGGGCACCGCCGAATAGGACTAGTTCGTGGCTGGCGGTGTCGAAAGTCATCTGAGAGAAGAACCGGGGCGAGGGCATTACTGGTGCCTTGACGGGCAGCCAGTCGCCTCCCTCCCAGAGCCACATATCGTTGAGTGGCCGTACGTTTCCTCGCCCAGGGTCGACGGTGCTCCCACCGAACAGCACAAGTCCTCCCAAGGACGGATCGTAGGCGAGAGAGGATCCGGTTCGGGCGCTCGGATGCGCAGGCGGCGTGAGTTGCACCCACTCGGAACCGTTCCAACTCCAGGTGCCGTCAACTGGTGCGCCAAAGCCACCACCATCGGTGGGTCGCACGGGTTGCCCACCGAACAGGATCACCGACCTGGTAGCCGGGTCGTAAGCCATGCTCGCGTCGGCCAGCAAGGGCGGCTCGGTGGTCGGACTCAACTCGCGCCACTGGCCGTCGGCCCAGCTCCAAGTCTCAGCGACGTCCAGATTCGATTGAGTGGTCTGGTCGAACGTTTGCGCTTCCCCGAAGAGGAGCAACTGACCGGTGGCACTGTCATAAGCAAGTCCCGACCAAGACATGGGCGGGGGGAGCGCGAGCGTGGAGGGGGGAAGCGACCAGTCGCTTCCGTTCCAGAAGTGCATGACGGTAGCTGTCCCACAACCCGTATAGATGCCGACTGCGACTACCTGCTGGCTAGCCGGGTCGTAGGTCATCGTGAAGAACGCCTCGCCCCCGGGCCCATTGTTCGCAGGGTGAAGTCGGGTCCACTTGCCGTCAGCCAACCCCCACGTGTCGTTGTAGAAGGTCGGATCCGGTCCGCAGCCACTCTTCCCGCCCGCGAGCAGAACTGTGCCCGTAGCGGCATCGTAGGTGAATCCAGCCGAATCCCGGGCCAGAGGGTTTTCAGGTGGGTGCAATTCGGTCCAAGTCCCCCGCACATTCTCCGGGGCACGGGCACGACTCGACGCTAGTCGCGCCTTGGCGGTGGATACCGAACCTGCGCTTGCGCAGCCGGAGACCAAGACCGCGCAGGTCATGGTCAGAGCGGGCCAGAGGGCGGCCCGCCGTAGTCGCCTCGGGCTTCGGTTCCTATCAGCCATTCTGGTCAGTTGAACGACTCGTCCTCCGTACGACTGGTAAGCGCTCTGGTCCACTTCTTAGTTACGCTGGCCATCTTGGCCCCCCTCCCGTCCCGGCCAAGCCTCGCCTTGATCACCTGTGGCGCCAGCTGAGCGACCTCCGACTTAGGTCGAAGGCCAGCTGACCACTTCCGGGCGTTCTCTAGCCGGCGGCTCGGTGGCCACGCCACAATCGGTCGTCGCGGGCACCCGGCAATGTAGATTGCCGCGGTGCCCCCGTCGTCAGCCTCGACGGATCCGAGGTCACCTGCCTGGTCCTTGGACCACCCGGCGAGCCGCTGATCTGCCTTCCCGGGGGTCCCCTGCGGGCGCCGCGCTACCTGGGAACACGGGCAGATCTTGTCGCTCACCGAGAGCTGGTCCTGGTGGCGTTGCCGGCCCGCCGCGTCGATCGGCTCGTCGCTGATCTCGAGGCACTGCGCGTGCACCTGGGACGCGATCGGATCGATATCCTCGGCCACTCCGCCGGGGCCACCCTGGCGCTCTTGTACGGCGCCGCTCACCCACATCGGATCGGCCGGTTGGCGCTGATGACACCGAGCCTGCGGCGGTCCGGAGCTCCCCACCGGACGGCGACTGCTTCGACGGGCCCAATAGACGGTCGGGGGAGACTTGGTACCGCGAGGCGAGAGCTGCGCTCGCAGCCCGGGAGGCCGGGGACAACTCGGCGGAGCTGCAGTTGGCGGCGGCTCCTTGCTCCTAGCGACGCTGGGACCGATCGGCGCAGCTGCACGCTCCGGGCGAAGCCGAGGCGCTTTCCCATTTCAATGCCCCGGTGCTGGTCGGGGTCGGCGGACAGGACTTCCAGCCCACGGTGGACGCAGGGACGGAGCTGGCGAAGCCGTTCCCGCAGGCGAGGGTCGAGGACGCCGGCGATCCGGTCACTACCCCTGGGTCGACGACCCTGGCGCCTTGGTTACGACGCTCTCGAGATTCCTCGGTCTTAGCTCGGCGGCCTGAGGAGCGGCCCGGGGCCGGATTGGCCACTCAACTGGGGATGGGTGCTTCGTCTGCCCGGGTCGGCGGCTCTCTCGACCATGTCGGCAGGCCGGGTATGCGGGTCAGTGTCAGAGGGAGGGGCGTGCTCAGCACCCCGAACGGAGGTTGACCCATGGCGGTCGGAAGTGCCACCGTAAGTGACCGGTCCGGAGAGCGTTCCAAGTGGTGGGCCCACGTGAGGGATGTGGAAATGCCCGTGATTAGCCGCGACGGAGTCCGTCTCCACTACGAGGACATTGGTATTGGACCCGCTGTGCTCTGGCACACCGGCGGCGGTGGAGACGGGACCATGTGGCGGACCAGCGGCTATTTGGATGAGCTCCCGGGTCGCCGGCATCTCCTGCTCGACCACCGGGGCCATGGGAGGAGCGACCAGCCGCAGGGGCTGGAGGCCCACCGCCTCGACGAGTACATGGCAGATGTGCTCGCCGTCCTTGACGCCGCCGGCGTCGATCAGGCGGCGATGGTCGGCTACTCCGACGGTGGCCGGGTGATCTACGCTTTGGCCGCGCGCCACCCCGAGCGCGTCGCGGCGGTCGTGGGGATAGGCGGCGTCTCCCTTCCACAAGAGACCTACGCCTGGCGTCGGGAGTTGGCCCGCGAAGTACGCCAGATGGGTTTCCGGTCCTGGCTAGAACAGATGTCGGAGAGTGAGGCCGAGGCGGCGCCCGCTTGGCTCATGAACAACCTCGCCGCCACTTCGACCGAAATGTTCGCCCTCGAAGTCGAAGCCTGGGCTGACGCCCCGAGTGAGTCCAGCCACTTTCCGCACATCGAGGCACCCACACTGATCATCTGCGGGGAGGACGAGGATGCGGATGGCGCGGCCGAGCTGGCGGTCAAGGCGCTGCCGTCTGGAAAGGCGGTAGTCCTCCCCGGGTTTGGCCATTTGCAAGCATTCTGGCGTTCCGAGACCACTGCTCCGATCATCAGGGACTTCCTCGCCGCTGGGTGATCGATTCGGGACTCGGGCTCCCGAGTCCCCGGGTGCGTCTGTCCCTGGACGCCGTCGCTGACACTAAGGACCGAGGCGGCGGGCTCAGCAGCGCGACCGGGGGCCAACGACGCCGTCGTCATCGGAAGGGGCGCGCTGCAACCTGACCCGCTACCCCATCTGGCCAGTCCTGGCCAAGGGGCCCCGCTGGGCGGCTCCAGCCTGACATGGCGGACTCTGCATCTCGGCCCCTTGGCAGAGTGTGATCCGTGCCCCGCGAGTGGCCAGGGCCCCAGTCGAGATCCCGCCTCACGTTCCGCTGACCAGGAGATAGACGGCGAGGAGCACGGCCACGCCCGCGCAGACCAGAAAGGCGGCCACCACCGGCCACTCGGGTACGCCGTCACCTCCGCCGATCTGGCCGGCGACGGCGCGGTGTTGCCAGAAGCCCGCCCCCATTAGCAGCGCACCGACCAAAGTCAGGGCGATCCCGACGCCCCCGGAGAAATGCGCCGTCCCGGTGCTAGCCCGCCCGGGAGCCAGGCGGGTGAGGAAGATGCCGAACTTGGCGACGACGAATCCCAGGGCAGCCACAGAGATCCCAGTCCGGAGCCAGGCCAGCAAGGTCCGGTGAGCGGCCAGGCGGTCCCGTAGGCGGCTGGTCTCGTCCGCGTCCAAGCGTGTCCCCCCAAGCGACGGCCAGTCGTTTGGATGGTATCGGTCGCGGTGGCGCACTCGCCGCCGCAACCCCGGCCCTCGCATGAGCTTGAAGGAGGCTGCGAGGTGGGCAGGGCTGGTTCCCGCCCTCGCAGCGCGGCGGAGGGCTTGCGTTGCCCGCGTGACCTCTCCCCTGTGCGGATGGTGCTGGTCGTGGCTCTCGCGAATGCCTGGCCTGATGCTCCGATGCGACTTCGGCACAAGCGGGCAGTCCTTTGACGTCGGGATCGAGCCCGCCCCGGGAGGCCCTGGTCCCACGGTCCCCCGGTCACTTCTAAACGGCTTCGATCCGGGCGGCGGCTTCCTCCTACTGGAGCGCTGGGATCCGTCGAGATCGGCAGCCGTCCTTGGCCGCTTGGCGTGGCTGGTGCAGAGGTGAGCCCAGGCTAGTCAAGTTCAAATTGAGCCACTACCGACCTGTGCACCCCTTGACGAAGCTCCAGTTGTGGTGTACTTTCCACCTCCATGTTGCCGGGTGAGCCCGCGGCCCCCGCTAGCATGGAGGTGGAAGCGCGCCGAGGACGCTGGCTTGGCGGCTCGGTGCGGCTAGACGCGCCCGACAGCTGCTGGGGAGCCGCCGGCAGCCACCGCAGGAAGACCAGGGAGTGACTGCCCTATGAGGCTGGCGACGATCACGACTGCAGCGGGATCGCGACTTCACGTTCGGGGTCGCTCCGGTTACGTCGATGCGGCCGCCGAGACCGGCAGCCCCGAGCTGGCCACCCTCGCCGGTGCCCTCCGGGCCGGCCCTCCAGCCTTCGAGGCGCTGCGCGTCCTCGAGGCCCGCGATGGCCGCCAGCCCCAGGAGTCGGAGTTCGCGGCGGCGGTGCCGGCGCCGCCCCGCATCCTCTGCCTCGGCGTCAACTACAGCGAGCATGCCCTGGAGACGGGCCGGTCGGTGCCCAAGTGGCCGGAGTGCTTCGTTAGGGGCACCGCCAGTGTGGTCGGACCCTACGCGGACTTGGTGCGACCTGCCCTCACCGAGCGTTTCGACTACGAGGGCGAGCTGGGCATCGTGATCGGCAGGGGCGGACGTTACATCCCGGCCGAGCGGGCCCTCGAGGCGGTCGCCGGGTTCGTGGTCTGCAACGACGCCTCGGCCCGGGACTGGCAGCGGGCCGGCACCCAGTGGACCCCTGGCAAGAATTTCGACGGCACCATGCCGCTGGGACCCGAACTGGTCACGGTCGACGAGGTCGACGTGGCGGACGTCCAGCTCACCACCTCGGTGAACGGAGAGGTTCGGCAGTCGGCCAGGACCTCGCAAATGCTGGTGGATGTCCCGCGGGCCGTCGAGTTCTTCTCAACCTTCACCACTCTCCAACCCGGAGATGTAATCGCCACCGGAACCCCGGGGGGGGTGGGGATGGGCCACCAGCCGCCGCTCTGGCTGGTTCCCGGCGATGTCGTCGAGGTCACCGTGGAGGGGGTCGGCACCATCCGCAATCGGGTGGTCGCCGAAGACCCCAAAAATGTATTGGGCACCTGGGTTCCGGCCATAGCGTCCGGCCGGGACCTCTAGAAGCGGCAGCGCCTTTTTCGGGGAGAGATTCCATGCCCTGGTTACACTATCGACCTGATCGCAACCGATTGCTGGTACCGGACGTAGGGTCGCCTGAACGGGGCCCGGGACTGTCGCGCCGGGGGCGGCGCCTGGGTGCCGCCGCCGTCACCGTGGGGCTCGCGGTCGGAGTCGCCGCTGGCAGCGGCGCCATCGCCCTGGCCCCGGTTTCGGCTGCCAGTGGACCACTGGTGATCGGAGACCTGGCACCCTTCACCGGCCCTGATGCCGCCCTGGGGGGTTACTACGTCGCCTCCTGCCTGGCGGCGACCCATGCCATCAATGGGGCGGGCGGAGTCCTCGGCCAGCAGATGTCGTGTCAGACCTACGACACCAGAGGCGACCCGGCTGACGCCGTTCCCGCCGCCAATCAGATGTTCGCGACCACCCCCAACTTGACGATGGTGATCGGTTGCACCTCGGACGAGGCGGCTACGGTGGTTCCGATCATCAACTCCCACAAGATGGTGGCGTTCTGCATGACCGGACAATCCGAGTTCGATCACGTCAAGTACCCCTACTTCTTCCGCTTGGTACCGCCCGACCTGGCCGAGTCCTACGCCATGGTCGCCATCGCCAAGTACAACAAGCACTACAAGAAGATCGCGCTGGCATTCGGCAACGACATCGGCTCCCAGACCTTCGTCAACCCTGCCATCGCGGCTATCAAGAAGGCCGGGCTGAAGCTCGCTGCCAACGTGACCCTTGACCTCAGCGCCAACACGTTCCGCACCGAGGCTGAGACGGTGGTCCAGAGCCATCCCAGCGTGATCGTCACCGAGGCATTGGGGGCGGCCGACGCCACCTTCCTGTCCGAAGTGAAGCAGCTCAACGGGGGCAAGATGATCCCGATCATCGGCACCTCGGCCACCATCGACCCCTCCTGGTTCTCGTCAGTGGGAGCGGCGATCGGCAAGTCAACTCTGGCCAGCAACTACGTGGCCGACAACTTGGTCGTGGCCACCTCGGGCCCCGAATTCACACCCTTCAACAACGCCATGCAGGCGGTCGCGTCCCAGGTCACCGCCGATGACGCTGGCAGCCTCGCGACACTTCTCTCCGGCCCCGGTGCAGTCCACCTCTTTGACGGTATGAACCTGGCCGCCCTGGCCATGGTCATGTCCAAGAGCACCAATCCCAGTGTTTACAAGGCCGACATCCTGAAGATCGGCGACGGGGTCAAGGGAGCGGTCGTGGTTCACAGCTTCGCCCAAGGCAAGTCTGAACTGGCCAAGGGCAAGGCCATCCGCTACATCGGCCCAGGGGGCCCGACCAGCTTCGACGCCTACCACGATTCGCCGGGCATTTTGCAGATCGACGGCTACAAGGCAAGCGGCGCCGTCACCGTGAACGGGGGCATCACAGTCGCCCAATTGCGGGCCGTTTCCTAGCCGGCAGCCGAGAATAATCCTCGACCGGGTGGGGCGCCCGCCGCCCCACCCGGTTTCCTTTGTGCCAGGGAACCCTTCGCCCAGATGAGCCTCTTCCTAGCCTCGATCGGATTCGGCATCGTCACCGCCGCGGTGCTGGCCATCGCCGCCGTTGGCTTCACCGTGCAGTTTGGCGTTACCGAGGTGCTCAACTTGGGATACGCCTCAGTGATGATCGCCTGCGCGTACATCGCCTACCTGGTCAACCAAACCGGCCAGTCCGTGTGGCTGGGGATGGTGGTGGCGGCGGTCGTCGGTGCCCTCCTTTCACTGGTCATCAACAAGTTCATCTACGCACCGTTCCAGCGACGGGGAACGTCGCCCACCGCGGTGGTGATCGTATCGCTGGGCATTCTGCTTATCATCGAATTCGCCGTCCAGGCCATCGAAGGGCCTGCCAACGTCTCGTACACCATGAGTCAGGGCGCAACTTTTACGTTCGGCGGACTGATCCTGACCGGGGTGCAGTTCGTGATCATCGGGCTCAGCGTGGCCTTCATGGCTGGGCTCCACGTGTTGCTGCGCTACACCCGATTCGGTAAGGCCATGCGGGCGACCGCTGCCGACCGGACCCTAGCCCGGAACTGCGGAATTAGGACCGATCGGGTGGTGACTCTAGCCTGTCTCCTCACCGGCGCCTTGTGCGGTATCGCGGGCACCGTTTTCGCCATCAATTCAGGTAGTTTTGGGGCAACCAGCGCCGACCTCTTCCTGGTCCTGATCCTGGCAGCGGTATTCCTAGGTGGGCCCGGTCAGCCATATGGGGCAATGCTGGGCGCGCTGGTCATCGGCGTGGCCACCGAGGTCAGCGCGGTGTTCATCACCTCGGACTACAAGTACGTATCCGCCTTTGTCATCCTTCTGGTCATCCTGGCGGTCCGCCCCCGGGGACTATTCAACGCTGGGGCGATCGGCTGAAGCTGTGAATGCAAGTCGAGTGAAACGGCGGGACGGGAGCAGTGCCTCCCCAGCCAGCGCCTCAGGACGCGCCTCATGAGCCAGGCAACCCTTTTCTATCTGGCCAACCTGCTGGTCTACGGAGGGGTGGACGCAATCGCCTGCCTTGGGCTATCGATGCAATTCGGCGTGTCCGGAGTAAGCAACTTCGGTTACATCATCTTCCAGGCGGCGGGGGCCTACACGGCAGCGGTGTTGTCGCTGCCGCCGGATACCGCCAACGGTGGATTCCAGTCCTACATCGGTGGACTAGGACTGCCCTTTCCTATCCCCTGGATCGGGGCGGCGCTGGTGGGTGGCCTGGTGGCGCTGCCCTTCACCCTGCTGGTGGGCAGACGGCTCACCGGACAGGTGGCCGCAATCGGTCTGCTGGTCACCGCGGTCATGGCCAACCTCCTGGTCAACAATTTTGTCCCCCTCTTCAATGGGGCGGCCGGACTCTCGATCGTCCCGGAGCCGCTACACAACCTGATCAATCCGCAGAGTCAGGTGTATCAGTGGGGCTATGGGCTAGTCGCCGTACTCCTCGCGATTGCCGTCTACTTCCTCTTCCGACGCCTGACCGAGTCGCCATATGGACGCAGCCTGCGCGCCATGCGCGACAACAGCCGGGTCGCCGACGCCCTCGGCAAGGACCTACTCAGTCTGCGCACTGCCATGCTGGTGCTGGGCGGCATGGCGGCTGGGCTTTCGGGCGGGATCCTGGTCGGCTTCATCACGCTTTGGTCGCCGAGCGCCTGGGGATACGCCGAGACCATCGTCCTGTTCGCCGCGGTCATAATCGGAGGGACCGGCAACCACAAGGGAGCCATCCTCGGCGCGATCTTGGTGCCACTTGGGTTCGAGGAGGCGACCCGCTTCATCCCGGCCATCGGCGCTCCCGGCCTGATCCCGGCCCTGCAGTGGGTCGCGATCGGGATCCTGATCGTCTCCTTCCTCTGGTTCCGTCCCCAGGGAATCATCCCGGAGCCGCGCCGGCGGATCTTCGCCAAGGCTCAGGCCCTAGCCGCTCGAAATGGCTCGGCCGGTGCCCTGGCGCAGGTCGCGCCCACCCCTAGTCGGCCCACCGTTCTCGGCAGACCGCTCAATCAGGGAGGACCCATCCTCTCGACCGAGGGGGTGGTGGTCAGCTTCGGAGACCTACGGGCGGTTGACGGCGTCAGCGTCGGCATCGAGCGCGGGCGCCTGACCGGGCTTATCGGACCCAACGGGGCAGGAAAATCCACCCTCTTGTCGGCCTTGGCCGGAACCGTGACCGCCTCCCAGGGGCGGATTCTCTACGAGGGTCAGGATGTGACCCAAATGCCGACCTACCTGCGGGCAAGGGCCGGCCTGGTCCGGACCTTCCAACTGGCCAGCGAGTTCAAGCGCCTCACCGTCATCGAGAACTTGCTCTCGGCGGTTCCAGACCAGCGCGGCGATACCTTCCGAGGTGCCCTGCGGGGCCGCCGCTACTGGAGGCAGGAGGAGACGGCGGCGGTCGAGGAGGCGCGGGGTTTGATGGCCCAATTCGGGCTCATCGAAGAAGCTGACACCTACGCCGGCAACCTATCCGGCGGGCAGCGCCGCCTAGTCGAGATCATGCGGGCCTTGATGACCAGGCCTCAGCTGCTGCTCCTCGATGAGCCGATGGCGGGGATCCACCCGACCCTGGCCCGCAAGATCGGCAAGAGCCTCCAGGCACTGTGCGGCGAAGGGATGACCATACTCTTGGTGGAACACGAACTCGCCTTCATGGACGAGTTCTGCGAACCGGTGGTGGTGATGGCCGAAGGCCGGGTCCTTGCCGAGGGGACCATGTCCCAGCTAAGGGGCCAGCCCGAAGTGGTGGAGGCCTACCTTGTCGGCTGAGCCCGGAACTCTCTCCGCCACCGTCAAGGGGGCAGCCATAGCGACCGAGCTGCTCTCTGCTGGTTACGCCGGGCGGCCGGTCGTTCAGGAGATCTCCATCCGGGTCGCGCCGGGTGAGGTGGTGTCAGTGGTGGGGCCTAACGGCTCGGGAAAGAGCACCCTGCTCAAGGCACTTGTGGGCGTGGTCCAGGTGCTCTCCGGCAAGGTGCTCTGGGACGGCGCCGAGGTAACCAACTGGGAGCCCGACGCGGCCGCTCGGGCGGGAGTCGGATACGTCCCTCAAATCGACGACGTCTTCTCGCCGCTGACGGTGCGCGAGAACCTGGAGATGGGCGGCTACCTGCTGCCGGTCCGCCAGGTCCCGGGGCG
>DATLRN010000053.1:0-12213 GCA_035534695.1 Candidatus Dormiibacterota bacterium
GGACCGCTTCCTCTCGCCGGAGCTGGAAGCGGTGGCAGCCGCGGTCAGGTCGGGCCAGATCCTGGGCCAAGCCGAAGCGGTCGTGGGCAAGCTGGGATGAGCGGGCCTCGGCCGGTCAAAGCGCCGCGGGGAACCGAGCTCAGCTGCAAGGGCTGGCCTCAGGAAGCAGCCCTGCGGATGTTGATGAACAACCTCGACCCTGAGGTGGCCGAGAACCCTGACCAGCTGGTGGTATATGGCGGATCCGGCCGGGCAGCGCGTTCCTGGGACGCCTTCGATGCCATCGTGCGGAGCCTGCGCGACCTGGAGGCCGACGAGACCCTCCTGGTCCAGTCGGGCAAGCCGGTGGGGATCTTCCGCACCCACGAGTGGGCGCCTCGCGTCCTCATTGCCAACGCCCTCCTGGTACCTCAGTGGGCCACTCAGTCGGAGTTCCGTCGCCTGGAGGAGGAGGGACTGACCATGTACGGCCAGATGACGGCCGGCTCCTGGATCTACATCGGCACCCAAGGGATCCTCCAGGGCACCTACGAAACCTTCGCCGCCATCGCCGCCAAACGGTTCCACGGCTCTCTGGCCGGGACCGTCTCGCTTACGGCCGGTCTGGGCGGGATGGGCGGAGCCCAACCGCTGGCCGTGACCATGAACGGCGGCGTCGCCATCTGCGTCGAGATCGATCCGGAGCGGATCCAGCGCCGCCTCGACCATCGCTACCTGGACCGCTGGGCTCCCGACCTGGACGCCGCAATGGAGTTCGCGGAGACGGCCAGGGCCGCGGGGGAAGCGCTCTCGATCGGTGTTCTGGGGAACGCCGCTGAGCTGGTTCCTGAGATCGTGAGGCGTGGTTTCAAGATTGACATCGCCACCGATCAGACGCCCGCCCACGATCCGATGATGTACCTACCCGCCGGACTGACCCTGCCTGAGGCGGCCGACCTCCGCCTGGAGGACCCCGAGGACTACATCCAGCGGAGCCGGGACTCGATGGCTCGGCACGTGTCCGCTCTGGTCGAGCTGATGGACAGGGGCGCTGAGGTCTTCGACTACGGCAACAGCCTTCGAGCCGAGGCGGAACTGGGCGGCTGCGCCCGGGCCTTCGACTACCCCGGGTTCGTCCCCGCCTACATCCGGCCTCTCTTCAGTGAAGGCAAGGGCCCCTTTCGGTGGGCCGCCCTGAGCGGCGATCCCGAGGACATCGCCGCCACCGACCGAGCCGTACTCGAGGAGTTCCCAGAGAACGAAGCCCTTCGTCGCTGGATCGAAATGGCTTCTGAGCGGGTCGCCTTCCAGGGCCTCCCCGCCCGCATCTGCTGGCTCGGCTACGGCGAGCGCGACCGTCTCGGCCTGCGCTTCAACGAGATGGTGGCCAAGGGAACCCTCAAGGCACCCATCGTGATCGGTCGAGACCACCTGGACTCGGGCTCGGTCGCCTCGCCCTACCGGGAGACGGAATCGATGCTGGACGGCAGCGACGCCATCGCTGACTGGCCCATCCTGAACGCTCTCCTTAACACCGCCAGCGGCGCGACCTGGGTCTCAGTGCACCACGGCGGCGGCGTCGGGATCGGACGGTCGATCCATGCTGGCCTGGTGGCGGTGGCCGACGGCTCCGAGTTGGCCGCCCAGAAACTGGCCCGGTGTCTGCTCAATGATCCCGGCACCGGAGTCATGCGCCACGCCGACGCCGGCTACCCGATCGCCCTCGACACCGCGGCCCAGCGGAAAATCCGCATCCCTATGCAAGAGGGCTGATGTCGCTCTGGCTGGCGGAGCTGGCCTGGACCGGCAGGCGGCTCGCTCGAAGGCTTCTGCTCGAGGCCAGTCACGGCCGACTGGACCGGGTCCAGGAGCTCGGGGACGCCCCCGTCCCAAAGGGGACCGAGGTACTCTCGGGGCTGACTCTCCCGGGCCTGGCCAACGTCCACTCGCACGCCTTCCACCGTGCCCTACGGGGAAGGTGCGAGACGCCCGGCGGCGGGGGCCAGGACTTCTGGGATTGGCGCAGGAGGATGTTTGTCCTGGCCAGCTTCCTCGACCCAGAGCAGTACTTCGAACTCTGCCGGGCGGCCCTGGGAGAGATGGCGCTGGCGGGGGTCACCGCGGTGGGCGAGTTCCACTACCTGCACCACCGGCCAGACGGCGAGCCCTACCCACGTCCCGAGATGGAGGAGGCCCTGCTCGCGGCCGCCCGGGAGGCCGGAGTTCGCCTCACCCTGCTCGACACCTGCTACCTGCGCTCGGGCTTCGACGAGACGCCGCTACAGGGTGCTGCTCTTCGCTTCGGCGATGGCGGCGCCCTGGCCTGGGCGAGACGGGCCGACCGGCTCTCCGATGGACCCTTCTTCCGCCTCGGGGCGGCCATCCACAGCGTGCGGGCCGTGGACCCGGAGTCGATGAGGGTGGTGGCGGCCTGGGCCGCCGACCGCGCCGCTCCTCTGCATCTCCACCTCTCCGAGCAAGTGCAGGAGAACATCGCCTGCCTTAAGGCGACCGGGAAGACGCCCACCGAGCTGGCGGATTCGTCAGGGGTGCTGGGGCCACTGACGACGGCGATCCACGCCATCCACCTGACCGAGACCGACGTCAGCCTGCTCGGGCAAACGCGGACCCGGGTCTGCGTCTGCCCGACCACCGAGCGCGACCTGGGCGACGGGATCTGCCGCGCCGACCAGCTCGCTGAGGCGGGGAGCCCGCTCTGCCTGGGCAGTGACAGCAACGCCGTGGTCGACCTCTTCGAGGAGGCCCGAGCGACCGAGCTCGACCTGCGCCTCCTGACCGGGCGCCGGGGCGGTCTCGATGCCGAGAGCCTGCTTCAAGCGGCCAGCTCCAACGGCATGGTCGCCCTGGGCTGGGAAGCCCAGGAGTTGAGGGTTGGCGGACTCGCCGACTTCATCTGCCTGGACCTCTCCAGCCCCCGCCTGGCCGGGGCTGGAGAAGCCGACCTCCTTCCTCGGGTCATCTTCGGCGCCAGCGCCAGCGAGGTGACCTCGGTGGTGGTCGGGGGCGAGGAGGTGGTGCTTGATGGCCGGCACCTCCGTTTGGGCAGCATCGCCGAGCGCCTGGCCACCGCTCTGGAGGGGATCGAACCCGTCTGGCAGGCGGCCCTGGGTCAGCTCCCCCGGTGAGCACGCTGCTGACCAACGTCGGTCGTCTCTTCACCGCCGGGCAGCCGGTCCTGGAGCATGCCGACGTGGTCATCGAGGAAGGTTCCATCGCGGCTGTCGGCAAGACTGGTTCGCTGCCGGTGCCGCCCGGGGCGGAGCCATACGACTGCCTGGGCGGTCTCCTAACCGCCGGCCTGATCGACGCTCACACCCACCCCATCTATCCCCGGCCGCGGCTGGCGGAGATCGCCCAGCGAGCATCTGGCGCCCCCTACCAGCAGATAGCGGCGGCGGGGGGTGGGATCGCGGCCACCGTTGCCGAGACTCGCGGGGCGCCCTGGGATGAGCTGGAGCGGGGCTTGCGAACCCGGTTGGAGCGCTGGCTGGAGGCGGGCACGACCACGGTCGAGGCCAAGACCGGCTACTGGCTGGAGCGGGAGGGGGAGCTGGCAGCGGTTCGCCTCCTCCGGCGGCTCGCGGATGATCCGCGTCTGCCCAGCTTGGTGGTGACCTTCCTGGGCGCCCACGACCTGCCCCTGGAGTTCGCCGGGGAGCGCTCGGACTTCGTCCGGGAGGTGGCCGGATGGGCCCCGGACGCTCGTCGGGAAGGCGCCCGTTTTGCTGATGTTTTTTGCGACGCGGGGGCCTTCACGGTGGCCGAGTCCGAGCATATCCTGGGCCAGGCCCGGACTGCCGGCTTGGCCCTGCGCATCCATGCCGACGAGCTGGCGCTCACCGGGGGCACCCTGCTGGCGGCCCAGCTGGGGGCGGTGTCTGCCGACCACCTGCTCTGCATCGGGGCAACCGAGATCGCCGCCCTGGCGGCCTCCTCGACGGTGGCGACGCTGTGCCCGGTAACCGCGGTGGCCCTGGGCCGAAAGCCGCCAGCGAGGGCGTTACTCGACGCCGGGGTGCCCCTGGCGCTGGGCAGCGACCACAACCCGGGCACGTCGGGCACGACCTCCATGAGCCTGGTTGTCTGGCTGGCGATCACCGAGCTGGGGCTGAGCGTTGAAGAGGGCCTCGCCGCGGCAACGCTGGGAGGCTCGCGCTCGCTCGGAGTTCCGGACCGGGGGCAGATCGCTCCCGGATTCCTCGCCGATCTCGTCCTTTGGGAGGCCGAGCATGAGGGCGCCTTTGCGTGGAACCCTGGCCTCCACCCCCTGCAGGTGTGGCGGACGGGAAGGGCGACCTCGACCATTCCTGAAGGGCTTTCCCGCGGTGATCCCCGACTCCGCTAGCAGCGCTCCGCGGCGGTCCAGACCCCTGATGTCATCGGCGCCCTACCCGGCCGGCAGCCTCACGAACCGGAGGAGACGGCTGCTGCCGAAGGTCTCGATCCGCAGCTCGGTCAGGCCGGCTCTGGCAGCAGCATTGGACAGGTCCAGGTCCACACTGACGGACCTTCCCACGTGCACCAGGCCCTCGCCTCCCGCCCGCAGCAGGCTGCCCGCCAGTGCCAGGAGCCGGGGGGCGGGCACGGCCGCCCGGCTGACAAGCACGTCGGCGGTCTGGAAGCCGTCGCTCCGAGCTAGTTCGATGGCGTCGCGGGAGAAAACTCGGGCTGAGGTGAGGCCCAGTTCTGCGCAGCAGCGGAGCAGGAAGGTGGCCTTGGCTCGGTCTCTCTCAATCAGGCCCAGCGCGATTTGCGGCTGAGCGATCACCAGCGGGATTCCCGGCGTTCCACCCCCTGAGCCGAGGTCTAGGACCCGCTCCCCGAGCAGCCAACGGCGCGCCGGCACCAGATCCAGTGATTCCTCGACGTGACGAGACCAGGCCTGGCGGCGAGGCACGCTGGTTAGATTGAGCCGGTCTGACTCGGCGTAGAGGAGGTCGAGGTAGCGCGCCAGCGATGATCTGACCGCCTCGGGGTAGCTCCACGCTCCGCGATCCATGATCCACCTCCTCCCGCAGTGCCATGATCGCTGCCCACGAATCGAGCGAGCACTCCGCCAGTGTGAACTTGACCGACCTAAGATCCCCTCCGGTCAGGCTATTGCCCCAGCGGCCAGTGTCCCGCGCATCGGCGCCTCTTGTTGACAGCCAAGCACGTACCCGGTAGCGTCCCTGGCCGTGCTCAATGTCGCTTCGATCGCGCGCCCGCGGCCAGTTCTGGCCGACCTCATCCCCGGCGAGCGGGTGCGGGATTTGCTTGTCGTCGTGGGCTACGCAGGCCTGGTCGGACTCTCCGCTCAACTTTCCATCCGCCTCCCCTTCACCCCAGTGCCAATAACGGGCCAGACCTTCGCTGTCCTCTTGGGCGGACTGGCCGTGGGAACCCGGCGGGGAGCCGCCGGCATGCTCCTCTACTTGCTGCTGGGCCTGGTCGGAGTGCCCTGGTTCGCCGGCGGCGACCACGGATTCTCCATGCTCTCTGCTCCCACACTCGGCTATCTGGTGGGTTTTGTGTTCGCCGCCTGTGTCCTGGGTGGCATGGCACGGAGAGGCTTCGATCGTCACCCCGTCACCGTCGTTCTGGCCCTGGTGGTGGGCAATGCCGTCATCTATCTCTTCGGGGCCGGCTGGCTAGCCTGGCGCCTCCACGTCGGAACTGCTCAGGCAATCTCCCTAGGGGTCACCCCTTTCCTGCTCGGGGATTGCCTGAAAGCTCTCCTGGCCGCCGCCCTCATGCCTGCGGCCTGGAAGCTGACGGGTCGCTCGAGCGGCCCGGCGCTCCCGAAGGTCTAGTAGAGCCCCAGCTCCAGTTTGGCCTCGTCAGAAGCCATGGTGTGGGGATCCCAGGGTGGGTCCCAGACCAGGTCGACCTTGACGTCGTTGATGCCGGGTAGGAACTGGGTCACCGCATGGACCTGGGACTCAATCATTGGCCCCATCGGACAGTAGGGAGTGGTCAGGGTCATCGCCACCACGGCGTCGCCGTCCTTGTCGACGGTTACGTGATAGACCAGTCCCAGGCTGACGATGTCCAGCCCGAGCTCAGGATCGATGACCTCCCGTAGGGCCTCGTGGACGTCCTCGCCGGTCGCCATCGGGCCCACTGCAGGTTGGGCCTGCGGGCCAGCCGCCTCCGCCGTCTCAGTCTGTGTCGGCTCTGCCATTCGCTCCCTCCAGTTGGGTCAGACCTGCCTCCAGCGCGGTCCAGGGCAACATCGCGCACTTGATCCGAGCCGCGTAGCGGCGCACCCCGGCCAGCGCTTCCAGGTCGCCGATGTCCCCCAGGCTGGCGGGATCCTGCCCCTCCAACAGCATTGATCGGAACCGCCGAATCAGGTCCTTGGTGTTGGTCAGCGACTTGCCTGAAATCTCCTCGCTCATCATCGAGGCTGCGGCCATCGAGATCGAGCAACCCTGGCCCTCAAACCCCACCGCCTCGAGTTGATCTCCCTGCACGCGGAGACTCAGGTCGACTTCATCTCCACAAAGAGGGTTGTGGCCGTGCGTTGCCACATCCGCCGGTTCCAGCAGACCCCGGTGCCGGGGGTGCCGGTAGTGATCCAGGATGATCTCCCGAAAGAGTTCGTCGTCTAGTCCGACCGGATTTGGCTGCGCCACCAATTCATCGTACGCCGATCTCAAAATACGAGCGGGGACCGGAGTCACTCTCCGGTCCCCGCCGTTTTGGGTTTGCGAAATGAGTTCTGCTGACGCGGAACAGCCACGGTCCCGGGCTTCTGACCCGGCTCAGCTAACCGCGGGTGACCAGCGCGTCGAGAGAATCGAGGTCCCGGCCACAGTCCTCAGTCGGTACCCAAGATTGTGAGAGTCCGTTTAGTACTACCTTCGAGCATGGGCATTCCCTCCTTTTTCTTGAGTACCGCCACGACAGGGACCTCGAGTCGGCCCTCATCGGGGCGGCCGGACGACGCTGTCACCAGATAGTTTAGGCGGCCCGGAACCACGGCGGGAAGGGACGCCCGCATCAGAAGACCCGTGCGTTCAGCTCCGCCTCATGGTCGCGCTAGGGGAGAGGCCGTGACGAGGGCCGTCCCAGAGGGCGACCGAATCACCATCCTGCAGTCGTTAGCGGCGGATGCTGAGCCGAGATCAGTTGCCGAAGATGCGGTTCGCCTCAGCCAACGCCGCCACCAAAGCTTCGACGTCGTCCCTGGTGTTGTACAGGTAAAAACTGGCCCGGGCGGTGGCAGCCACGCTGAGTCGTCGCATCAGCGGCTGGCAGCAGTGATGGCTGGCTCGGATAGCCACTCCTGAACGATCCACGATGGTGCCGACATCGTGCGGATGGATGCCCTCCAGGTTGAAGGAGACAATCCCCAGTTGGTCGGGCCCCTTGGGACCGTACCGAGTCAGTCCTGGTACCTCAGACAGCATCTCATCGGCATACTCGGTCAGCTCCGCGCCGTGGCGGAGGATCGCCCGGAGCCCAATTTTGTCCAGGTAGTCAACGGCGGCTTGCAGACCCGCCGCACCGGCGATGTCAGGAGTGCCCGCTTCGAACTTATGGGGGATCTCGTCCCAGCTTGTCTTCTCCAGGGTGACCACCGAGATCATCGAGCCCCCAGTTAGAAAGGGCGGCATCTCTTCAAGTAATTCGGGGCGACCATAGAGGACCCCGATACCGGTCGGTCCGCACATCTTATGGGCCGAGAAAGCGTAGAAATCCGGGTCCATTTGAGAGAGGTCCACCGGCATGTGGGGCACCGCCTGCGCACCGTCGACGAGGACCTTGATGCCTTCGCCGTGGGCCTGCCGGATCAGTTCTTCCACGGGATTGATGGTCCCCAGCACATTGCTCACGTGGGTAACCGCCAACAGCCGGGTCGGTGCCTGCAGTAGCCGAACCGCGGCCTCGATGTCGAGGCGTCCATCGGGAGTCATCGGGATAAACTCGAGCTGGCAGCCCGTCTGGTCGCGTACGCGCTGCCAGGGGACCAGGTTGGAGTGATGCTCCATCTCGGTACAAACAATGCGATCCTGCGGTCCGAAGCGCTCCCGGGCGAAGGCCTGGGCGACCAGGTTTATGGCCTCTGTGGTGTTGCGCACGAAGACCACTCCGCGAGGGTCTGCGCCAACCAGACGGGCCACCGCTACCCGGGCGCCTTCAAAGATCTCGGTGGCCCGTTCCCCGAGCACGTGGACCCCGCGGTGCACATTGGCGTTGGCGTGCTGGTAGAAGTCGGAGATGGCGTCAATTACCGCAGTCGGCTTCTGCGATGTTGCGGCGCTGTCGAGATACACCAGCTGGTGCCCGTTGACCTGCTCACTAAGGATGGGGAAGTCGGCACGCACCCGCTTCGCGTCGAGGACAGGCGCCAACATCACAGCTCCTCGTCGCTCAGAGCTACCCAGAGCTCGCCGCCGCGCACTTCCACCTGGTGCACCCTTACCGGCTCGACCGCAGGGAGGGAGATCGGTTCACCGGTGCGCAGATCGAACTGGCTGCCATGCAGCGGACATTCGATGGCGCAGTCCTTGAGATGAAGCTCACCCTCCGACAGTGAGGCCATCGCGTGACTGCAGGTGTCATCGAGGCAGTGAAAGTCACCGGCCACATTAAAAACGGCGATGGGAAGTTCACCGATTTCGACGCGGGCTGCATGTCCTGGCGGTATCGCCTCCGCGTCACAGATCTGGACCCACTCGGCCATTAGCCTGCTCGACTGCTGGCGTCCAAGGCTCCCGTACGAGCGAGCTCCTCCAAAACGTCCAGTACCAGACCACGACCACATTCGCGCAGCGTCCCTTCGGGAAACGAGTCGACGACGTCTGCGAAGAACCCTTCAATGATCAGTCGACGTGCCTGCTCTCGTTCAATCCCCCGGCTCTCGCAGTAGAAGAGCTGGTTGTCGTCGATCCGCCCAGCTGTGGAGCCGTGCGTGCAGCGCACATCATTGGCCAAAATTTCCAGGGTTGGGTTGCTATCACTCTTAGCCTGCGGGCTGAGCAAAAGATTGCGGTTCTGGACATAGGCGTTGGTCTTCTGCGCCCCCTCTTCGACGCGGATCAGACCCGCGTAAACAGACCGCGACCGGTTGGCAACAGCTACCCGATAGAGGAGGTCGCTGACGGCGCCAGGGGCAATGTGATCCTGCAGGGTCTGGACATCGCAATGCTGACGTTGTCTGCCGACGCAGAGACCGACCAGTCGCGTGTCGGAGCCCTCTCCTTCCATCAGCGCCTCGAAGTAGGACTTCTGCCAGGCGGCACCCAGCATGTTCCAGCGCACGTCGTAACGGGCTTCCTGGCCCACCCGAGCCCTGACTGTCGATTGCAGCACCGTCTGGTCACCGCAGTTCTGGAAGATCACGTGGGTCAGGTGGGAGCCTCGACCCAGCTCCACCTCGACCACAGGAACCAATAGCGACGGGTCTGCGTCAGGAGATGTCCACTCCTCGACCACCGTCAAACTGGCGCCCTCCTCAAGCTTGATGAGCGTGCGGGGGAAGCTGGCGCTGGCCCGGCTCACCCCATGGAGAAGTCGGACATAGCCTTCGACCTGTTCGCCGCGACCCACGTGGACGGTGGCTCCGCCCCGCGTGCGAATGGTGTTCAGAGAGATCCACTTGCGCAAACCCGGGGGGGCTACGGTGCCTGCCACGGACTGCCAGACCGAGCCCTCCACCGATAGGCCCGCCGCCAGTCCCTGGGCCAAGGCACTGGCCCCGAGGCTGCCACTCGGGGCCAGGTTGCCCCGCTCGTCGCCAATCACCAGCGCCGAGACATCCGCCGAGGCCAGCGGCCCTTGCACGGCCTCGGCCAGATACGGGGGAATCTCGGTCGCCACCAGAGGACCCGGTTCGCCGAAGCTGGCCGGGTCGAGCTTGTCGATCTGGGGAGTGCGCCGCCAGTCCTCATCTCTGGTGGAGGACGGCCAAGGCACCTCGCGGTAGGCGGCCAGGGCCGCCTGGCGAAGGCCAGCCAACCAAGAGGGATCACCCCCGGCCAGGGCGACTGGAACTGCCTCCTCCCGCGTGACCCGGGAAGATGCGTCGGTCACGGTCAAGACCTGCTCGACCGCTCCCAGGGACAGCCGCCCCGTTTCTGCGGCCGGCTCACCCGACGCTACCCTCCATCTGGAGGGAGATCAGGCGGTTCAGCTCGAGGGCATATTCCATGGGCAGCTCTTTGACAAAGGGCTCGATGAAACCATTGACGATCATGGCCGTGGCTTCCTGCTCGGAGATGCCTCTCGACTGCAGGTAGAAGAGCTGCTCATCGCCCACCTTGCTCACCGTTGCCTCGTGGCCAATCTGCACATCCTCGGCTTCCACATCCATATAGGGATAGGTGTCACTACGGGCCTGCTCGTCGAGGAGGAGCGCATCGCAGCGCACACTGGAGCGCACGTCGTGAGCCTTGGGATAGACCTTGAGATGACCCCGGTAGGAGGTCCGCCCGGTACCCTTGCTCACCGACTTGCTGACAATGGTGCTGGTGGTGTTGGGAGCGACGTGGATCACCTTGGCTCCGGCGTCCTGGTGCTGACCGTCGCCGGCGAAAGCCACCGACAAGACCTCGCCATGCGCTCCCTCACCCATCAGGTAGATGGAGGGGTACTTCATGGTCACCTTGCTGCCTAGGTTGCCGTCAATCCACTCCACCACCGAGTGTTCCTTGGCGATCGCCCGCTTGGTGACCAGGTTGTAGACGTTGTTGGACCAGTTCTGGATGGTGGTGTAGCGGACATGCGCGTTGGGCATGGCGATGATCTCCACCACAGCCGAGTGCAGCGAGTCCTTGCTGTAGGTGGGAGCGGTGCAGCCTTCTATGTAATGGACGAAGCTGCCTTCCTCGGCAATGATCAGAGTTCTTTCGAACTGGCCCATGCTCTCCGTGTTGATCCGGAAGTAGGCCTGGAGCGGAACCTCCACCCGCACGCCCTTGGGGACGTAGACGAACGAACCTCCCGACCACACGGCGGAGTTGAGGGCTGCGAACTTGTTGTCGTTGGGGGGGATCACCGTCCCGAAGTACTTGCGGAAGATCTCGGGGTGCTCGCGAAGGCCGGTGTCGCAGTCGCAGAAGAGGACACCAAGCTTCTCCAGGTCCTCGCGGATGGAGTGGTAGACGACCTCGCTCTCGTACTGGGCCGAAACCCCGGCTAGAAACTTGCGCTCGGCTTCGGGGATCCCCAGGCGGTCGAACGTCCGCTTAATCCCCTCGGGCACCTCGTCCCAGGTCCGGCCCTGCTCCTCGGCGGGACGGACGTAGTAGTAGATGTCATCGAAATCGATCCCGCTCAGGTCGGCGCCCCAGCTGGGCATCGGACGCTGGCGGAAGTGCTCCAGCGCCTTGAGCCGGAACTCCAGCATCCAAGCAGGCTCCGACTTGCGTCGCGAGATGTCAGCCACCACTTCGGGCGAGAGTCCACGCTCGGCTCGGAAGACGAATTCGTCGCCGTCGTTGAAGCCGTACTTGTAGTCCTTGGTCAGGTCCTTCGCGGCGACTGCCATTTGGTAATTCCTCGCTTTATCCCCACCGTGAGGAGTTTATTCCGACCTGATAGTAGGTATTTTACAGCGGTAAGGCGGCGGGCGCGTCTTTGATCTCCAAGCCAGCCGTGCGGAGCATCGGATCGTAGCCGTCCTTCTCGATCTGGTCGACCAGCTCACTCCCGCCGGAGGCGATCACCCGCCCGGCCGCCATGACGTGGACCCGATCTGGTTTGATGTAGTCGAGGATGCGCTGGTAGTGGGTGATGATCAGGACGCCCATACCGTCGCTCCGGACCCGATTCACCCCTTCGGCAACGGTCCGGAGGGCATCGACGTCGAGCCCACTGTCGGTCTCGTCGAGGATCGCCATCTCAGGCCTGAGCACGGCAAGCTGGACGATCTCCATGCGCTTCTTCTCACCCCCCGAGAAGTTGTCGTTGATATAGCGCGACATGAAGGAAGGGTCCATCTTGAGGGCAGCCATCTGCTCCCGCACTAGCTTGAGGAAGTCGCGCGCCGCCAGATTCTTGCCCTGGCCCTTAAGAGCGGCGCGGAGGAAGTTGACCGTCGTCACCCCGGGGATCGCGGTCGGGTATTGCAGGCTGAGGAAAAGCCCCATCCGGGCCCGCTTCTCAGGGAGCATTCCCAGCAGGCTCTCGTCCTTCCAAAGGATCTCCCCGCCCGTGACCTGGTACTTAGGATGGCCCATCACAGCGTAGCCCAGGCTGGTCTTGCCTGCCCCGTTGGGTCCCATG
>DATLRN010000054.1:0-4051 GCA_035534695.1 Candidatus Dormiibacterota bacterium
CACCTATCGAGCGCCGTATGCCGGGCGGCTCTCCACGATCAAGCGGGTCTCCCTGGTGAGCGTCGACGGGGACCCACAACTCGCGACCACCCCCTGAAGAGCACCCTCCCAAGGCCATTCGAATTTGCTCGAAGTATTGTCGAAGGCAATGATCGAGAGCCTCGGATCCGCCTCGGAATCGAGATCAGCGCCTTAGATCTTGTCGCGGATTTCTGGGAGGTCCGCTCGGATCAACGTTGGATGAACCCAAAACGCCCTGGGACAGGCCTCCCAGGTGGGGGCATGGCCAGCCAACTCTCTACCAGATCGCGGTCAGAGCCATACCGCCAAACCCGACTCCCGCCTGGAAAGCTGAAGTGAGCGGCACAGCCTCCTGCCTTTCGGGCCGTGCTGCTGTCGAAGTGGTTCGCTCTCCTTCGCGCTCTGGCCATGAGTGACCAGCTCCGGGGTCTCTGGGGCGACCAGCTAAACTGATCCCCTCCGTTCAGAGCACGACGACTACTTCACCAATTGGGCGGCCCTGAGCCGACTCTGGCGGACTGCGCGGCCCCGATTCGAGATCCGATAGCCTCAAGCCGAGGTAGCTCAGTTGGTAGAGCACAGGTCTGAAAAACCCGATAGTTCCTTGCGTATTTGACTTCGGATCATACCGCCCGAGACGTCAGGTACAACCGTTTGTACAGCAACAGTTGAGCACGCGGGTCCGCTCCAGGCCGTGCTCCAGGAGAAGGGTGGCGCCCGGGCGATTGGCCGAGCTGGAATCTGCGTCCACTGCCTCCGTCCTCTGCCAGGTTTTCGGGCTCGAGATCAGCGAGCGGTGCACGGCGCCCGACGGACGCGCCTTTGTCTCCGCTCCATGGGCGAAGTGGCTACAATTGCAGGGTCGGAGTAGCTACCAGGAGGACTGCAATGGCAGTGGAGGTGGGTGTAAGGGATCTCAAGAACAATCTCAGCCGGTATCTCGGAGGAGTGGCTATGGGGGTGGACATCCTCGTGACCGATCGTGGACGACCGGTGGCCAGGATCACCGCAATCGGCGGGGAGCGCACGATCGACACCTTGATCGCCCAGGGGATCGTCACTCGGGCTCCCGTTGGCAAGAGCACTGCTCCGACACGACGGATCCGCGCAAAAGCGCCGGTGAGCCCCTTGGTAGGGGATCAGCGCCGTTGATCGCCTACTTCGACACGTCCGCAGTTATCCCACTGCTGGTGCAGGAGTCAGGTTCAAAGCGAGCTCGTCTCCTCTGGGCCGAGGCAGACCGAGTCGTCGGCGTGCGACTGGTGTATGTCGAGGGCCGCGCTGCGCTTGCGATGGCACGCCGGGGCGGGCGAATCAGCTGCTCATCCCTACGGACAGCTGTCGCGGGACTCGGGCGGCTTTACCGGCAAATGGACTTGGTGGAAGCGTCCGAGGCGATCGTGCACCGTGCCGGGGTTCTTGCTGAGGCTCACTCTCTTCCCGGTTACGACGCGGTTCATCTGGCGGCAGCGGAAGCCCTCGGTGATCATGAGACCGTCCTGGTCGCTGGCGACGGGGCGCTGTGCGAAGCTGCAGAGGCACTTGGGTTGGCAGTGGCCCGCACATGACTCGGGGCGCTGACCGAGGCTGACCGAACCGGTCTCCGACCACCGTGTGCTCACCAAGGCTCGGCGGCGAGTCGGGACGAGGCATAAGACCAACGCCCTCAGGCGGCCGGTGGGTCACTGTCTATCCGCCATATCCCGTAACTAGAGGAGCCCGTCCCACCCAGGAGCGCTGACAATTGTTCCCGGCCCCATCCGCAGTTTGAGTCGGCCATACGGTCACCCGCGAGGACGCGAGCCAGGCTGCAGGGCCTACCCTCGAGCACGACTCCACCGCGGCTGCGACAGATCCGCCAGATGTCGCACTTGGCCGCGCCGCGCCGCCACCCCAGGCCCATCTCCCCCACCCGGCCGCCATCCAAATACAGGATGGTGAAGCGGACGACCACTTCAAAGATCGGACTGACCGCGAGCGCCCCCCTGGTTATACCGGGTTATACTGGGTGCATGAAGACCGCCATCTCGCTTCCTGATGAAACGTTTGAACGGGTGGACAAGCGTGCTGCCTCGCTCCACCTAAGCCGGTCCGAGTTCTTCGCGAGGGCCGCCGAGCAGTATCTAGACCGGTTGGAGTCGTCGTCGGTCACCGATGAGATTGACGACGCCGTGGGTGAGACCAAGGACGATTCCGGAAGGGCCGCGGTAGCTGCCGGCCTGCGTCGGCTAGCCGAGTCGGACGATGAGTGGTGATCGAGCGCGGGCGAATCTACTGGATTGACTTAGGTGAAGCGGCGGGTAGCCGACCAGCTAAACGGCGCCCTGTACTGGCCATCCAGGCCGACTCCTTCAACAAGAGTCGACTAGCCACCGCGCTCGTTGCGGTGATCACATCGAACACCAAACTCGCGGCCATGCCCGGTAACGTCTTCGTGCCGGCTTCTTCCGCAGGGCTCCCGCGCGACTCCGTGGTTAATGTGACTGCGTTGGTCACCGTAGACAAACTCGACCTGGATGGTCCGGTCGGCCAGTTGCCGCCGCTGCTTCTTCAGAGTGTGGAAGCCGGACTTCGACGGGTCCTCGAGCTCTGATCCAGCTCTGGGACCGCAGTTGGAGAAGAGACCGAAAGCTCAAGGGCGCTGGACTGGACATTCATTCGTGCCCCAGTGCAGCAAGTGAGGGTGGGCTAGGAATTTGGGAACCTGTCAGTCGCTCCCGAGGTCGATCATCGGGCAGCCGATCTGCCGCGCGTTATCGGGAAGGAGCAGTTGAGCGTGCGGCGGGACAGACTAGCATCCGTGCTTTGAGCTTGTCTCCCTTCGCCGACCCGGGACTGGGACCCGGCCGCCTGTAGCGTAACGAACATTAGTTCTGCTCTTTGCCTCACTCCACCAAATATCTCCGGGAAGTTGATCTCGGCTTCAGGCAGAAGTCCGTTGAGCAAATCCAGAGCACCGTCCTAGTGGAGGTCCCCGGCAACGTCGGGTGATCCGAAGGAATGTGGGGTGCAGCCGGACGCCACTACAATCCCGTCTACGATTCAACCGCTCACTGCGGCTCTCTGGACCGGTGCGCTGCGGTCTAAGGATCTGTGACACGGCCGGGCCGAGGTAGCTCAGTTGGTAGAGCACGGGTCTGAAAAACCCGGTGTCGGCGGTTCGATCCCGCCCCTCGGCACCAGTTTTTGATCTCAAAATGACGGCCGTTAGCCTTCTTCCGCTAGTGGCCCGCCTGATGTACCCCAATGGACGCCCCCACCCGGTCAGGTAGTCGGATCGTGATGCCTTAGACTCGGGCAGTCCGGGATCCGCCATAAGGACCAGAAGTGGTATGGATAGCCCCCTCGCCAACACGCAGCCGGGCCGTAGCCCTGAAGACGGTTCGCTCGGGGCCACCCTCAAGCTAGTGAGCGGCCCGACTCCGTTCACCTGGGACGAAGTGCGGGACAAGATCAATGCGGCCCGGTGGCACGACCCCTGGAGGCTCGAGGGACTCTGGGCCATCAGCGTACTGAGGAAGCATCGAGTGGTCTGTCGCTCAAATGGCTTGGGGCCATTAGGGAGACCCTCCTATCGGTCGACCGGTATTCCGCCGACAGCCGCCAGACGCTTGGTAGCAGCTCCGAAAGACGTCTCGCAGAGGGGTCCCAGTCCCCGCGGAATACTGTGGCGTCTACTTGCTGGTCCCTGGAAGGAATACCCCAATGGCCTACCGTGACCGTCGTACTCAGCTGCTGGGGTCGTACGAGAACGCAGCCGTGATCGTGTCGGGGATAACAGCAGAGCAGGTCACCCTCCGGACTCCATGCCCCAGTTATGACGTGGCGGGTCTGATCGACCACGTGGTCGAGGCCGCCTACCGGGCAGCTGCGCTCGGAGGGGGCCGGCCCCCTCCGGCCGGAGACGACTCGCCCCACGTCGAACTGGCTGACGCGCCCGCCCAGCTACGCCGCGCCGCTGAGGAGGCGGCGCAGGCATGGGGGGACGATTCCCGGCTGTCGTCGTCGTTCACCATGCCCTGGGGTGAGG
>DATLRN010000055.1:0-3836 GCA_035534695.1 Candidatus Dormiibacterota bacterium
AACAAGCGCCCTGGCAGGTTCATACCCGGACCTCAGAGCAGAGGAGGCGCCCATCGACCACCAGCAGTGACCGGTGGACCCTGTCGGGGGGGTCAGTTTTCAACCGGTGGAAGGGGGTCAATTTTGGGCCGGTGTTGACACAGCGTGCGACGCTGGCGGCGTGGCGATCGGAAGAGCTTCTGATCCTGGGGCCGCGGTTGAAATCCGGACCTTGGGGGTTGAGGGCTGGGCGGAGTGGCGCGAGATGAGACTTCGTGCCCTGGCCGAGGAGCCCTACGCCTTTGGCTCGACCCTGGCCGGCTGAAGCGGACTCAGCGATAGGGAGGCGCGCTGGCGACAGCGCCTGGCGGATGTCGAGTTCAATGTGTTGGCCGACCTGGGCGGAGGACCGGTCGGCATGGTCAGCGCCACCGCAACAGGGCAGGGCGAGGCGGAGCTCATCTCGATGTGGGTGGCGCCAGAGGCTCGTGGTTGAGGCGTCGGCGACGCCTTGGTACAGGCTGTCGTTGACTGGGCAACCTCACTTGTCTCGCGGCGGTATGAAGGTGATGCCCTCCTCGTCAAAGATCATGTTCCCAGTGGTCAGCGTCCGATGCCCCCGTAGCACCGTCGACCCACGACAGGCATAGAAGGCACCATCCGGAAGATTCTGCATTCTCTCGGCTTGGCGTCTGCGTTGGTTCCTCAGAAGCAACGGAACCTCGATTGGAATGATCAGGGCGAACATCGCCAGAGCCCCTACAGCTCCGATGATGCCGCTGGAGCGGTGATTCAGAGCGAGAACGAGTGCAATCGCGACCACGATGGGAAATGCGAAACGGGGACCCAGCGCCCGCCAGGGAGAGACTCCCGGGTGGATATCCCGAGGCGGCAACGGCGGGGGTGCAACCGTCATCGTGGGGAGCATACGCATGTCGCCGTTCACCATTGGGCACTCCCCCATCCGAGGGAGGGGAGCCCCATAATCCCGAGGGTCAGAGGTTGACGACCGGCCCCAGTCTTGATGCCGGGATGGGGAGCCCCGGCAGGGGCAGCGACGAACAGCACCTCATGAACTGCTGAAGCTCTGGCTGAACGCCATACTCATGGAGTGCGTTTGCTCGCCAAGGTCGACCTGGCTGTCGTGGTCGCGGCGTTGGTCGTGTCGCTCGTCCTGTTCGACCTGTTTCCCGGACCAGTGACGATCCTGTCCCTGGTCATAGGCGGAGCTGGGTGGCTGGAGTTACGGCGCGGCCATCTGATGGGGAGGCGACTACTTGCCACCTTCGTCGGGATGGTCCTCCCGCTGGCCGCTGCCCTCTTCGTCGCCTTCGTGGTTCACTGACAGGTCGAGAAGGCCCTATCCCGTACCGTTCGGCCGGGCACATGGCGAGCGGCCCTCCGATCCGGCTCGCGGGCGGGCTCATGACGGCCATCGGTCCGAATGCCGAGACCATGGACCCCCTGAGTAGCCGGTCGCGGCCGCTCGACCGGTGCTGCACCGTCCAGACACATGTCAGGCGCACCCAAGGACCTCCAACGCCATAATTAACGTTTGGCCGGTAACGGTGCTCACCCGGAGGATGGGGAATGGCTTACCCGGCTCGACGGTGGCGGTGCCACCCGCCGCTGTAGCGCGCTGGTTGAGATGCGTGTTGAGAGCGAGCCATTGCCGCCGATGAAAGTCAGTCTCCACGCCCTCCACGCCGTCCCCAGCGGGAATCACCTCGAGGATAACAGCGCCGGTCGCACCGACCGCAGGGATTGGGGGACCCGTGCATCTGGGTGCGGTAGCAGCGCAACCTGCGAGCACCGAACACGCAGTCACGATCGCGAAGCACGCCCTGCCCACAGATCGAAGCATGCCACCTACAGCATCCGTCACCGAGGAGTGAGCAGGGTCACTTGGACTGGCGGCGGTGGGGGCAGCAAGCTACCGGTGGTGACGAGTTCAGTCCGATAGACACCCGGCGGCAGGTCGCACCCGTTAGGACCAGAGTGGGACTGCTTGTCGCACACCTCGTAGACGGTGGTCACCGTAATGGGGATCCTCGTCACTCCTACAGGGAACGATTCGGCGCCGTGGGTGAGGCTGACCTCACAATTGAGCGGCCAAGCGACCGTCGGCATGTACCGATTGGTCTCCAGGACGACCTGGTAGCGAACTACGCAGCCCTGCTTCTTCTCCATCGTCTTGCCGGTCGAGTTCACAACCACCAAGGTTCCAGGGATCGGGATTCCGGAGCGCACTTGATAGCTTGACAAGATCAATCGGTCGGACAGGCCAGAGGCTTTCTTGGTCGCGGGTCTTGGTGTGGTCGAGGTGGTTGGTGCTGCTGCCGGCGGGTGGCGCTTGTGCCACAACCGGCGACCGACAGGGCGAACATGGCTATCACGGCCGGCAATCCAAGGCGCTGGCGGAGGGGCTTTGACCTTTCGCTCATGCTGTCTCAGACGTTCGACATCGCCCTGCCGGTTCCTGGTGCCCTCGATGGTTTCGTAACGTCGACAAGGTCCATCCCCTCATGTCAGCAGACACCGTCCCCGCATCCCAGCTACAGACTGTTCCCACGCGCCGGCTATACGGCCGATCCGGCCGCCATCTCGGCTAGGCGATCATCAGGCAGTAGCCGTAGTCGGACGGGTCCATAGTCAAAGCCCCCGGTTGCGTTCCGCCCAGAGTCCAGGGCGGATGTCCTCGGCCCATCGGGACAGTGCCGAACGAAGCAGGGCCCCGTCAATGAGGGCGCCTGCTGGCCCCGGCATCGCCGGTGCTCGCGGAGGCATCAGACCGGGCATGCCGAGGTTGGGGGCATGGTGGCGCTACCCACGATCGGAGCCGCCAGGTGCTCGCCAGCCGCTGAGCCGTGGAACTGAGCGTCGCCGTACCTGAAGACGCCACCGTCGGAACCGATGACCCAGTATCCCTGGGGCGGCGGGGCAGGTGACGTGGGCTGGGTGCCCGCAGGGCTGGAGGGCGGTCCGCATAGTGGTGGCGTGGGAACGGCGGTTATGCCGACGATCGGTGCGGCCAGGCGGAGATTGTCGGGGCCCGCCGCGCCTTCTGCCTGAGCATCCCCGAAGGCAGCCACATCGCCCATGGACGTGGTGATCCAATAGCCCCGACCGTCGGGCGCGGATGCGATGCCTACCGGTGTGCCGCTGACCTCGCGGTCCGGCCTGGGACGGACTTGCGCCGGACAAGAGGCTGAGGTGTTGCTCCCACCCCCGCCCGGGCAAGAGAGCACGTAAGCCCGCCCGTAATAACCGGCATCACCAAACGAGAAGATCCCGCCGTCCTTACCGAGCAACCAGTAGCCCCCACCGTCGGGCGTGGCCGCTGCCACGATGGGTGCGGAGGGGTGACCCGGCTCGGCGGATCCGTAGAAGCCGGCACCACAGGCACTGAACACGCCACCGTCCGCCCCGGCCATCCAGTAGCCGTTGCCGTTGGCGTCGGCCATGGCCACCATCGGGGCCGCCGGACGGGTGGTGCCTGAGGCATAGGGACAGACGGTGGCGTTGAGCCCGATGACCTCGCCGTCGGCCCTGAGGATCCGGTAGCCGCTCCCGGTCGGAGCGCTGGCCATGGCCACCGGCTTGGCCCCCATCGTTCCGGCTGGGGTGCTGCAGGTGGACCCCGGCCCGCCCGGGCACCTCACCGGGTAATAGGCGCGCCCGTCGTACATGGTTCCGCGAGCCGATCCGACCGACGCACCTGAAGGAGCGCCTCGAGTCAAGGGGGTCTTCGGCGTAGCCGAAGGCGATGAAAGTGGCTGGGGTGCCGCGATCGAACCCGCGCCAGGGCGCGCCGAAGCAGACCTCGACCGTGGCCGAGATCAAGGAGCAGTCAAGGC
>DATLRN010000056.1:0-5548 GCA_035534695.1 Candidatus Dormiibacterota bacterium
CTCCAGCTGGGTGGACATGTTGAAGGCCCACGGCGTCACCATTTCCATGGATGGCAAGGGCCGGGCCATCGACAACGTGTTCATCGAACGCTTCTGGAGATCGCTCAAATACGAGTACGTCTTCCTCCACCCAGTGGAGGATGGAGTCGAGCTGAAGGCTGGCCTGAAGACCTACATCACCTGGTACAACCAGGGTCGGCCTCACTCGTCCCTGGACGACCTCACCCCCGACACCGTCTATGCAGGAGGGATCATGTCAAACTGTGCGGCCTGACGCGCCAAGGCGGGGATGTCCACGTTGTCCAACTTATCCAACCCCTTCCTCCGGACCTCCATCCCCGCTACGACTACGACTTATCCACCGAGCTTAGTCCAGCCCTGTACCTGTCTATTCCCATAGGGCCACTCCACTCCTCCAGACGCCGGCAACTCTGGAGCCTTCCACTTCGATCCGTCGGATCCTATCGCCTCGTTCACGGTCAAGGTCGTCCCGCCAGTGCGCGACATCGCCCGTCAGCTGATCCTGATCGCGATTGGCGCGGAGGCGCACCCCATAACGACAGCGGCGCCGACGACTTGTGCTGAGTAATGGCGTAGCCTCATGGAGTAGACCATGGAGCAGTAGGAGCTCGGAGGACGAGCTGGAGCCGGACGCCAAAGCACATCACGCAGAACCTCCGGGAAGGGGACCGCGATGCCGGGCGAAGGTAAGGACCTGGCCGAGGTGCTCGCCTATCTGCCGCCCGCCTTCACTGGCGCTTGGTCGCGGCCGCCTAACTGGGTGCCTTGGGGGCCGAAAGGCTCCCGACCTGCTTGTCGACCATTTGCGTTAGCAGCTGTTGCGAGAAGCCGAATAGGATGGCGAACAAGATCACCCCAGTTCCTTGAACCTTGAGCGCCGAGATGCCCCCGAAGACCATCAAGAGGACGCCCAGCCACCCAGTCAGCGCTCCCGCGACCACCTTCAGCAGCGCCTGGGCCGTCAAGACCCCGAACGGGCCCGAGATGGTAGTGCCCGACTGGAGAGCGGTGACCGTCGAGGCCGCCCCCGCTGCTGCGCCTAAGCCCATGGCCTCCCGCAGTATCGGGCCAGAGAAGTGCAACGCCACCGCCAGAACGGCCACGATGCCGATGATCGCCAGGATGATCCCGTTTCTAAGCTGTCGGGTCCGTCCATGGGACTCATCAAGTCTGACCGCATGCTCGCGCATCGCCTGAGCCAGAATGTCGCGCGGCACTGGGCTTGGCTTGGGTTTGATCGCAGCGATGGCGGCGAGCGTGCCCCCGTCTGCGCCGCTGAGTGTCTTCAAGAAGGGAAGCTGAGCCCTGACGACATCCTCCGACTGCTGCTGGATGAGTTCCGCGCGGGCCAAGGCGAGCTCGCACCATGCCCGGGAGGCCAGGTTTCCACCCCACCAACTCATGATGGTGCCGGGTGTGATGACGGATGCTCTCGCCCGGCCGATGGCCTCCCGCACCCGCTGGATGCCTTCCTCGTCGGGATACGGTCGAGGGACCCGGGCGAGGTCTTGCTCAAGCCGCACAACTTGATTGCGTACACCCCCGCGCCAGTTGGCTGAACGGGTCCACTTGGCCCCGGGGCCGTACGCGCCGACCGAGGCCGCAGGCACCTGGTCAGCCTCGGCGTCGCTCGGGACAGCCGGGACCGTCACCGAGGTGGTGACCGATCCTTACTCGCGCGGCCACAATCGCATGGACGGCAGTATGAGATCCTGGACGGCAAAAGACAATCTCACGGGCTGGCGACGGAGAAGGGTAACTTGGACGCTACGTAGGCCCCGCCGGACGGTCAGCGGTCACTCGCTGGAGATGGCGTGACCCCGACTTCACCGTTCAGGCCACCTGAGATCAAAAAGTGTAAAAGTCACTGACTAGACAACAAAACTCAGCGGTTGAGGCAGGACGTACACATTGCCACTGACCCAAGCGCGTAGACCAGCGTGGGGCTCGCCAAAGTGTCGCATTACACCAGCCAATTCGACAGGAGCTACCGCCTGGGCAGCGGCCAGCGACCCCGGAATCTGCAGGCGCGAGGTTGGGTTTAAGTCATACGGGACCATTCTCCTGGCACCAAATACGACGATATTGGTCGTCCCGGGGAGGGCGGCACTTGGATAGCGCCATACCTTCGAAAAGGATGAAGCTAGGCGGCCGTATTGCTCGCCAGCCCGCTGTGTATGGCCCAAATCGTCTTCCACGAGTTGGGTTGCAGTGAGGCCGACAAGACGAGCTGTCGAAAACGTTAGGTCGAACATTTCCGATACATCGACCTTCAGTACCCATAGATGCGAGGTCAACGTGGAATACAGAGGGTCATCTGCCTGCAGTGGCCGTCCCAAATAGCGCTCAACAGACCTGATGCGCTCAGCCAGTGCCCCCAAGGGGTGCTCCGCAAAGTACTGGGTCGGCCCAGTGCCAGCTGGGTTGAACCTGCCGGCAGGTGACGGCGCGCTCCACATTGCATCTGGGTGAGCATTGGCACGATACACGACAAGGCCCCTAGGCGCTGGTGGAGCCCCGAGAGGAACTGCCGACACGCTACCCGCGGATGCTCGCGATGAGCCTCTCGGCCTCTGCGATCCTCTCCTCGTCATCAAGGACATCCACGGCTCGTCGCTTGCCCCAAGCCTCCACAGGGCGTTCTAGAAACTGCACGATGCCCCGAGGTGGGTACAGAAACCGTAGTCGCGCTGAAAGTCGGACTAGCGCTTGCAGCCGCGCCAGCCTATCAGGATCAGAAGGAGTTCCTCCTTCCTGCCAACGCTGGATTGTGCGCTCGCCGACACGCAGCCAGGCAGCAAGGCGCTCCACTTTGATCTGTAGGTGCTCCAGAACCCAAGTCGCCAGTTCGCCGGCATCGTCTTGCTGCCAGACCTCTGCGCCCTCAGCGTCGGCCTCCAAGGTTTGGACAACTGTCAAGAATCCTAAAGCCGCACTGTCTCGGCTTTCAGGGCTATCAAGGTCTTCAGTGTCCAAGATGGCCTTCGATAGTTCGCGCACGGGTCCGGCGGCGGCACGCAGAAAATCGGGGTAGGCGCCGCTCGCGGCGAGTTCCGCGAAGTTGTCTTGCAGTTCTCGGGTCATCACGCGCATGCGTATCTTTGTTCTCTCGTCCAGCGGCTCGGGGTTGGCCAAGCAAGTGATCACCTCTCGGGCATCCTCTACGAAACCCTTGTCAAGAACATCTAGGCGGGACCTTGCGAACGGACTGGCCGACGGTGACGCTTTCATGACATCATCCTACGCCACGACGGTGCCACCCGTCAAGAGGGAAGGCCTCCGGTTTAGTCAGGGTATGAGTGCCGAGAGCCACACCGTTAGGCCAGGTGACAGCCCTCAGCCCAACTTTGACGCAGTCCGAACCAAGTGGATCAAATTGCGCGGGTCATCTGAAGGCAGCGAGTGCAAAAGTGGCGGAGCCAGGTCGGGTTGCGGCGGGCTCAAACCATGGCTGAGATCATGGCATCGCACGGGCGTCAGCATGGCAGCCCCCTCCACTCCACGGGCCTGGATTAAGCCCAATGCCGGCATTGGCATCTATCGGGTCTGTGGCGCTCCGGCTCCGTCCGCGCTTGGTTTACCGACGTTCTGGGGACGGTCCGCACAGCTCAGCGGGCTCATGCGCTCAATTGGGAATAAGCCGCGGTGACTTCCCCAGGCGCGTCGCTGATCTCGCTGGATGACCCCTCACATACTTATGCTGGGGGGCACTTAGTCGAGCGGGTTCACTGAACTCGAAGTGACACTTGAGCCCCATCATGGCGACATCACGGTGGGCGCCCTGTCCTGCGTCTTTGCTGCCGATTTTGTTCAGCCAGGGAGGAGGCATCGCGATGACGACCGGTAGATTGCAGGCGCTCATCCCGGCCGTTCCCTGCGCCGGCACCCATCGCCCAGGGCCACCGCCACAAGTTCCTCGGCCTCTTCCTCGGGGGCAATGCAATCGGCGGCGGCGAGCCGGCGGGTCGCCGCCACCATGTCGCCTCGCGACAGTCCCGGCAGCGCTTGATTAGACCACTTGATTAGACCACGGATCAGGCAGCACCACCTAGACCTAAACCCAGCGTAGATCCAACCCTCGAACCAACGGCAGGCGCCGGAAAGCCTTGTGTTTCAGGGGTTTCCCACTTCGACTGCGGCAAGGGCGAGGGGGCCCGGTGAGCGTGTTCAGGTGAAGGTGCTCGACTTACTGCCTGAGCGTCGTGGCTATTGGCTGGCTGCCTGTTCGAGCCTCAGGCGGGCGGCCTCGGCCGCGACCTGGCGCATCTGTTTGATGATCTGCCGGAGTTGGCGGTCGTTGGCGATCCACTCCTTGTAGAGCTCGGCCTCTTTGGGGCTGAGCCGGCGGGTGACGGTCTTGGCGTTGACCTTGGCTGTCCACTGGTAGTAGGAACCGTGGGGTTGCGGCGGTGACCCGTGGCAGCGGCAACCTGGGCCCGCGCAGCGGGTGGTGTAGCGGCTTGTCACGCTGCCGGAATGGATCAGGCCGATGGTGGCGAGCTGGGCGGCCAGCTCACGATAGCGGCGCTCATAGCCGGCCAGGCGCTCAGCGGTACTTGCTCTTGGCATCTCGAGTCGCTGCCTCCTTAACGAAGTATCCACCACTCTGGTCAAGACAGTAAGTATACTGGTGTTGAGGTGGGCCCGGCAGGGGTCCCAGGTGAAAGGGAGGATCCCCATGAGCAAGGCCACCCAAAGACGCAGCCGGCGCCTGGCTGGTGAGCGGCGCCGCATCGAGAGACGTCTGCACAGGGCTGGCAACACCCCCAACTTGGGCGGCCCGTTGCTCGGCCGGGCAAACATCGCCTATGAGCTCTCCGAGCGCGCCCATGGGATCGCCCACGGCGGCATGGGCATGATCGCCAAGGTCGTGAAGCGCGCCGGCCTGGCCAAAGAGATCGACTCCGTGCTCCACCTGCTGAAGATCCACAAGCCTTACCACGAGTCCGACCACGTGCTCAACATCGCCTACAACAGCCTCTGTGGCGGCCGGCGACTGGAGGACATCGAGCTGCGACGGAACGACGCAGTGTTCTTGGACGCCCTGGGCGTGCCCGCCCTGCCGGACCCGACCACCGCGGGAGACTTCTGCCGGAGATTCAAGGAGAGCCACATCATGGACCTCCAAACGGCTATCAACGCCGCTCGCCTGAGAGTCTGGGCCGCTCAGGACGACTCCTTCTTCGAGGAGGTCGCCCGCATCGACGCGGACGCCTCCATCGTGGAAACTGACGGCGAGTGCAAACAGGGGATGGACATCTCCTACAAGGGTACCTGGGGCTATTCGGACCTGGTGGTCTCCCTCGCCAACACCAAAGAGCCGCTGTACCTGTCCTCCCGGGGCGCCAACCGACCTTCTCATGAGGGCGTGATCCCCCTTTATAACCGCGCGATTGCGCTTTGCCGCAAGGGCGGGTTCAAAGCCATCTTGCTGCGGGGCGACAGCGACTTCTCCCTCACCACCGAGTTCGACCGCTGGGACGCCGATGGCGTGCGCTTCGTGTTCGGCTACGACGCCAAGGCCAAC
>DATLRN010000057.1:0-4476 GCA_035534695.1 Candidatus Dormiibacterota bacterium
GGTCAGCCCCGACCACCCGGGCGTTGACGGCCGGGTCCGGCGCAACCAGCGACCGCCAACCCCGTCAGGTCCGGAAGGAAGCAGCGGTACGCGGAACATCTGGAGTGCCGCCGGGCTCCCCGGCTCGAGCCCTGTGGTCGGTCAGCGTCGGGGATGCCTCAACGAAGAGGGGTGCGCGATCATCTTGAGCGGCGTGAATTCGGTCCGGCAGACGCTCTACCTGAAGTATCGGCCCCAGCGGTTCGCTGACCTGGTGGGTCAGGAGGTGGTGGCCCAGACTCTGCGCAACTCGGTGCGCGAGAGCCGTCTCAGCCACGCCTACCTGTTCACCGGGATTCGGGGCACCGGCAAGACCAGCGCCGCTCGCATCCTGGCCAAGGCGATCAACTGCGAGGCGGTCGAGGACGGCGAGCCCTGCGGTAAGTGCGGCGCCTGTGTCTCCATCGCCGAGCAGCGCTGCCTCGACGTGATCGAGATCGACGCCGCCACCAACCGGGGCATCGACGAGATCCGCGATCTTCGCGAGCGGGCCCAATTCCTGCCCAGTCAGTTCAAGACCAAGGTCTACATCATCGACGAGGCGCACATGCTCTCGACCGATGCTGCCAACGCCTTCCTCAAGACCCTGGAAGAACCACCCGAGCATGCCTGCTTCATCCTGGCCACGACCGAGCCTCACAAGCTCGCCGACACCGTGCTCTCGCGCTGCCAGCGGTTCGATTTCCGGCGCATCCCCCTGGAGGCCATGGCGGCGCATCTGGGTCGGATCTGTGCCGCCGAAGGCGTCACGGCCAGTCCCGACGCTCTGACGCTGGTGGCGGAGGCGGGCGCCGGATCGCTCCGCGACGCCCTCTCCTTGCTCGACCGCCTCCTCGGCCTTGTCGATGGTGAACTTGACCGCGACGCGGTCCAGACCGGATTGGGGATGGCCGACCCCCGAGCACTGATCCGGCTGGCCCGGGCGCTTGCCGCCGGCGAGATGGGGCTGGCCTGGACCGAATTGAGCCAACTCCAAGCGGGCGGGGTCGAGCCTCGGCAGCTGATCCGCTCCTTGGGGGCCCTAGCCAAGCGCTATCTGTGGCAGGAGCTGGGAGGCACTCCCGCGACCGCCCAGCCCGATCTCGAGGAGGTGGCGGCGCCTTCCGGCTTCTGGCTGGAGGTGATGACCATGGCGGCGGCCACCGGGACCGAGCTGCGCCGCGCCGACGATCCCTGGATGTCCATCGAGGCCAGCCTGCTGCGGCTCTGCAGGTACGACATGGCCACGCCTGTCCAAGCAGAGTCAGCGCCTGTCCAGGTACCCGGCGCGGCCGTCTCGACCCCGCCCGAGTCGCCCCAGCGGACGGTGGCGGAGGTGAGCCAGCCGCCGGCGGAGGAGAAGCAGGAGGAGGTAGTAGCGGCGCCGGTGCCGTCCCTGGCAGTCGAGGTTGTCGACGAGGAGCAGCCCGCTCTGGCTGAAGCCTCCGAAGGGGGTGCCGGGGCTGATGGCAACGCGATCGGGCGCTGGCCGGAGATCCTGGCCTGGCTTGGCCGAGACAACCTTCCCGTGCAGGCGCTGGTCAAAGAAGGCCGACCGGCTAGCTATCAGGACGGGGTGCTCACCATTGAGTTCGCTCCCAAATTTGAGTTCCATCGCGGCATGGCGGCCTCGGCGACCAACCGGGAGCTGCTGCAACGGGCCTGCCTGGAGGTTCTCGGCGTGGCGGTTGTGGTGGCGGTGGTGAGCTCCGCCAGTCCCACTGCAGCGGTATCCACCAACGGCGAGGGACCAGCAGTTCCAGATGGCCAGGCCAAGTCGGCGCTGAGCCAGGCTCTAGCCGTATTCCCGGGGAGCCGGGTCACCCGCCTGGGCACCAGTGAGAAACGCTAGTCGCTGGGATTTCCAACCTAGAATGAGCCGCCTGTAGTCAGAGGAGTTCAGCCTTGCCCCAGCCCAACCCCAAGCAACTGCGCCAGTTGCAGCAGAACATGCTGCGCCAGCTCGAGGAGACTCAGGGCAGCCTGGCGACCCAGGAGGTGGAGGGGACCGCTGGGGGCGGGGCGGTCACGGTTCGGGCCACCGGCCAGCAGCGCATCAGTGGCGTAACCATCGAGCCGGACGTGCTGGAGGAGGGGGCCGAGCTGCTCGGAGATCTGGTCCTGGCGGCGGTCAATGACGCCCTCGACCGCTCTCGTGAACTGGCCGCCCGGTCCATGGAGTCGCTGCTCCCACCGGGCATGCTCCCACCGGGGTTGCGCTGAACCCAGCCCCGACCAGAGGAGGTCACTAGTGGGGCTGTTGCCACCGCCGGTCGAGCGGCTGGCGGAGGAGTTTGCCCGCTTCCCCGGGATTGGGTCGAAGACCGCCCAGAGACTGGCCTTCCATGCGGTGCGGATGGCGCCCGCCCACGGTCTGGCACTGTCCCGGGCGGTCGCCGACGTGGTCTCGGATGTGGCCACCTGCCCTCGCTGCTTCTTCCTTTCCCTGCGGGGAGAGCTTTGCGCCGTCTGCGGCCAGCCGGGTCGGGATCAAACCGTTCTCTGCGTGGTCGAAGATCCCAGCGATGTTCTGGCCATCGAGCGCAGCGGCGAGTACCGCGGTCTCTACCACGTGCTGGGAGCCGCCCTGTCCCCACTCGACGGCGTCGGCCCGGATGAGATCCATGCGGACGAGCTGCTCTCCAGGGTTGCTGGAGGAGCTATCGGCGAGGTGATCCTGGCCACCGACTCCGACATTGAGGGAGAGGCCACCTCCAGCTACCTGCACCGCCGGCTGGAGGCGAGCGGGGTCAAGGTGACCAGGCTCGCCCACGGCCTTCCCGTGGGCGGTGAACTGGCCTATGCCGACGAGAGGACGGTGGCGCGCGCCTTCTCAGGACGGCAGCAGCTCTAGCTGGCGGCCGTGGGCGATCTGGCCCACCCTTGGGCCCCGAGGGCTTTTGGCCGTCTTCGCCGCGGTCAGCCTGAGCGCTTCCGCTTGATTGCCCTGAGCGCGGTGCTCGCCGTGCCCGCATCCGCCGCTAGCAGTTACCAGGTTCTGGTGGCTGGCATTGACACCTCAGCAGATCCTGCTCAGGCTGCCGTGAAGGTGCGCGAACTCCCCGGAGGGACGCCGAACACCATCGACCTGGGCGGATGGCGCCCAACGGGCCTACGGCGTCGCCGTGCACGCCTCGGCGACAGAAGCGTTCGCCACCGTGGAAACCGACGATTACACCTCGGCTGAGGTTAGTCCCATCACGCGGCCCTTTACCTTCACCGATGGGGTGTGCAACGGCACGGTGGGCGCTCCCCTCCTAACCGTGGGAGGTGCCGACGCCAGCTTCGATATCGATGGGGGGATCGTGGTGAGCGGGAATGTGGTTGCCGTTCTGAACGATAGCTACGGAAGCTACGGCGTCTATCTCTTCGGCTACACGCTCTCCGGCGAAGGCCCCGGTTCGGCGTCGGATCCCGATTTCGCCAGCCTTCCCTTCGAGCCAATCGCCATCACGGCCAACTCGGCTGGCCTGGTCGCGGTCTCCGGACGAGGTGGCTCAACCGGCGTTGAGGCGGAGTCCGCCCCAAGCGACGGCGCGGATGCCAGTCTGTGCACAGCCAGCGATGACTACTTCCCCGGTTGTGTCTGGACCTTCAGTGTGTCCCCGCTCGTCGACGAGCCAGCAGTGACCACGGCGATGCTGGATCCGAGCGGGGATAACGTCAACTGTGACGACAGCTCCTGTGATGACGTATATCCCGGAATACAAGGAATCGTGGGCTCGCCCGTGAACGGCGACATTTACGTCACCGACAACTACAACGACGGCGTCTGGCAGATGAACTCACCTTACGGCGCGGAGCTGAGGTTCCAATGGCTCTCCGGAGTGGAACAGCCACAAGCGATCACGATCAATACGTCCGGAAATACCCTCTATCTGAGCGACGGTTACGACCCCCACGCATATCAGGTCGATCTCAGCGACTCCGATATTTCAAGCTCCACAGCCAGTGAGTTGGAGGATCTGACAGGAAATTCCGCGGAGCCGTGTCAAATCGGTACCGTGCTCAGTCCAGACGGATCCGCAGCTCTGGTACTGGACGCGGACGACTGCGACAACGTCGGCCCCAGCTACGTGGACGAGGTACAGACGGGCTCCTTCACGAATTCCTTCAGCCAGTACGATCCCCTGTTCAATGCCGGTGGGATGGCTGTCGTACCGGTCGCTGGCCCAGTGCTGGCGACCGCAACTTCCCTCCCGATCACTGGTGCCGGTCTGCCGATTGCGTTGGCTGCGGCCTTGATCCTGGCCGGCGTGGCAGCGCTGGGAGCGTCCGCCATCCTACGCAGACGGGTGGCCTAGCTGTACTTCCCACATAGGTTGTTGACACGGGTCACGGGAGCAAGGCCGCCGAGTGCGGTATGGGCGCGGTGGTAGTTGTAGCGGTGCAGCCAGGTGGAGAGCAAGCGGATCCGGTCCGCATTGCTGGTGTAGGGGCGGACGTAGGCCCACTCTT
>DATLRN010000058.1:0-37291 GCA_035534695.1 Candidatus Dormiibacterota bacterium
CCATGAGGTGGAGCGGCTGCCGCTCCTGAGGCCGCCCCTGCTGCGCGACTTCTACGCCTTCGAGGAGCACGTTGCCGCCGGGGCCAAGCGCCGAGGTGAGCCAATTCCCGAACCCTGGTACCGGCGACCCGTCTACTACAAGGGCAATCCGGCGACTCTGCTTCCTCCCGGGTCAGAGGTTCCCTGGCCCGCCTACACCGACGCCCTCGACTACGAGCTCGAGGTGGCCTGCATCCTGCTCTCGGGGGGGCGCGACCTGAGCCTGGAGGCGGCCCAGGAAGCCATCGCCGGCTACACCATCTTCTGTGACTTCTCGGCCCGGGATGTCCAGGCGGACGAGATGCGGGTTCGCCTCGGACCCGCCAAGTCGAAGGACTTCGCCTCCGGTCTCGGGCCCTGGCTGGTCACCTCCGACGAATTCGCGCGGCCCGAAGATCTCCAAGCATGCGCCTACCTGAACGGCGAGTTGGTGGCGCAGTCCCGGCTGAGCCGGGCCCGCTGGTCCTTCGCCGAGATGGTCTCCTACGCTTCTGGAGCGGAGCCACTGGAGCCAGGGGAGGTGTTCGCCAGCGGCACCGTCGGAGGGGGCAGCGGCCAGGAGCGTGGCCAGTACTTGGAGCCTGGCGATCTACTCGAGTGCGAGTTGGAGAACACCGGCCGCCTCGTCCACGTGATTGGTCCCCGCCACGGTGGTGGTGGCCAGTTGGTCGCCAAGGCGCCCGGGGCCTGAGCTCAGGCACAGGCTACAATCGAGTTCGATGGAACGGTCCCGGGACCGTCTCCCCACTTCAATCCGGAGGTCCGCAGTTGGCAAGACGCTCGATGGGTGGTCGCGCTCGCCGTGGACCATCGCGACCTCGGGTCTCGCGGGTAACGCCGGTCGAGGAGAAGAAGGAGGAGACCATTGAGATCGAGGGCACCGTGGTCGAGCCGCTGCCCAATGCCCAGTTCCGGGTCGAGCTCCAGACCGGCCAGACCGTCCTCGCCTACATCTCGGGCAAGATGCGCAAGCATTACATCCGGACCTTGATCGGAGACAAGGTCAAGGTCGAGCTCAGCCCCTACGACCTAACCAGGGGCCGGATCACCTTCCGCTACAAGTAGATCCTTGCCGCGGCCAGCGAAGTAGGCCACCGTCTGGGCCAGTCCCTGGGCAAGGTCCACTTTGGCGGTCCAGCCCAACTCGGATCTCGCCAGAGAGCAGTCAAGGCAGCTCCGCCTCTGCTCTCCTTCCCGGCCCGGACCGTGGCGCGCCGGCCCCAGGGGAGTCTCACTTCCGCGACGTTCGGCGACCGCCCGGCTCAGCTGGGCTTGGACCTCGACGACACTGGTCTCCCGACCGGTGGCGATGTTGTAGCGGCCCAGCGGGCCGTGGAGGAGCAGCAACGCCGCCTCGACCAAGTCGCCGACGAAGACGTAGTCGCGTGTCTGCAGTCCGTCGCCGTTGATAAGCGGGCTCTTCCCAGCCAGCAAGGCGGTGGCGAAGATGGCGACCACCCCCGCTTCCCCGTGCGGGTCCTGACGCGGGCCGTAGACGTTTCCCGGACGCAGGGAGGCGGACTCCAGCCCGTAGGAGGTGGCAAAGGCGGACAGATAGGCCTCCCCGGCAGCTTTGGCAGCGCCGTAGGGCGACGCCGGTTGCAGGGGATGGGTCTCCGGGGTGGGCAGCTCCTGCGTGTCTCCGTAGATGGCTCCTCCCGAGGAGACGAAGACGATGCGCCGTACTGAGGAGCGGACGGCCGCATGCAGCAGCTTGACTGTCCCCATGACGTTGACATCGGCATCTAGGACGGGGTCGGCTACCGATTTTCGGACGTCGATCTGGGCGGCCAAATGAAAAATGACCTCAGGCTCTTCCTTGGCGATGGCTCGGGTCAGCGACCCGTCGGTGACGCTCAGCTCATAGAAGTTGGCCTCCGGGTTCACCTGCTCTCGGCGGCCGCTACTGAGGTCGTCGATCACCGCAACTTGGTGGCCCGCCTCGAGGAGCTGGTCGGTGAGATGGCTGCCGATGAACCCAGCACCGCCGGTTACGACTGCCTTCACTGAGACGGTCGGTCGCGCTGAGTGGGGTTCTGCGGCTTGCTGGAGCGCCTGCGCCTGGTGGCCTTGCCGTCCTCGGTATCGACCCGGTCCAGGAGCCCTCCTGGGGAGCGGGGCAGGCGGCGGGTCATGGCCTCCCGGCCGCGCCGAGCCTGGACTTCGGCTAGGCGATGCTGCTGGCCGGAGGCGACCGACTTGGATCGTTCCAGCGGCGAGCGCGTGTCCCAGCGCCGGACGTAGAAGGCGCCCTTGAGGGCGGTGTAGGGGATGGCGCAGATCTTGTGCTCCCGGCTCTGGGCGTCGACGATGTCCCAGATCGATCCGAAGCGCTGCAGGGACGCCGGGGTCACCACGTGAGCCCGCAGCACCTGGCCGTCTAGGAAGTGGAGCGCAACTCGGGCCAACTCCTTGATGTCAATCTGGTCGCCCGGTTGAGCGACTTTGGTGAGGTCGATCTGGCGCACCCCGCTTACCGGCACCAGGGCCTGCCGGGCGTTGCCGTCCAGGGTATGCAGGTCGAGGTCGAGAAAGGGGTCGTCCATCTGCAGGACGCCCAGGTCGCCATAGAGGACCTCACCGTCCAGGAACGACACCACCACTTCTGGCACAGGGCATCAACCTCAACACAAACGGGGCGCCGACAGCTGCCGTGGTCGTCCTCTAAGACCCGTCATTGGAACGTGAGGCCGGTGTCACCCCTTCGCTACCGGCTTGGTCCCAAGCCCTTGATCGGGACGACTACGGTGGGAGACATCATAGGCGTGGTGCCTGGCCACGGTCTCGGAGTTCGCAACTCACCTTCCCTTCCAGCTCGGAACGACCGGGGCAATCGGCACGGCCGCTTTCAGTTGACTAGGCAGGACTCCCAGATTGGCCAACCAGCCCGCCGCGCGCCGTCGCGCACGCCATAAGTCCTTTACTGCCCAGTTCGCCCTGGTGCTGGTGGCAGTGGGCGTGGCGACTGCGCTGGCGGCCGGGACCGTGGCCTGGGTCGAGACCCAGCATGCCCGCAGCCAGCAGGACGAGCAGGCCGGGGTGGGGGCTAGCCGGTTGGCGAGCAGCTTGGTACAGATGCAGACGGCCACGGCGTCCCAGCGCTTCGCCTGCGACGTTGCTTCCCTCCCTGGTACCGGCCAGGCCTACACCGCGGGCAGGGCCAGCCTCCAGACCCTGGCCGAGGCCGCCGTCGCCAGTGCCACGCCGGGGCAGGCACTCCTCTTTTTGGGAACTGACGGGGCGCTGCTCGCCCGAGTACCAGCCACGACATCGGCCCTGCCTGCATCAGTCCAAGCTGTGCTCGGCGGTGGAGCTCTCTCGGGAAGGTGCACCGACCCCATCAGTCGGGGGTTCTACGACAGTAGCGCTGACAGCGTGCTCGGGGTAGGTCTGGCGTCGGTGTCCAGCTCTGGTCACGCTGCCGGTGAGGTGGTTGTGCTCACTCCAGTCGGGTCCCGGGCGCTCCGGTACGCCCAGGACCTGATCGACACGGCCGGTCTCCACTCGACCACGGCACTGCTCGTGCGTGGGCGTCTGGCCCTGCCACTGCAACTGCGGGGCGTGACGTACCCCGCCGGATCCCAGTTACCGGTCCCTCTCCAAGTCTCTTCAGGAGCTTCGGAAGGGGTTAGTCAGGCCACGCTGGATGGCGCTCAGTACGTTGTAGCCGAGCAACCCCTGCGCGACTCCAGTGGATTGGTGACCGCCAAGCTGGTCGTCCTCGAGTCGGGCGCGGTGGGGGGCGTGAGCGTGGCCGACCTGGCCCTCCCCCTGGCCCTAGCCGTGGCCGGCGTTCTCCTCCTGGGCATGGCCCTGGTCTTCCTCCTGGTTGAGCACTTCCTGAATCGTCCCCTGCGCCGGCTCGACATGGCGGTGCAGCGTCTCGGGCTCGACGCCTACGCCGCCCCGGTCACGGTCGACGGCGGGGCCGAGGAGATAAGCCGGCTCGCCGCTAACTTCGAATTGGTGCGCAAACAGCTGCGGCGCCAGTTGCTGATTGCCACCGGCCGCACCGTCATCGCTTCCACCCTGACCGGCAACGCGCCCCTGGAGCAGACCTTGGACCAGGTGCTGCGCAGTCTGGTTGACCTCCTCGACGCCGACATCGCCATCATCCTTCTCCGCCCGCAGCCGCAGATGCCGCGCGGACTGATCCTCTCGACGGGGATCTCTGAACCGGGCCAAACCTGGGCAGAGCTGGAGAGCAGCGACGGAATCATCGGTGGCTTGATACGCGAGCCGCGCTTTCTGGTGCGCACCCACCTCCGTCCCGATGAACGCAGTCGAGCGGAGGAGCAGTTGGGCCTCCGCGACTGCCTGGTCGAACCGATGCGCTCCGAAGACCACGATCTGGGACTTCTGCTGGTCGGCAACAAACGCAACGCCTACATCGACGAGGACTACACCCTCTGTCGGGGAGTGGCGGACCAGATCGTGATCGCCGTCGAAAAGAGCGCGCGTTTGGCGGTGACGCAGCGTGAGGCCACCACCGACGAAATGACCGGTCTCTACAACTACCGCTTCCTGGTCGGGTACCTCGACCAGCAGGTCAATGTGGCCGAGCGCGCCAGTTCGCCACTTTCGGTATTGATGCTTGACCTGGATCACTTCAAGGAAGTCAACGACACGCACGGCCACCCCGCCGGGGATCGTCTTCTGCGCCAGTTCGCGAGCCTGATGATCGAGACCATCCGCAAATCTGACCTGGCCGCTCGCTACGGCGGTGAGGAGTTTGTGGTGGTGATGGCCAACACCTCCCGCGCCGACGCCGAGGTGGTGGCGGACAAGATTCGCGCGGCGGTCGAGGAGATGTCGGTTCGTCTCAACGACGGGGCTGAGGTGCAGATCACGGTCAGCATCGGCGGAGTGACCTTCCCGGAGGGATCAAAGGGGGCGCGCAACCTTCTTGACCTGGCGGACCGCGCCCTGTACGCAGCCAAGCGCAACGGTCGCAATCGGGTGGAGTTCCTAGACCTCGCCGCCGTCAGCGGTGAGCCGGTCAACTCCTGAACCTGCTCGATTCCCTAGCATGGTCGAGACCATGCGCTCAGTGATCGACCTTCGTAGCGACACCGTGACCCGTCCCTCGCCGGGCATGCGCCAGGCGATGGCCCGTGCCGAGGTGGGCGACGATGTCTTCGGCGAGGATCCCACGGTCTGCCAACTCGAGGAGCGCGTCGCCAGCATGCTGGGCAAGGATTCGGCGCTGCTCTGCCCCAGTGGGACCATGGCCAACCTGATCGCCGTCGCCAGCGCCGCGTATCCGGGCGATGAGGTGCTGGTGGATTCGGAGTCGCACATCCTCCATTACGAGTTGGCTGGTACCGCTCTGATCGCCGGCATCCAGTTGCGCAACTTTGATGCTCCGGCAGCCGGTTGCCCGACTCCGGGGCAACTGGAGGCACTGCAGCGCTTGGCTGACCCCGACCACGAGCCGCGTACCGCACTGCTCTGTCTGGAGCAGACCCACAACCGCAGAGGCGGAACAGTGGCCAGTATCGAGGCGCTGCGCAGTACCGGCCAGGCGGCTCACCGCATGGGCCTCTCAGTACACCTGGACGGCGCTCGCCTGATCAACGCCGCCACCAGCTTGGGCGTTCCCTTGACCGAGTTCACCGACTGTGTCGACTCCTCGACCTTCGCCCTCTCTAAAGGGCTGGGTTGTCCGGCGGGCACGCTCTGGGTGGGATCGACGGAGAGTCGGCGTCGCGCCCATACCTGGCGCAAGCGCTTGGGCGGGGGCATGCGCCAGGTGGGGATTCTGGCCGCTGCCGGCCTCTACGCCTTGGACAACAACGTCATCCGACTTGGCGAGGACCACGAAAATGCGCGCCACCTGGCGGAGATGCTTCAGTCGTCTCCGGGGGTGACCGTCGACCCTCAGGCGGTCCAGAGCAACATAGTTCTTTTAGAGACGGCCCTAGACGCCAACGTGATCGTCGAGCGGGCCGAGCGGGCCGGAGTTCTCACCGTACCGTTTACCGCGCACACCGTGCGCTGTGTCACCCACCTAGACGTCAGCGCCGAGGATGTTCAGGCCGCTGGGGAGCGGCTGCGCGAGGTTTTCGCAGCCTGATCACATCGGCCAGGACAAAGGAAAGGAGCGGGCCTCACCGACCCGCCCCTTCACGGCTATGAGGTAGAGAGCAGCGTCAGGCGGCTCAGGAACCTGTCAGTGTCACCCGACCGCGGCGCTTCGCAGGGCGACGGGTCGCCTTGGGAGCAGCAGCGGCGCGAGGCGTACGGCGGCGGGCCGTCGGCCGCGCCTTCCGGGTGGTCCTGGCGGCGGCGGTGCGGCGAGGCGCAGCCGCGCTGGCTGTGCGGGTCGTTTGGCGCCTGGTGGTTGCCCGGGCTGGTGCGGTACGGGTTGCCGTGCGACGCCGCGCTGTCGCGGTACCGGTGCGCCGAGTTCGGGTGGTCGCCCGCGCGGCGGTGGTGCGCCGAGTCGTGGCACGCCGAGCCGGTCTGCGCGTGGTCCGAGCTGCGGTCGTCGAGCGGGTCACCGAGGTAGTGAGCTTCTTCTCAAGGTCGGTCAGCCGCTTCTCCAGTGCCTTCAGCTGGGCCGTGATTGCCCGATTCACTGAGGCGGCGCTGGGAGCAGTACGTGTCGTCCGCCGTGGCGCAGTCCTCCGCGCCGTGGTCCGGCGCGCAGTCGTTCGTGCGGCGGTTCGCCTGGTCGCCGGCCTTCGCGTGGTTCTGGTGGCAGAGCGCGTCGTCGTGCGCTTGGTGCCAGTCCTTCTGGTCGTTCGGGGCATAGGTCCGGGCCCTCCTAGTAGGCTTTCGGCGCTGCTTGCTGGAGCGCCTTGACGTTCAGGGTGATTCCTGAATATTGACGCCGGTTGCGATTGTGACGTGAGTGGAAGCTGCCTAGCCGGGTGTCGGTTCGATCGAGTTAACCTGATTGTGCCACACAATCGTGCATAGAGGTCGGCATGTCAACCACTTTGGCCTCTTCCGACAAAGTGTTACCGGGTCGTCGCAGTCCTCGCGATTGATCTGAATCCAGTGGTCGCAGCACTCCTATACTGACCCAGTGATCGCTCTCGCACCTACTCCGGGAAGTGAAGATCTCTACGGCACAGCCCAGCACCGTGTAGATCAAGCCTCCGAGATGCTGCATCTCGACGACGAGGCGCGCTGCGTTCTACGCGAGGTCAAGCGGATCTTCCAGGTGCACTTCCCGGTGGTACTCGACGACGGCTCGGTCGAAGTCTTCGTCGGCAATCGAGTGCACCACAACATCGCTCGAGGGCCGGCCAAAGGCGGAATTCGCTACGAGGCCGATGCCAGCCTGGATCAAACCAAAGCGTTGGCCATGGTGATGAGCTGGAAATCGGCACTCATGTCACTTCCCTTCGGGGGAGCGGCCGGTGCGGTGCGTGTCGATCCCCATCGCATGTCACCTCGCGAGCTGGAGCGCTTGACCCGTCGCTTCACCACCGAAATTAGCCTCTTGTTGGGACCGGAAAAGGACATCCCCGCGCCGGATATCGGAACCGGGCCTCAGGTGATGGCCTGGATCATGGACACGATTTCCATGCACAAGGGTTTCTCGGTTACGGCATCGGTCACCGGCAAGCCCATCGAGGCCGGCGGATCCGTGGGAAGAGTTGAAGCCGCCGGGCGAGGCCTGGCCATCGTCCTGGTGCATGCGCTGCGCAACACCGGACTCAGCCTGGAGGGTGCCACCGTTGCCGTCGAGGGATTCGGAAATGTCGGTCGTACCTGCGCTCGGCTGTTGAGCCAGGCGGGCTGCCGTGTGGTCGCCGTCTCCGACAGCCACGAGGGCTGGCACTGCGACGCCGGCGTGGATATCGCTCAACTAGAGGCGGTCAAGGTGGCTGGCGGACGTCTCGCCGACGCCAAGGTCCCGGGCGAATCAATGACGCGCGAGGAGTTGCTGGCGCTCCCGGTAACCGTCCTGGTGCCGGCATCGGTGGAGTCGACCATCAATGCCGGCAATGCCAACCAGGTGCGCGCTCGCATCGTTGCCGAGGGTGCTAACGGTCCCATCACGCCTGCTGCCGAGGCGGTGCTGGCGGAGGACGGCATCCTGGTGGTGCCTGACATCCTTGCCAATGCTGGCGGTGTCACCGTCTCATATTTCGAGTGGGTTCAGGACCTGCAGTCGTTTTTCTGGGACGAGACGGAGATCAACACCCAGCTGGAGCGGGCCATGCTGCGGGCCAGCGAGCAGGTCTGGGCCTATCACGCGCGCCAAAAAGTTTCACTCCGGGAGGCCGCCTACCTGATCGCCGTGGGTCGAGTGGCGCGAGCCGCCCAGGTTCGCGGCATCTACCCCTAGTGAGCTAGGCGCAGGTAGGGAACCCGCTGGCGCCGCGATTCGACGCGGGGCGGCTGGTACTCGAAACGGTATCCCGCCCCAATCACCGCGTGGAGGTAGCGAGCACCGTCGGCGCGGGGCTGAATCTTGCGCCGCAACCGGTAGAGGTGAGCATCGAGGGAGTGGACCAGGTAGGGATCGCGGTTGCGCCAAACCTCGCCGATGAGCTGGGGCCGGGAGACGACGGCTCCTGACTGCCGGGCCAGCGCCGTCAGGATCTTGAACTCGGTGGGAGTCAAAGCCACCACGCGTCCGTCCCGGCGCACCTCGTGTCGGCCGCTGTCGATGGTGAGCCCGGGAAAGTGCAAGCGCTCGATGCCTCCCGCCTCGCGAGTCAGCTGGGCCCGGCGCAGGCGGGCGTTTATCCGGGCCACCAGCTCGCGGACCTCGAAGGGCTTGCGCAGATAGTCGTCGGCGCCCACCTCCAGGCCCACCACCACGTCCTCGGGGTCATGCAGGCAGCTGATCATCAGCACCGTTACCTTTACGCCCGCGGCGCGAAGCCGGCGGCAGACCTCGACGCCACTCATATCGGGAAGCACCAGGTCGAGCAGGACCAGATCGGGCTCGGTCTCCAAGGTCAGCCGCAGGCCGGCCGCACCGGTGGTGGCGCTGACCACGTCGTAGCCGTTCTCGGCGGCGATCAGCTCGACCAGCCGGAGCATGGCGGGATCGTCGTCGATCACCAAGATCTTGGCGGCGGTGAGGCCGACGGGCGCCACGGCCATGCCCCAACCCCCGCCGTCAGTGTCAATCGTCGCGAACTGGCTCACGCAGCGATTGTGTCCCGTACCCCGCCGATCGCCTCATCGTGGTCTGGGCACGGCTGGGTAACAAGCTGCACGGCCGCTGTGACGGCTCCAAGGTGCTTCGCGACTTCGGGTAGGATGGTACTGGGGGGGTCATAGGAGCGCTAAATGAACAATCCTTTTAAGAGGCTGCCCAAGTGGGCCGGCCGACGGACAGGGCTCCTGCTGGCCAGCGGAGGAATTCTCCTGATCGTGGGAGGGTTGGTGATCTTCGTGCCCCCTCTGGTGGGCGTCCTGCAACGCTCTCGGGCCGACACCAAGGCCCTTCAGCATTGGAAGGACCCGGGATCTGCTTTGAGCAGCCATCTCAAGGTCAAGACCATCCAGCAGCCCGGGACGAGCCCAGTAGCCACCGCGCCCACCTGTGGAAGCGGATCTGCTGCCTCCTCCTATGCCCTGATCGATTTCCCTCAGCTCTCCGGGATCGAGGGCGTGGCTGGCAATGGCACCTGGTCAATGCTCCTGTCGCGCTCGGTGGTCCACTACTCGAGCAGCCCGGCACCCGGGCAGACCGGAAACGGGCTCTGGGCACTCCATCGTGAGCCCAACTTCGAGCCCCTGGGAACGCTCAAGACCGGAGATACCGTGGTGCTCACCAACCGGACCTGCCAGCAGTTCACCTATGTGATCACCAACATCTGGACGGAAAGTCCGTCCCAGGTCACCCAGCTGCAGCCCATCAGTAACGGCACCTGGATCACCGTGATCACCTGCACGCCACTCTGGATCGACACCGAGCGGGTCGTGATCCGGGCCCAGCTGCAGACCAGCTAACTAGGGCCGATCGCCCGACCTCTACCACATGGAGGGGACGCAGCTGTACGTACCCACTAGATGAGGGGTCCATGGGGGGCTGGGAGGCTCAGTGTCTGGTATGCTTGATCTCGGGTTGGCGCAGGGTTTGGTGGTCCTCGCGCACCCCCATAAAAGAGGGAGCCTTGCTTGGATATCGAACTAGGAAGAGGTAAGCGAGCAAGGCGGGCCTACGGGTTCGACGAGGTGGCTCTAGTCCCCGGCAAGGTCACGATCAATCCCGACGAGATCGATATCAAGCTGAGCATCGGAGAAGTCGAGCTCCCAATCCCCATCCTGGCGGCGGCCATGGACGGGGTGGTGGACTCCCACTTCGCCGTGGAGATGGGCAAGCTGGGGGGACTTGCCGTACTCAACCTGGACGGGATCAACTGCCGCTACGACGACGTGGCCGCGGTCTACGAGCAGATCGCCGAGGCCCCCCGGGAGCGCGTCAACATCCTGCTTCAGGACCTCTACCGGGAGCCGATCAAGGACGAGCTGATCTCACAGCGCATCTCCGAGATCAAGAAGGAAGGAGTGTTCTGCGGGGTGTCGACCACCCCCGCCGACGCTGAGCGCAAGTTGCCCATCGTCACTGAGGCGGGCGCGGACCTCTACTTCGTCCAAGGCACGGTCCTAACCGCCCGGCACATCTCTCGCTCCTACCGGCAGCTCGACTTCGCCCAGCTGGTCAAGAACTCGAAGCTGCCGATCGTGGTCGGTAACTGCGTCGAGTACTACACCGCCCTCGAGCTCATGGGCACCGGCGTGGCCGGCATTCTGGTGGGGGTCGGCCCGGGAGCCGCCTGCACCACCAGGGGTGTGCTCGGGATAGGGGTACCCCAGGTGACGGCGACCGCCGACGTCGCCGCGGCCCGTCACGATCACCGCCGGGCCGGCGGCCAGCCGGTCACCGTCATCACCGATGGCGGCATGCGGGTCGGGGGCGACGTCACCAAGGCGCTGGCCTCCGGGGCGGATGGGGTCATGATCGGCTCCGTCTTCGCCTCCGCGGAGGAGGCTCCCGGGCGCGGCAACCACTGGGGCATGGCCACCCCGGACGCCAGCCTGCCCCGGGGGACCAGGATCCAGGTTGGAACCAAGGCCACCCTGCGCGAACTGCTCCTAGGCCCGGCGCGAGTCGATGACGGCTCCCAGAACCTCCTCGGTGCGATCAAGGCGGCCATGGGTGTCTGCGGGGCACGGACGATCGAGGAGTTCCAGCAGACCGAGCTGGTGATCGCTCCCTCGATTCTCACCGAGGGCAAGCTCTTCCAACAGGCCCAGCAGGTCGGGATGGCCCGCTGAGGTGAGGGTCGGGAGGCGCAGATGACCACCACCGCCCTCCCCCGTTCCAACCCGGCCGGGCCCGACCTGGGGCTGGCCGCCAGCACCGACACCGTCCTGGTCCTCGACTTCGGCTCCCAGTACACCCAGCTGATCGCGCGCCGGATCCGTGAGCTCAACGTCTACTGCGAGCTGATCCCCGGCACTGCCCCCGCCAGCGAGATCGCCCAGCGCCACCCCCGGGGCCTGGTCTTGAGCGGAGGTCCAGCCAGCGTCTACGACGAGGGCGCGCTCCATCCCGATCCCGCCATCTACCAGATGGAGATCCCCATCCTGGGCATCTGCTACGGGATGCAGCTTCTGGCCGACGACTTGGGCGGACGGGTCAAATCCAGCCAGCGGCGCGAGTATGGCCTGGCCTCGGTGGTGGTAGACAGCGGAGACGGCGTCTTCGCCGGGTTGCCCACCGAGATGTCCGTCTGGATGAGCCATGGCGATGTCATCGAGGAGCTGCCTCCGGGATTCCGCTCGGTGGCCCACACCGTCAACAGCCCGGTGGCGGCCATGGCCGGACCCGGCGGACGGGTCGGCATCCAGTTCCACCCGGAGGTGGCTCACACCCCGCAGGGGGTGGAGCTGCTGCGCAACTTCCTCTACCAGACCTGCGGCTGCAGCGGCAGCTGGCACGCCGAGAGTTTCGTCGGTCATGCCGTCGAGGAGATCCGCCAGCGGGTGGGTAGCGAGCAGGTGATCTGCGCTCTCTCCGGCGGGGTCGACTCGGCGGTGGCTGCGACTCTGGTACATCGCGCCGTTGGTGACCAGCTCACCTGCGTCTTCGTCGACAACGGACTTCTCCGCCGCGGGGAGGGGGACCGCGTCATCGAGGCACTGGGTCGGAGCATGCGGATGAAGATCGTCCGGGTGGACGCGGAGGAGCGCTTTCTGCGAGCCCTCCAGGGGGTGATCGACCCGGAGGAGAAGCGGCGGATCGTGGGCCGCGAGTTCATCGCCGCGTTTGAGGAGGAGACCAGACAGTTGGGCGGGGTTCCCTTCCTAGCTCAGGGGACGCTCTATCCCGACGTGATCGAAAGCACGGCGGCCGATACCTTCGGCGCCCACAAGATCAAGACCCATCACAACGTGGGCGGCTTGCCTCAGGGAATGCGCTTCTCTTTGGTTGAACCGCTCCGCTACCTCTTCAAGGACGAGGTGCGCCGGGTGGGACGCGCTCTGGGAATGCCTGATGACGTCATTCAGCGGCAGCCCTTCCCGGGGCCCGGGTTGGCGATCCGGATCATCGGGGAGGTGACCCGAGAGCGCCTGGAGACGGTGCGCAGTGCCGACTGGGTGGTCATCGATGAGATCAAGCGGAGCGGGCTATATCATCGGGTTTGGCAGAGCTTTGCCATCCTCACCCCGATCAGCAGCGTCGGGGTGATGGGAGACTTCCGGACCTACGCCAACGTGGTGGCGGTGCGCATCGTGCAGTCGGACGACGGCATGACAGCCGACTGGGCCCGGGTGCCCTACGACGTGCTCTCTGACATAAGCCGGCGCATCGTCAACGAAGTCCCGGGGGTCAACCGGGTGGTCTACGACATCAGCAGCAAGCCGCCTTCGACCATCGAGTGGGAGTGATCCCCGAGCCCCAGAACCTGCACGTACTGGTGGTCGGGGGTGGCGGCCGCGAGCACGCGCTGGCATGGGCCAGTCAGCGCAGTCCCCTGGTGACCCGGGTCACCTGCGCGCCGGGCAACGCCGGGACCCTCCGATTGGGGGAGAATCGCCCAGTCCAGGTCACCGATGCGACCGGCTTGGTGGATCTGGCGCGCGCGGAGGCAGTCGATCTGGTGATCCTCGGTCCCGACGCCGCGGTCGCAGCGGGGGTTGGAGACGCTCTCCGGGAGGCGGCCGTCCCCTGCTTCGGACCCCAGCAGGATGCTGGGAGGTTGGAGAGCAGCAAGGTCTTCGCCAAGCAAGTGATGCATCGCGCCGGGGTGGCGACCCCAAATTTCGCCGTCTTCGATGACCATGCCCGGGCTCTCGAGCACCTCAAGCAGCGGGGGACACCGGCCGTGGTCAAGGCGGACGGGCTGGCGCTGGGAAAGGGTGCCTTTGTATGTGCCACGGAAGCTGAGGCCCGGGCCGCGATCGACCTCCTCCTTCTCAGACGGGAACTGGGCTCGGCGGGGGCCCGGGTGCTGATTGAAGACTGCCTGGAGGGCGAGGAGGCATCGTTCTTCGCCATCTGTGACGGCTCCTCGGCCGTGATGCTGCCTCCGGGCAGGGACTACAAGCGGGCCTTCGATGGAGATCGTGGGGCCAACACAGGAGGCATGGGGAGCTATGCCCCGACGCCCTCTGACGGCTGGGCTGACCTCAACCGCAGAGTTCGTGAGGAGGTGGTTCAGCCGACCCTGGCGGAGATGGTTCGGCTGGGCACTCCCTACCAGGGATGCCTGTACGTGGGGGCGATGCTGGTGGGCCACCAGATCCAGGTGCTCGAGTTCAACGCTCGTTTCGGCGACCCCGAGACCGAGGTCCAGGTGCCCCTCCTCCCGGACCTGGTGCCCCTTCTCTGGCAGAGCGCCGGAGGGCACCTGGAGAGTCCCGAGCCGAGGCCGCTGGCCGCGTCCTGCGTTGGGGTCGTCGCCGTCCGCGAGCCCTACCCCGAAGCCGTTCGGGCGGGCGGCCCGGTCACCGGTATCGAGGAAGCCGAGCAGTCCGGGTGCCTGATCTTCCAGATGGGTACCCGCCCCGGCGAGGGCGGATCGGTCGAGGTGAGCGGGGGTCGCGTTCTAATCTGCGCCGCCGTGGACAAGGACCAGGCCGGAGCCCGCGACAAGGCCTACGCAGGGGTGGCCCAGATTAGCTTTGCGGGGATGAGGTACCGTCAGGACATTGGGGCCTGAGCCAGTCCCCGGATCGAGGCGGCGAACGCCGTGGCGCGTCGAAGCAAAGTTTTCTGAGGTATATCCCTTGCCGGACGACACATCGTCAGGCGGTAGAGCGACCACCGATACCCAGCGCGTCCGCCAGCTGCTTGAGGCCAAGCTGGGGCAGCTAGCTGAAGAGGAGTCGTCGCTGGCCGTTGCTGTGCCCGAGCCGGGTACCCAAGTTCAGTACGGCAAGCGTGCCGGCGACCACGTTGCCGAGGCCGCCGACAGGATGGCTCGGTCGCGAACAGCCGGCGAGCTGGAGAAGTTGGAGGAGGAGGTGAGGGCGGCTCTGACCAAACTGGATCTGGGTACCTACGGGATCTGCGACGGTTGCGCACGGCCGGTTCCAGAAGGGCGCCTCGAGGTTCTGCCCTGGGCGACTCGCTGCGTCGACTGCCAGGCCCAACTGCGGCGGTAGGCGATGGCGCCCAGAGGCGTTCCGCGAGTTCCGGCAATCGAACTGTCGGACTGCTCCATCCCGGTAGATGGGCGCCTCGATCGGGGCCGGACTTCGAGCCCTGGGAATCACGCTTGTCTGGTCGAGCTCGGGACGAAGCCAGCCCCGAGCGCGGGCCTACGTGTGATGCTCAAGATTGAGTAATGGACACTCGTCGGCCGCGGCTAGTCCCAGAACTTGACGTGTCGGACCTTGATACGTCGCTCGCCTTCTATGGCGTTTTGGGGTTTTCCGTGCTGTATACGCGCACTGAGGAGCGGTTCGCGTGCCTGGAACTCGACGGAGTCAAACTGATGATCGAGGAGGCGGGTGGCCCGGGCCGACGCTTTCGTCCCGCAGCCTTGGCGTATCCGTTCGGGAGGGGAGTCCACTTCCAGATCGAGGTCTTCCACGTCGACAGAGTGCTGGAACGGGCCACGACCGCCGGTCATGCCCCGCTGATACCGATGGAGGAGCGGTGGTATAAGACCGCTCACGGACTGGTGGGAAACCGCCAATTCCTGGTGGCGGTCCCTGACGGATACCTGCTGCGCTTCTTTCGGGACCTGGGGACCCGCCAGGACTAGGTCTCGCCGTCGGAACCGCCGCCAGTCCGGGCGTTGCGGTCGGTGGTGTGAACCGACGGACAGCTCGCCCTGCAAGCATCCCCACTACCGGCAATACTCGCGTAACCGAGGTCGTGCTTGCCACGTTCTGGAAGCGATGATCGCTGGGCCCCGAGGTCACTGCGGAATCCCCCCAACAGCAGGCGAATTTCCTTGAGGTACGCTGTCGCCGCTACCGTATCTGCTCTGCTCTTGCTCGGAGTCGCGCCTCCAACAAGTAGCCAGGTCGCTCATGGGCACCACGCCAAGGCGGCTTCCGCGCGACCAGTGGTAAGCGAACCTGTTGTCATCCCGGCTTCCCTCAATGACGTTGACTTCTCCTCACCGAAGACCGGCTGGGTCACGACAGACAAGGGGGATAGCGGCCAGATTCTGGGCACGACCGACTCGGGACGGAGCTGGCGTTCCGATTGGGCCGGCTCTGGAGTAGTCGGGCAGGTGGACAGTGGTGGCTCCGGACACGTTTGGGCGTTGGTTCAGGCTGGGTCTAACTGCGACGGTGCGCCGGCCGACTCCACTTGCGTCTCGAACTTACTAGCAAGCTCCAACGCGGGACGCAGTTGGACCTACCGCGGTACTTTCCCAGCAGACAACGCTGCTCAGATCGCATTTTCCAAGACCTCTTTGGGATTGGCAGCGGGCATCAGCCGGTGTGTTGACCAAGAATCGGACACCGGGAAGACCAGTTACCCGCCTTCCGCCTGCCGTGGGAGTGTCCTACTTTCGACAGACGGCGGCAGACGCTGGAAGACCTCACTAAAAACGCCGGGTCCGGTTTTTGCCGTGGCTCAATCGCCGCGAACGTTGTGGGCTGTGGAGGCGCCGCTAGGTGGATTCGTAGGGGCAGACGGCAGCGGGAGGATCTCCATAATTAGGAGCCAGAATCGGGGCCAGAGTTGGTCAACCGTGGGGTCCCTACCAGCAATGCTAGTGACCCCGGCTCTCAACGCCAAACTGATCGTGGGGACGCGTGGTCGGCTCTGGCTCAGCCTCTCTGGCTTCGATGACTGCGACCTGCAAGGCTGCGGCGCCGCCGTGTGGCTCAGCCAAGATGGTGGACGGCAATGGACAAACGACACACCCTCGTCAACAGCCCAATGCAACGACTCAGCTCCAGCATCGATTCTGAGTGACGATCCGGCAGGAGATGTCTGGGACTCGTTCGATGCCGGGTCGCCGGCTTGTGGCGGGCCAGCGAGCGTCCTCAATCTGGCATCGGGAAGCCCGCCGACGACATGGCATCCCGTGCTCAGTTGGTCGCAGTTCTCACCTATGGCCATGTCCTGGCCGTCGACGGCGGTTGGTTACGCGGTGTCAACTACATCGGTGCTTCGTACCGGCGACAGGGGGGCACACTGGAGCCAAGTTCTTCCCAGTGCAGCGCCGACACTCAGCGTTGACGCCCTTTCCGCGAAGGTCGCCTTCGGTGCTGGGGAGGCCGCTTTCGGCGGAGCGGTGAGCGAGACGAGCGATGGCGGGCAGACTTGGAAAGTCCAGGGAAGAGTTCCTGGAACTGTCACCAGTGTTGATTTCATCAACAGCCAACGTGGGTACGCCGCGGCGATCAATTTGGCTACCGAAACCTGGCGACTCTACGCGACCAGCAATGGTGGCGCCAGCTGGGTTCAGGTGGGGCCGGTTGAATACACGGCGGCGGCGACCCCGGGCCCGGCTGGATACACAGCCGGGCAGGTCTTCGGCCCCTGGATCAACCGAGACGGGCAGGGCGTACTGGTTGGAGCGCTCTACGCCACGGCGGCCCAAGCGGCTGTGGCCTCACCCAGTGCTTACGTCTGGCACACGGATGACGGTGGCGCACAGTGGACCGAGGGAGCTCCACTCGACGTCGGAGCTCCTCTGGATACAGTCCTGGCGGCCAGCTTCCTGCCGTCCAACCTGGATCAGGGGATCGTGTCGTTCGTAGAGGGGCCCAAGGCAGTCCAGTTGGAATCGACTAGCGATGGGGGTGCCCACTGGACCCAACTCCCGACTTCCCTGCAACTGGAATCCCTAGCCTGGGCAGGTCCCGATGATCTGCTTGGCTGGACGCCTTACGGCGGCCCGGTCGCAACCTCGGCCGACCTCTGGACCTCTGCCGATGGTGGGCAACGCTGGGTCCGCTGCACGACGCCGCCCGAGCCAGCCGGAGACGCGGTGTTCGCCATCGCCTCCCTATCCGCCTCCAACAGCCGGGAGGCGTGGTTCCTTGATACGGCGGACGGGGCCGTGTATCGAACTGACGACCTGGGGCGGATCTGGAGGGCGGCTGGAGCCTCGGATATCGCCTGACGGACGGATCCCCACCACCCCCCGACAGAACAACGTCCGCGGAAGCCGTTTCGCCACTAGTCGTCCAGGCCAGGAGTTCGCGCCGCCGGCTCCCCTCCAGTTAGTCTTGGCAGTTCATGGCCGCGATCGGATTGATCGAGTGCTGCTTGCGTCATGGGCAGCAGACGTTGCTCTTGAGCCGAATTCGTACCCGGCATATCCTCCCCCTGATCGAAAAGCTCGACGGGTGCGGGTATGCGGGCTTGGACGTGTTCGGCGGCTCCACCTTCGAGGTGTCGCTGGAACATCTCGGCGAGGATCCATTCGAGCGTCTGCGGGCAATTCGAAAGGTGAGCAAGACCCCTTTGGTCGGGCTGATCCGAGGCCAGGCCCTAGTGGGTTACCGCCCCCTCCCGGATGACGCCGTGGACAGCTTCGTGGCCCTCACCGCAGAGTGTGGCCTGGACGTAATCCGTTGCTTCGATCCGCTCAACGATGCCCGCAATCTCGCCCATGTCGCGGAGGCGGTGCTGGCAGTGGGCAAGCATCCCGAAGGGACCCTGGTCTACACCGAGAGCCCAGTCCACTCAGTGGAGTCCTTCATAGCTCTTGGGGTGGAGCTGGCGGCTCTCGGGTACCTCAGCCTCTGCGTCTTTGATCCTGCCGGCCTCCTCGGCGCCGGCACTGCGCGAGCTCTGGTCGAAGGGCTGCGGGAGCGCACCAAACTTCCGATCAGCGTTCACTGCGCCACCATCACCGGACAGGCCTCATTCGCCTACCTGGCCGCTGCCGAGGCCGGGGCTGAGAGCCTTGACGTATGCCTCTCCCCTCTGGCCGGGGGCGCGTCTCTGCCCAGCACTGAGGGGGTCTACTCGGCTCTGCGTGGCACCGATTTCCAACCCAAGCTCAGAGAAGAGCTGGTCCTAGCCGCAGCTGACGCGCTCGATGAGGTCATGCCCCTGTACGAGGCTCTGGCCGATCCCAGTGGCTGGCAGTACGACTCCTCGACCATGAGGACGCAGCTGGCCCCCTCGGTCCTCGAGCATCTGCGTAGCGAGTGCGAGAGCCAGGGCGCGCAAGGCAAGCTGCCGGCGGTGCTGGAGGAGATTCCTCGGGTCAGGGCGGAGATGGGTTACCCTCCCCTGATCACCCCGATTGCTCAGGTGGTGGTGACCCAGGCGGTCGCCAACGTGGCCTCGGGGCAGCGCTACCTGACCGTGGCCCAGGAGGTGAAGGACTACTTCCTGGGTCTGTTTGGACAACCGCCAGGCCCGGTAGATCCCGAGATCCAGAAGATCGTCATCGGTGGCGAGGACCAGATCACGGTCCGTCCCGCCGACGTCCTGGAGCCGGCCATGCCCGGCGCTCGGCGCACCCTCGCTCGGCTGGGCTGGCCCAAGGCGGCGGACCAACAGGTCCTCAACTTCCTGCTTTTCCCGGAGGCGGCCACCGCCCTGCTGCGTGGAGAGGCTCGCGTGGAGAGGCTCGAGGACGAGCCCGAGCTCCCTCCTCCTCCTGCCGCCCCGGCCGCCGTGGTGGATGGCGGGGATCTCAGCGAGCCTGTGGGTGACGCGGCAGCCATCCCCATCTCGGCTTTGCCGCCGCCGCCCGCCCCACCAGCGGAGGCAGCTCCGCCGCCGCCGACGTCGGCAGCTGCCAGAGAGTTCTCGGTCGAGGTTGACGGCGAGGTCTTTGAGGTGCGCGTGACCGCCACTGACGGAGGGGCCCTGGGAGGGGGGACAGCCACCGTCACCCCGGCGATGGCGCCCGTTCCTGCGGGCGATGGAGTCAAGGCCCCCATGCAGGGCCTGATCGCCCGGATACCGGTCAAGGTGGGCGACCAAGTCAGCGTGGGCCAGACGGTGGTGGTGCTCGAGGCCATGAAGATGCAGAACGACATTCCCTCCGATCGGGCTGGCGCGGTTACCGCAGTCCTCGTCGCCGTCGGCCAGGTGGTGAGCCGGGGCGACGTCCTGGTGCAAGTTGCCTAGGCGGCGATGAAGCCCTTCGGCACGGTCCTGGTCGCCAACCGGGGCGAGATCGCGGTCCGGGTGATTCGAGCCTGCCGAGATCTCGGTTTACGATCAGTCGCCGTCTATTCAGAGGCAGATCGGGGGGCTCTCCACGTCCGGCTCGCCGACCAAGCGCTTGAGCTTGGACCAGCCACCCCGGCTGAGTCTTACCTAAATTTGGACCGGGTGATCGGGGCGGCCAAGGAGGCCGGTGCCGAAGCCATTCACCCCGGCTACGGTTTTCTCTCCGAGAACCCCAAGCTTGCCGAGGCCTGTGCGTCAGCTGGGATCACCTTTATCGGCCCCTCGGCGGAGGCCATGTTGGCGATGGGGGACAAGGTGCGGGCCCGGCAGCGGATGCAGCAGGCCGGAGTACCTGTGGTCCCCGGGACGGAAGCTATTTCCGAGGAGGGTGAGGCTCTAGCAGCCGCCCGGGAGATCGGTTTCCCGATCCTGGTCAAGGCATCCGCCGGGGGTGGCGGTATCGGCATGCGCTCCGCCCGCGATGAGGAAGAACTCAAGGCCGCCCTCGCCAGCTGCCAGGAGTCGGCCCAGCGCTTTTTCGGGGACCCCCGGGTCTTCCTGGAACGGCTGGTAACCGACCCCCGTCACATCGAGATCCAGGTGCTCGCCGACTCCCAGGGGAACACCATTCATCTGGGCGAACGCGAGTGCTCGATTCAGCGTCGCCACCAGAAGCTGGTCGAGGAGTGTCCCTCGACCGCCATCAGTGCGGCCACCCGAGAGGAGATGGGACAGGCGGCCATCAAGGCAGCCCAGGCGGTCGGCTACGTCAACGCGGGGACTGTCGAATTCATCGAGTCACACGGTTCCTTCTACTTCCTGGAGATGAACACCCGCCTGCAGGTGGAGCATCCGGTGACCGAGTTGGTGACCGGCATCGACCTGGTGGTGGCACAGCTGAGGGTAGCCATGGGGGAGCCGCTGCCCTGGCGCCAGGAAGAGATCCGCTGGCAGGGTTGGGCCATCGAATGCCGCATCAATGCTGAGGATCCGCTCAGCGATTTCCAACCTACACCGGGGCGTGTGACCTCCTATCACGAGCCCTCCGGCCCAGGTGTCAGGGTGGACAGCTCGCTGGCGTCTCCGGGAGTGGTCAGCCCCTACTACGACCCCATGATCGCCAAGATGATCGTCCACGGCGCCAGCCGGGAGCAAGCGGTGGCACGGGGACGGAGGGCTCTCTACGAATACCTGATCGGCGGGATCACCACTAACATTCCCTTTCACGCGGCGTTGCTCGATGACACTGACTTTCTCCAGGGAAAGCTCACCACCGAGTACATCGCCAACCACCCCGACCTGCTCGCTCGCGCCCAAGTCTGGCGGGACCAGCAACCGCAGACGCTGAAGCAGCTTTCGTCGCAGGCGCGTCGGGTGGCGGCTGTCGCCGCCGCTATCGTCGCTGCTCAGTAATAGCGGGCACGATACCAAAGCGCTGCCCAACGCTGTGTCGGCAACAGTGCACCAGAGGCGAGCCCCATCGTACGCGAACCGTCTGAGAGCTGCGCGGCGGCGTGAAGTGAACGAACGACGTAAGTACCAGTTTCGGAGCTTGAAACTCCAAGCCCAACACAAGGGTAATCGGCCGGCTATGGGTGCGGTCCCAATGTGAGGACAGTCAACGTATCCGGTCCTGAATGGATCCAAAATACCCGCCATGCGCTCGGAGTCTGGTTCTCCAAATAGGACTCCCACACTTCCTCACCCTTCGGGCCGACCATCGACTCGTAGCGATGACTATTCAGGCCGGGATGCCGTGGGCCGACGTCTCGAAGTAGACGCAGCCCTTTCTGGGCCTTCTTTAGCTTTACGCGATGAGCAGGCTGCACTAGCTCCCGAAGGATGCTGTCAGCTTCGTCGGTGAAGACCAGCCTGAACGGCGGAGCACTCACTCCCCAAGGTCGTCGTCAAGGAAGTCATCGCGGTTACGGACGCGCCCGCTCCGGTAGTCGTCCAGCCCCCGGAGGAGCGATGCCATCACCTCTGGTCGCTCCCAGATCATCAGCTCCTGCTTCGGGATGCTCGCTACCGGGGTGAGCATGATCTCGCCGCGAGGGCTTACTGAGATCAAAAATCGATCCCGCCCGTGCACTCCGGCCCTACCAAAGGCGACACGCGCCCTATCGTCAGCGGCTACCTCGCCTCGCGGCTCAAATCCCGGCACCAGGGTCATTCCGATCCCATCCTTTCCAGCCATCGGTATTCCTGGCTGAGATGGTAGCACACCGTGGGCAAGTGGGTATTGCCCACTGCCTCTCCCGCCCTCCGCCCAATCCGAGTTAGCCACTCACCGGCGGGAGGAGCACTGTGGTGGTGAGGTCGAGCGGAGTTCGTCGGGTCGGATACGCGGAGGAGAGTCCTGGGCTTCCGGCCTCGCAGCGACCGCGCCTCTGGCGCCAGCGCGCCTGATCCTAGTCGTCGGCGATCCCTTGCGGGCCGGGGTGCCTGCGCCGAGCAAGTGGTCGGCTGGTCGCCCAGCAGCTCGCTGGTGTTGATCTCACCCCCGAGGGCGCCTGAGATCAGAAGTTGTAAAAATCGGGAAAGTGAGCTGGAAAAGATCTCCGGGCGTCGTCAAAATATCCCCATCTGCTAGCCCTTCCAGAAACTCGCAAAAGGCTCAATCCGGGGGCGGTTAGACTCGTCGGGTGGCGGTGGGATCAGAGCTTCCGCAGCTGGGTGGGTATCCATTTGAGGTGCGCTACAGCAACGGAGCGCTGGTGCGGGCGCGTGCCGCGGCCGATGTCGCCGCGGGCGCCTACACCTACTTCAGTCGCCTGTTCGCAGCAGTTGAGCCGGACATCGCCATCATCGTGGCCAATGAAGTGGACTGGTCGGGTAAGGGCCCGTACGGGCTGCCCTTCTTCAGAGATGATGCCGGCGAGATCCGTCCTGGCATCATCCTGATGCCCGCTGGAGGCGGAGACTTCTGGATTCAGATTGCGCAGGATCTCCGCGAAGCGTCCCCCCGCGGCTATGCGAAGTTGCGCGCGGCATATCCGGACGGCGCTGGAGGTGTGGATCTGCAGCCGTTCTTCGACCTCATCACTATTCATGAGCTCGGCCATGCATTTGAGGTACTCGGAGATCTGCGGCTTCCGACCTTTTGGCTTAGCGAGATCTTTGCCAACCTGGCCATGCACGCGTTCGTCGCAACTCAGCTACCGGCGAGCCTGGCGACGCTCGAGGTGCTCCCGACCGTGGGAGCGGGAAGTCGAAAGCTTGCCGCTCGGATGCGCGCCGAGGGGTACAGCACACTAGAGGAGTTGCAAGCCCACTACACCGGTTCCAATGATTCTATGAACCCGTTGAACTACGTCTGGTTCCAGCACCGGTGGCTCCGGCTCGTTGCCAAGATGTTCGAGGTCGATGGTGAAGCCGGCCTGGTTCGCTTCTGGGATTGCTTTCACGCCGTCGACCGCGTCGATGTCGGGGTGGCCACAGCGGCGTCGCTAGGGCCTCTTCTCACAACCGAAGTCAGCCCGACCCTGGGACGGGCGGTCCGAGCTTGGCGTTAGGGACGCAAGTCACACCGCCCCTCCATGCTTCGCGGACGACCAGAGCGAAAATTGAGGGTGCTGCCCCCAGCTGCTGCGGCACTCGACGACTGCTGCTGCCCTCCCAGCGGACGTCCAAGTAGCGGGAACGCCCCGATCGTTTGGCACCAGGTTGTGGGCTCGCTCGAGGACGCGTTCCACGTCTTCTGGATGCCGGGAGCGTCCACAGGCACCCGCTTGTGTTGGTGAAAACACGGGACCAGGTCATCGCCTAAGCAATGCCCAAAGCCATCTCGGCAGCAGGGCACTGGGTGGAGCCACGGCTGTTGCTGGCCTAAGGCTGCAAGACCACCAAGTAGGGACTCTGCATCGACGTGTTGTCAATGTCGGCCAGCGGTGGTCCGACGGTAAGAGTCACCGCTCCGGCGGGAAGTCCGGCCACGGTTACCGTTTCGGTCCGCGTCAGAGCGGAGTAGTTGAACTGGGCACCGGAAACCGCATGGCCGTTGACGCTAAGCGAGATCGACTGCGATCCCACCGACTGGGGATTCAGGTCGGAGTCGAAATGAATTGCGAACACGGTGTTGTTGCTGCTCTCTGTGCTTGAGGTCACGCTCACCACCAGCGGTCCGCTGGGCACCGCGGTCAACACGCCCGGAGAGATGTTGGTGATCTGTGATGCCGTCCCTCCGGTGTGCACGGTGACCAACTCGGGCAGATATGCGGGCGCAAATGAGCTCGTGGCGTCGCGCACCAAGCGCAGTTCGACGCTGTACGAGCTGGCACCGGCGCTGGTCGGTGTGGTGGAGACCGCATAGAAACGGTTGAACTTGCCCGGTGTCAGCACCGATGGGGGCAGCACCGTTCCTGGAGCCAGCAAGGCGCCGATCTCGGATGACTCGACAGCCCCGCCGGTGACCTGGATCTGAGCCAGGCTGGAGGCGGTGGCCAGGGCAGCCTCAGCCGCGGCGTTGCTGGAGGTGACTTGGGGACCGCCTGACACGAGCAGGCTCTCCACGCCGACAGTTCCGGTGGCGCCGGTGCTCAGCAGCGACAGCTCACTGCCCGTCGGATCCCACACCGGATCGCTAACCATGGTCAGGCTGCCTAGGGTCCCGGACACTTTGGACTGTACATTGAGGGCGGTCAGCTGGGACGAGAGCGCGCTGGTCGTGGACACATAGGTCAGATAGGTCCCGGTCGGATCGAAGCCAAGGTCGCTGAGCTGGCTGCCTGGGGATGCGGTGAACAACTCCGTGCTCTGGGCACCGAGATCCGAACTGGACTCGATGGTGTAGGCGCCGCTGGTGTCGGCAATGTAGGCGAGGGCTGTACTGCTCGCCGCCCATGCGGGGGTGCCCACCAAGGTGCTGATGGTTGTGCCTGATCCGCTCGGGAGGGAGTAGATGGTCGGTACTCCGCCGGGCAGTGCGAAGAGCGCCTGGGCCGACGGCGAGAGGGTGAAGAAACCGCTGGGATCCACGTGCACGCTGGGATACACGGGGGTGACCTGACCATCCAGGCTGACCTCGCGGAGCTGGCCCGCCGCCGCGTAGAGCAGGTCGCCGTTGTCGAGCCAGGCCAGACCGGGATCTGACTCCGCTGAGGTGGCGAGAGTCTGAGGACTGCCGCTACCGCTGGCTGGAACCACGTCCAGGGACAAGGTGCCGGAGCCGGCTCGAGTCCAGTACGCGATCTGCTGGCTGTCCGGCGAGGCCACCGCTCCGGCGCTATCGGTAGCGACCGCCCTCAGGGCTGGGGTCAGCACGTAGAGGTCTCCAAAGGTCAGGCCAGAGGTGGCCGAGCCCTGGATCGGAGCGGTCGGACTCGGCGACGGAGCGGGGGCGGCCGCTGTTGAGGGTGCACCGGTCGTTAGCACCAAGAGGGCACCGTCGGGCATGTAGCTGACCGAGCTGACCCCGGTCGTGACAGGTACCTGGCTGACCGAAACCAGAGTCGGGATCTGACCCTGCGGCGTCGAGGGTGCCGAGCTGGTTCCGAAGGGAATTACGATTCCCGAGGATGCCTGGGCTCCGTTCTGGGCCTTGACGGCGGGCTGGGCGATGGTCACCACGTAGCCAACGTTGGGGGCCAAGCCGTGGGCCGGCGAGAGGAGCAGAGTCTTCGAATTGGGCCACCTCGCCTGGTACGAGACGGCGGGCTTGATTGTCAGCCCGCTGAGGACGGCTGTCTCGTCCATGGGCCGGTTGAAGCTGATCCGGATCGCCTGGGTCACCGGTACCTCGTGGTGCCCGGCGACGGTGGCCTGGATCTCGACCTGGCCCCGCTGAAGTGGTAGGGCCACGACCGAGATGACCACGACGGCGACGACAGCCAGACCGGCGATTCCCAAGGTCGCCGCAGGTGGCGGCGCGAATCGCCGGGCCCGTACCGTCGACCTCCCGCGGACGCGAGCCTCTGCCATCAGGTTCGCCCGCAGCCGGGCCTGGAATCCGGGATCTGCCGGTTCGCGTGGCTGCGCCTGGATCCGTTGTCGAAGCTCCTGGGCGGTCTCCACCAGTTGGGGAGCGTCCGGTCTGTCCTGGCCCTGGAAGATCGTCCATAGTTCAGGATCGACGCCGTCCGGCGTCGGCGGAATGGTGCGCCCCGCGCTCCAAGGCCAGCGCCTACTCATCAGTAGCCGTCCCTTCTGCCACCTGGGGGCGGAGGGTGGCGCGGACGGTAGCGGTTCCGCGGTAGATCAGGAGCTTGATCGCGCCCTCGCTCTTGCCCATGATCTCGCCAATCTGTGCCAACGGAAGGTCCTGTGCGTACTTGAGGGTCATCGCGGTCTGCTGCTGCTCGGGTAGGGCGTCGATCGCCCGCCAGATCTGGTCGATACCCATCTGCTGGGCCACCTGTTCGTCAACCGCGACGTCTCCCGAGGCCCGCTCCGGGCCGCTTTCCAGGCTGTTCTCGGTCCGTTTCCGAGACCGGTAGTGGTCGGTGATGGTGTTGATCGCGATCTGGTAGAGCCAGGCGGAGAAGGGGTGACCGCTGGGTCGATATCGGGCCATCGCCCGGAGGGCCTTGAAGAACACCTCGCTGGTGATGTCTTCGGCCAACTCCGAGCTATGCACTCGAGAAGCCACGTAGCGGTAGATCTGGGGGAAATAGTGGTCATAGAGTTCGCCAAAGCCTTCCGGATCGTCCTTAGCTCGGGCGATCAACTGTTCCTCGCGGTCCGGGGGGATTCTCAGCGCTGTTCTCCTCGGGCCGAAACCAGAAACGGTGGGCTGGGGCATGCGGTTACGAACAAACGCGTCTCTCCGATCCCCACCCGGCAACGTTACGCCGCTGCCCGGGGCGCGGTCGCTGGCATCCTGGTGCCACTTGCCCGGGGAGGTATTGGGGAGGAGCATCTGCTGCGTGACTAACTCGGAGCTTCAGGAACTGCTCGACTCGTCTTGGGCGAAAGCGGGCCGGTCTGCTCGGGCGGCCTGGTCGCAGCCGGCCCGGATGACCGCCGAGCAGGTCACCCGCTTTCTCGGTCAGCAGCGCAACTGTGCCATCGCCACCAGCAGTCCCCAAGGCGAGCCGCATCTGGTGCCGGTCTCGTTCCTCTTCCTGCCCGACGGTTCCTTCTGGCTACCGGCCGTCGACGGGGCGGCTCGTCTGCGCGACGTCCGCTGGCGGCCGCGGGGTGCACTTCTGGTCGGGCAAGGCCTGGGGGCGGAGCACCAGCTGGTGGTGGCCAGCGGTCCCATCGAGGTCTTGGCAACCGGAGATCTACCACGGTCGGTTCGTGACCGTTGCCAGGACAAGCTGGGCAATACCTCGTGGGCCAGCTGGTGGCTGGTCCTGCGCCCCGACCGGCTCGTCGCATACGGGGGAGAGGCTGCCAACTAGTCGGGGCTGCCCGCCTCGCCATTTATACTTAGGTGAGGTGACAACGGCCCTGCCGCGGCAGCGACCCTTGCCAGGCGGCCGAGAGTGATCGACCGCTATGCGCCCAAAGAATTCCGGGAGCTTTGGTCGGACCAGAACCGCCTCAAGCTCTGGCTCGAAGTTGAGCTCGCCGTCTGCCAGGCGCGGGCCACCCTTGGTGAGCTACCCGCCTCACAGATGGAGCGCTTGCGGAAGGCCAAATCCCCCTCAGTGGAGCGGGTAGCCGAGATCGAGGCGGAGCAAGGTCATGACCTGGCCGCCTTCGTCAGCGCAGTTCAGGAGTCGCTCGGGGAGGAGGGGTCTCAGATCCACCTCGGCATGACCAGCCAAGACGTGGTCGACACGGCCCTGGCCCTCCAGCTGAAAGAGGCCAATGCGCTCATTCAGGGGGATCTGCTGCGTCTCCTGGGGCAGCTGGGGACCCTGGCCCAGGAGCACCGGATGACCGCGATGGCCGGGCGAACCCACGGGATGCATGCCGAGCCGGTCACCTTCGGCTTCGTCCTCGCTAATCACTACGACGAACTGCACCGCGCCGGACAGCGGCTCGAAGCTGCGGCGGCTGACCTAGCGGTGGGCAAGCTCTCGGGCACGGTCGGGACCCACGCCACCCTGAGCCCCGAGATCGAGGTCTTGGCCTTGCAGCAGTTGGGTCTGGAGCCGGCCGCGATCACGACTCAGGTCGTCGCCCGTGATCGCCACGCCACCTATCTGTGTGCCCTGGCGGTGCTTGGCGGGGTTTGCGATCGTTTGGCGATCACCCTGCGCCACCTTCAGCGCACCGAGGTGGGCGAGGTGCGTGAACCCTTCGGAGACAAGCAGAAGGGTTCTTCGGCAATGCCCCACAAGCGCAACCCGGTCCGCTTGGAGCAGGTCTCGGGACTCTGCCGGCTACTCCGCGGCTGGGCTGTGGCGGGACTCGAGGACGTGGCTCTCTGGCACGAGCGAGATATCTCCCACTCCTCAGTGGAGCGGGTTGCCCTGCCCGATGCCACCATGACCACCGCCTACATCCTGCGCAGCCTCTTTCAGGTCCTGGACGGCCTCCAGGTCGACACCGCGGCGATGCGCCTCAACCTGGAGCGACGCGGCCAGATCTCCCAGAGCCAGCAGCTGCTGCTGGCTCTGATCCGGGCAGGTGTGACTCGTGAGGCTGCCTACCGGCTGGTGCAGTCGCTGGCCTTGGCCGCAGATCAGCCGGGAGGGGACTTTCGGGCCGACGTTGCGGCGAGCGGCGAGGTGGCCGCGGTGCTAGCCCCCGACCAGGTTGCCGCTTGCTTCGATCTGGCACCCTACCTCAGCCAGATTGACGAGAGCTTCCGACGCCTCGGCCTTTTGGCTCCGCACCCGGCCGGTAGAGAGGAGGGGCGCGACCGTGGCTGAGGACTCCTGGCTCGGCGAGGGCCTGGGCGAGGTCGACCTTCCCAGCGTTCCTCTCTACCGACGGGGCAAGGTGCGGGACACCTTCGATCTCGGGGATCAGCTGCTCATGGTCTCCACTGATCGCATCTCCGCCTTCGACAGCGTCCTGCCCACCCTCATCCCCGACCGAGGTCGGGTACTCACCGCCATGTCGCGCTACTGGTTTGGCAAGACCGCCGACCTAGTGCCCAACCACCTCCGACCTGACGACCCGGGAGCGCTGGCGACGGGGACTCTGGAGCGGCTCGGCGGACGGGCTATGTTCGTCGCCAAGGCAGAGCGGATCGACATCGAGTGTGTGGTCCGCGGTCGACTGGCGGGCAGCGGCTGGCAGGAGTACCAAGCCCAGGGGACGCTGGCCGGCGAGCCCCTTCCCCGCGACCTGGAGTTCGGTGGCGAGCTCCCCGAGCTGCGCTTCACCCCGGCGACCAAGAACGACAGCGGCCACGACCAGAACATCAGCCGTAGCCAGCTGGCCCAGCAGGTCGGCAACGAGCTGGCCCGGCGCCTGGAGGAGTTCAGCCTGCGCATCTTCCGGCTGGCCCAGGTGCACTGCCAGGAGTCGGGATTCATTCTGGTCGACAGCAAGTTCGAATTCGGCATGATCGGAGGCGCGCTGACCCTGATCGATGAGCTGCTGACCCCGGACTCGTCCCGGCTCTGGGAGCTCGACCAGCGACCCGGGGAGTCGCCCCATGGCTTCGACAAGCAGCCGGTACGCGACTACCTGCTCTCGATTGGATGGGACCGCAACCCCCCTCCGCCTCCCCTGCCCGAAGGGCTGGTGCGGGACACCCGGCACCGCTATTTGGAGGCCTCGAGACGGATCACCGGCAGCGATTTGTAGCCGAGGTCGTGGTCTCCCTCAAGGAGGTGGTAAACGACCCACAGGGCCTGGTGGTCCAGGATGCCCTGCACTCGCTGGGGTACCCCGAGGTAGAGGGCGCCCGAGTCGGCAAGTTCATCCGCTTGGAGCTGGTCGGCGCCGATCAGGAGGAGGCCCAGGCTCGGGTTGAGGAGATGTGCCGGCGGTTGCTCTGTAATGGCGTGATCGAGGAATATCGCTTCGAGCTGACGTCGGATCCCAAGGCTTGAGCTTGCGTTTCGGCATCGCCGTCTTTCCCGGCACCTGGAGCGACCGCGACTGCGCTCATGCGGTTGAGCTGACGGGGGCTGAGGCGGTCTCCCTCTGGCACGCCGACGCCGACGTCAAAGGTTGTGACGTGGTGGTGCTGCCCGGCGGTTTCGCCTATGGCGACTATCTGCGCACCGGTGCCATAGCCAGGTTTGCCCCGCTTATGGAGGCGGTCCGCGAACATGCCCGTCAGGGCGGCCTAGTGCTGGGCATCTGCAACGGCTTCCAGATCCTCTGCGAAGCGGGCATGCTCCCGGGGGCCCTGCTTCGCAATGCCAGCCTGCAGTTTCGCTGCCAGCCCTGCGGGCTGCGGGTGGAGACGACCTCGTCTCCATTTTTGGGCTGCGCCCAGAGGGGCCAGGTACTGCGGATTCCGGTCTCGCATGGGGAGGGACGGTTCTACGCTGACGAGGAGACGATGGCGCGCCTCAATGGCGAGGGGCGGGTAGCCTTTCGCTACAGCGACGAGAGTGGTCAGCTGACCAGTGCCGCCAACCCCAATGGCTCTCTGGAAAACGTCGCTGGGATCCTCAACGAAGCGGGCAACGTCCTGGGGATGATGCCCCACCCGGAGCGGGCCTGCGAAGAACTCCTCGGTTCCGACCAGGGACTGCTGCTCTTCCGACCGGTCATCGGACAGTTGGCCCGGCCAGCCGGATGAGGGCGGTTTCGGCGGCCGCGGCGGCGCCATCCGAAGCCGAACTCCAGGAGCTGGCGCTCAGTGCCATGGAGTACCAGTCGGCGACCGCTCAGCTGGGCCGAGTTCCCAACCGTCTCGAGCTGGGAATGCTGGCGGCCCTCTGGTCCGAGCATTGTTCCTACAAGACTTCCAAGGCACTCCTACGCCAGCTCCCCTCGGGCGGCTCCCGAGTCGTTCAGGGTCCCGGGGAGAATGCGGGCGTCATCGATCTCGGTGACGACCTCCTCTGCTGCTTCAAGATCGAGTCCCACAACCATCCCAGCGCAGTGGAGCCGGTGCAGGGCGCCGCCACTGGGGTGGGCGGCATCCTGCGCGATGTCTTCGCCATGGGGGCAAGACCGGTTGCCATCCTGGACAGCATTCGATTCGGTGACGCCGACGACCCGCGCCAGCGCCAGCGCTTTGCCCGGGTGGTGGAGGGCATCGGCTGGTACGGCAACTGCATCGGAGTCCCCACGGTCGGAGGGGAGACCTACTTCGACCCGGCCTACCAGCACAACTGCCTGGTCAATGCCATGTGCGTTGGCCTGGCCACCCGAGATCATTTGGTTCGAGCTCGGGCTGCCGGTCCCGGCAATCCCCTCCTCCTGGTGGGAGCGGACACCGGCCGCGACGGGATTCACGGTGCCACCTTCGCCTCGGTTCAGCTCGACCAAGCTGCCGAGTCCCGTCGCCCGGCGGTGCAGGTCGGGAATCCCTTCTTGGAGAAGTGCCTGCTCGAGGCCTGCCTGGAGCTGGTCGGGGATCCCGACCTGATCGGGCTCCAGGACTGTGGAGCGGCCGGTCTCACCAGCAGCTGCGCCGAGATGGCTCACCGGGGAGACGTCGGACTTGAGATTGCCGTCGACCGAGTCAGTCGCAGGGAGCGGGCGATGACCCCCTATGAGGTCATGCTCAGCGAATCCCAGGAGCGCATGGTGCTGGTGGTTAGCCGGGGCTCCGAGGAGCGCTTCCAGGCAGCCTTCAGGCGCTGGGGCCTGCGCAGCGATGTCATCGGCCGGGTGATCGAGGAGCCGCTCTTTCGCGTCACCGAGGCTGGGGACGAGGTAGCCTCCCTGCCGCTCCAGGTCCTCGTTTCTGGCTTCCCAGAGCGCCATCCCGAGGCGTCTCCACCCGATCTCGCGCCGCTATTCTCGGCTAATCCTCTCGATCGGCCGCCGCCCTGGACGGCGGAGGAGGCCTGGCTCCGACTGTTGGCATCACCTAATTGCGCTGACGCCAATTGGATCTGGCGCCAGTACGACCACCAAGTGGGCGACGACACCGTCATCGGCCCCGGCGCTGATGCCGCGGTTCTCCGCCTCCGGGGGCGGGGCGACGCTCTCGCCGTGACGGTTGACAGCGCTCATCGCTCGGCGGCTCTGGACCCCCGCCAGGCCACCGCCATCGCGGTCGCCGAGGCGGTGCGCAACCTGGCCTGCGTGGGAGCCGAGCCGCTAGGCATAACCAACTGCCTCAACTTCGGCGACCCTGACCGGCCCGAGATTATGTGGCAACTGCAAGAAGCAGTCGCCGGGCTGGCCGACGCGGCGCGGGCCTTCGGAGTTCCGGTGGTGAGCGGCAACGTCAGTCTCTACAACCAGTTCGATGGCCAGGGAATCCCCCCCACCCCGACCGTGGGGGTGGTCGGGCTCCTTCCCGACCTCGATCGCCGGGTAGGCTCTGGGTTCCGGGAGGAGGGCGACCTGGTGGCTCTGGTCGGACCGGCGGGTGCGGGGGCGTTGGGGGTCGAATTGGGCGGCTCCGAGTATCAGCGCCTAGCCCACGGACTTCTCGAGGGACAGGCCCCGGAGCTCGATCTTGACCAGGAGAGGAGGTCTGCCGCAGCGATACGCTCCGCGATCCAGCGGGGATTGCTCAAGTCGGTGCACGACTGCTCCTTGGGTGGGCTCGCAGTCGCTCTGGCCGAGTCCGCTTTGCTGGGTGGCTTTGGTGTTCGCGTCCGAGCCCCCCTCAATCGTCAGCATGTCGCCCCACCGGGATGGGTTTTCGGCGTTCTCTTCGGCGAGTCGCAGGGCCGCTACCTGGTCACCCTCAGCCCCGACTCGCTGGAGGCGGCGACGAGCCTGTTCAGCCAGCTGGCGACTCCCTTCGACTCCCTCGGCCAGGTGGGCGGCGATGTCATCGCCATCGAAGGACTGGCAGAGATCGACCTCAGAGCGGCCGGAGCCGCCTGGAGGGGCGCCATTCCAGATCGCCTGGAACGCCCTCTATCGGCCGGAGCTTGAGCCTCATCCCAGAAGCGCGGGCGCACCGGTCCGCATTCGCTTTCAAGGTATTCTTGTGGCGGTGACAGCCAAGGCAGGTCCCGCTGCCGTGCTCTCCGGCGTCCTTGACGAGGATGCCCACGCGCCCGACAAGCTGCATGAGGCCTGCGGCATCTTCGGTGTATACGCCCCCGGCCAGGATGTGGCCAACCTCTGCTACCTGGGCCTCTACGCCCTCCAGCACCGGGGCCAGGAATCCGCTGGTATCTGCACCTCGGACGGCGAGGAGCTTCATCTCCACCGGGACATGGGCCTGGTCGGCCAGGTCTTCTCCGCAGAGTCTCTGGCTCATCTGCCGGGGCCAGTGGGGATCGGGCACACCCGCTACTCCACCACTGGCTCCTCACGGCTTAGCAATGCCCAGCCCTTCACCTTCGAACACGGCCAGCTGGGCCCGGTGGCGCTGGCCCACAACGGCAACTTGACCAACACCCAGGCCCTGCACGCACGACTGGTCGAGGAAGGGCAGCGGTTCGAGACCTCTAGCGACAGCGAGGTGTTGGCGACCCTCTTGGCCCGCACTCCCGGGGAGCGGCTGGAGGTGGTGCTGCAGCGAGCCCTGCCTCGAGCTCAGGGCGCCTATTCGCTCGGGTTCATCACTCGGGACAGCCTGGTTGCCGCGCGCGACGAACTGGGCATCCGGCCCCTCTGCATCGGTCGGCTGGGCGACCTCAATGCTCCGGGCGGGAATGGCTACATCATCGCCAGCGAGACCTGCGCTCTGGACGTGGTGGGGGCCAAGCTGGTCCGTGAGGTGCGCCCGGGGGAGATCGTCACCATCGATGAGAGCGGTCTTAGGACCGCCACCTTCGGGGTCCGCCGCCAGCCAGCCATGTGCTCCTTCGAGTTCATCTACTTCGCGCGGCCGGACTCGGTCCTGCAAGATCGCAGCCTCTACGAAGCCCGGCGGGCCATGGGGGTGCGCCTGGCCCAGGAGTCTCCGGTGTCGGCTGATCTGGTCATTCCGCTGCCCGACTCCGGGACCCCGGCGGCGATCGGGTTCGCCGAGGAGAGCCGGGTTCCCTTCGCCGAGGGCATGATGAAGTCGCGCTACATCAACCGCACCTTCCTCCAGCCCGACCAGGGAATGCGCGACGCCGGGGTCAGGCTCAAGTTCAACCCCATGCGCCATGTCCTCGAGGGCAAGCGGGTGATCCTGGTGGACGACTCCATAGTCCGCGGATCGACCTCGCGCCAGATCGTGGAGGCGCTGCGCCGGGCGGGGGCTCGCGAGGTGCACATGCGGGTTGCCTCACCGCCCATCCGCTTCCCCTGCTTCATGGGCATCGACATCGCCAGCCGGAGCGAGTTGATCGCTGCCGGACGCACCCTGGACGAGGTCCGCGACCTGATCGGCGCCGACTCCCTCGCCTACCTCAGCCTGGACGGGTTACGCCAGGCGCTGCGCGCTGGCAGCAGCGGCTCAGGCTTCTGCTTCGCCTGCCTCGACGGCACCTACCCGGTGCAGGTGCCGCAGCAACTGGAGATGGACAAGCTGGCCCTTGAAGGCTGAAAGGGCGAGTCCCAGGGCGGGGGAGATGGGTTGAGCCGGTACGCCGACGCCGGCGTCGACCGCGGTCGGGCCCAGGCCGCGGTGGCTCGGGTCGCCGAGCTTGCCGCGACCACCCACAACTCGTCGGTGCTGGCCGGCATCGGCCCCTTCGCCGCGGTCTGGAAGTTGGCCTCGAATCTACCCGGCGACGCGGTGCTGGTCAGTTCCACTGACTCGGTGGGCACCAAGTCCAAGGTCGCGGTGGCGGTTGGCCGGCACCAGGGAATCGGCCAGGACATAGTCAACCACTGCGTCAACGACGTCCTCACCACCGGGGCCGAGCCCCTCTTCTTCCTCGACTACTTCGCCAGCGGCAGGATCGAGGCCAACGTGCTGGAGCAGCTCGCCGAAGGGATGGCCCAGGCGTGTCGGGAGAACGGCTGTGCCCTGGTCGGCGGGGAGACGGCGGAGATGCCTGGCGTCTACGGCATCGGTGACTACGACCTAGCCGGATTCCTGATCGGGATGACGTCCGAAGCGGAGGTTCTGGGGCCGCCGCGGGTGCGGGACGGGGACCGACTTCTGGCCCTGCCGTCGACCGGGCTCCACACTAACGGCTACTCGCTGGTCCGTCACCTCCTGGCTGAGCGTGAGCTCGAGTACGACACCCAGCTGCCCGGAACAACTGGCCCCATCGGGGATCTGCTGCTGGCCGTGCACGCCTCGTATCTGGAGCCGGTCCGCGCCCTCCGGGAGATCGCAGAGGTACATGCCCTGGCCCACATCACCGGGGGCGGAATCATCGAGAATCTACCCCGCGTGCTGCCGGATGACTTGGCTGCCCGGGTTCTTCGCCAGAGCTGGCAGGTGCCCGGTCTCTTCACCGCCCTCCAGGTCCTGGGGGACATCCCCGAAGATGAGCTTTGGCGCTCCTTCAATATGGGGGTGGGGATGATCGCAGTTGTCCCCGAGGCCACCGTGGCGGCGGCAGTCCAGCTGGGACAGTACGGATTCTTCGAGATCGGCCAGGTCGGCCAGCGCCAGGGACCCGATCGGGTGTTGCTCAGCTGAACCGCGTAGCCAGCCAAGGGCCAGTGGTGGGGGTTGCTGTGCTGGTGTCGGGTGCCGGAACCAACCTGCGCGCCATCCTCGAGGCGGCGGCGGCGGATGAGTTCCCCGCCCGGGTGGTCGGGGTCGGCAGCAACCGTTCCAGCTGCCCGGCGCTCAAGATCGCGACTGCGGCCGGGCTGCCTCAGCGTTCTTTCCCGATCTCGGACTTCTCCGGGGATCTGGCGGCTCGTGATCAGGCGATGGCAACGTGGCTCACCGGCTTGGGTGCCTCGATCCTGGTTCTGGCCGGGTACGACCGCATCCTGACAACCCCACTCCTGCGAGCTTTTCCCGAGCGCATCCTCAACCTGCACAACAGCCTGCTGCCGGCATTTGCCGGGACCATGGCCGCGGTCCAGGAGGCGCTCGACCGCGGGGTCAAGGTGACTGGTTGCACGGTCCACCTGGTCGACGAGGAGCACCTCGACGGCGGTCCCATCGTTCTCCAGGCAGCGGTTCCGGTGGAGGACGAGGACACTTGCGAGACGCTCCTCCGGCGCATCCACGAGCAGGAGTGGAGGATCCTGCCGGAGGCGATCGCCATGCTCGCCCGGGGCCAACTTCGGATCGAGGGGCGGCGGGTGTCGCGGGCATGACCTCGACCCGTGCCCTACTCGGTGTCGACGATAAGGCCGGGCTTGCCGAATTCGCCCGTGGACTTCACGAGCTGGGCTTCGAACTGGTCGCCACCGGAGGTACTGAGAAGGCCCTGCTGGCGGCCGGTCTTCCGGTGACCCCGGTCGCCGCCGTCACCGGCGTCGAGGAGATGCTGGGGGGACGAGTCAAGACGCTCCATCCGGCGATCCACGCCGGCATCCTGGCGCGTCGCGATGACCCCGATGATCTGGCAACGCTGGCGCGGCTCGGCTATCAGCCGATCGATCTGGTGGTGGTCAACCTCTACCCCTTCACCCAGGTGGCGGCCAGGGGAGCCAACGAGGCAACTGTGCTGGAGACGATCGACATCGGGGGGCCCACTCTGCTGCGGGCGGCGGCGAAGAACTTTGCCAGTGTCGCGGTCGTCTCCTCGCCCGAACAGTACGCCTGGGTCCTGGCCGAGCTGATGAGCGGGGGGCTGAGCCCGGAGTCAAGGCGGCGGCTGGCGGCGGACGTGTTTCAGCTGGTTTCCAGTTACGACGCTCGGGTGGCGCAGTACCTCGCCGGGGACCCATCTCCGATCGGCGACTTGTGGCCGGATCGTCTCGTCCTCAGCGGCCAGCTGCGCCAGTCACTTCGCTACGGCGAGAACCCCCATCAACCGGGCGCCCTGTACCAGACCGGCGGCCAGCCTGCGGGCCTGGCCGCCGCGGTCCTGCTCCAGGGGGGCGAACTCTCCTACACCAACTGGCTCGACGCGGACGCCGCCTGGCGGCTCGTTCAGGGACTGGACGAGCCCGCCGCGGTGGTGGTCAAGCACAGCAACCCCTGCGGGGTCGCGCTCGCCGACACTGTCGCCGCTGCCTTTGAGAGCGCCTACGACTGTGACCCCCGCTCCGCCTACGGAGGGATCGTCGGCCTCAACCGGACCCTCGACGAGGAGGTGGCCGCCGGGCTTGCTAGGCACTTCTTGGAACTGGTGGTGGTCCCGGCTGTCAGTCCCGGCGCTCGCGAGTTGCTTCGGAGTCGTTCCCGTCTCCGAGTGCTGACCGTGGCTTCGGACCAGGTGGAAACCCAGGACCCTATCGAAGTCCGCTCTCTGGACGGCGGCATCTTGGTTCAGGTCCGGGATCCGGCCCGCGACGACGAGACTCAGTTCCAGGTCGTTTCGCAGCGAGTGCCAACTCAGGAGGAGTGGAAGGGACTGCGGCTAGCCTGGCGGGTCGCACGGGCGGTCAAGTCCAACGCCATCGTTCTCTGCCGCGACAATCGGGCAGTCGGCATCGGTGCCGGTCAGATGTCGCGGGTAGAAGCGGTCGAGTTGGCCATCAAGCGAGCAGGCCCGAGCGCTCGTGGCAGCGTCCTCGCCTCGGATGCCTTCTTTCCCATGGCGGATAACTTGGAAGTCGCAGCCCGGGCTGGGATTTCGGCAGCCATACACCCGGGCGGATCCAAGCGGGATGGTGAGGTGTTGGCCGCGGCGGATGCGGCTGGCATGGCCCTGGTGACGACGGGGCAGCGCCACTTCCGTCACTGAGAGGCGGCTATGGTCCCGTCTTTTTTTGTGTATGGTCCTCCGTGGGGAAGGTAGGAGGCCAGCTTGATGA
>DATLRN010000059.1:0-23469 GCA_035534695.1 Candidatus Dormiibacterota bacterium
ATCGACCTGTACTATCAGCACCGAGTCGATGCCGAAGTCCCGATCGAGGACACGGTCGGAGCGATGGCGGAGCTGGTCCAAGCCGGCAAGGTGCGCTTTCTGGGACTATCCGAGGCAAGCTCCGATTCTCTCGAGCGGGCGGCAGCCACCCACCCGATCAGCGCACTTCAGAGCGAGTGGTCGCTCTGGACCAGGGAGATCGAGGCCGACGTGCTGGCCACCGCGCGTCGGCTGGGAATCGGCCTAGTCCCCTACAGCCCCCTGGGAAGAGGGTTTCTGACCGGAAAGATCCGCGACCCCCAGGACTTCGGCGCCGACGACTTTCGCCGGGACAACCCCCGGTTCCAGGGGGAGAACTTCGAGCGGAACCTGGAGTTGGTTCGGCTGGTGGAGCAGCTGCCCCAGGAACGCGGAGTCAGCCCGGCCCAGCTGGCGCTGGCCTGGCTGTTGGGACAGGGTGAGGATGTGGTGCCGATCCCGGGCACCAAGCACCGAACCAATCTGGAAGAGAACGCCGGTGCGGCGTGGGTGTCCCTCGCTCCCGCGGAGATGGAGCGGCTCAGCGCACTGGTGCCGCCCGGGGCATTCTCCGGGACGCGCTATGCCGACAGCGAGTACGCCTACGGTTCGAGTCCGGCTCGAAGCTGATCCACCGGCCCCGGTAGGGCTTGAGTCAGCTCGGACGACTCACCGCTCGTAGACGACGAATGACGTTCGGTGAGCAACCTGGTCGTAGAGGGAGCGGGCCGGGGCGTTGAACTCCTGGGTCTCCCAGTAGGTGCTCCCGGCTTCCCGCCGATCGGCCTCTCGGAAAGCGGCTTCTAGCAGCTCCCGAGCCTGCCCCCTACCCCTGGCTTCGGGGTCCACGTACAGGTCCTCCACGTAGCAGCGGTCGGTGGCGGACCAGGTCGAAGGGTGAAAGACCAGGTGAACGAAGCCCCACATCTGCCCCTTATCGTCGACCGCCACCAGGCCCGCCACCGGACCGGCCCCACTGGCGAGCCGGTCGAAGCTGGCCCGCGTGACCTGGTCGTCGATCTCCGCTCGGTAGAATCGGAGGTAGGCCCCCCAAAGCTGGCTCCAGGACGGGAAATCGGTCGGCGCCAGCGGTCTTACCATCAGTCCCACCTCCTAGTGCTCAGAAGCGTTCCAGCAGCCACTGGTGGATCTGGGGCACCTGGTCGACCAGAAGGGTCAGATGTCCGGAGTCGGGGAGGTAGTACCACTCGGCCCTGGGCAGGTGCGCGGCCAGCCACTCGCCGTGACCCAAAGGCACCATGAGGTCGTGCTGGCCCTGCCAGAGCTGGAGCGGTACCCGGATCTCGGACAGCTCGAATCCCCAGGGCTCAACGAAAGCCAGATCGTCGTCGATCCAGCCGTCCGCACCGTGCGAAAACGCTTCGCCAAAGAGGGTGATCATCCACTCGCCCAGGTGCTCGCGCATCGCGGCGCGATCGGGAGGCGACAGGACCGACGCCATATCCTCGATCACCGCCTCGACCGTGGAGGGCATGGCCGCGACAGCGGCCTCATGCGGGGGACGGGTCACTGCCTCGCCCGCCAGGATCGATTCGAACTCCTCGACATTGCCCTCGCCCATGCCAGCCAGGAAGTCGAGCCCCTCCGCGCCGTAGGGAGCCACCGAAGCGATCGTGGAGGCTGCCACCACAAGTTCGGGCAGCCGGGCAGCGCAGCTGAGGGCGTGCGGACCGCCGCCCGAGTATCCCCAGGTGGCGAGCCTGGTCAGGTTGAGTTTCTCCGCGATCGCGGCCACGTCGTCGGCAGCATCCCTGACTGGCCGGCCTGGTGAACGGGTGGAGGCTCCATACCCGGGCCTGGAGTAGCCGATCAGGCGAATGCCCTTCCTCTCAGCGTCGTCCACCCACCCGCCGAAGAGTCCCCTCGCCCCCGGGGTGCCGTGGTGGACCACCACCGCCGGGTTACCCACCTCGCCGCAGTCGACCACATCCAACCGACGGCCATCGGCTGTGTTGATCTGAAATTTCCGCGCCTGCATCCCGCTCTCTCCTTCCGGTTCCACTCCGACAACCGTGGTCACATGATCCTCCGCTCCCCAGACGGTCAGGTGCAGGCGGGGAAGCCACCGGGTCGTGTCAACTCACTCGACCGGTGCCTCCGGGGTCGGCCTTGGTAGGGGTCGCAGGTGCTGGTCCAACAGATTGGCGCAGGCGTAGAGGGCCCGTAGATGGGGGACCTGCAGGTCGATCCGCCCGGCCAGCTCGACCAGGGCTCCGACCGTGGCGCCCAGCTCCAGGGGCCGCCCCGCCTCCACGTCCTGGAGCATCGAGGTCTTGTGCCCCCCGACTTTGGCTGCCCCCTGGATTCGCTTCTCGATTCCGACCGGAATCTCTATCCCGAGCTCTCTCCCGATCAGTTCCACCTCTGCCATCACCGCTCTGACCAACGCCAGGCCGGCCTCGTCGGAGGTGATCTCCTCCAGGGTGGCCCCGGTCAACGCCGAGATCGGATTGAAGCTGGCGTTGCCCAGCAGCTTGAGCCAGAGCTCGGGACGGATCCTCGGCTGGACAGGTGCCTTGAAGCCAGCTCTGGTCAGCGCCGCCGAGACCTCCTCGGTTCTGGCAGAGGGTCGCCCGTCCAGCTCACCCAGGCTGATGCGATTGCCTTCCAGATGTTCGATCAACCCCGACTCCGCAATCCTGGCGGCCGGGTAGACGATGCAGCCGACGACCCGGGTCGAGGAGATGTTCTGAGAGATCACTCCACCCGGGTCCACCGCCTCGAGCCGGGTTCCCTCCCAGGGCCCGCCGAAGTGTTCAAAGAACCACCAGGGGATCCCATTCTGCGCACTGAACACATTGGTATCGCGCCCCAGGGCCGCGCCCACTCGCTCGGCCAGAGGCGGCAGGCTATGCGCCTTGACCGCGATGAACACCACGTCCGCGGAACCGAGGGGAGTCAGGTCATCCGTGCACTCCGGGTGCACGGTGAAGTCGCCGGTCACACCGGTCACCCGAAGACCGTTTCGACGCATCGCCTCGAGATGAGGCCCCCTGGCGATCAGGGTGATCTCCTCCCCCGCCCGCGCCAGGTGCGCGCCCAGGAGCCCGCCCGTCGCCCCGGCGCCTAGGACGACGAATTTCAAATCCGGATCACTTTGGTGCGAAGGCCTCCGCCACGAAGCGTCGCTGGACCTTCCCGGTCACGGTGCGAGGGATCGCGTCCACGATGTGGAGGTGACTGGGTACCTTGAACTCCGCCAAGTGCTCCCGGCAGTAGGCCAGCAGTGCCTTCTGGTCGATGGGCGAGCTCAACACCACGGCTGCCGCCACCTCCTCGCCCCAGGTCGGATGGGGAACCCCGAAGCAGACCGCCTCCGCCACTGCCGGGTGGGCTTCCAGTACCCCATCGACCTCCAACGGGGCGATCTTCTCCCCGCCCCGGTTGATCAGCTCCTTGAGCCGTCCCGAGAGGGTGAGGTAGCCCTCGCCGTCCAGGACCCCGAGGTCGCCGGTGCGGAACCACCCGTTTGTGAAGGAGGAGGCGTTGGCCTCAGGGTTGGCCTCGTAGCCGTCGATCACGTTGGCACCTCGGATCACCACCTCTCCCGGGGTACCGACCGGCAGCAGCTGGCCGTCGTCGGCCATGGTGGCAATCTCGACTCCGGTTCCCCGGCCAACTGAACCCGGTCGTCGCTTTTCGGGCGGCAGCGGGTTGGATGACATCTGGTGGCTGGCCTCGGTCATCCCGTAGGCCTCCAGAACCGGTACCCCGTAGCGCAACTCCATCTCGGCCAACTGGCCCGGACTCAGCGCCGAGCTGCAGCTGCGCACGAAGCGCAGTCGCTGACTGCCATTGGGCCGGTCCTCCGAGGTCCGCATCAGGACCATCCGGTGAGGCGTGGGTGAGGCGCTGAACCAGGTCGGCTGATACTCCCGGGCCAGAGCCCAGAAGCCGAGTGGAGTGAACTTGCGAGGGGTGACCACCGAGCCGCCGGCGCCTAGGGCGGAGAGGGCTGACGCGACCAGCCCGTGAACGTGAAACAGCGGCATGACGCAGAGCGAAACGTCGTCCTCGGTCAGTTGGTAGTGGTCGATAATGTGGCTCACGGAAGCCGCCAGGTTGCGGTGTCGGAGAGGGACCCTCTTGGGCCGGCTGGTGGTCCCGCTGGTGTGCAGCACCAGGGCCACATCGTCGGTGGTGGCCTTGCTTGCGGTCCGGCCCGCCCCTCCCGGCTGGGCGCTCTCCATGTGGAGCTGGCCGCGGGAGTCGATCTCGACCTCGATCACCACACCACCGTCGGCGAGCGCCTGCCTGGCCGCCTGACCCTCACCATTGGGCACTAGCAGGATCCGTGCCCCGGTGTCGCCCAGATAGAAGCGGAACTCGTCCTCCTTATATGAGGGGTTCAACGGGCAGGCGGTGGCGCCCAGCGCCGCCGCCAGGAAGAGCACGATCGCCTCGGGCCCGTTGGGCAGGGCCATGGCCACCCGGTCGCCCGAAGCAACGCCCAACTCCGCCAATTTCGCGGCGCCCTCCTCCACCAGCTGGCGGAGCCGGGCGTGCGTGAGCGCCGGCCCGTCCGGCACGGTGATGGCCGGGCGGTTGGAGTCGCCTCGCGCCAGCAGGTCGACCACGTTCTGATTCACCGGAAACTCCTCGGATCCCGACGGGAAGGCGCCTCTGGGAACGGCGGCTTGCAGGCCGTGCGGCGTCATCAGCCGACCCCGTCGTCCGGGCAGTGTAGCCCGCGATTCACTCTAGTCGAGAGGGAAATCGGATAAGTTGAGAAGGGCGCGAGCTGAATTGGTGCAAACGAATGCACGTACCCCTTGACGAGGCTCGGCCGGTGGTGTACGGTCCACGAACATATCGCGGGAAGGTACCCGCGGTCGTGGCACGCGACGGCCCCGAGTGGGGTTGGCGGCCCCAGGTGGAAGCGCGCGATACCGCGCACCGGAAGGCTTGGACTAGACTCCAGCGGGGCACCGCCGGACCAGGGGAGGTTGACCGTTCTTATGAGGCTGGCAACGATCACGACCGCCGACGGGCTGCGGCTGCACGTCCGGGGCCGCTTGGGATACCTCGATGCTGGGGCCGAGACCGGGAACTCCGATCTGGCCACCATGGCCGGGGCGCTACGCTCCGGCCCGGGCGCCTGGGAGCAACTCCGGTCGCTCGAGTCACGCGACGGGCGCCCGGTCGAGGAGTCCGAGTTTGCGGCGGCAGTCCCGGAGCCACCACGGATCCTGTGCCTGGGCGTCAACTACAGCGAGCACGCCCTGGAGACCGGGCGCACGGTGCCCAACTGGCCCGAGTGCTTTGTGCGGGGCGCTCCCAGTCTGACCGGCCCGTACTCGGACCTGATTCGGCCCGTCCTTTCGGAATGCTTCGACTACGAGGGCGAGTTGGGGATCGTGATCGGCCGCGGCGGTCGCTACATCCCCGCCGAACGCGCACTTGAGGCGATCGCCGGGTATGTCGTCTGCAACGACGCCTCAGCCAGAGACTGGCAGCGGGCCGGCACCCAGTGGACCCCCGGCAAGAACTTCGACGGCACCATGCCGCTTGGACCGGAGCTGGTCACGGTCGACGAGGTCGACGTGGCTGACGTCCAAGTCACCACCACGGTAAATGGCGACGTCAGGCAGTCGGCCCGGACCTCCCAGATGCTGGTGAACGTCCCTCGGGCCATCGAGTTCTTCTCCACCTTCACCACACTCCAACCGGGAGATGTGATCGCCACCGGAACCCCTGGAGGGGTGGGCATGGGCCACCAGCCGCCGCTGTGGCTGGTTCCCGGCGACATCGTCGAGATCACGGTCGAAGGGGTCGGGACGATCCGCAACCGGGTCGTTGCCGAGGATCCCGAACAGGTATCGCGCACATGGGTACCGGCCGCCTCGTCCGGCCGGGGCCTGTAGAACCGACAGCACCGTAATCGGGGAGGGTCCCAATGACTTGGCTTCACCGTCGACCTGACAGCAACCGATTGTCGTCACCGAATGCCGGTTCCGATGAGGACGGCCAGCGACGGCCAGCGAGGCGACGGCGGCTAAGTGCCGCTGCGGTGGCCGTGGCCATGGGGGTGGCGGCCGCTGCCACCAGCGGAGCCATCGCCTTCGCCCCGGTGTCCGCCGCCAGCGGACCGTTGGTGATCGCGGACCTCGCCCCATTCACCGGACCCGACGCCGCCCTGGGCGGGTACTACGCAGCCTCCTGCCTGGCAGCTATCACCGCCATGAACAAGGACGGAGGGGTGCTTGGCCAGCAGTTGAGCTGTGCCAACTTCGACACCAGAGGCGATCCGGCCGACGCCGTGCCGGCAGCCAACCAAATGTTCGCGACCACGCCCAACCTCGCCATGGTGATCGGTTGCACCTCGGACGAGGCTGCATCGGTGGTTCCGATCATCAACTCGCACAAGATGGTGGCGTTCTGTATGACCGGACAATCCGAGTTCGATCACGTGCACTACCCGTACTTCTTCCGCCTGGTGCCCCCTGACCTGGCTGAGTCCTACGCCATGGTCGCCATCGCCAAATACACCAAGCACTACAAGAAGATTGCGCTGGCGTTCGGAAACGACATCGGGTCGCAGACCTTCGTCAATCCCGCCATCAAGTCCGTCAAAGCGGCGGGTCTGAAGCTCACCGCCAACGTGACCTTGGACCTGACCGCAAACACCTTCCGGACCGAGGCCGAGCAGGTTGTGCAGAGCCATCCGGACGTGATCCTCACCGAAGCCCTGGGGTCAGCTGAAGCAACCTTCCTCTCTGAGGTAAAGCAACTAAATCACGGGAAGATGATCCCGGTCATCGGCACCTCGGCGACCATCGACCCGTCGTGGTTCTCGTCAGTGGGAGCGGCGATCGGCAAAAAGACGCTGGCCAAGTACTACGTCGCTGACAACTTGGTCACGGCCACCGCTGGACCCGAATTCACACCGTTCAACGACGCCATGCAGGCGGTCAAGTCCCAGGTCACCGCCGATGACGCCGGCAGCCTCCAAACCCTGCTCTCCGGCCCTGGTGCGGTCCACCTCTTTGACGGAATGAACCTCGCCGCCTTGGCCATGATCATGGCCAAGAGCACGGTCCCCAGCGCCTACAAGCCGGACATCCTGAAGATCGGCGACGGCGTGAAGGGCGCGGTCGTGGTGAACAGCTTCGCCCAAGGCAAGGCTGACCTCGCCGCTGGAAAGGCCATCCGCTACATCGGTCCCGGGGGCCCAACCAGCTTCGACAGCTACCACGATTCCCCGGGCATTTTCCAGATCGACGGCTACAAGGCCAGCGGCGCGGTCACCGTGGTGGGCGGGATCACCACAGCCGACTACCGGGCAGTCCAGTAGCCGAAAACCACAGTTGAATCCAGACCGGGTGGGGCGACGGCCGCCCCACCCGGTCCACTGCGGGCCAGGGAACTTCTTCTCCACATGAGCCTCTTCATAGCCTCCATCGGATTCGGGATCGTCACCGCATCGGTGCTGGCGATCGCCGCCGTTGGTTTCACCGTGCAGTTCGGGGTCACCGACGTGCTCAATCTGGCCTACGCGTCGGTGATGATCGCCTGCGCCTACCTCGCCTACCTCATCAACCAGACCGGACAGTCGGTGTGGTTGGCGATGGTCGCTGCGGCGCTGGCTGGCGGCATCATCTCGCTGGTCATTAACAAATACATCTACGCGCCGTTTCAACGACGCGGTACGTCGCCTACTGCAGTAGTCATAGTTTCGCTGGGCATTCTGCTGATCATCGAATTTGCGGTCCAGGCGATCGAAGGGCCGGCGAACGTCTCCTACACCATGGGTCAGGGCGCCACGTACTCGGCGGCGGGCCTGATCCTCACCGGCGTGCAACTGATAATCATCGCGCTGAGTCTGGTCTTCATGGTCGGCCTGCACCTGCTGCTGCGCTACACCCGCTTTGGGAAGGCCATGCGGGCCACCGCCGCCGACCGGACGCTGGCGCGCAACTGCGGCATCCGAACCGACCGGGTGGTGACTCTCGCCTGCCTCATCACCGGTGCCCTTTGTGGTGTCGCCGGCACGGTTTTCGCCATCAATTCCGGTAGTTTTGGGGCTACCAGCGCGGACCTCTTTCTGGTCCTGATCCTCGCCGCCGTGTTTCTCGGGGGGCCAGGCCAGCCGTATGGAGCGATGCTCGGTGCACTCGTGATCGGGGTCGCCACCGAGGTCAGCGCCGTGTTCATCACCTCGGACTACAAATACGTTTCGGCCTTCGTAATTCTCCTCGTGGTCTTGGCGGTGCGGCCGCGCGGAATCTTCAACGCCGGGGCAATTGGCTGACGCCATGGATTCAACTTTCGACACACGACAAAGAGCGCGCCGTCCGCAGGACGCAGCCCAGTCGGAGAGTCCTTCATGAGCCAGGGCACTCTCTTCTACCTGGCTAACCTCTTGGTGTACGGAGGCGTCGACGCGATCGCCTGCCTCGGTCTCTCGATGCAGTTCGGCGTGGGCGGAGTCAGCAACTTCGGCTACATCATCTTTCAGGCGGCCGGGGCCTACACCGCGGCAGTACTTTCCCTGCCATCTGATCACGCCAACGGCGGGTTCCAGGCCTACATCGGCGGCTTGGGTTTGCCGTTCCCTCTCCCCTGGATCGGGGCCGCGCTGGTGGGCGGACTGGTAGCCCTGCCCTTCACGCTGCTGGTCGGGAGGAGGCTCACCGGGCAGGTGGCGGCAATCGGACTGCTGGTCACGGCGGTCATGGCCAACCTCCTAGTGAACAACTTCGTTCCCCTCTTCAACGGGGCGGCTGGGCTCTCCCTCGTCCCCCAACCCCTGCAGAACGTAGTCAATCCGCAGAGCCAGACCTACCAGTGGGTCTATGGGGTGGTCGGCGTGCTGATCGCGGTCGCGATTTACTTCCTCTTTCGCCGCCTGACCGAGTCTCCCTACGGTCGCAGCCTGCGGGCGATGCGCGACAACAGCCCGGTCGCCGACGCCCTAGGCAAGGACCTGCTGAGCCTGCGCACCGCGATGCTGGTGGTGGGGGGCATGGCCGCCGGGCTTTCCGGGGGAATCCTGGTGGGATTCATCACTCTGTGGTCCCCGGGGGCCTGGGGCTACGCCGAGACGATCGTCCTGTTCGCCGCGGTCATCATCGGGGGGACCGGCAACCACAAAGGAGCGATCCTGGGAGCCATCCTCGTACCGCTGGGCTTCGAGGAGGCCACACGCTTCATCCCGGCGATCGGGGCACCTGGACTGATCCCGGCCCTGCAGTGGGTGGCGGTCGGAGTGCTGATAGTGGCCTTCCTCTGGTTTCGCCCCCAGGGCATCATCCCCGAGCCACGGCGACGCATCTTCGCCAAGGCCCTGGCGGCCCGAGCGGGTGGGTCGGAGGCCTTGGCGCCGAGCCCGCCGTCAAGCGTCCGCCGGCTGTCCTCATCCGGCGGGGCAGTCAATGAAGAGGGGCCGATACTGATCACCGAAGAGGTCGGGGTCAGCTTCGGTGGCGTACAGGCGGTCGATGGGGTCAGCATCCGCATCGAGCGGGCTCGTCTAACCGGTCTGATCGGCCCCAACGGGGCGGGCAAATCAACGCTCCTGTCAGCCCTGGCCGGGACCGTCAGGGCGACCGAAGGAAGGATCCTCTACCAGGGTCACGATGTGACTCGTGAGCACACCTACCTGCGGGCGCGCTCTGGGCTGGTGCGCACCTTCCAGCTGGCGAGTGAGTTCAAGCGGCTCACGGTGGTTGAGAACTTGCTCGCGGCGGTCCCGCACCAGCGCGGCGACACCTTCTGGGGCGCTCTCAGGGGGCGCCGCTTTTGGGGTAAGGAGGAGGCGACGGCCATCGACCAGGCAAAGGAGTTGATGGATCAGTTCGGCCTCACCGAATACGCCGATACATACGCCGGCAATCTGTCCGGGGGGCAGCGCCGGCTGGTGGAGATCATGCGGGCCTTGATGGCCCGGCCCGAACTTCTCCTCCTCGATGAGCCCATGGCGGGGATCCACCCCACGCTGGCCCGCAAGATTGGTAAGAGCCTTCAAAACCTGTGTGCCGACGGCATGACCATCCTCTTGGTCGAGCACGAGCTGGCCTTCATGGACGAGTTCTGCGAGCCGGTCATCGTGATGGCCGAAGGCCGGGTCCTAGCCGAGGGAACCATGGCCGAGTTGCGCGGCCAGTCCGAGGTCGTGGAGGCCTATCTTGTCGGCTGAACCAGGAACGCCCGGGACCACTCCCCGCGGGGCAGCCCTGGCGACCGAGCTCGTATCCGCCGGCTACGCCGGGCGGCCCGTCGTCCAGGAGATCTCCATCCGGGTCTCCCCGGGCGAGGTGGTCTCGGTGGTCGGGCCTAACGGCTCCGGAAAGAGCACCCTGCTCAAGGCACTGGTGGGAGTGGTCCAGGTGCTCTCCGGAAAGGTCATCTGGGACGGGGTGGAGGTAACCAACTGGGGTCCCGACGCGGCGGCCCGGGCGGGAGTGGGCTACGTGCCCCAGGTCGATGACGTGTTCGCGCCATTGACGGTGCGGGAGAACCTGGAGATGGGTGGATACCTCCTTCCCGTTCGCGAGGTTCCGGCACGGATCACCCGCGTGTTGGAGGTGTTCCCGCAGCTCGCCAAGATGCTCTCGCGTAAGGCGGGGCGGCTCTCGGGCGGCGAGCGCAAGATGCTGGCGATGGGCCGAGTGCTGATGCTGGAGCCCAGAGCGTTCATCCTCGACGAGCCGACGGCCAACCTGGCGCCGGCGCTGGCCCAATCACTCCTGGACGACCACGTACGGCAGCTAAGCGCCACCGGCGCCTCGGTGCTGGTCGTCGAGCAGCGGGCCCGAGCCGTGTTGGCCATCTCGGATCGGACGTACGTTCTGACCGGAGGCAGGTGTCAGATGGAGGGTGCGCCGGCCGATCTGATCGCCAGTCCGGACTTCGTTGACACTTTCCTGGGCGGGCGACGTCGCGCTGGCGATCCCGGGGAGGAATGACCCGGGACCAGAGGAAAGCCCCCACCACCTCGCACCGGCCCGTGCCGACGCAAGTCCAGCGATTCCGCGCCGTGGTCGGCTGGAGGAGTGTTGATCCACACCGGTACCCCTCGTACCGCATGGAATCCAGTATCCGACCCACCCCAAGGGTGCCCTGCCACCACGATCGGGAGCTGCCCGAAGCCGCACCGCGATCCCAAACGGCCCGCCACCCCTACCACGCCACTGCCCCTACGGCCAACGGCTTCGGCTCCGGCCGGTGGTCGTCGGCCGTCGAACGGCACCCGCTCTCTTTCCACGGGGTGACAGAGTCGCTGAGCTGTTAGCTAGTGACAAGTTGCGGGCGACAACATATGCGGCCGGGTGGCCGAGCAAGTGCTGCGCACGGCCCAGGAGGGCGATCCCGCCTGCCTGATCGCGGTCGAGGCAACCGCCCGGTGGATCAGCGTCGGACTCGTCGACCTGGTCAACAGCCTCAATCCGGAGATGCTGATCCTGGAAGGAATGTTCGAGGAACTGCTGGACCTAGTTCGGCCGACGATCTTCGAGCTACTGCACCAGGGAATCTATGACGCCGAGCATCAGCGGGTAGAGCTGGTAAAGCCCCACTTCGGACGGGACGCGGTCCTGGTCGGCGCGGCGGAGCTGGCCCTGCAGGTGATCCTCGACGACCCGGCCTCGGTGCCGCTCTACGACCCCCAGCAGCGAGCTCCGATCGTGCCCCTCCCCACCAGATTCGACGGAATCGCGCACAGTCAACTCGAGTCCCTGCCAAAGTTCGGACGGAGCTGAGCCTGGGCTCAGCCGCGGGGATTTGCACTTCGGGTCAATGCGTGGGCGGCGAGGATCCCCAGCGTTAAGGAGTCGAAGACCGGGATCCGCGCTTTCCGAAGTCTGTCAAAGGCGTCCTGGCAGGCCACCTCGGGCAGGCTCCAGGTGACCAGCACCGGCTTGTCACTCTGGCGGGCCATCCGGATGAGGTCGTCCGCCACCACCAGGGATGACTCGCCCATGATGGTCGAGAGCGAGACCACGATCACGTCGACGTCCGGCGAGGCGGCGACGCACTCCATGGCTCGCCCCAGCAGCGCAGGATCCCTGAGGACGTTCGCCGTGGTATCGATTGGGTTGCTCACCGATGCAAAGGTCGGCAGCACGGCACGGAGGGCAGCGGTGGTCGCCGCACTCCAGGAAGGGAGAGTCATTCCGTGCCCGAGAGCGCTGTCGGCCAGCAGGCTGCAGGCGGCCCCAGAAGTGGCCACGATGCCCAGCCGGCGCCCCTGAGCGGGCGGCTGCCAGTCCAGCGTCTCGCAGACTGCGATCAGCTCCGTCAGGTCGGTGACCCGAGTCGCGCCGCTGTCCCTGATCACCTGGCCATACAGCTGCTCGCGGCCCGCCAGAGCTCCGGTGTGGGAGCGGGCGGCGATCGCGCCGGCCTCCGTCACTCCACTGCGCAGCACCACCAGTCCCTTGCCGGCAGAGGTCACCGCTCGAGCAGCCAGAGCGAACTCGCGACCGTCATCTACCCCTTCCAAGAAGAGACCGACCGTGCGGGTGCTCGCGTCCTGGGCCAGAAACCGCAGAAAATCCGGAATGGTGAGGTCGGTCTGATTGCCGACACAGAAGAACCGAGCCGTGCCCAGCTGGTGGGCCCACGAGCGGACCAGGAGGCTCCCTCCCAGAGCGCCACTCTGCGTGACGAAGGAGACCGAACCGGCCACAGCAACGGGGTAGTCAAGGGCCCTGCTGAAGGTGAGCGGGAGGTCGCCGGCGACCCCGATCGAGTTGACCCCACACACCCGGATCCCCCGACTCCGGGCAATCTGGCGGACCTCCTCTTCCAGCGACTCCCGCCCCGCCTCCTTGAAGCCGCTTGCGAACACGATCGCTGATCTGATCCCCTGGTCCGCGCACTCCCCGAGGAGCCCGGCGACTGCCTCGGCCGAAGTGGCGATCACAGCCACGTCAACCCCCTGGGGTAACTCCCCAACCGTCCCGACCGTGGCTAGACCGCCGATCTGGGTGGTCCGGGGGTGGACCAGATGTACGCGGTCCGCGAGGCCCCGAACGTTCAAGTAGTGCAGCACTCGACCACCTGCCTTGCCAATGTCAGTGCTGGCGCCGATCAGCGCCACCGAGCGAGGTGCCACCATTCGACCGATGGCGACGTCTGCCGAGGTGTGGGCCTCCCTGGCGAGAGGTGACGGCCGCTCAGTGCCGGGCGCCGCGGAGATCACGCGAAGATCCAACGCCACCGGCCCGTCCTCGGTGAGGATCACCGGATTCAGGTCCAGCTCCTCGACCTCCCCGTGGTCCACCAGCAGCCGGGAGGCGGCCGTCACCAGCTGAGCAACCTGGGGGTGACCCGTGCCCAAGATCTCGACCGTCATCTCCTCCGCCTCATCCGCGGCAAACGGGAGCAAGCGCGAGCGGGTCTGCGGCATCACCTCCGCGAAGGACTCTCCGATGCCCAGGAGAATGACCGGTCCGAAGACGGGGTCGCGCCGACCCCCCAGGATCAGCTCCCTGCCTGGCGGTACCTGGTCCTGAACCAGGAGGCCTGGCCCGAGCCCGAGCTCCACTGATCGCTCACGGAGCCTCGTCCAGGCATCAGTTAGGTCGCCCTCCGACTCCAGGTTCAGGGCAACCAAGCCCAAGCTGGACTTGTGGGCTCGGGTGACCCCCTTCAGACACACCGCTCGTGACTCACCGAGCCTCGAGAACTCGAGGGCGGCCGCCAAACTGTTGCAGAAGGCTGTCCGCGGGTGAGCGATCCCGTACTCGTCTAGGATCTCCCAGTCCACGGTGGGCTCTGCCAAGCGGGAACTCCCAAGTGCGGCGGTAACTGCTTCCGGCGCTCCGCTCCAACCCACGTTCTCCAGCGCTCGGGTGGCTGCCCGCTCGCCCTCCGGACGGCGAAACCGCGAAGCTCAGGGTAGCAATCCGCAGCAGGACGGCGGAGCCGGTCCGAGCCGGCGCCGCCTGGGTGGTCAGCTGCTGGTCGGTGTAAAGACCTCGTCGAGCTTGCCGGTCTTGACGTCGTAGACGAATCCTCTGATCTGGTCCTTCTTGGGAATAAAGGGACTCGCCTTGATGCGCCCGATGGATTGGCGGACGTCCTCCGCTGAGTCGGGGAAGGCCTCCAGCGCAAAGCTGGGACGCAGTCCCGTTTCCTTCTCGATTTGACTCTTGACCTCGTCGTCTCGGAAGGTGAGCATGCCGCAGTCGGTGTGGTGGATCAGGATGATCTCCTCCGTCCCCAGCAGCCGCTGGGAAATCACCAAGGAGCGGATGGCATCGTCGGTGGCCACGCCCCCGGCGTTGCGAATGACATGCGCATCACCCTCCTCCAGCCCGAGGATCTTGCCGACCACCAAGCGCGCGTCCATGCAAGCAAGGACGGCGACCTTCTTCGCCGGCGGCATGGGCAGGGCGCCGCGGTTGAACGACGTGACGTAGCGAGCGTTGTTTTCCAGCAATTGGTCAGTGGTGGACATACTTAATCCTCTCGACAAGAAAGTGGTGGGTCCGGCGCGCACAATCCCTGTGCGCCGTGATTCCGGTCGCTCCGCTGGGCTCGGTTCAGCCTCTACAGCGCATGGTGTGGAAGCGTCCGTGGTCCAGGGCCAGCCGCCGAGTCAGATCGCGCAAAATACCTGCCACCCAACCAGTCTAAGAAATTGGGTCGGCGGGGCTGGGTCGACGGGGTTGGACCCGGGCGGGTTCGCTGGCTGCCAGAACCTTCTGGATCGCCTCCGCCAGGGCGAGCGCGGAGTCGGCGTTTAGTTCCACGGCCACGCGCGCAGCAGGACCGAGGGAGGGGTTGAGGAAGTCCAGGTTGAGGGTGTGCTCAGCGGCGGCATGCACCGGATGGTCGAAATACACGCCGGCATCGGTGACCGAGAACCAGCCCTGGGCGCCTTTGCCGCTCCCCCGCAGGTTGAGGGTCTCGGTCTGGTAGGTGCACACGTCAGGCGCCTCCGCCGGCCAGCAGGCGACCATAAAACTCCCAGATCTCCTCCCACCCTGCCTTGGCGGCCTCGTGACGGAAGCTGGGGCGGTCGGGCGAGAAGAAGGCGTGGCCGGCCCCGGGATAGCTGTGGAACTCATAATCGGCACCCTGGTCCTTCAGGGTCTGCTCAAGCACGGCGACCTGTTCCGGAGACGGGTACTGGTCCTCGGCGCCGAACAGTCCCAGGACCGGGCAGGCGAGCTTGGGAGCGAGGTGCAGAATCGAGGTCACCTTGAGGGGCATGCCCTCGGGAGGGTCACCGACGATGAAGGCTCCGTAGCAGACCACTGCCGCGTCGAGCGGAAGGCTGCAGGCGGAGAGGAACGACTGGCGACCGCCTGAGCAATACCCGATGACCCCCACCTTGCCGTTGCTGGAAGAGAGGGCCCGCAGATGGGCGGCGGCGCCGCCCACGTCACCGACCAGCCGATCGTCCGGCACCCCTCCCTTGGCCCGCACTGCGGCCGCGGCATCGTCCGGGCTGGCCCCCGGGGCATCGCGGGAGTACAGGTTGGGGCAGATGGCCAGGTAGCCATGAGCGGCGAAGGTCCTGGTGACCTCCTTGCTCCACGCATCGTAGCCGGGCATGTGATGGATCACGACTACGGACCCGACCTGGCCCTGATCCAACGGCTGTGCCAGATATGCCTCGATCTGATCGCCACCGTGCCCGGCGATGCTCACCGTCTCAGCTTTGATGTCTTCCTGCATGGCGCTGGTCCCTCCTGGCAAGCCGTGGTTCGGTGATTTGGTGCTGGCCTCCGTGAGTGGCGGGGCACCTCCCGATTGTGTCAGTTCGCCTGCTTGTATTTCTAGCCCGTACCGCGATCACCGCAGATGTGGCAACCTAGCGCCTACTCATGACCCAACCCGAAGTGGCGCAGCCAGATCAGGAGGCGGACCTCAGCTCCAGCACTCTCGGAGTGGTTGGCGCCGGCGTGATGGCCGAGGCCATGATCGCAGGCCTGCTGCGCCGGGGACTACTGAGCAGTGCCCAGGTGGTCTGCAGTCACCCTCGGGCCGAGCGGGCTAGTGAGCTCGAGGAGCGCTTCGGGGTGACGGTGGTGGCCGACAACGCCGAGGTGGCGCGCCGGGCCAACATCCTGCTCCTGGCGGTCAAGCCTCAGGTCCTGCCCCGGGTGCTGCTCCAGCTGGTGGGGGCGGTGCGCCCGGAGACCCTGGTGATCAGCATCGTGGCCGGAGCCAGCTCCTCCGCCCTCAGCTCGCGGCTGGAGCACCGGGCGATCGTCCGGACCATGCCCAACACCCCGGCTCAGATCGGCGCCGGAGTGAGCGTGTGGTTCGCCACCCCCGAGGTCTCCGCCCAGGCCAAATCCCGGGTTCGGGCCTTGCTCTCCGCCCTCGGTACCGAGCTCGAGGTGGAGGATGAACGCCAGGTGGCGATGGCCACCGCGGTCAGCGGAACCGGTCCCACCTACGCTTTCCTCTTCTCGGAGTCACTGGTGGAAGCAGCGGTCCATCTCGGTTTCCCCCGACAACTGGCTCGCCGACTGGTGTTGGAGACCCTGCGTGGATCGATTGAGTTCGCTATCCAGAGTGGCGAGCATCCCGCCCAGCTTCGTGACATGGTCACTTCCCCAGGAGGCACCTCGGCCGAAGCTCTGGCGGCGCTGGAACGTGGGCGCTTCCGGACGGTGATCGGAGATGCGGTCTGGGCTGCCTTCCGCCGCACCCTCCAGCTGGAGGCATCCCTGGAGGACGGGTCCTCGATCTCCCCGCCAGCCGACTTGCCTCCGCCTCGGTAGCCCTCGCCGAAAGGGCGCCACGGCCCTGCCCCAGTGGCCGACCGGGCGCCCGAGCGGCGCGGCGCTACGAAGTACCGCTAGTGGCGCCGGAGCTGCCGGAGCCGGACATGTTCGGACAGTTCCCAGGGATCATGCCGTTGCCCGGTCCGGGGGTAGAGGGTGTCGTGGCCGGCGTCGTGGCGGCGGCCACTTGGGCTGCCGGAACGCCGCCTGACGCGCTGGCGGCGGCGGCAGTCGTGAGGGAGACAACTCCGATGCCGAGCCCAGTCAGTCCGGCGGCGGTGGCGCCGACCAGAAGTATTCGGTTTGCCGTTCGCTTCATCAAGCAGCTCCTCATTGGCGGCACACCCCCGGTCGGTGATCGGTCGGGCGGGTTGGCCGCTGACCCAGTGAACCGCTCGCAGCTGGGGGAGCCCTGATAGTCGACTCACAATCTCCCGAGAGTTGTGGGGAGATGCAAGTCGATTCGCCGGGCCAGCGTGTTGGCTGTCGGACGCCAGCAGCGTCCAACTCAAGACGATCTGGCGATGAGCCCCCAGCGTCGAGAGATCAGCTCAGGTGGCGCTTCAGCTCGCCGGCAGCGGCAAGCAGTTCGGGCGTGCTGAGGTTGGGGTTACCGAAGGTGAAGCCTCCGATCCCGGCATCGAGATAGGGCTGCAACAGCTCGGCCGCCTGCTCGGGCAGCACTGGCTCTCCCATGGTGGCCAGTCGCTCCGGGGGGATCTGCTCCTTGAGCTCACGCGCCTGCGCCGCGTCGAGGGCCAACAGACACGGAGACATGACCGTCTTGAGGATGGCGGAAGGATCGCGTCCCTCTTCCTCGCAGTACCGCTCCAGAATTGCGAGCTTGCGCTTGGTGCCTTCGAGTCCGGGGAACAGGTTGGAGATGTCGGCGTACTTGGCGACAATGCGCAGCGTGCGCTGCTCGCCACCGCCACCGATCATGAGCTTGGGTCCGCCGGGCTGGATCGGTCGGGGCACGTTGAGCGCCCGGTCAATGTGGAAATACTTGCCGGTAAAGCTCGGACGTTCCTCGGTGAACATCAGCTTGGCGATGTGGGCCGCCTCATCGAGCCGATCCATGCGCCTGCCAATGGCTGGGAAATCGAAGCCATACCCGACATGCTCATCCTCGTTCCAGGCAGCTCCCAAGCCAAGGATGGCGCGCCCCTTGGAGAGGACATCCAAGGTCGTCACCATCTTCACCAAGAGCGCCGGATTGCGGTAGGTGACGCCGGTCACCAATGCACTCAGCCGAATGGTCCTGGTCCGCTGGGAAAGAGCCGCCAGAGTCGAGTAGGACTCCAGCATCGGCTCGGTCTCCGCGCCCACCCCACGGATTTGGTAGAAGTGGTCCATCACCGTGACCATGTCGAACCCGGCTGCCTCAGCTGCCACCGCCATCTCTGCGACGTGGTCGAAGAGAGCGTCATCCGCCGTACCGGGAAAGCTGTAGTTGGGCAGGTGGTAACCGAAGAACGGCGCTGCCAAGTCTGGTTCCTCCTCGAGGTGGCTGAGTTTGAGCGGTCCAAGTCGACTATAGACGTGACCACGCACCTGGCGCGCCCTCGAACAGACTGGCCGGTAACTGCTTAGGTCGCCTCAGGCGGAAACGTCGTCTCCTGCGCGTTCGAGGGCGGACTGGGGTTACTGGCCGAGCGCGGGTCGGGCTAGGCCGGAGTCCATCCCTACCACAGGATTCCTCGTATCAGGCGTGGTACCAGGAGATCAGCGTGCCGAGAGCTGGCGTGCCGATTCCAGTTGGCTGTCTACCGAAAGCAATGTGATCTCGTGAGAGTCGCCTCGGTGCCGCGACTACGTCCAGCGGCAGCCGTTAATAAACCACTACCGCAAGCAGCTCGCGGTGCCGGAACGGCAGCTGTTGATGACGTCGCTATCTGCCACGGGCCTTGACGACAGTCGAGAGGGCGAGCCCGTGCTGCCGATTCCGAACCAAGCCCCGGCAAATACCTGGTCGTAATCAGGGCACTCACTCGTCGGTGCAATATTCATCCAGGGCCCGCGCACGGCGTGTAATGGTCCGTCTCGGTCGAGACGTCAACCCCTTCTCGATACGCTTGTTTCCCAGTCCCGCGTGCACAGTTGGCGCTGTCAGAGACGGTCTGGGGGAGTGACGCCCGCATCGCGCTGATAGGCGGGATGTGCCCAGAGTATCCGGTGACCCGCGTCATTAGCGCCGGAGTTGGCACAAGCCGTGCTCCGCGCGACGCTGTCACAGTAAAGGTCGGTCGCGGTGCAGTTGGACTCGAGTCCGGTGGGGGTTACGGCTCGCCGTGAGCGACCGAGCCGTCTGATTCCAGCGACACTCCACCGACGCTGGTTGCGCCCGGCTCCTGGCGCCGTCGCCGCCGTTAGGGGCCATCGCGAAATAGGCCGCGGGCACGCAAATCCGCAGTCGCCGCTCCGCGTGTTGTACACAACGTCGCGTTGTTACTCGGCAAGTTCGATCCTGGCCGCTCGGTGAGGGCGTACACCGCCGCGTCGACCGATCGCTGGCGGCGAAATCGCTACCTCAGCGACCGCTGGGCATGTACTCCTGGATCTCCGCGGCCAGCTTGACGATCGTCAGCGACTGCAGCAGTACGGTGCCCGGGCCGCTTAGCCGGACCAGGAACAGCCCGTCGCCGCCGAATATCTTGTTGCCGATCCCCGGCACGGTGGTGATCTCGAAGGGCATAGTGGCCGGGAAGAGTCCGATGTGACCGGGGTGCACTAGTAGCTGCTCCCCCTGGGCCAGATCCTTGCGCACGACCTCTCCGGACAGCTCGACGAAGAACTGGCCCGTCCCGGTGACCTTCTGAAGGCGGAACCCATCTCCGCCAAAGAGCCCCGCTCCCAGCTTGCGCTGGAACCCCAAGGAGAGCTCCACATCTCCCGTCGCGCAGAGGAACCCGTGCCGTTGGACCAGGAATCCGTCAGGGATGACGTTGATCGGCAGGATCGAGCCGGGAAGCTTGGTGGCGAACGCCACCTGACCAACCCCACCCTGAGCCGTGTACTCGGTGAGAAAGATGCTCGAGCCGCTGGCGGCCCGCTTGATCGCGCCGAACACGCCGGACTGGCCCAGTGCCCCGCTGGTGGTGTGCAGGTTGATGTTGGGCGACATCCAGGAGAGTTCGCCCCCTTCGGCGACCAGCTTCTCTCCATCTTGCAGAGTCACTTCCAGGACCGGCAGCGTCGTTCCGTGGATCTTGGTCTCCATCCTCGCCTCCCTCTTCGGATCGGGCTCATCGACCGGTGCTGGTCGGAAGGTTATGCCATAGGAAGCGCGGGCGGGCGCAGCTGCATCACCCGCGTCTTGGCTGACCGGAGGTGGCTCCGGTCTGAGGCCAAGATATTGTGCCTGAGACCTTGACAGCCCACTACATGTAGGGGAAGATTTCTCCACCCGGAGCCGGTCAGCAGACCGGGCCGGGCGGTGGGAATTCGTTGGGATCAGATGCGGGAGGAGGCCAGATGACTGAGAGCGTTGCCGGCGCGGGACACATGTACAAGGACGAGGTCCTTGAAATCGAGCCCCAAGGTCTGGAGCACATCACGCAGGCCCAGCGCCACGGCAAGCCGTTCCAGATGTTCACCCTCTGGATGGCCGCCAACCTGGTGCTGGCGACCTGGGTGATCGGCAACCTTGCGGTGGGCACCTTCGGCGTCAGCATGCTGGGCGCCTTCGTCGCCTTGGCCATCGGCAACATCCTGGGCGCGCTTCTTTTGGGACTGCTGAGCACCTTCGGCCCCCGCCTGGGCGTGCCCCAGATGATCCAGTCTCGGGCTCCCTTTGGGCTCTTGGGGAACTTCGGGCCGGCGGGACTGAACTACCTGGCGGGAATCGGTTGGTTCGCGGTGAACACGGTCTACGGGACCTTCGCCCTCGCGGAGCTGGCCCATCTCAACTATTTCGTCGCGCTGGCGATCATGGTGGTGGGCCAGGTGGCCCTGGCGGTCTACGGCCACAACATGATCCACGCCTTCGAGAAGTGGATGAGCGTGGCCCTGGTGGCGGTCTTCCTCATCCTCGCGTTCTTCACTTTCAAGGCCGGCCACTACGGCCTGCCCTTCAACCCCAAGGCCCCGGTGCCGTTTGGCGGACCCACTGGTGGGTTCATCATCACGATCGGGTTGGCCCTCTCCTACGCCTTCGGGTGGATGCCCTTCGCTTCGGACTACTCCCGGTACCTGCCCAAGTCGGCCAAGCCCTCCAGCATCATCTGGTGGACCGCGCTCGGAATGTTCATCCCCTGCCTGATCCTCGAGTGGATGGGGGCGCTCACCGTCTCGATCGCCATGCCAGCCGCAACCGCCGCCAACCCGGCCAATGCCATCGCCTTCCTCATGCCGGGACCGCTGGCCCAGGTCGCCCTGCTGGCGATCGCTGTCGGCACCGCCTGCGCCAACGCCCTGAACATCTACAGCGGATCGATGTCCGCCTTGGTGGTGAAGGTCGAAAAGTCGCCCCTCGTGCGAGCTGGGATCGCGGCCGTCATCTTCGGGGGAGTAACGGCGGGGGTTCTCCTCGTGGCGAACTCGACTCTCCTGACCGACAAGGAGTCATTGATCGCAACTCCGATCGTGGCGGGTGCTGCCATCCTGGTGGCCCTGGTGGTGGCCGCGGCGGTGCGCTTCCGGTTCAGACGCTGGCAGGCGGCGATCGTGGTCGGGGTCCTGGGCGGGCTGCTGGCCACCGGCGGCAGCAATGCCACCCAGGCGGCCAGCCAGTACAGCGACTTCCTGCTCTTGCTCTCTTACTGGATCGGACCGTGGGTTGCCGTGGTCCTGGTCGACTGGTTCTTCAAGCACCGCGGCTCATACGAGCTCCGTGCCCTCTACGACCAGAATTCCACTATCAGGGTGGGGACCATCGCCTGGTTGGTCGGTCTGGCGGTGTCGGTGCCGTTCATGAATCAGACCTGGTATGTCGGTCCCATCCCAACCGCCTATCCCCAGTTGGGAGACGTCTCCTACCTAGTGAGTTTCGTGGTCGCGGGAACCATCTTCGCAATCTTCGGCCGCCCCAACGCCGGACCCGTCGGAGAGGGCCGCGTGGAGGTGGTCGGCGAGGTGACGAGCCCTCCAGAGCCGGCCCTCGCCGCCGAGCTGGGCTACGCCAGCCGGGAGGTCTGAGCCAGATCCCGGCAGGAACCGATGTGGTACCTGCCGGGATCGTGGTCGACCCTCAGCGACCGCTGGCTGCAGTCGCTATAGTCAAGTCCCATCGTTGGTGTAAATTCCGGCGGACCGCAGGGGTAGGTTCATCAGGCCGCTAACCCAGCAGTCAGGGGGTTGGTGAGCCGGTCCTGGTTGGCGGGGTCCAGCCGGGCCATGGACTGTTGGGAGAAGTGGCAGCGGCCGTCCTGCCACTCGTCATGTTGTTCCTGGAGCACGGCTGTGGAGAGCCGCAGCAGTGAAGCGCTGTTGGGGAAGATACCCACCACCTTGGCCCGTCGGTCAATTTCGGCGTTCACCCGTTCCAGGGCGTTGGTGGAGCGGATGGAACGCCAGTGCTCAGTGGGAAACGCCAGATAGGAGAGGACGTCGTGCTCGGCGTCGCGCAGCAGCCTCGCCACCTTGGGGTACCTCGGCTCCAGCAGCTCCAGCGCCTGGGAGATCGCCTGGCTCGCCGCCGGCTGGCTGGGCTGGGCAAAGACCGTTTTCACCAGCGCCAGCACCGCCGGAGCGTCCTGGCGGGAGCAGGCGGCCACCACGTTGCGCAGGAAATGCACGGTGCAGCGCTGCCAGCTGGCGCCGGCGAAGCACTGCGCCAACGCGCTCCGCAGCCCCTCATGGGCGTCGGAGATCACCAGCAGCACCCCGTGCAGCCCTCGCGCCACCAAGGAGCGGCAGAACTCCAGCCAGAAGGCCTCGGTCTCGCTGGCGCCCACCGCCACTCCCAGGACCTCCTTCTCGCCGGTCTCGCGAACTCCAATCGCCACCACCACCGCCTGGCTCACAATCCGCCCACCCTGGCGCACTTTCTCGTACGTCGCGTCGAACCAGACGTAGGGGTACTGGGCGTCGTCCAGCGGCCGCTCCCGGAACAAGGCCAGCTCAGCATCGAGCTCCTGGCAGATCCGGCTCTCTTCGCTCTTGGAGACATGGCAGCCGCCCATCGCCTGCACCAGGTCGTCCACCTTGCGGGTAGACACCCCGTGCACCCAGGCCTCCTGGATCACCACCCAGAGCGCCCGCTCAATCCGCCGCCTGGGCTCCAGCAAACTGGGCAGGAAGCTCCCCTGGCGCAGCTTGGGGATCTCCAGCTCCAGCCGGCCCACCCTGGTATCCACCGTCCTTTGCCGATGCCCGTTGCGGTGGCCCACTCGGCTCTCCGTTCGCTCGTGGGGCTGGGCCCCCACCGCTGCCGCGGCTTCCGCCTCGATCAGGGCTTGCAGAGTGTGCTCCAGGATCTCCCGCAGCGTGTCCTGGTCCGAGTTCGAGACGTAGCCAAGCAGGGCGTCCAGTGGCATGCTGTTGGGGGTCATCGTGTTCTCCTGGTCTGTGCAAAGGGTCGGTGGCACGGTGGCCTTTCTTGTGCCCACCGTGGCGGGCAACTTCTCGGTCCCGCTACTTACACCACTCTATGGGGCACGACCCCGCGATCAGGGCGGATCGATTTGACGAGGCGGTGGGATCCCCGAGGCCAGGTGGCCCCGGGGTCAGTGGGAGACTGCACAGCTACGCCTCCTAGGTCTAGCAACGACCGCTTGGGGCGACGTGCGCAGGGCCGGCGGCC
>DATLRN010000060.1:0-6638 GCA_035534695.1 Candidatus Dormiibacterota bacterium
GGCGTCTAATGGCATGCTGGTGGGGGTCATCGTGTCTCCTGGTCTGTGAATAGGGTCGGTGGCACGGTGGCCTTTTTCGTGCCCACCGTGGCGGGCACCTTCTCGGTCCCGCTACTTACACCACTTTATGGGGCACGACCATGGGATTTCCCCGACCGGTCGTATCAGCGGGAGTTGGCTAGTCACCAGCCCCAACCTCACCGGAGGTTGCTGACCCCGCGAGCCAGGCGCCCGGGGGCGCGAAACGCTGCCATCCGAATGGCGCAGGGGCATCCTGGCCTTCACCGTGCGGCCCCCTGGCCTTCGCTTGGTACCTGTCATCACTTACCTACCGGCAAGGCGATGGACACCCGGCGGCTCCCGTCCACTAGAGAGACGCGATCGCCACGACCACGGCCACGAAACGAGGTCACGGCGATGTACTCGCTTACTCGCCCCGATTTGGTCGAGGTGATCCCGATGAAGTCGTAGAACGCCCCGTCGTTGCGGTTCGACTGGATGTGGGACGCGACAGCAGCGCGCCGCGCGTGACCGGACAGCACTGGTGCTCCGATCGTGACGGAGTATGTGGAAGCTGCGCCTTTCGGCGAGGTGACGATCACCTGTGCGCCATCGCACGCTCGCGAACACTGCGCCACGACGGCGCGGGGGCTTGCCCCTGACGGGGCGTACGACGGTGTCTGCCCCAGCCTGAGCACCCAGCCGCCGGAAGCCGCTGCCGGCTGCGGCGACGCAGTGGCCGCGCAGCCCGCGAGGATTCCTCCCAACGCGAGGATGGCGGCCGCCGCTGCGATATAGGCTCGGTTCACGGTTGCGCCTCTCCGCACGTCAAGCTGGTCCTGGGTAACCGCTCACCGCAGCACCCGCTTCGGCGGCCGGAAGTGTCACCAGGCCATACGGAGTAACGAGGCCCGCCTTTACGTACGCACTACCAGTTCTATCTTCCTTCAGTGGCTGATAGAAGGCCCAGACAAGTGGTCCCGCCGAGAACGCGGCCGAACCCGAAAGGGTGGTGAATACGACCTGACCGCTTGCTGATAGCGTCCCGTCCTGGCTAATCTGCGAGGTCACGCCGGATCCCTTGGGGTAGGACGCGATGACCTCATAGGACGTGACTAGGTGGGGGACCCTCGCAGACGTTTCCCACGTTTCTTTTTGGATAAGGGTGGCCGCTGTGAACTCGTATTCGCCCAGGACAATTTGGCCGCCATGGACTGCTCGGTAGTAATCCAGCCTTCTCTGTATGGGGCACGCGGTGCCGCAACTCGCGAGCGGAAGCACAGTCCCTCCGCCGCCGGCTTCGCAGCCAAACGAGCAGGCGAGGGCTGACGTGACCAGAGGTGTAGCGCTCAGCGCCGCTCCGCCAACCAGGCCCGCGGAAGCCAAGATGGCCGAGGTCGCCGCCAGCGTGATGAACCGCCTAGCCTTATTCATGAGAATCCTCCAGTAAGAAATGGGTCCGGTGTGTGGCTCCATTCGGGGCGGCACTAATGGGCAACTCCGACTAAGCCGACGACCAGCGCGAGGCCGGCAAGTGCCCCGATGACGCTCAGTCCAGCGATCAACCCTCTATCGCCAAGAGAGAAGTGGAAGGACGAGCGGGCTGTGAGAAGGCGCTCCTCGCAGTCCCGCTGTCCCTCTATGTGCAGATGTTCGAGGTCGCGCTGTAGAAGCAGCTCGGAGAACTGAGCCATCCCTAGCCCCCCATCCCGAGCTTGTTGGTCAGGTTGTTCGCAACCGAGTTGGCCATCTGAGTCAGCTCGCCGTGGACTCCGGTGAGCCCCAAGCCACTCGGTAGCCCAACGTGGAGATGGAGGGCCAGGGCGGAGATCACGACTACCGGCGTCAGCCAGATGGCCATGCCCACTCGCGCCTCTGTGGGAGTCACGGGGTTCCCGGCCTCCACTCGCCGCTAGTAGCCTCTAGTTTAGACATGGGTAGACCATAGCATAGGAATTTAGCCAAGACGGGCCCCGCCCGTCGCAACGCTGCACCGGAGCTCTGAAGAAGTCGTCGCGGACCGGTACCCCTGAACTTCGTGCACAAGAGGGGCCTACACACCAGTAAGCTGCTGGTACACCGAGGTTTGGCTCTGCTTTCGCCAGCCTCCCAACCAGCGAGGAGAGTTCACGCCCCCGAAAACCCCTGGCAAGAAGACCCCGGACCCTGGGCGCAGAAGGAGAGCACGCGAGCGGGTCAGCGCGCTGCTTCAGCCAGGCGACAAAGTTGTCCACCCAGGCGGTCGCAAGGTGTCGCCGCGGATGCCGGTACTCGAGGCGGATGGCGAGCTGCGCCGGCCAAGAGCCAAGGGCAGCAGGGGAGTCCAGCCTCCGGTCGAGTTGGGGGCGATCACACGGAATCTGCCTCTCACTCGGGCCGTCTCCCAGATCCCATACCAGGGGCTCCTCGGCGGGGAAGGACGCCTGATCCGCCTCTACAAGGAGGCGCAGGCCATCTGCGAAGGAAGGTGGGTACTCCTGGAGCGTGTGGAGCGGGAGCTGGTCGAGGAAGGAGATCAGCCCGAGGGATTGCTCCCGGGGAGCGTCCAGCTTTACAAGCGAGCCCACGCCGTCTGCGAGGAGATCTGGCAGTTCTTGGAGCGGACCGAGGCGACGATCGCCGAAGAGGGCGACCGGGTGGAGAGGCTTCTGGATGAGTTCGTCGCCCGCCCTGGCGCTAGAGAGCGGTGGGAGGCCACGCGAGGCCGATCTACTCCGGCGACCGAGTAGGGCGTGGCGTAGCTCGCTCGACGCACCGGCGACGAATCGGACCGGGCCGGTGGCACGTGACCGAACGAAGTGCGACGGGAGCGCTGGGCTCCTCGCGCAACCGCAGAGATATCCCTCGCGCTGGCGGACCTGGTGGCTCCCTGCGGAGGCCCAAGGGAGCCGGATGGGGAGTCTCCGACGGAAAACCGACGGTAAGAGATACGACGGTAGGGGTCGGTTCTGATCTCGCGAGCGCCCGCCAAAGTACATGGCAGCGCCCGTGGAAGTACATGAAAACGCCCGTGGAAGTACATGGCGGATCCGGGGCGTCACGAGGCTATCCGAGCTGCGGCGATCTGGGCTAGGGTTTCCCCGATCCCGACCATCCCGCCACGGGCTACGGCCTCTTCAGATGCCTTCGTCGCGGCCCACGTCCGCTCTTGGATAGCAGCAGCGCAAAGCCGGTCGCGAGAGCGCTGCCGATCGCGCGACATCCACTCTCGGAGCGGATCTTCCTTAGCCTCAAGGAGGATCTGGGAACCCTCGGCGGACGTCCAGCGAGTTAGAAGCTCCACCAGAATTCCCACCTGGGACCGAGAGGGGAGTCCGTGGTACCGCGATCCCCAGGCATTCACTATCTCTGGTTGCACCCCGGGGACCTGGCGGCTGCATTGCGGTTGCCTGGCAGGCCGGCGGACCGCGGTGAGGTTCCAGACCTTCCGCTTCCGGTCGAGCTCCACGCCCAACTCGAAGCGACTGTCACAGTCAGAGACCAGTGCGGCGGCTTCCCGTACTCGTGCAAGGACGCTCCGCACCTTGGCGGAGTGCAGCCCAAGCAGTGACGCGATCGGCGGAGCGTCGGTAGGTGCGCCGCGATCAAAGAGCGGATACCGCCACACCGTCTTCAGGCGCTCGGACCGGAGGTACAACCACAGCCGGGCAGCTAGCTCATCCTGGGTGCGCAGGGCGTCGTAGATGGGCAGCTCGACCCATGTCCAGCCGTGACCTTCGATGCGCTGGGCGACCTCCAGCGAGATCCTGGCCCAACTGCGGATGACATCGGCGTCAGTTACTTCGCACGCCTCCAGCAGGCTCCATGACCGGTAAGCGTCCGGGCCATCGGAGTACCGGATCGCAGATTTGATAGAGACCGCTTGAAGTCGCTCGAGCGAACTGGCTACTAGCTGCGCCTGCCGTCCGCCGTAGCCGCGGTATCCGAGAGTGCTGGCCAGTTCTCGCATCGCGAATGTGACCTCTCGCTCCGGGGGACGGGCGGCAGCGTCCCAGCGCGACACTAACTCCATCCAAATGCGCAGGTCGGTGGCAGTCAAGGGACCCACCACCTCTCCCGCAAACCGAACGCGGCACGGCCGCCCATAAAGGTGCGCCTGTTGGACGCGAGCACCACGGCCTTGCCAGATCGGGGCCCTGGCTGAGGTCACATCTACGCGAATGGACCTGCTCAACGACCGTCCCTCGGCATGGCACGTCGGATCGCAGCCTCTAGGTGGCGACGAGGGCAGTGGCCCGCTTCGCAGGAATCGCCGTCCCGAGCCCGACAATCCGCCCGGCCGCAGTAGAGAGTTCGAAGCCGACTCGTGAGATCCTTGGTCGGTCGGACGCGGATCGACGCTCGTGCCGCCGGCATCACTGAGCGTCCCCTGCCACGCTCTCGACCGCGGCCACCACGGCGGAAGGCGACTCACTCGGAATCTCAACCGTGACGGTCTTGGCCCTTCCGCTCCGAGCAAGGGCCGATCGCGCGGCCAAGAGTTTCATGTGGCTGCGCATCCGCTGGGTGGCAACCCTCGTGCGCACCTCGGGGCTCAGCTTCCCGAAGGGATCGACCTCAGCCTCAAACTTGGCCAGAAACGCCCGCCGCGCGGGCGCGGTTACCTCTCGGCTGTCGTGAGTGGCGTGCAGCGTGAGAGCTGCCAGCCTAGCCCGTAGCGTTCGCTGTGCTTGGTTCACACGGCTTCTCCAGCCGTGCCAGCCGCCACATGGCGAGCGAGCCGTGCTAGGGCCGTGGAGGCGAACGGTGAAGTACCGCGCCGGTCCGGACTACCTATCCTTCACGCTAGCACACCGTGTCAAGGCTGTACCCGGCGAGGGTGACCAGGTAACAGCGGATACGGGTGGTGTAGACGGTCTACAAGGGGGGCTCCGAGTTCGCGCGATGAGCTACGAAGAGCTAGTCGCCGGCCACGTGCTTCCGGTTGGTAAGTTTCGACGTCTGGGGTATGGCGAGTACCAACCGATCGCGATTACTGGCTCTGGATTCACGTTTGGCGAGGGGACCTTTCTGACCTGTTGGCACTGTGTCAGCCGTCCGCTCGACCCGAACGAGGCCTATTGCGCGGCGGTGCGGTCGGAAGGCATTTACACCCAGACCTATGACCGAGCCTTCGAATTGACGGACCTTCAGCGGGCCGCGAACGGGGCCGACCTCGCGATCGCTCGGGTCGGATTCACTGTCGACCCCGTTCTGCCGCTCGCGACCACCCCAGCTGCTTGGGGCGAGGACGTCGTCTCCTGCGGCTACCCTCTACCACTCAACTCGGTGGATCCCGACGGCGGCCAGCCTAAGCTCGAAACCAATGCATCGCTCCTACGCGGCTACGTGACCCGGATACGGCCCGACGACCGACCCGGGTGGCGCGCCATTAGAGCGTATGAACTGGACATGCCCGCCCCCCCGGGGCTGAGTGGTGCCCCCCTATTCCGACCAGATCCGTTCGAAGTCGTCGGTGTCGTGTATCGCGAGCACGATGTGGTCGTCTCGGAGGCTGATTATCCGATTACCTTCTCTCTCGCGCATCACTTGACGACCCTACGAGAGGCGCAAGCCGGAGCGACGGACAATCTGCCCCTTCAAGCGTTTCTTGCGCGAGGCTAAACCTCTGGTCGCGCCCGGCGTCCGTCGCTCCGGACTCCTCAGGGCCGAGGGGCGACTTCGACGAGGTTGACGAACTCGCAGCGCCAGCACTGGACCCAGGCCGGCAGCCTCAGCACGCTCGGTGACGAGGTCAGCGGTCGCGAAGACGGATGATCGATCCCGCCACCAGCGGCTGGCGGCCGCCGTCGTGGCTCAAGATGACCGGTCCGCTGGGCCCGCCTTCGCACTCGAGGAGCAACCGCCCACACAACCTCCGCCCAGATGTCAGCGACCGGCTTCCACAATCTGACCTCTGGGCTTGCCCGCAGGTCCAGCGCACTGTGGTGAGTGGGATGCCCCCAGTCGTAGATTCCGAGCAACGGCGCCCGGCAGCGACCACAGAGAAGCCGACTTCGGCGCTCGCCAGGCTTTGCAGGGGCCAGAACCCCTCTGGGTGCCCCACGGGGCATTAGCCTTCGGGAGGGACGCCCTGCTGGAGACTCTTCGTTCATAGGCACTTCAAGTTCGATGCCACTCGATTGACCCCGAATCCGGGAACGCCTCATGGTCTCTGACTGGTCTCAAGATCTACAGGTCATAATTCTTAGCACAGCGCTTGCTCATCTACTGTCATAGCACACCGCTATTAGCTCTCTGCTTCCCAAGCAGAAGGTCGCGGGTTCGAGACCCGTCTCCCGCTCCGCTAAGCGTTGGTGGGCAGTTCGACCGGGCGTGGGCACGCCTTAAACGACATCTGCACATCCTCGAGGAATCGGGTCGTGCCCGCTCCGTAAATCACCCGGTGATTGCAGGACCGATTCATCCGTATCACCTAGGCCACCCGGATCTGCCCCTGCTGGGCCCTTCGGCCAGACTTGGTGGCTGCCAGGGCCCGAGCCCTGCCGGCTGATCAGGTCGACACCCAGCTCCTTCCAGTCTCCCGAGGCCCCGTTAGCAGATCTGTGCATCATGATGCTAAGATGCCAAAGTGACGAAGGCCCGCACTACCCTCACGATCGACCAGGATGTGCTCCGGGCGGTAAAGGTGCGCGCGG
>DATLRN010000061.1:0-2808 GCA_035534695.1 Candidatus Dormiibacterota bacterium
GTTCGGCGGCTCGGCACTCCTTGAGCTGGCCGAGGCTGAGGTTCAGGACGGAACGAAGCTGGCCCGCCAGCTCGCCGGATCGCTGGGCGGTGAGGACGTGTGGGATAAGCTCAGGGCACGGCGCGGGAAGTCGGCGGCAGCAGCTCCCGTGGTCCCCGCTCCGTTGCCTCCCAAGGTGGGGCCCCGGCCCGTGCTGCGTGTGGTGGTGGCCGAGCCTGTCGACGGCCCCACCGAGCAGTTGAGTCTCTTCGGGTAGGGGACGGCTGGGCGATCACGATTTTAGTCGCCAGCTAATTTGTGGCCTTGAGGCTGGCAGTAAGGTGCTGTCAGCCAGTGGAGTGTCGCTGATCACGAAATGGGGACCCTATACACGGATGCTGTGACGGCCCGGAAGACGGAACGCACAGACTCACGAGTTGAGGCGTCGCCATACGATTCTGGACCGGCCCGATCTCAGCTCGGTGCCGCGCCCCCGGCAGAGAGATTGGCTGCGTAATCGTAGCCGCACTTCCCGCACTTCGTCTGGCCCCTGCGAACGTTCTCACCGCACCGAGGACAGACGCGGCCCCTGGGCCGGGTCATGAACCAGATCACGCTCAAGACCAGGAAGACGATCAGCCAGACGATGAACTGCAAGACCACCGCGATCCCATGACCGACGTCTCCAGCCGCTACGCAGGCCGAGTGAGAGAGCCCGTTGCAACTCCCCTTGGCTCCAATGCCCGTTGCTATCCAGATTGCGCAGAGGATCGTCCAACCCCACAACGTCCACGTCATCTTCCGCCAATGGCGCATTACGGTGTCTCCTTACTTCACTTCGTGGCGAGCAAGTACGGCTGGTCGTTCAACCAGAGGAAGCGGGGGGTGGGTGGTACTGATCACTTTCCACACCCCTTAAACCACTGCTTGCCCTTCTTCAGGTCGTGCTGATAGGTAGAGATGTCGTGCGCCGTCAGGGCTGGTATCGAGCCGTCCGCCTGGTCTAGCGCCACGGCTGCGACGTCGAGCCCGAGGGACGTGAATACGGTCGATGCCCCGAGGTTCTTGGTCGTCTCCTCGGCCAGTAGGAACTCCTGCTGCGCTGTGGTCCAGTTACCGGCAGCTGCGGCTGCCTCTCCGGCGCAGGCGGCTTGATTCCTCCACACCTTGACCGTTTTAGGGTGCTTCTTCTTCTGGTGGGACACAGTGATCGCATGAGCCACGTGCTCCACCTGATTACTCGACCGCACCGACGATGGGCTCGTCTGGGCCCTGGGTCCAGATCCGACCGCCATCGCTCCAAACACGACGAACGCTGCCATCGCGACGGTCCCTGCGTGCCTCACTCGGTCCCCTTTTGGGAATCGGAGCGAATTGCTCTATGGGGTCCCCAGGGCTCGGACCGTACCACCGAACCTGTTCGGGCACAATCCCCGACGCGCGCCATCAGACCACCGTCGCGATCCTGAGGCGAGGGGGGGTGGCCAGGGGCGCTCACTGCTGCCGCACGTCGGCGCTGCGAACTTCCTGGTGTCTCAGTTTGCCGGATCGGCTCTGCGGAGGCTCGGGGGGCCGGGGGCGGCTGCGCGACTACCGTCCTGGGCGCCCGGCCCGCGAGTGCAGACGACATCGTGGCCGCTACCACGGGCTGCGGAACGAGCTCGGGAGCAAGATTGACGCGCTGCCCGGGAAGTACCAGCACATCCTCCGCACGCAGTAGACTCGACCGATCGCGCGGAAGGTACCTCCGCTGCGGTCACCGGGGCCGGACATCCCCATGTCGCGGCCCTTTCTCTCACCCTCTGCCCGACGCGTCGGTCTCCAGGGCGTCGGCCAGTCGTCGCCGCCCATCCTCGATGTGCTGCCCCAGATTCGGCGCCTCGGCGCGGAACGCGGCGCGGAGCAGCTCCTCCTCCGGCATGCCCTGGGCCAGCTCCTCGACGACCGAGTGCTCGAGCCGCCTGGCCATCCCGAGCAGATAGGTCGCCCGCCACCTCGGCCGCCTGCCCCCCCTCCTCTGCCTCGGCGGCGCCCATGCCCGGCTCCGCAAGGATTGGGGGCCATCCGAGCGACGCGGCGGGCCGCCACGGCTCGGTAAATCCCGGCGGTCTCCAGGGCTTCGCCGAGCAGCTCCCGGATGTCGTGGAAGCTCAGGCCGCTAGCGAGGATCTGGCTGATCAGCGAGAGCAGCTCGCGGTCCCTCGCGGTGAGTCCACCTGACGGGTGGTCGGCCGTCCGCGACCTCCTCCCGGAGTCGTCTTGTGATCACGTGGCTGTTAAATTGGCTGTCAAACTGGTTTTGCGGACCAGCTGTTCGGTCCTAAATCGGCGTCACTAGTTGTGATTTTGATCTCACAAAGCTGGTGCCAGCAGTGGGAGTCGAACCCACACGAGCTTTCGCTCAGCGGTTTTTGAGAACGTTTCGCAGTCCGAACTGAGAGTGATTCGGGCGGTCCGAAGAAAATGCTTTGGGGACCGGGCATGGGGTTTCTGCGAGCGGGCGATATTCCGTCGGGAATCCGAGATGCGTGATAGCGTGTGGCCCGAAATCGTCAGCTTCCTCAACCTCAGGCAATACCGCTGAAACTGCTCCACGCTGCGGATCTCCACCTCGATAGCCCGCTTAGGGGCCTGGTCCGCTACGAGGGTTGCCCAGAGACCGATGGCCAGATAGCGACTCGGCGTGCACTAGACAACCTCGTGCGCCTGGCCCGCGACGAGGCGGTAGATGCGGTCCTGCTCGCGGGCGACATCTTCGACAGCGACTGGAAGGATGCCGCGACTGGCCTGTTCTTCGCGCGCCAGATGGCGACGCTCGGCGAGGTGGGG
>DATLRN010000062.1:0-86985 GCA_035534695.1 Candidatus Dormiibacterota bacterium
CCACTTCTCCCAACAGTCCATGGCCCGGCTGGACCCCACCAACCAGGACCGCCTCACCAACCCCCTGACTGCGGGCTTAGCGGCCTGATGAACCTATCCCTAACTTCCGACCGAATTTACACCAACGATGGGACTTGACTATGGTCGTCACCGTGCACTTGAATCTCCTCTGACTTTGGGGGGCTCCCGGCTTGCCGTTCATCCCTCAGCCATTGAACCCCGACCAGAACTATCACCCCAGGAGTAACGATGACTGACTCTTCCACCCAGGGAATCAAGACCGTCCTACATCCTGTTTCCGACCTGGACAAGGCCAAAGCCGTCTACTCGGCCCTGCTCGGCATGCCACCGCAGCACGACGCTCCCTACTACGTCGGCTTCGAGGCGGAAGGCCAGCACATCGGGCTCGTGCCAGGCGGCGCAGCTCAGGGCATGACGTCGCCGGTCGCCTATTGGCACGTGGCGGACATCGAGGCAAAGTTGGCTGAGGTGACCGCCGCTGGGGCTACCGTGAAGGACCCCCCACGCGACGTTGGCGGGGGTCGTCTGGTGGCCACCGTCACTGACCCCGATGGCAACGTCTTGGGGCTACTTCAGGACCGGTGAGGTCCGATCATTCGTTCCGGCGCTCGGCGCCCTCGTGAGATCAAGCCCGTCGGCGAAGCGGGAAGGAAGGTGGTCGCCTGCTCTGAAGGGTGCCGACAGCCGTGACCTGATCGGGGGAGGAGGTTCGAGTCACAGGGAGCTTTGGCTTCTCTTGCTGAGGGCGAGTTCGTAGCGCGCTCCTGGTCGGCCGCCGGCCTCAGCTGGCCCAATGGCAAGGAACCCGGCCCTGGCCAGCACCCGGTGAGAGGCGACATTCTCGTTGCTGACCGCCGCCCTGAGGGTTCGCAGACCGTAACGCTCCGCTGCGATCCGGCACAAGTTGCGCAGTCCGGAGGTCGCCACGCCACGGCCTGAGACCCGCTGAGCAACGCGATAGCCGACTTCCGCGGTCCCCCACATGACGTCGTAGAGGTTGAAGCGGCCCACGACCGTCTGGTCGTCATCGACGAGCACGTGATAAATGCAGACCCCGGCTGCCTGCTCCGCCAAGGCCTTGCGGTGCCGCTCGGCGAACTCCTCATAGAAGTCGTCGCCGCGATCATTTATCGACTTCGCGAAGTAGGTACGGTTGGCCTGCTCGAAATCGAGGACCGCTGCTTCATGGTCGGGACGGAGCCGCTGCAGTTCGAACACCGACACAGCCTACTTCTGGCTGAGCCTGCCGGCTGCCGGCAGCAATTCCCGTTGGCCGCGCCGCGGTCCTCGTGGCGCGGTTCAGTCCAACGCGCCACGAGGACATCGTGATAAGACGAACCGGGCCGCGTTCTCCCGCGATTAGTCTACACGGCGCGACTACGCCCGGCAACATCTCACCGAGCTGGTGCATCTGACGGCAACAGCGTGAACTGGCCACCGTCCAGCGGTCGCAATGCTCGGAAGTGGCGCTCGTCGAAGGTGAGAATGCGCCGAGTGCCCGACCTCTTTGCGACGATGACCACGCTCAGGTCCGCGAGACCCACGTCGAGGTCGTCGTAGCGGCGCTCCAGATCGGCCACGACGCGGTGGTCGTCCGCTTCCAGACAGACGGCAGTGAACCGGCCTGCCGCGAGATCATCGAGGAAGGCGAGGCGCGCGACGCGGCCGAGCCGACGCCCTAGTAGGTAGTCGACCTCGGCGGTGACGGGAGCCGGGATGACCAGCTCACCAGGTTCGTCCCTCAGCAGCGCCTCGATCCGCTGCTGCATCGAGTCTCGTCGGTCGGCAACGGCGACGAGTGGTGCCGCGTCGATAACGAGGGTCAAGCGCCGAAGCCGTCGAGGAGCTCGTCCTCGCTCAGGTCGGCCGCGGAACCGCCAGGGCCGTCTGCGCTCCCGACGAGCGAAAAGTCTCGGCCGCCATGCCGCTCCGGCTCGTACAGTCGGATGGCGCGTCGGATGACCTTGGCCTGAGAGGTGCCCTCCCGCTCGGCCAAGGCCGCGAGCCGAGCAACCTCCTCATCGCTCAAGTAGACGCTCGTCTTGTGCACCGGCGTAGGGTAGCACGTAGGGCAACTGCGTGGTAGTGAGCGTGGCACCTGGTCGACAAGGCGCGCTTGGAGCAGGTCCCAGTGGTCTGGGTTCAACACTCCAACGAGGGCTTGGCCAAGGGGAGCGACCAGTGGCGGATCGTCCCTGAGCTGGCTCCGGGCGAGACCGAGCCCCTCGTTGAGAAAACTTACGGCGACTCCTTCGAGGACACCAACGTCGAGGCAGTCCTGTCGGGGCTTAGATTTGGGCGACTTGTGGTCGTGGGCGCCGCGACCGACTTCTGCGTCCGCTCGACGCTGCACGGGGCGCTGACGGGGGGGTACGACGCGACCCTAGTCAGTGATGCCCACACTACTTCGGATCTGACGGAGTGGGGTGCTCCTCCTCCGGACAAGGTCATCACCCACACCAACCTCTACTGGGCAGGCCAGAAGGCGCCGGGGCGGACGGCAGGGGCGGTAGCCACGACGGAGGTCGACTTCGGCACCGGAGCCTGAGACCTGTCTGGTCGGCTTGAGAGGCTAGATCGAGGGGTTGCGACTACCCGCACCACTGCGGCGTTGCAGCGAGGCAACGTAGTGCACAGGTTCGCTCGGGACGCCTCGCCCGTCGCTTTCTACCCTCTCGCCACTGTGGCCAGTCATCGAAGCCTCCCCTGTGCTCGGGCTCCCGACGCCCTCACTTCTGCCACCGCTGCCTCCCGCCGCGGCCAGCTACAGGCCAGTGTTGGCCAGTGCCGGGGCGAGAACTGCGAACATGGGGGAAATGAGCCAAGCGCAATGGGATGCCGTCGAGCGGTTCCTCACCGACACACTGGTACCGATGGATCCAGCGCTGACCTCCGCCCTGGAAGACAGCCAGGCTGCGGGGCTGCCGCAGATCAACGTGACTCCTAACGAGGGGAAGTTGCTCCATATGCTGGCTCTGAGCCAGAGCGCGGGGGCAATCCTTGAGGTCGGTACCCTTGGCGGTTTCAGCGCAATATGGCTGGCTCGCGCCTTGCCAGCGGGCGGACGGTTGATCTCCCTGGAGCTGGAGCCGCTCCATGCCCAAGTGGCCCGCCGAAACCTGGATAGGGCCCAGCTTTCCTCTGTCGTAGAGGTCAGGCAAGGGCCGGCCGCCGACAGCCTTTCGGATCTAGTTAGGGAGGGGGCAGGTCCGTTCGATCTGGTGTTCATTGACGCCGATAAGCCGAGCAACCCTGACTACTTCAGGTGGGCCCTTCGCCTGACTCGTGCCGGGAGCCTGATCGTGGTCGACAACGTGGTCCGCCAGGGAGATGTGACCGACGCGGACAGCTCTGATCCCGCCGTCCGCGGCACGCGCGAGGTGCTGGAGCTGATGGGCCGAGAGTCACGGGTGACTGCGACCGCGATCCAGACGGTGGGTAGCAAGGGCTACGACGGGTTTGCTCTGGCCCTGGTCCTAGAGGGTCCTGGCTAAGGGCGGCTCAAGTTCGGCGACCGGCGTGCCCGATCCATGATCGGTTGCGTGTGGCGCGGGCAGCCGCTCGGGTAACGACAGAGAAGCCCATCGTGCCTGAGCGCGGTAGACCTGCCTGCGCAGGCTGGCCTTCGACGGTGTGTGGTTTAGCCGGCGGATTCAAGCGGTCGTCCGAGAGGGCCGCAGTCATCGCGAGGTGGCCAGGAACGCATCCTCGCCGAAGATGGCACCCTCATCCGCGAGCTAACCGTCGACCCCGGCCGCGATTACCAGCCCCAGGAGCCCGCCCAAATCGGGCACTATCACCCGCGACATCACAAGAGTGGAGCCGGCGGGAATCGAACCCGCGACCTCTTCCATGCCAAGGAAGCGCGCTCCCGCTGCGCCACGGCCCCATATGCTGCTCACTCAGAGCACGAGGATCTGGGGAAGGGTATCAAAGCGCAGCTGAGACGTCGCTTTCGCCGGCGCCGAGAGGACTTCTGTGTCCGGGCTCGGTGAAGCAGAGAAGCGGCTGGTGGCAACGCGGTGGACCGGGGTGCCTACTGCTCTTCACTTCGGGGCGGTGCCAGCACGGCTCTCTGTCTGCCGTCTGGACCCGGGCCTGGCTGGGCGACCGCTGGGAGCTGGTGGAGCATCAGCCGGTCAGAGTCCGAGCTGTCCGTGGTGTGCGAAGAGGCCTTGGTGCCGAGTGGAGTGCTCCGGACCGGCCCATGGCGGGCGCTGGTCGTCGCCGACTCGCTGAGTCATGACTTGGTGGGGGTGCTGGCGACGATTTCAGTAACCCTGGCGATGGCCGAAATCGCCGTCTTCGCGATCTCGACCTTTGACCGGGACTGGCTGTTGGTGCCGCCCCCGCGCCTCGATCAGGCCAGCTCTGCCTTGCGCGCCGCTTGGCACATCGTGGAGCCAGAGGTCGCGTACCCGTCGTCCTGACTTCGCCCCAGACGAACAGCGACCCGGCGCCGGCCGGGCCGCTGGGGGAGGGCGGGACAGCGCCCGGGGTTAGAGCCGGACGCAGGTCTCACAGTGCGGCAGCCGCCTGGGAGCTGGCTGGGACCGGCCTGTGAGCTCGCCCAGACGTCGCACCCGGCGAGGGGCCTCACGAACGTCTCAGGGACACCACAGGAAATCCCCAGGCTGTCGCCCCAAACTGGAGAAAGCATGGACGCGGAAACACGGATCCTGGTCGTCGACGACGAGAGCAACCTGGCGGAACTGGTAGCCACCGCACTCCGCTATGCGGGCTTCGTGACGGCCACGGCCGGAAGCGGCGCCGGGGCACTGGCGCAGGCGGCTGAATTCCGTCCCCACTTGGTGATCCTCGATGTGATGCTGCCCGACTTCGACGGCTTCGAGGTGTCGCGTCGGCTGAATCAGTCGGGCTCGCAGGCCCCCATCCTCTTTCTCACCGCCAGAGACGCCACTGAGGACAAGGTGCGAGGTCTCACCGTGGGAGGCGACGATTACGTAACCAAGCCCTTCAGCCTGGACGAACTGATTGCCCGGGTCCGGGTCATCCTCCGCCGCTCCGGTCACCAGGCTGAAAGCCACACCGTTCTTACCTTCTCCGACCTGGAGATGGATGAGGATCTGCGCGAGGTCAGGCGCGGCGGTGAGCTGGTGGAACTGACCGCAACGGAGTATCGGCTCCTGCGCTATCTCCTGATCAACGCGCGCCGGGTTCTCACCCGGGCCCAGATCCTGGACCATGTTTGGAAATACGACTTCGGGGGCGATGCCGGGATCCTGGAGACCTACATCAGCTACCTACGCAAGAAGGTGGACCGCCAGGAGCCTTCATTGATCCACACCGTTCGCGGCATGGGGTACGTTCTGCGCCTGCCGCGCACCTGACCGTGTCACTGCGCCTGCGGCTACTGGTTGGACTGGTGGCTTTGGTGGCGATCGGGCTGGGGCTCACTGACGCCGTCACCTACTTGGTGCTGCAGTCGAATCTGAGCAATCAGATCAACGCCGAGGCATTCGACTCCGCCGACAACGTGGCCCACTACCTGGCCCTCTTTCAGTCCACCTATCCTGAGCAGCCCCGGGGCGGGGTGGACGTTCCCCCCGGCAGCGTAGGTGAGCTGGTCGGTCCCACCCGGAACTTCGGGCCCTTTCAGTTCAACGCCAACGGCAAGCCACCCGTCCCTAAGATCCCCGCCGGCCTAGGTTCTGGTTCGATGAATGGCGACCGCTATCTCACAGTGCCGGCTAGCGACGGCACTGAGTTCCGCTTGCTGGTGATCCCCACCAACGTGCCTGGCGAGAACCTGATCGTGGGAATCTCACTCCAAAACGTCGATGAGACTCTGGCTCAGCTCCGCTTACTGGAAATCGTGGTGAGTGCCGCCGTGCTGCTGGGTATGGCCGCTTTGGCCTGGTGGACGGTGCAACTTGGTCTCCGCCCCCTGGCCCGGATCCGGACCACGGCGCGGGCGATCGCCGCCGGCGACCTCAGTCAAAGAGTCGAGCCCGGGGCCCCGGGCACCGAGGTCGGTCAGCTGGCTGCCAGCCTCAACGAGATGCTCAGCCAAATTGAGCAGGCCTTCGCCGCGCGGTCGGCCTCGGAGGCCCGCATGCGCCAGTTCATGGCGGACGCCTCGCATGAGCTAAGGACTCCCCTCAGTTCGATCCGAGGCTATGCCGAGCTCTTCCGGCACGGAGCCAAGGGCCGTCCCGACGACCTGAACAAGGCGATGACTCGGATCGAGAGTGAATCGGCGCGGATGACCCAGTTGGTCGACGACCTCCTACTCCTGGCGCGGCTCGATGAGGGCCGTCCCCTGGAGGCGGCCAATGTCGACATCTCCGAGTTGGCGGTAGACGCGGCTGCCGACACCGCTGTGGCAGATGATCAGCACCCAATCCGGGTCGAGGCGCCGGAGCCGGTGGTGGTGTTGGGCGACGAAGCTCGGCTGCGGCAGGTAGTGGGCAATCTCCTCCGCAACGCCACCCTGCACACCCCGGCCAAGACGCCGATAGACGTTTCCGTCATTAGGGAGGGAGAGTTCGCGTTGCTTCGGGTCGCCGACCATGGCCCGGGAGTGCCTCCGGAGATCTCGGCGAGGGTTTTTGAGCGATTCGTGCGGGCCGACCAGGCGCGCGGGCGTGAGCGTGGCGGGTCAGGTTTGGGACTGGCGATTGTGACAGCGATCGTGGCGGCGCACCAGGGCAGCCTCACTCTGGAGACTACCACCGGGGGAGGAGCCACCTTCTTGGTGCGGCTTCCGCTCCGGCCGACGGAGACTTCCCCTGCCGAAGCTAGGCCCGACGAGGTGGACGCTGAGGCCACCTGAGCCGCGGATCCCGGGGAGAACTCAGCCCGTGCGCCGACAGTCAGGATGGGAGAATCCCCAGGTGCCACCAGCCCGGGACCGCGCGCCCTCCAATCCTCTGCCGGAGCCCTCACCATCGCCCCGCTGGGGCCCCTTCCTGGCCATGCGTCAGTGGGGCTCGGTCCGGGAGGACTACAGCCTCGATGGGGATGCCTGGGCCTACCTCCCGTTCGAGCAATCCCGTAGCCGTGCCTATCGCTGGGGTGAGGATGGACTGCTGGGCATCTGTGACGATCGCCAGCGGGTCTGCCTAGCCATGGCGCTTTGGAACGGTGAGGACGCCATCCTCAAGGAGAGGGCGTACGGGCTCTCCAACGCCCAAGGCAATCACGGCGAGGACGTCAAGGAGTACTGGCACTACCTCGACGCTCTTCCCGACAGCAGCTACCTGCGCGCCCTCTATCGCTACCCGATGGTGGCCTTCCCCTACCAGGAGTTGAGAGACAAAAACTCCAGACCCGGCCCTGAGCTCGGTCTGCTTCAGGTGGGAGCGTTCGACGACAACCGGTACTGGTCCGTCGAGGTTGAGTACGCCCAGGCCGGACCCGAGGTAACCGCGTGGCGGATGACAGTCACCAACGAAAGCTCAGAGCAGGCGAATCTGCACATCCTGCCCCAGGTCTGGCTACGCAATACCTGGGCCTGGGAGAAAACCGTGCCAGAGGCTCCCCAGTTGACGGCCCATGAGACTTCCCTGGACCTCACCGGAATCGTGGACCTGGAGGGTTACCGGCTTCAGGTGGCGGGTGAGTTCAACTGGCTGATCTGCGACAACGAGACCAACTCCGAATTGCTCTTCCAATCCCCCAGCCGCAGCCCATACCCCAAGGACGCCATCGGCGATGCCGTCCTCAACGGTGACCCGGCGCACTGCAATCCTGGGTTGCGCGGCACCAAGGCGGCCGCTCACTTCGTCCTCGACCTGGGACCGCGGGAGTCGCAGGTGATCCGCCTTCTCTGGGGAACTGACCCCGGCCGCGACCCGACCCAGGTCGATGACATATGTGAAGAGCGGCGGGCGGCCTGCGATCAGTTCTATCTCGCCAAGTGCCCTCCGGAGAGTGATGCCGACGACCTGCTCATCCAGCGCCAGGCATTCGCTGGACTCATCTGGTGCCAGCAGTACTACGAGTACGATGTGGCCCGCTGGTTGGCTGGGGATCCTGGGCAACCGAAGCCACCGGCAGAGCGCCTGCAGGGCCGAAATCATCGCTGGCAGTCGCTCAAGGCAGCCGACGTAATGGTGATGCCGGACAGCTGGGAATACCCATGGTTCGCCAGTTGGGACCTGGCCTTCCACGCGCTCACCCTAGAGCCCATCGACACCGGCTTGGCCAAAGAGCAAGCCCTCCTCCTGCTTCAGCCCCACTACCTGCGGGAGGACGGCCAACTACCCGCCTACGAGTGGGCCTTCTCGGACTGCAACCCGCCGACTGCGGTTCTGGCGGTGTGGCAAATCTATATCCGCGACCGCAACCGCACCGGGGAGCCTGACCGCGCCTTCCTGGAACAGGCCTTCTTGTCGCTGCTCTTCAATTATGGGTGGTGGGTCAACCGCCACGACCCGCTGGGAAACGACATCTTTTCCGGAGGTTTTCTCGGCCTCGACAACATCTCCGCAGTCGACCGCAGCCACCTCCCCGAGGGGGCCGGAATCTCTGAGGCAGATGCCACCGCCTGGATGGGAATGCTGGTGGCCAAGATGTTCCGCATCGCTGCCGAGCTGGCCATCGACGAGCCTCAGTACGAGAACATGGCCATCCGCTTCTTCTCCCACTATGTCCGAATCGCCCGGGCCCTCAACGGGCATGACGATCAGCCCGGTCTCTGGGATGAGAAGGATGGGTTCTACTACGACATCCTTCGCTTGGCGGACGGGAGGAGCGAGCAGCTCCGCGTCCGCAGCCTGGTCGGTCTGGTGCCTCTGGCTGCCAGCGAGGTCGTCCATCGCCATACCTTGGCCCGCCTGCCGCGCCTGTCTGAGACGCTGGACCGGGCGGCCGAGCAGGGAGTGATTCACTACCGCGCCGCCCGCGGAGACGACCCCTATGCCTGCCTGAGTCTGGTCGGCTCCGACCGAATCCATCGACTCCTCGATCGCCTGCTCGACAGCGAGGAGTTTCTCTCGGAGCACGGGCCTCGGTCACTCTCCAAGGCGCATCTGAAGCGGCCTTTCCAGAGCAAGCTGGTGCCAGACATGCCGCCCGTTCGCTACGAGCCCGGGGTCGCCGACGAACGGATCATGGGTGGCAACTCCAACTGGCGGGGACCTGTCTGGTTCCCCACGACCTATCTCTTGATCCAGGCCCTGCGGCTCTTGGGTACCGGTCTCGGTCCCTCATTCACCCACCCATTCCCCGCCCCGGATGGCCGGCCGGCAACTCTGGGACACATCGCCGACCAGTTGGCGGCTCGAACGGTGGGGATATTTCGCCGGGGTCGGGACGGACGCCGTCCCGTCTACGGCAATCTGGAGCGCTTCCAGCGTGACCCCAAGTGGCGGGACAACCTGCTCTTTTACGAGTTCTTCGATGGCGAGACTGGTGCTGGCCACGGTGCTGCCCACCAGACCGGCTGGACCGCGTTGGCAGCGCTGATGGTGCAGGAGCTGCGCTCGCCCTGGCACTCTCCCCGCCCCGGCGGCTAGCTGACCGTTAGGGGCGCAAGACCTTCCTTCAGGCGGTCCAGATCGGGGCCGAGGTCGCGGTGAAGTTGACTCCCGCCGTCACCTGCTCCGGTGTTCCCGGCTTCTTGGACGTTGCCTTGGGTACCCACCAGAGCTGAAATGGCGACGACTTGTCGGTGAGCAGGGTGTTGAGGTAGAGCACGCTCTTGCCGTTCGGCGACCAGGTTGGGCTGGCAGGGAGGGGACCCGAGGCGATCGGCACTAGAGTTCCCAACGAAGTCCCATTCCAAGATGCCACGTCCAAGGTGGTCGTTTGTGCCGTGTTCTGGGTGCAGACCATGGCAATCTCGGTGCCGTTGGGGGAGAGGGCAGGCTCGCCGCAGTCCTCGGCTGGAGTGGTCAGCAGGGTGGGGACGGCGCCGGGAGTGCTGACGTAGGCCAGCTGGCCGTAGGTGTCGCCCTGCTGTGGGGTATTAGGCTGGTCGCTGATGTCGTACTTGGTGTAGATCAGGGCCCCGTTGGCCAACGGGATTGGTTCCACATCCCCGCCCTGGTAGTAAAGGCCGGACTCGCTCCAGATGACCGGGTATGTAGCTGTATTGCTGAAGGGAACCGCCTGAATCTGAAAGTCAACGTTGTAGGCAGAGTCAGGGTCGACCCAGTCTGACGCGTAGAAGAGGGTGCTGCCGTTGGGACTGACGCGCGGGTAATAGGCCCAGTGGTTGTTGAAGTATTGTGTCGAGCTCTCGGAAAGCAGTTGGCGGACGATCTGGCCTTGGGGACTGAGCAGATATACGTTGCTGTACATGCTCGAGTAAGCGACTGCCAGGATGTCACCGTCCGGCCCTGGTGCCACTTGAACCCAGTCGTACGAAGGCGCTTTAAGCTCGGTGAACGTCAGGTTGGTGAGGCTGTAGATAGAGCCGTCTTGAACCACGTAGATGGTTCCGGGTAGGTCAATCAAGGCCTTGGTCTGGGTGGGCTTCTGGCTGTTGTGCCTGTTGCTCTTCAGGGTGCCCAGCATCGAGTAAATCGCAAAACCGAATACGGCCATCAGCGCCATCACCGCGACGGTTGGAATGACCCTCCTCATGCGGTGGGGAAGTACTGTGCAACCAGTCCGTGGATCGCCGACCAGTTCGGTTGGAGCGCGTCTGGTCCACCAACTCCTTCGGGGTAGTAGTCGGAGCCGAAATACGGTTCGCCAACCATCACCACTTGGTGTACGTCGCCGTTGCCGAGGGCCTTGGCCAGTGGTAGCAGAGAGGTGACCTGGGTGACACTCATGTCGGTCTTCATGGAGTCGCCCAGAGAGCTGGCGATGTTGGGCACATCGGCGAGTCCGACGTCATTGGCAGACGCCTTGATATCGAGCAGCAGTTGCTGCTGCTTCTGGGAGCGTGCGATGTCCGAGAGGACATCTCCGTGCCGTGACCTCACATACTCCAGCGCAGCTACCCCGGCGACCCGCTGCGGCCCGGGCAGGATCGCGACTCGAGCCTGCTCATAGGGGTTATTGCCGCTCAGGTCATACGGATATTCATCGTCCAGGATCGGCATCTGGGCGACGATGTTGACGCCGTGGAGGTCGTTGACCACGTGGACCAAGCCACCCAAGCCGATCCAGACCCAATAGTTGATGGCGACGTGAAAGTTGTTCTGCACGGTCGTGATTGCCTCGGCCGCGCCACCGTCAGAGTAGGCGGCATCGATTTTGGCGTAGGACTGGGTGTCCCCGATCTCCACCCAGAGGTCTCGCGGGATGGAGAACATGACGACCGACTTGGTCTGCGGATTGATCCGGACCAGGATCATGGTCTGGGTCAGCACGGCGTCCGCCTCGAATTTGGTGTCGTTATCGGAGCCCAAGAGGAGGACGGTGATGGGCTGACTCGAAGAAGTCACTGGCGAGGTGCTCGGAGTCGCCACCGGGTGCTTACCCGTGCCCCCTTGAGTCGCGTGACCAGTGATATTGAGGGCGGCAGTGATCGCAGGCAGGAAGTAGGCGACCACCCCGCCCACGCCAGAGAGACCGAAGCCAAATACCAGTAGCGCGGCTACCAGCATTCGGTGCCGGCCCCATGAGAAGGACGCGTTCTGTGACTTAAGCCCGGCGCGGCGGCGCCGCGGCCTGGTCCCGGCAGGCATGCCGCCGGATTGTAGCTGGACTTCCTGGGAGAAGCGTGAGCCCAAGTCGGCGACGCGAGCGAGCTGGGGCCGCTAACCTTTGCCACCATGCTCCTTCAAGGCAGGCGGGTGCTGGTCACTGGAGTTCTGACCCCGGCCTCGCTGCCCTTCGCGGCGGCGCGCCAGGCCCAGATCGACGGAGCTGAGGTGATCTTGACCTCCTTCGGCCGCGCCATGCGGCTCACCGAGCGGACCGCCGCCAGGCTCTCACCCAAGCCCGACATTCTCGAGCTCGACGTGAACCGTGATGAGGACTTTGCCGCGCTGGCCGCCGAGCTGGAGCAGCGCAAATGGCAGGTGGACGGAATCGTTCACGGAGTGGCCTTTGCCCCCACCGAGGCGCTGGGAGGAGCTTTTCTCAGCACCCCCTGGGAGGCGGCGGCGATCGCCCTTCGGACCAGTGCCTACTCGCTGAAGCAGCTGGTGGTCGCCTTGGAGCCACTCATTCCCAGCGCCGGCGGGAGCGTAGTCACGCTCGACTTCGATGCCAGCCAGGCCTGGCCAACCTACGACTGGATGGGCGTTTCAAAGGCGGCGCTGGAGTCGGTGGTGCGCTACCTGGCCCAGTACCTCGGCCGGCGCCGGATCCGGGTCAATGCCGTGTCGGCGGGACCGGTTTACACCACCTCCGCCAAGGGGATCCCCGGGTTCCCTTCATTTCCTGAGATCTTCGACAGGCAGGCGCCCCTGGGCTGGGACGCCCGTGACTCCGACCCGGTTGGCAAGGCCACGGTGGCGCTCCTCTCCGACTACTTCCCGGCGACTACCGGGGAGATCGTCCACGTGGACGGTGGCTATCACGCCGTTGGAGCGGCGCTCGTGCGCGGGCCGGAAGAAGCACCAGCCGAGTAGCCGGACGGCGATCCGGGCGCTGCTGCCAAGCCTCCAACGTGAACGGCTCACAAGATCTTTAGACACCGGTGCGCCTAAGGGGGCGTGCAGGAAAAGAGAAGGCGGCCCATCCTTTGGTGTTCAAAGCTCAAGGGAGGGGGCCGCCGTGACCAATGATGACCTGATCTTCCGCCACCGTACGCGGTGGTTTAGCAGAGCGGCGAGCGGGATTGCTGGGCTTTGCCGGGAGCATCTACCCTCTTGCCGGTGACCATTTCTCGGGCGCAGGCCGCCGCCCTGGCCAAAGGGGGACATTGATGAGACCAACCGGGGGATGGTTGCGCGCCAGAGCCAGCTGCCCCTGGAGGAGCTGCGCCAGCGTGCCACCAGGACCCACGCCCAGCTGATCCAGACCGTCTCCGAGCTGCCTCCGGCCACCTGACCGCTCATCTGGGCGACCTGCGCTCGTTCGCGGAGGCGCCTCCCACCAACTGATCCGCTCCGGGATTCCCAACCGGCTCAACTCGACTGGAACCTTCTGCCCGCAACACCTCGGCCTGGGCAGGTGAAGGCGGTCTCCACCGACAACCGCAGTCAAGTCCTCTCCCAAAGTTTCGCTAGGCGGGTCCCGCGCACGGCACTGGCCGGCACACCGCCAGACCCGGCTCTGCCGACTTCTGTGGCGCGAGAAAGATGCGCCCACGACAGGCCGCAACCGTCGACACGTCCTGTGCCCTGGTCAACCTAGTCGACGCAGCTCTGCGTTGAGACGGCCCGGCTGGCGGCCCTGCCTTGGCTGATGTCCGGTGTTACTTCACCAGCGGTGAGTGCGTAGCCCTCGCCGCTGGTGTCTAGCGATTTGGCGAAGACGACTCCCAGCACTTGGCCCTGGAGGTCGACGAAAGGCCCTCCCGAGTTGCCGGGGATCACTGTCGCTTGGATGACGAAGATCTCGCGGCTGACGATCTGATTCGAGTAGATGTCGCGTCCTACGGCGTCCATCTCCCCACGGATCGCCCCGGGAGCAACCTGCTCGACACCGCCGTCGGGGTAGCCGATCACCGCCCCTTCGGTTCCCCGTGCCCCGGAGCTGCTAATGGCGAGTGGGGTCAGGTTGAGGCTCGGGACCCGGAGAAGTGCGATGTCCCGCTGGGGATCGAAGAAGACCACTTCGGCGGAGAGTGAGCCTGACCGACCCGGCACAGATACCTGGGAGTCATGGGCGCCCGCGACCACGTGGGCGTTGGTCAGGATCATCCCCGGCGCGACGGGAAAGCCGCTGCCCTCCAAAAGGCCGCCGCAACCGACGCTGACTACCTTCACAGTCTCCGCGGCAGCAGCACTGATGGCGGGATCGTTGGCCAGGCTGGCGGGGATCTGCACCGGCGCCGGAAGCGGAGGTACAAGGTTGGCGAAGACCTCAGGAAATGGGACCGCGCTGAAGAGATGCTGGAGCCCGCCCAGCCAGGTGGGATCCTGGGGAAATTGGCGGGCCAGGTCGTGGAGGATGGCTGACTTCTGGATCTGCGCCGAAAGGGGAGGCCAGGGACCCGAGGCGAAAGTAAGCCCGAGGTACCAGCTGGCCAGGAGCACCACCACGATGCCCCAGGCGACGCCGACGATGGAGTCGACGAGCCGCCAGTGACTGCGGATGGCATTCAGTCGGAAGCGAAGCCCGACCCAGGTCCCCACCCCATCGCCGAGCAAAGCGAGGGCGACCAGAAGCCCAATAGCGATGCCGGAGCGGATGGCCACCGAGAAGTTGTGGAGCAGGGGCGGGACAGATGTCGCCAGCCAGGCGCCTAGGCCCAGTCCCACCAGCAACCCGAGTAGTGAGAAGAGGGAGTAGGTGAGTCCTCTCCGGTAGCCTCTGATTGCAGCGTAGAGCAGGGCGACGATGATGAGAATGTCGATTAGATCCATTTAGGCTCCGCCATCATCGAGGCTCGACCCCAACGGGCGTCTCGCGGGTTTCCGAAATCGTCCCGGTTCATCCGACCAGCCAATCGGAGTAGCGGTGAGCACTGAACGAAACGGCTCCGGCCATGTGAGCCGGATGCGGCGGAGTCGCGGACCGGTCCAGAGTGGCCTCTTCATTCCTCTGCCCGAGGACTGGCGAACTTGCATCCTGCCGGTGATCGGACTGGCCACCCCGGTCGGCTTGCTGGTGGTCAACTTCTCCGCTTGGGTGATCTCGCAACTGGGGGCCTTCCGCTGGGGGGTGGCGGTGAGCGCCTTCATCAGCGCCCTGATCCTGAACAGCCTGTCCGCCGTGAACGTTTACCGATATGTGCGCAATCGCTGGCCGAATTTCGTGATCAGTCGTCCCGAGAATGGCAACTGGGTGCTGATTGGGGCGATCACCGTGATCCTCATCACCGCCTTCCTTTCGTCGCTCTTCTCCTACGTCGGCATGGCCAATCCACGCCACCTCCCCAATGGCATTGCGGTCATCACCGGCTTCCTGGGGGTCATCATTCCCCTCGGCCTGAGCCTGGGGCTCAACCGTAAACGCCGAGCCACCACTGAGAAGCGCGTCTAGCGGGACCCATCTCAGAGGTCACGTTCTCGGTTCAAGTCACCCAGGATGCAGACCTCGTCGCCATCGAAGATGATCGCTGCCGTGGCCATTCCCAGGAAGAGCCCGTGGCCCACGATCCCGGCAATCTGACCCAACTGTCGGGCCACTTCCGGGGCGTCGGTCAGGCCACCCGGGAAGTGCAGGTCGAGCAGGTAATTGCCGTTGTCGGTGACGAGGGGTTTCTCCCGGCCGCCGCGCAACTCGGACCGGCAACATAGTCGCGCTTCGCAGAGGGCAGCGCTGGCCTCCCAGTCGAAGCAAAGAACCTCGACCGGTACGGGGTGAGCGGACCCCAGTCGATCCACCTGCTTGGAGGAGTCGGCCAGGATCCAGAAGCGGCGGCTGCCTTGAGCCACCACCTTTTCACGCAACAAGGCGCCTCCGCCGCCCTTCAAGAGGTTGAGCTGAGAGTCGAACTCGTCGGCACCATCGAGGTCGAGGTCAAGTCCGCCCACGCTGTTGACGAGTAGTTCGACCCCGACGGACTTGGCCAGAGTTTCCGTGGCCCGGGACGTGCAGAGCCCTCGGACTTTCAGGCCCACCCCTATCTGTGGCTGGAGGGCCTCGACGAAGGCGACGGCCATGCGGCCGCTGCCCAACCCGAGCCGCATCCCTGGCTGGATCCGTTGGGCCGCCTGCTCCGCGACGGCCCGAGCACCCCGCGCAAACTCCTCTGGCGCCGGTTCCAACCTAGCCGAGCACCTGGGGACCAACCTCGGCGATGTCGAGGTGCAGGAGCACGCGCTGCTCGGAGAGCATGGCGGCCTCGTACTCTCCCCAGTCGGGGTGCTCGCCCGAGACGTCCCGGTAGTACTGCACCAGGAGAGGCAGCGCCTCGGGCAGCGAGACCACCTCGACTGTTCCCCGGAGCGCTGCCCAGGGGCCGAAGAAGGTGTTGGCAAGTACGAGCAGATCGTAGGTCGGGTCACGGCGCAGATTGCGCACCTTCACCGCCGTCTCCCGAGTGCTGATCCCAAGCCGACCATCCGAGTCGACTGCGACCACCACCGGAGACATCTGGGGCGTTCCGTCACGACGGCGGGTGCAGAGAACGGCGTGGTGATTCTCGCTGACGAACTTCCTAGCGGCTTCGACGTCCACGGGCACCAACCCTCCTCCCTTGCCCTTCCCAGCGGAGCGGACGGGCTCGCGCCCGCTCGATCAGGTTCTCCTGGATTCCATCCTCGCTCGACCCGGGGTCGACCCTCACCCAGCGCCCATCCGCCTGGAGCTTCCAGCTCTGCCGGCGATCGGCCCAGGTCATCTCGAGCACCTGGCGCACCTCGTCCCGAGCCTGGGGGTCGATCAGGGGGACCACGCACTCCACCCGGCGGTAGAGGTTGCGGCCCATCAGGTCCGAGGAGCCGATGTGAACCTCGGGCTGGCCGCCGTTCTCGGCGATGAAGGCGCGGCCATGCTCAAGGAACCGGCCCACCACGCTGTGCACCTGGATGGTGGAACTGAGCCCTTCGACTCCCGGTCGCAGGGCGCAAATCCCCCGCACCAGGAGGCGAATCGGCAGACCCTGCTGGGAGGCTCGGTAGAGCGCCTGGATGGCCCGTTCGTCGGTGAGGCCGTTGACTTTGATGAGGAGGCCGGCGGCGCGACCGTGGCGGTGGTGCTCGACCTCGCGCTCGACCAGTCCCTCGAAACTCTGAATGGCGTTGATGGGGGCCACCCAGAGGTCGCGATAGTCCCGCTTCCGCGAGTACCCGGTCAGATAATTGAAGAGGTCGGCGACCTCCTCGGTGATCTCCGGTTTGGCGGTGAGCAATCCGAAGTCGGTGTAAAGCCGAGCCGTTACGGCGTTGTAGTTGCCCGTCCCAACGTGAGCGTAGTAGCGAATGCCGCCCTCTTCCTGGCGCACCACCAAGACCAGCTTGGCATGGGTCTTCAGGCCGGGCACGCCGTAGGCGACGTGGGCCCCCACCTGCTCCAACTGGCGGGCCCAGCGAATGTTGTTTTGCTCATCGAAGCGTGCCTTGATCTCGACCAGGACGACCACCTGCTTGCCGTCCTCGGCGGCCCTGGTCAGGGCGTCGATGATCGGCGTGTCGCCGCTGGTCCGGTAGAGGGTCTGCTTGATCGCCACCACCTTGGGGTCGCGGGCCGCCTGCTCGATGAAGCGCTCGGTGGTGGCGGCAAATGAGTCGTAGGGGTGCTGGACCAGCACGTCGCCCCGGCGGAGGACGGCGAAGAAGTCGGGGTCCTGGTCCTGCATGGTCAGCAGTCGGGGTGGAGTGGTACCGGTGAACTGAGGATAGGAGAGGTCGGGGCGCTCGACGGCGTCGGCGACGCTGACCAGCCCGGTCAGGTCGAGCATTCCATCCACCTCTTGGACCTCGTCGCGGACGACGCTCAGCTCGGTCTCGAGCATGGTCACGATCTCCCGGGAGAGGCCGGGGGCCATCTCCACCCGCACCACCGCTCCGAAGCGTCTTTCCCGAAGCTCCTCCTCGATGGCGGACAGCAGGTTGGGTTCGTCCTCGTCGACGTCGAAGTCGGCATCGCGGGTGACCCGGAAGAGCCCATGGGCCATCACTTCCATACCCGGGAAGAGGCGATCCAGGCGCTCGGCGATGATCCGCTCGAGGGGCAAAAAGGGACCACGACGGCCAGCGCGGAAGAAGCGCGGGGCAGAGGAGGGCACCTTGACCCGAGCCACCCGCGGGGCTCGCTCGCCTGGCTCACCCAGCATCACGGCGATGGAGAGTGAGAGGTTGCTGAGGTAGGGGAAGGGGTGAGCGGGATCGATGGCCAGCGGCGTCAGCAAGGGATAGAGCTGGGATTCGAAATAGGAGTCGCACTCACGCCGCTCGGATCGGCTCAGAGGCTCGCCCTGGAGGAGAAGACGTATCCCCTGCCGCTCCAGCAGCGGAACCAAATCCTCGCGCAGGCAACGTCCCTCGGCCGCGATCACCTCGCGAGTGCGCTTGCCGACCGCGCGAAGCTGCTCGGTCGGGGTCATGGCGTCGGCGTGAGTGCTCTGCACCCGCTCCGCCAGCTGCCGCTTCAGGGAGGCGACCCGGATCATGTAGAACTCGTCCAGGTTGCTGGAGGTGATCGCCAGGAAGCGGAGCCTTTCCAGGAGCGGAACTCGGGGGTCCTGGGCTTCGGCTAGAACCCTCGCGTCGAAGTCGAGCCAGCTCAGCTCCCGATTGATGTAGTTCTTGGGGTCGCCGAGGCCGTCACGATGCTCGGTCCGCCCGGGCACTGGGAGATCGACAATCTTGGTCGAGCGCGGCGACGATTTGTGGTGGGCGCCCTGAACTGCCGAGCGCCTGGCCTTCACCTCGGTCACGGCGGTTACGCTACCACCGCGTCGCTGCTATCGAGGGCCGGTCACGAACCGCTCGCAGAATCGTGAGCAGACTGCAATTCATCGTGGCCGAGTTACGATCACACCGTGAAGATTTCCCTTCGGCGTGTGATCAGCACTGCGGCTCTCGCCAGCGCGCTTACCCTAGTCGGCTGCGCCAGCAATGCTCTCAGTACCGACCGACCCGCCGGAGCAGTCCTGCAGGCGGCCAACCAGCGGGCCCTCGACGGGTCATTTCAGGTGGACTTCACGGGCCACCTCCAGGTCGATCTCAGTGCGGTCACCCCTCCCGCCGGGGTGACGGCAGGGGAGATGAGCCTCCTGCGGGCCGCCATCAACTCCGCCGAACTGACGGGCGTGGCCCTGGTGCAGAGCCCGAAAGAGGTCTCGCTGACCTTGAACTTGAGTCCCCTGATCACCCAAAGTTGGCACGTGCTCGACTTGAACGGCAGCGAATACGTCTCGGAGAATGGGACCCAATGGCACCGTGTCACTGCGCCCAGCGGATCTAGTGAGCCCAACGGCGGAGACCTGGGCCAGCTCAACGCGGATTTCAAGAGCTGGGGCTTGGAACTGCAGAAGGACGCCACGGTCAGCAAGCTGGGGACGACCACCATCGCCGGCCAGCAGGTCGAACAGCTGCAGACCACGGTCAGCGGAAGTGACCTCAACCAGGCCATCAGCGGCATCCTCGGCCAAGCCGTGGGCGCTCTCGGGTCAGAGGCAGCGTCGGTCCAGCCCGAGCTGCCGGCCATCGAAGGGCTATTGCAGTTCAGCCAGGTCAAGGCAGACAGCTACGTGCTCACCTCCAATGGGGACCTGGACCGCACCGTCGTGACCGCGGTCCTGAACGTCGATCTCTCCGAGCTCTCAACCCTGGACCCGGGTCAGTCCAGCTTGCCCTCGGGGACGGCCCCGGTGATCGCGAGCATGACCGCCGATTTCAGCAACTACGGCAAGAATTTCGACCTACGCAAGCCCGGCGACATCGTGGCTGGACCCTTGCCCACCCCGAGCGGCTTGGGCGGCGCTCTAGGCCTGACCTAGTCGCGCCGCCGGAGTGGCCCCGGATGGTGGCTTACATCAGTTGGCGTCAGGACCTGTCGGCAGAGCCACTCTAATAGTGCAATCCGGGCATGCGGGAGCGACCTTACGGGCCAGGATCGCGGCGGCGGCTCCATCCTCCTGATAGCTGAAGAAGGCGCCCCCGCTGCCAGTCATGGCCCAGGCCACCCCGGGGGTCGCCTCCTGCAATTGGGCAAGCTTTCTGACAAGCTCCGGCACCGCCCGAAAGGCGGCCGGCTGCAGGGAGCTGCCAAGAAAGTCGCTGGTCAACTGACGGCCGCTCCCCAGGGCTTCGGCGAGCCGCTCGATGCGACGGCCGTCGCTGAAGTCCTCCGGAGCCGTTGCCGCGTAGGCGGCGGCGGTCGAGACCGCCGCCAGGACGACGATCAGGAATGCGCCTCGCTGCAAGGAGGGGAGGGGTGACATGATATCGCCGACTCCCTTCAGCCAGCCCGTGCCCCCGTGGAGCGAGAAGGGAACGTCAGCTCCGCAGGCCAAGGCGACCTCGACCAACTGGGCGCTGGAGAGCCCGGCTCCGGCCAAGCGGAGGACGGCGGCGGCGTCCGACGACCCGCCACCGAGACCACTCTGGGGTGGGATGCGCTTCTCCAAGGCGATGCGACTAATCGGAGCCCCGGGCCTATGCTGGCGCAGGAGCAGCGCCGCCCGGACGGCGAGATTGTCGGCGCCGCCAGGGACTCGATGAGCCTCAGGCCCCCACACCTGAAGCTCCGGATCCCGCGCTGGCAGGCCTTCGGTGTGCTCGTCTCCCTCCAGGGCGACCACATCGCTCCAGTCGATCGTCTGAGAGACGGCGGACAGTTGGTGGTATCCGTCCGCTCTGCGGCCAGTCAACTCCAGGGCCAGATTCAACTTTGCGGGAGCCCGGCCTAAGAGCAACACCGCGCTCACTCTAGCGTCGGTAGCGGATCCGTCCCACCTCCGCCTATCCGACCCAGAGTCAGGCGCTACAGCGTCGGAGGGGCATCTCGGCTACTGGATTTGCCGACCGGCTGCTGCCCCCGTGCACTCAGTCGGACGACAACCTACTATGCGGGCTGCCGAGAGGGCTGCCGACTATTCGCGTGGGAGGAGCTTCGCATGAGCGAGTCAGTGCTTCTGATCGGGACCAGCAAGGGTGCCGTTATGGCCCGCAGCGACAGCGCTCGCGAGCGCTGGGAGCTCGAGCCGCTGCAACTGATGATGAGTTCTGTCTACGGGCTCGGCATCGACCGCCGCCGTGAGACGCCGCGGCTCTTTGCTGGCGCCACCAGCGAGCACTGGGGACCGTCGCTCTTCCACTCTGACGATCTCGGCCGGAGCTGGTCGGAGCCAGAGGCAGCTCCGGTCGCCTTCCCCGCCGCCAGTGGGGCGGCGCTGATCCGTATCTGGCAGGTGGAACCGGGACTAGAGTCCCAGCCGGGTGTCGTCTACGCCGGGGCGGAGCCCCATGCCCTCTTCCGTTCCCAGGATGGCGGAATCACGTTCGAGCTAGTCGAGGGCCTCTACAACCATCCCCACCGGACCCAGTGGCAGCCGGGAGGAGGTGGCGCCTGCCTCCATACGATCGTGCCCCATCCGGCCGACCCGGACCGGCTCCTGGTGGCCATCTCGTCGGGAGGCGTCTACCGCACCTCCGATGGTGGCGCGAGCTGGGAGCCCGCCAACCGTGGCATCCAGGCGCACTGGATGCCAGAGGGGCAGCGGTTCCCGGAGTTCGGCCAGTGCGTGCACAAGGTGAGCACCCATCCATCTCGCCCGGAACGTCTGTTGGCCCAAAACCACTTCGGCGTGTACCGGTCGGACGACTACGGCACGAACTGGGAATCGATCGAGCACGGCCTGCCATCCAACTTCGGCTTCACCCTGTTGGTCCATCCCCACCAGCCCGACACCGCCTACGTCTTCCCCCTCACAGCCGACTACGAACGGCTCCCACCCGAGAGGCGGTGCCGCGTCTATCGCACCCGCGACTCGGGCCAGAACTGGGAGCCGCTCACCCAGGGATTGCCGCAGTCCGACTACCACTCGATCGTGCTCCGAGATGCGCTCACCACAGACAGAGCGGATCCGGCCGGGTTCTACTTCGGGACCCGGGATGGTGAGGTGTACGCGAGTCAGGACGACGGCGACTCCTGGCAACTGGTGGCCAGCCATCTCCCAGATGTATTGGCGGTCCGGGCCGCGGTGGTCGGGTGAGCGCCAACGTCCACCTGCCCGCGGTCCTACGCGCCTCCGCCGATGGTCGCCGGGTGGTCCCCGTCGGCGCCGACACTGTCGGCGGGGCGCTCAACGAACTGGCCTTGAGCTGTCCCCAGCTGGAGCGGCGGATCCGGAACGAGCAGGGTGTGGTCCGGCGCCACATCCGCATCTACCTGGAGGACCGGGACATCGATGATCTCCAGGGGATGGCGACCCCACTCCCGGCGGGAGCTCAGGTCCACATCATCCCCATGGTCTCTGGGGGCTCTGCCAGGTGACGGCCGGGACCGGACTCTCCGCGTTGACCGCCACCAACAGCTCTCCAGCGACATCGGGGGCCAACCAGGCAACAGCGTCGGTGAGCCACAGCTCGCCTGGCACTTCCCCGCCCGGACCGCAGCTCGCTGGGAGCCTGGTCCCACCAGAACGAGTAGCTCCTGGCAGGTCGCCCACAAAGATCGGCAACCGTACCGACAACTTGGGGGTGACGGCCGGGTCTGAGGTGCATTCAGCGCGGGGGAGAGGCGAGCCCCCACCTGAAACTGGCCCACCATCCGGGGGAGAAGACTGGTGCGGGCCGATTGCTATACTGCGGCGCTGGTCCGACCGATTTGTCGGCGCCTCCCCGGCCCGGTTTTTCCGTGGCCTCCACCCCAGCTGAGAGAGCATGGCCAACACCAGTTCAGCCCGTAAGCGCATCCGGTCGGCGGCTCGCAAGCACGAGCGCAACCGCCGGGTCCGCTCGTCGGTGCGCACCGCGGTAACCAGGGCGCGCCGCGTTATTGAAGGCGCCGAAGCAGGTTCCGCCGAGGAACTGCTGAGATGGGCGACCTCGGCGCTGGACAAGGCGTCTGAGCACGGCATCCTGCACAAGCGCAACGTCAGCCGCCGCAAGTCGCGCCTGATGCGCTCCGCCGCCAAGGCGGGTAGTGCCGAGGACGGTCAGGTGAAGGCGGCTAGGCCGGTCGGCAAGCGGGCCGCGGCGCAGGGCACCAAGCCCAAAGCTTCCAAGGCAGGTGCCAGCGGTCGTAAGACTGTCGCTGCACCTCGGACGCGCCGTCCGGCGACCAAGACAGAGCGGACTTCGAGTTCGCAGCGGCGGGCCGCCGGGACCGCCAGCAAGGAACCCAAGAGCCGCTGATCCGCGGTCGGAGGAGTGGCTCAGGCGGGACGCTGGCTACTCAGTTCCGTTGCCATCCTGGCGAGCAGCGACTCCAAGCCCTCCTGGCCGTCCACCGCTCCGGTTCTGGTAGCCCAGTCCAGATCCGCTAGGTCGATTAGCCAACGCCGCAGGCGTGGCTCGCCGACCCGCTTCAAATGACCGCGAAGTCGGTCCGCCTTCCAAGGCGGGAGGCTAGCTCCCGGCTGCTCGGCGAAGGAGATGAGATCTCGAAAGGCCCGGGCCAGGGTTCCCACCAATTTCGCTGCGGGCAGGTCGGATCGTCCGGTCAGTTCCCCCAGCCGTGCACCAACTTGCCCCGGGTTCTCGAAGAGGGCGTCGGTGAGGCGGTAGAGATCGGTTGGAGGGGCAGGTGGGACGAGCAGCAGGGCGTCGGCATCGGACAACTGCTCATCGCCGGCGGCGAAAATCTCCAATTTCTCCAGGTCCTGATGGAAGCGACCCAGATCATGACCGGCGACCTCGACGAGGCGACTTACGGTGGGTCGACCCAGGCGCAGCTTGCGTTTCCGGATCTGCTCATCCACATAGCGCCGCAGTTCCAGGCCGCGAGGTCGTCGGAGCGACCGGACCTCCCCGCCCTGGGTGCGAACCGCCTGCAGTAAGGGAGAACTCGGGGCCAGGGTGGTCCGGCAGACGACCAGAAGCGCCGTCGACTCAAGCCGGCCGGCTATGGCTGCGGCCAGCAGTTCCACCTCTTGTGCGCTCCGCTGCCCCCCCAGGATCTGAGGAGGATCCCAGATCAACACCAGGCGGCGGAGCGCGAGAAAGGGAGGGGTCGCCACACTGCGAGCGATGGCATCGATATCGCGGGAGGATCGGAACTCCTCCAGACCCAGATCGGCCACGATGTCGGAGCTGAGTTGGGTGCGCAGGCGCTGAGCGGCGACCGTCACCGAGTACGGGTCGTCGCCGTGCAGCAGGACCAGCGGTTCGATCACCCCCGGATTATCCGGGCGGAGCAGCGTCCCGGCGGGGACTGATCCCGGTTGGGAGTTGCCTTGCGGAGGGTCCTCCCGTCAGCATTGGGGCGAAGTGCTGCTGTCCTCGCTCGCCACTCCGCTCCCGAGGCTGCCCTTCGGCACCCTGGGAGCTCAGTTTGCGATCGGTGGTCTCTTCCTAATCCACATCGCGCTGGTGGGCTTCATCCTGGCGGCGACCGGTATCGCCCCCTTCATGGAACTAGCCGGCCGCCGCCGCCAAGACGAGATGTGCCTGCGCTACGCCAGGGGGCTCTCCAAGGCCATCCTCTATCTGTACAGCCTGGGGGCCACCTGGGCGGTGCTGGCGGTTTTCGTGATGGCAGGCCTCTACGGCCGCCTGATCGGAACCTTGCTCAACGAACTGCTCCTGCCTCTGACCATCGCCTTCGCCAGCTTCTTCGTCGGCATCCCCCTTCTGCTCCTCTACGTCTACTGCTGGGACAGGTTCTCGCCCCGGATCCATCTGACAGTCGGCTTCGCCTTCGCAGCGGTCCAGTACGTCTTCCTCTTCACCATCGTGGAACTGGACAGCTACGTACTCACCCCGGGAACCGCCGTCAGTGCTGTGGGGGCGGCCTTCTCGCCCAGCTATCCCTGGCTCCTGCTGCATTACGCCGGCGCCAACCTCTCCTGGGCACCCTTGCTCTTGGCCGGGATCGCGGTCTGGCGCGGCCGGCGCGCTAAGTCGGCGGCTGAGATCACCTACCAGCGCTGGGCGGCCCGGATCAGTTTTGCGATTGGGTCGATTTTCCTCTTGGCCCAGCCAATCACCGGCTTCCTATTGGCGGAGACGGTCAAGACCTCGTCCCTGCCGGCGTTTGACAACCTCTTCGTGCTCAACTCAGCCTCCCTGTTCATCGGCCAGGTGGCCCTCCTCGCCGTCCTGGTGATCGGCGCCAACCTGGTCTTCTGGCGCCACAAGGAGAGGACCGCCCTGGGCGGGGGAGGTGCCGGTCCATTGACCGTGGTGGCTCTCCTGGGTATGGCCGGGACCGCCCTGCCGTCAGCTGTCCTTCCCCCCAATCTGGTGGCCCTGCGCTACGTCGCCTTGCTGATCGCCTTCCTGGCCACTGCCGTCAACCTGGCCGGTTACCTGCGCTCCTTGCATGGTGGGGCGCTCGCCGAGCGGATCGATCCGTTGGCCGCGCGGGTGATGGGCGTGGTCGGCGTCTGCGCACTGGTCTTGACTCTTTACATGGGTGTGATCAAGGAGAACGCCAAGCTGCCCTGCGGCATCGACGCCAACACTGGCCAGGATTCCTGTCTCCTCAGCCTGCCCCAGTCGGCTCAGAACTTCACCGTGCCCAAGGGCTACCAGCCGTGAACTACCAAGATTTCGAGTCCGCTTGGTACCTCGGCATTTTGGTCACGGGGTTCTTCTGCATCGTGCTGACAGGCTTCTTCATGGTGCTGCGTCATGCCCGCCAGCTGGCCACGGAAGAGGGACCACTGTTGGCCTGGATGACGATTAGCGCCACCGTTTTCACGTTTCTCTTCGTGCTGGCGATCTGCTTAGCTCTGCTGGTGGGAATCGTGGTCTTGGCCGGTGGCTGACAACGCCCAGGCGCTGGCGAAAAAGCGCATCTCCCGACGCCGTTTCATGATTCTCACCATCAACGGGGTCGGAGCCGGTACCGGGCTCTTGATCGCCGCCCCCATCGTGGGCTCGGTGCTGAGCCCGCTTTTTGCCAAGCGCAAGACGCCTTGGGTGCTGGTGGCGGATGTCGGCCAGGTAGCGGTGGGGGTGCCGACTGCTTATGTCGTCAATCTGCCCACCGACGAGGGTTGGACGGTCCCAGCGGTGCCCCGGACCGTGTATGTGGTCAAGCTCAACCTCAACGGCAGCGTGCAGATGCTGACCCTCTCCAACGTCTGCACCCACATGCAGTGCGACGTGCACTGGGACACCAATCTCAAGCAATTTCTCTGTCCCTGCCACGGCGGTCTCTACAGCATCACCGGCACCAACATCGGCGGGCCGCCGCCTTGGCCGCTCTTTCGCTACGAGCACAAGCTGGTGGGCAACACCCTCTATGTCCGCAATGTTTTGACGGGTGCCTAGGCCAGTGTCGAGCCCCAGCCAGCCTCCACGGAGCGAGTTGGTGGCCAAGCTGACGCGTCCTGTCGCGCGCCCCCTGGCCGGTACCTACCGCTGGGTGGACGAGCGGCTCGGCATATCCGACCTCACCCACCAGCTGCTCTACGAGGCAGTTCCCCGCCGAGGCGCGTGGACTTACTCGCTAGGCAGCGCGACGTTGATCATCATCGTGCTCCAGATCGTCACCGGCATCTTCCTGCTCTGGACCTACGTGCCCTCGACCACCGAGGCCTGGGAGAGCCTCAACTTCATCGAGCACCACGATGAATTCGCCGCCATCGTGCGGGGCATGCACCTCTGGGGTGCCTATGTGCTGCTCCTCGTGATCGGACTGCACATGATCCGAACCTTCGTCAGCGGCTCTTACAAAAAGCCTCGCGAACTCAACTGGATCGTGGGGGTGCTCCTCTTTCTGCTGGTCTTGGGTCTGGGCATCACCGGCGCCATGCTGCCCTGGGACCAAGCCGCCTACTGGACCGCCACCGTGGTCACCCACGTGGTCGATTACATCCCCTTCCTCGGCAACTGGATCCAGGAGATACTCCGCGGCGGTCCCCAAATGGGACCGGAGACCTTGACCCGTTTCTTCGCCATCCACATCTGGCTGTTGCCCGCCCTGCTGGTTCCCTTGGTGGGCCTCCATCTCATCCTGCTCCGCCGCCACGGCGAGCACGGCTCCTGGGTGAACTACGAGGGAATCGACACCGAGACCGAGGCGGAGAGGGCGGCTCGGATGGCGGCGGCGGAATATCCCTATCCGGCGGTTCCCAGCGATCCCGGCTATGCCGTGCCCATGGACATCGACGACTTCTTCCCATCCCAGGTCTTCAAGGACGCGATCGTCAGCTTTGCCCTGGTGGTGATCATCTTCGTCATGGCGGTCGTCGTGGGGGCACCTCTGGAGCGGGCGGCGAATCCGGCTGCCCTCAACTACGTGCCCACTCCGGAGTGGTTCTTCTTGCCTCTGGATCAGCTGCTGGTGCAGTTCCCCCAAGCCTGGATGATCCCGGTCGGAGTCTTCGTCCTGCCCGGCATCGGGACCACCCTGCTCGTGCTGGTACCGTTCCTGGATCGCTCACCCGAGCGTGAGCCCTGGCGCCGGCCGGAGGTGATGGTGCCAGCTCTCTTCGCCGTCCTCTTTCTCGTCTTCGAGGCACTGCTTGCCGTGAACCGACTCTTCAACCTGTGAGCAACTTCCCCGTGGTCGCCGCCACCTCGCCGCATCTGGTCGCGGTTCCCGTCTCCACCGGCGTGGCGACCGCCCTGGTCGCCTTGCTGATGCTGACTCACATCCAGTTCGCCGCCTTCCAGCAGGGTGGTTACATCATTCTGGCGGTCACCGATTTCATTGGCTGGAAGGGCAAGGACGCCCGCAAGGACCGCTTTTCCAAGGGCCTGGTGACCGCCCTGGGCGCCACCTTCGCCTTTGGTTCGGCGCTCGCCATCTTCGCCGTTCTGATCCTATTCTTGGGACTCTGGAGCCAGTTTTTTGTGCAGTTGGCGCGGATCATGTTCTGGCCCCTGGTGGTCGAGGGGGTCGCGTTTGTGGGCGAGATCGCCTGTCTTTACACCGTCTATTCCCAGTGGGACAAGCTGACCCGGGTCCGTCCTCTGCGGGTGGGGTTGGAGCTGCTCCTCTTCGTCAATGCCTCCATCCAGATGCTGGCGATCAACGTTGTGGCCGCCTACATGCTCACTCCCCGACCCTCCAACAGCCTGGCTCTAAACCTCCTCAATCCGACCTTAATTCCCCTGGAAGTGCACCGCTTTGTCGGCAACATCGCCTTCGCCGGGGCGATCATCGCCTTGGTCGGGGGAATCCGCATCCTCCTCGCCAAGAGCCGCGAGGGGAGAGCCTACGGTGACTGGATCGGCCACTACGGCCTGGTCTACGCGATTGGCTTCACCATCGCTCAGCCCTTGATCGGCTGGGAGTACGCCAAGGAGGTCCAGCTGCACTCCTACGCGGCCTGGTACAGCATGATGCTGGGCGGCCTCAGCGTGGCCTTCCTATTCCAGGTGTTTCTGCTCGGCGCCATTTTCACGGTGGGCATCTTTTACCTATGGCGCAGGATCAAAGCCAGTGGCTTCCGCGCGCCCACCCTGGCCGTCTGTACCGCCTTGTCCTTCGCGTCCTGGCTGCTGATTGCCACCCCCTCGTCGCTGGCCTGGAGCTATGAGGATGTAGTGGCGGCCAACGCCAACGTACCCATCTGGCAGGGCGGCCTGATGATTCCCTGGGGAGAGATGATCCCCTTCAAACTGCTGGCGCTGATCACCTTCACCGGGGTGGCCATCGTTGCCGTAACCGTCTACCTCAAGCACGTCAGCAAGGGCCATCTGCGCTGGGGGGATGCGGGCCGCGGCCAGGCGGCGGCCCTGATCACGGTCGCGGTGGCGGTGAGTCTGATGATGGCGTTGATGGGTTACATCCGCGAGCACAGTCGGGCGCCCTTCCTGGTCACCGACAAAGTACTGATCAACCAGCAGCAGAACTTCAATCCACCGAACGCCGCTGGGCCGGCCATGAATGGGCCGGCTGGACTCGGCATCATCATGCCCTGGGACCCCCACCCATGAGGCTGGTGATCCGGCCCATCAAGCCCGCCGCGACAGAGTATGCGGAGGTGACTGAGGAGCCGATCCCCACCTCCTTGGTCACCTATTTCGAGGTGCGCAGCTTCGCCTTTGCCGACCGCCCCACCGTCGACCGCCTGCCTGTTTCGGTCCGCCTGGCGGCCGTCGCGAACGAGGTCAAATCCCGTCTTACCCTGATGTCCGATCTATTGCGCCGCCTGGAAGTACTGGGGTGGCGCGTCCAGATAGTGGGGGACGATGTGGTGGTGACGACCGATCTCTCGGTTGAGGAGGGTTGGCAGACGCTGCGGCGTCAGGGGGTCTCGGACCAGCTCTTGCCCATGCTCCAGAAAGGCAGTGATCTGCCCCCCGGGGTAACCGCCAGCCGACGCCCCGTGGAGGAGCCCCCGGCCGCTTCCTGAGCTGCCGGCTACTGGAACTCGCGGATGGCGCGAGCCCCCTCGGTCGAGAAGGGAGCACCCACCAGCCAGTCGCCTGCGTTGCCTTCCTCGACCACCTGGACCTTGACCAGATGTGGCTGCGATCCGTGATTGGAGACGCGCACGGTCGCCACCACATCGTTGGCCGAGACCACCTTCAGGGAGACCACTCTGAAGGTGGCCTGGCTGGAGTTGACGCCGTTGAAGAAGGGGTCATATTGAGTACGCAACGCGGCGTTCCGACTGAGCAGGGTGTAGGCGTAGGCGACCGAGTGTGCACTCACGTCGGTGAGCCAGTTGTGTAGGGCGGCATCCGCCTCCGGGCCGGGCCCCACACAACCGGCGAGGAACGTGCCGCCCAGAACCAAGGCGAGGGCTAGGGCCCAAGCTCGCTTCAGCCGTCGCCCGCTAAGCCTTGACAATCACCGTGCCTTGCATGCCCGGGTGGAGGGTGCAGTAGTAGTCGTAGGTGCCGGGAGTCAGGAACTGGACCGCCCATCGGTAGCCAGCACCTTTGGTCGGTGAGTTGATCAACTCCTGGTCAATCCACCACACGTTGTGCTGGTCGTACTGATCTGTCCAGATCCACTCCACGACAGCTCCCACCGGGACCGTCATCTGGTCGGGCACGAAGGAACCAACCGTATTGACGTTGTGATAGATGATCACCCGGTACGCGGGGTTCCTGGGTGGTGCTGGGATGGCCTTGATCTTGAGATTGGAGTTGGGTTGAGTCACGTGGTTTCCGGGTTGCGCCGCAATGTGCGCCCCGCCGGGGGTGCCGGCGTCGCCGAAAAAGCTACAGCCGGTCAGGAGCGACCCTAAGACCAGGGCGGCGACCATGGCTCCGGCACTGCGACTCCGAAGTCGCGCAGCCGTACCGTGCAATTGCCCCGCCAGCATGGATTTAGGATAGCCGCCCTAGGCCAACCCGGGAGGATCTCATGAGCGATGCAGTAGCCAAGCCCTCACCGGGCGGCCTTCCTCACACGCCCCGGCAGCGGGCGCTCGCCGCCGTGGCGGCGCTGGCCGAAAGGTACCCAGCTGCCTGTGCCTTGACCCACTCCAGCCCACTGGAGCTTCTCGTGGCCACCATCCTGTCGGCCCAGACCACCGACCAGAAGGTCAATCAGGTGACACCGGCTCTGTTCGCCCGTTACCAGGATGCGGTCAGTTACGCCGGCGCGGATCCCTCGGAGTTGGAGGGCTTGATTCACGCCACCGGCTTCTTTAGGGCCAAGTCGCGGGCGCTGATCGGGATGGGCAAGGTGCTCTGCGAGGAATTCGACGGCCAGGTGCCGGACACGATGGAGGGCCTGACCAGGTTGCCTGGGGTGGGCCGGAAGACAGCCAACGTGATCTTGGGAGTTGCCTTCGGCAAGCCCGGCTTTCCCGTCGATACCCACGTCGGCCGGCTCACCAACCGGCTGGGAATCGTCCGCGTTCAGGATCCGGTCAAGATCGAGCGTGAAGTCTGCCGGATGGTCCCCCCGGTGGAGTGGACAGGGCTCAGTCTGCGCCTGATCCTGCACGGTCGGGAGGTCTGCCTGGCGCGCCGGCCCCGATGTGAGGTGTGCTTGCTCGAAGCATGGTGTCCCTCGTCGCTGCTGCGGGCCAAGCCCCAGTCAAAGAAGGCGACTAGCGGTCGCGGAAGTGCGGCTCGCGGTGCTCCTGGACCGCGCTCCAGCCCTCGCGGGCGTCCTCACTAGCCAGCGCCTCGGCCTGCGCCCCAGTCTCAAAGTCAAGAACTTCGGAGAGGCTGGCGCCACCTTCGGCGAGGGCCAGGGTGTGCTTGAGGTTGCGCAGGACGGGAGCGGGCAGCGCCGCCAGGGAAAGAGCCCAGTCCAGGGCAGCCTCCTGCAATTGGTCGCTTGGTACCAGCCGACTTGCCAGACCCAGTTGCAGGGCTCGCCCCGCGTCGAGTGGTTGCCCCAGGAGCAGGATCTCCTTAGCGGCGCCGGGGCCGACCAGGTGGGTCAGCATCCAGGTCGCACCGCCACCGGGGTGGATCCCCAGCCGAACGAAGGGAGCCGCCAGGCGGGCGTCCTCCGAGACGATCCGGAGGTCGCAGCAGAGGGCCAGGTTTAATCCGGCTCCTATGGCTGGTCCATTGATCGCCGCGATGGTTGGGATGGCCAGGTCTCGCAGATCGAGGAAGGCGCGGTAGTAGTCCCCGAGATCCCGGCGCCGGCTGGCGAGGTCGGGCGCCCCCGCGCCCAGCGAGCCGAGGTCGGCTCCGGCGCAGAAGGCGGTTCCCGAGCCGGTCAGGATCAAGACCCGGACCGAGCTGTCGTTGGTCACCAACGACAGCTCCTGGCGCAGTGCCTGGGCCAACTGCGCAGTCAGGGCGTTGCGCCGCTCTGGTTGATTGAGGGAGAGGTGGAGGATGCCCGACGCCGGGCGTGAGCTGAGGACGAGTCGGGGTCCGGAATCCCCCGGTGCGGAAGTCACCAAGGGAGCATAGCGGGGGCTTCTCCCGGTGATCCCGGCGCGGTGCCCGTTGCTATACTCGGAAGCCCCTGGCGAGTTCACGGACCAGGCTGGCAGCGGGGTGGAAATTGAAGCAACGCTCGGCTGCGCGGGTGGTGGTGCTTGCCGCCGGTAGGGGGACGCGGATGCGTTCCCGAGTAGCCAAGATTTGGCACCCCGTCGGAGGCCGGTCACTGCTGGAACATTCGCTACGGACCGCTGAGTCGTTCGGCACCGGCCGTCCCATCGTGGTCGTGGCAGACCTCGATGGGGAAGGCCTGGCCGAACTTGGGGAGCGGGCCCACCTGGTCCGCCAGGCCGACGCCCGAGGCACTGCCGCTGCGCTCGCTGCGGCCCGCCCAGTGCTGGCCGGAGAGGAAGCCGTTCTGGTTATTCCCGGCGACATGCCCTTGCTCAGCGCGGCTTCGCTCGAGAGCCTGCTGCGAGCCCTGGACGAGGCCGAGGTGGGTGCGGCGGTACTGACTGCAAAGGTAAGCAACGCCAGCGGCTATGGCCGCGTCCTCCGCACGGCCCACGGCAGCCTGGAGCGGATTGTCGAGGATGCTGACGAGCCCTGGGATGGGGCCCCCGCCGAGGTCAACCTGGGCACCTACGCATTCGCCCTGCCGGGTCTCTGGGAGTCTCTGGATCAACTCAGCGCTGACAACGCGCAGGGTGAGCTCTACCTGAGCTGGCTGCCGGAACGGGTCCAAGGTGGCGCGGTCACGGTCGAGGTGGTCGACCCCGCCGAGGCGATTCAGGTCAATGATCGTGTTCAGTTGGCCCAGGCGGAGGCGGCCCTGCAGCGCCGGACACAACGTCGGCTGATGCTGGCCGGGGTCACCATCACCGACCCCGAATCTACTTGGATCGACTGCGACGTTGAGGTGGGCCAGGACACGGTGATCGCTCCGGGCACAGTGATCCGGGGCCGGACCCGAATCGGCTCCGATTGCCTGATCGGGCCCTTTGCCGAGATGGAGGATGTCGACGCGGGGGACGGATGCCGGATCGGCCGTTCCCACCTGAGCGGTTGTAAGCTGGCCGACGGTGTGGATGTCGGCCCCTTCAACCGCGTTCGCCCTGAGTCTGTCCTGGGCCCCAAGTCTCACCTGGGGACCTTCACCGAGGTGGTGCGGAGCCAGGTCGGTGCGGGAAGTCAGATACCTCACCTCAGCTATGTCGGCGATGCCGAGGTAGGCCAGGATGTCAATTACGGCGCCGGTAGTATCACCGCCAACTGGGATGGGCAGGTGAAGCACCGGACCGTGATTGGAGACGGTGCCCGTCTGGGCAGCGGGACCATCATGGTCGCCCCCGTCGAAGTGGGGGTCGGGGCATACAGCGCTGCCGGCTCAGTGATCACTGGCGATGTGCCGGCGGGATCTCTGGCGGTGGCGCGGACCCGACAGCGAAATGTTCTCGGTTGGGTGGCTCGGCGTAGGCGCCAGGGCAAGTCAGTGGCGGAGGAGAAGTCGTGAACGGATCCGAGGGGCCGCTCATGCTGCTCTGCGGCACCTCCAATCTCGACCTGGGTCGGCGCATCTCCGAGGAGGTCGGGGTACCCCTGGCGCCGATGGAGGTGACGCGCTTCGCGGACGGCGAGTTCGACGTCAAGATCGGGGAGTCGGTGCGTGGACATGACGTCTTTCTGATCCAGTCCACCTGCCCGCCTGTGAACGACAACTACATGGAGCTCTTCGTCATCCTCGATGCCCTGCGTCGGGCCAGCGCTGCCCGCATCAACGCGGTGATGCCTTACTACGGCTATGCCCGCAAGGAGAAGAAGACGCAGGCCCGCGATCCCATCTCCGCCAAGCTGATGGCCAACTTCCTGCAGGTCGCCGGCGCCGAGCGGATGATCGTCCTCGACCTCCACGCCGAGGCCATTCAGGGATTCTTCGACATCCCCGTCGATGCCCTCACCGCCAGCAAGATCCTGGCCGCCCACCTTCGGACGCGGCACGGTCGCCAGCCCCTGGTGGTCGTCTCTCCCGACGTCGGAGGTACCGCCCGGGCGCGCGCCATCGCGCGACGGCTGGACTCCCCTCTGGCGATCATCGACAAGCGCCGACCCCGCGACGACGACATCGAGATTCTCAATGTCATCGGTGAAGTCGACGGGAGTCGTTGTGTGCTGGTGGACGACCTGATCTCCACCGCCTCGACCTTAGCTGGGGCCGCCAACGCCCTAATCAGCAAGGGGGCGACCTCAGTCGATGTCCTGGCTACCCATGGCGTTCTCAGTGAAGGCTCTCTGGTCAAGCTGGAGGAGGCCCCGGTCGACGAGGTGGTGGTCACCGACAGCATCCCGCTCTCGAAGGAGCTGGCGGAGAGTGGCAAGGTGACTCAGGTTTCGGTAGCTCCCCTGATCGCTGAGGCGATCGTCCGGGTCCACGAGGGACGAAGCGTCTCGGCCCTGTTTCGATGATCAGATTCGCCTGCTAGACTCGGTCGGAAGATGAGCTCTGGCTCACCCGATGCCATACCAAACGGACCGCTGATCCGGCGCCCCCGGGGGAGGGTGGGAGAGCCACCAGCTGGGATTGCCCCAGCCGGGTCCCGGTGAGCCCCGACGAGACCGGAATCAAGTCGACGCGGGCCCACGCATGATCGGATGGCTGGTCGTGGTCCTGGTTGTGGCTCTGGTTCTGGCCGGCCTCTCGGCGACGGCGGAGACCTCCCTGACCGCAGTGAGCCGGATCTGGCTACGCGGCCGCCGCGCCGAGGGAGACCGGCGCGCCGCCTTGGTGGAGACGCTGCACCGCAATCCCGGGGGCTATTTGGGCACGATCCTGGTCACCAACACTCTGGCCCTGATGCTCGCCTCGTCGTCGGCGACGCTTTTGGCGGAGCAGCACCTGGGCGCTGGGGCGGGTCTCTGGTCGGCGGTGGCTTTGGCGATCCTGGTGCTCCTGTTCTGCGAGCTCGGGCCAAAGACCTACGCCCTGCAACACAGTGAATCGATGTCCCGCCGGGTGGTCCGCCCGGTGGCCCTGGCGACCCGCCTCCTGTCCCCGGTGGTGGTGATTCTCACCGCGATCTCGTCCCTGGTCTTCCGCGTCCTGCCCGGTGAGGGAGGCCGGCGCAACCCGTTCCTCTCTGAGGAGGAGTTGAAGGAGCTGGTCCTGGCCAGCGAGCAGGAGGGTGTGGTCGAAGAGGAGGAGCGGGAGATGATCCATGGCGTCCTGGAGATGACCGACAAGCCCGTCCGCGAGGTGATGGTGCCCCGGGTCCAGATGGTTGCCCTGCCCTCCGACTCTACCGTTGCTGAGGCCATCAGCGAGATACGGGAGCATGGCCATAGCCGCATCCCTGTGTATGAGGAGACGGTGGACAACATCACCGGCGTGATTTACGCCAAGGACCTGCTCGCGACCCGGACCCACGGTGATCCCCAGGGCCCCCGGGTGGGAACCCTGGCTCGATCTCCCACGTTCGTCCCCGAGGCCAAGCGCCTGGGCGAGCTGCTCCAGGAGATGCAACTGGCCAAGATCCACTTGGCGGTGGTCGTCGACGAGTACGGCGGAACGGCGGGGCTGGTGACCATCGAAGATGTGCTTGAGGAGATCGTGGGGCCAATCCGGGACGAATACGACCTGGCCGAGCAGGAGGAGGTCCAGCTGGTCGGCCCCAACGAGGCCCTGGTCAGTGCGTCGGTCAGTCTTGACGACGTCAACGAACTGCTCCGGCTGCACCTGGAAGGGGAGGACTTCGACTCGGTCGGGGGGTTGGTATATGCCCACCTGGGCCGGATTCCGTCCGTTGGCGATTCAGTCGATGCCGGAGACGGCATCACCATCACGGTCGAAGCGATCGACCGCCGGGCCATCCGCACGGTGCGTCTCAGTTCGTCGCGACCCTTCCCGGTGGAGGGCGAGGGCCAGGATGCCGCGCCGGCGACGAGCTCGTCTGCCCCCGAGTCCCCCTAGGTGGCCGAACTCGTCAGTGATGAGGGGATAGTTCTTCGCCGGCGAGCCTTCGCCGAGGCCGACCGCATCCTCGTCTTCTTCACCCGTGACCAGGGCAAGATCAGCGTCCTGGCCCGGGGGGCTCGCCGCGCCAAGGCCCGCAATGCGGCCGGCCTCGACCTGCTGACTCGCTCGGAGCTCCTCTTGGTGCCGGGCCGGACCATGTCGGTACTGGCCCAGGCCCGTGCCGTTGGACTGCCCTGGCCGGGCGCCGACATCGTGCGCACCGCCTGCGGTGCGGTCCTGGCCGAGCTGGTCGACGCCACGGTGGAGGAAGGTCACCCCGACCCCGCTCTATACCAACTGGTCAGCGCTGCCCGGGAACGGATGGCGAGCTCAGCCGAGGACGCTCGCTTGGAGCTGGCGCTGGCGTCTTTTCAACTCGCCGCCGGGGGCGGCTATCTACCAGACCTGCACCGCTGTGCCATGTGCGGCGAAGTGCTCGAGGACCGCGAAGGCGGATTTCTGCCGGCCCTGGGGGGCATTGTCCAGGGAGGCTGCTGGACCGCTCAGCCCGGGGTCATGCCCTGTGCCGCCGCAACCCTGCGGATTCTGCGTCGCATGGAGTCGGGAGACGTCCCCCTGCTACGGCGGCTGCGCTGGCCCGAGGCACTACGAGACGAGGTTGAGTCGATCCTGCTGGCTCATCTCGAGCACCACCTGGACCGGCCCCTAAAGGCGGCCAGGATTCTGGCCGATCTGCGTGGCTTAGCCGCCCCCCGCGTCTGAGTAGGTCCGCGGTCAGGTATGGACGGCCGCCGCCGGATCGGCGGCGAGGAGAAGGTCGGGCCGGTGGTGCCAGCGCTCGAAGAATCGCCTGAAGTTGAGCCGGCTCAACCGCTCCCGCTCGTCCGGGTCGGTATCCTCCCAGCCTCGATGTCGGTGCATGACGGCAGGAAGGTCGGGAATGCGCTGCTGCTGGAGTCCCAGGGAACGCAGGGTCAGCGAGTAGTTGAAGTCGAGCAGGCGATAGAAGCGGTAGCGTTCATCGAGGAGTCCGGTCTCCTGCAGTCTCTCTCGCTTGAAGGCCAGACAGTAGCCATCGATGGCGTCCACCCAGATGGTGTCGGCGTCGGTGAATTCGCGCATGTCGCGGCTCACGGCGCCCCAGCGGCCCACCGCCCCGATCTGGGGATCGCGCAGCGCCATTTGCAGAGGGGTGAAGCAGTCACCGGTCAGCTCCACCCCGGTGTCCAGGATCAAGATCACGCTACCCCGGGCTGCCCGCAGGGTGGCATTGCGGGCGGCGCCTTCGCCCAGCTGGTGATCCGCGTGAAAGGCGCGAATGGAAGCATCCTCCCGACCCAGCTGCTCGAGCACCGGACCCACGCCCTGGGCATCGTTGTCAACGACGAGGATCTCGACGGAGTGCTCTCCCCGGTAGCGCTGGATGCTCGCCACGCACCGGATCAGGTCCTCGGGATAGCCGTTGCTGACGATGCTCACCGAGACCTCCAGTTGGTCGGCTTCGGCGCGCTGGTCGGCAACTTCGAGCGGTGAAGAGATGAGTCCCAGCCGGTGATCCAGGGCGGTTGCGGCACGGTAGACAGTTGCGCTGGGACCGTCTTCGGGCACCACATCGAGACCCAGGAGTGAGACGCGGGTAGCGTCCGCCTGGGGAAAGTCCCCCTGACTTCGTTGCTTCGAGCGGGCGTTGGCAACCTCCCTCCAAGAGCCAGGTTCGGGAAGTGCTTGGAAGGGGCGCTCGACTCCGAGACCGAGCCAACTGTCCGCCTCGAGGAGACCGGCTCGCCTGGTCGCGGCGGAGAGGTCCCTGGCCCGGGCGAACTCCCATACCTGGGAGAGGGCCAGGGGCAGATTGAGGTTGTCCTCGAGAGCGCTGAGCACACCATCGGACATGGCCTTGACCCGGGTTTGATCAAGGGTGCCTTCGTCGCAGGCCGCCAGTCGACGCAAGCGCTGTAGTCCCCGCTGGGCCGCTGCCAGCGAGGCCAAAGTGAAATTGAGACGGGCGCCGTAGCGGACAGTCGCGCAGAGGTAGCGGAAAGCTAGGGGATCGAAACCGCGGTCGGCCAGGTCCTGAATGGTGTAGACGTTGCCCTGAGACTTGGCCATCTTCACCCCATCCGCGAGGAGATGCTGGCCGTGCACCCAGTGGCGCACGAACGTCGTCCCGGTCGCACCTTCGCTCTGGGCTAACTCGTCCTCATGGTGGGGGAAGATGTTGTCGACGCCCCCCGTGTGGAGGTCGATCTCTTCCCCCAAATAAGCCATCGACATCGCCGAGCACTCGATGTGCCAACCGGGATAGCCCCTGCCGAAGGGACTGTCCCAGACCATCAGCTTTCGTCCCGGCTCAGCCTGACGCCAGAGGGTGAAGTCGGCGGGGTGGCGTTTGGCGGGGTCGGCCTCCGCCCCGGCCGCGCGCTGCAGCTGTTCTAGGGAGTTCCCCGAAAGTGCGCCGTATGCGGCCTGGGCGGCCGTGTCGAAGTACACGGTGCCATCCACCGTGTAGGCCAGTCCGCGCTCGAGAAGACGTTCGACCAAAGCCACCATTTGAGGCACGTGATCGGTGGCGCGGGGAAAGATATCCGCCGGCTCGATGCCCAGCATCGCCTCGGCCTGGTGGAACTCCTCCTCGAATTCGTGGGCGATTTCGGCCGGGCTCTTGCCGGCGGCGAGGGCGGCGGCGATCACCTTGTCGCCACCGCGCTCGGCCATCTCCTGGCGCATGTGCCCGACATCAGTGATGTTCTTGACATGCAAAACCTGCCAGCCCTGGCTGCGGGCCACCCGCTTGATCCAGTCGGCGAGCAGGTAGGTACGCAGGTTGCCAATGTGTACCGAGCGGTAGACGGTGGGGCCGCAGCTGTACATCCGCAGGTGCTCGGGCTGGCGCGGCTCTAGCTCGCGGACCTGTCTGGTCAGGGTGTCATGGAGCCGGAGCACGTCTCGATGCTAGCAGTGGAGCGGAACCGGCCTGGGGAGGAGTGTGGGCGTCGACAATGGGTGCTGATGGCCTCACCTGTTGAGTCAGAGTCGCCGCTCCGAAGGACGCTCATGTTGCTGGGCGGCAATGAGTGGAAGGATGCCTCGGCGGAGGCGGACACTTGGTGGCTCTCCCGGTCTTCACGCCCGGTGGTCACGGTGATCACGTCGGCGGCCCAGGACATTCCCGACACCCAGGTGGCCTGGGCCGCCGATCACTTCCGGGAGTTGGGTGCCAAGGTCGAAGGATGCCAAATTCAATCGCGCCGCGATGCCGCCGACACGCACCTGCTCGAGCAGCTGGCTCAAGCCGCCGCCATCTACCTGTGCGGAGGCGATCCGGGCGCTGCTCAGCAGGCACTCTGGGACACGCCCGCCGCCACTGCTCTGCTAGCCGCCTATCGCGCGGGGGTTCCCCTGGCCGGGTCCAGCGCGGGTGCCATGGTGCTGGGCGCGGTTTGCCTGGTTCCCGGCCAGGATTTCGCCACCCGTCCCGGCTTGGGCCTCTTTGCCGCTGCGGTCGTGCCCCATTGGCGGGGAGCGAATCGGCGCTGGCGGGAGACCGCTCACCGGTTATCCGAGGAGAGCGAGGTCATCGCCGTCGACGAGTCCACCGGCGCTTGTTGGGATGGGCGGACTTGGAGCGCGCGGGGGCCGGGTCGGGCGCTGGTGGTGGGTCGGGATGGCGAGTTCCCTGTGGGGAAGGGACGACCATCGCCGCCAGTAGAATGACGGCCACTGGCTGAGCCCAGGTCGCTCTCCGGCGCACCCTGCCGGGACCGCTGGAGGTCTTGATGACGGAATCCGCCGCCAACCCCCTGGAGACCCTGGTCTCTCTCTGTAAGCGCCGCGGTTTCGTTTTTCAGAGCAGCGAGATCTATGGTGGTATCAACGCGGTCTACGACTTCGGACCGCTCGGGGTCCGCCTCCGCCGGCGCATCCGCGACGCCTGGTGGCGGCAGATGGTTGACCTTCGTGACGACGTCGAGGGCGTCGAGGCCGCCATTCTGATGAATCCCACCGTGTGGGAGGCGTCCGGCCACTTGACCAACTTCAGCGATCCCCTGGTGGACTGCCTGGGCAAATGCCATCAGCGCTGGCGGGCGGATCAATTGGACGGTACGACCTGCCCTAACTGCGGTGGCCCGCTCAGCCAGCCTCGTCAGTTCAACCTGATGTTCAAAACCTTCGTCGGCTCGGTGGAGGACGCGAGCTCGGTCGTGTATCTCCGCCCCGAGACCGCGCAGGGCATGTTCGTCAACTTCAAGAACGTGGTCAACAGCTCGCGGCAGCGGGTTCCCTTCGGCATCGCCCAGATCGGGCGCAGCTTCCGCAACGAGATATCAACCGGCAACTTCATCTTTCGGCTCCGTGAACTGGAGATGATGGAAATGGAGTGGTTCTGCCAGCCGGGCCAGGACGCTCAATGGTTCGATTACTGGTGTGAGCAGCGGATGGCCTGGCACGAATCACTAGGGTTGAAGCGAGACCATCTTCGTCTTCGCCCGCACGGCGACCAGGAGAAAGCCCACTATGCGCTGGCGTCGAGCGACATCGAATACCTGTACCCCTGGGGTTGGGCTGAGCTGGAGGGGATCGCCCGGCGCGGCGACTACGACCTGCGCCGCCACCAAGAAGTGAGCGGCCGCGACCTCCAGTACACCGACCCCCAGACCAATGAGCGCTATCTCCCCTATGTGGTCGAGCCAGCGCTCGGGGTGGACCGGACCTTCCTGGCTTTGCTGCTGGACGCCTATGACGAGGAGGAAGTCCGCGGAGAGACCAGGGTGGTGCTACATCTCAAGCCCAGCGTCGCTCCCTTTCAGGTGGCGGTTCTGCCGCTGCAAAGAAAGCCGGAGCTGGTCGAAGTGGCTCGACGAGTCGAGCACGAACTGCGCCGGCTTTTCTCGACCGACTACGACGACACCCAATCGCTGGGGCGCCGCTACCGGCGCCAAGACGAGATCGGTACGCCGCTGGCGATCACCATCGACTTCCAGACCCTCGAGGACCAAGCGGCGACCATCCGTGATCGCGACACCATGGAGCAGGTGCGCGTCTCGCTCGACCAACTGGCCACTGTCTGCGCCGAGCGACTGAAGCTGGAGGAGTAGCTGAGAGGGCGGCTAGACCCCGCCCTCGCGGTTGCTGAGAACGCAGAACTCGTTGCCCTCGGGGTCGGCGAGAACGACCCAGCTCACGTCGGGACCCTGGCCGACGTCGGCTCGGCGGGCGCCCAACGCCAATAGGCGGCCCACCTCCGCGTCCCGATCATCCGGGGCGAGGTCAATATGGAGGCGGTTCTTAACCGACTTGCCCTCGGGGACAGGTACAAAGATCAGGGCCGGATAGGTGTCATCGTTCCGGGCGACCACCACCTCGTCGGGCTCCTCATGCACGATGTTGTACGACAACACCTCGGCCCAGAAACGGGCCAGGCGGGACGGACTGCGGGAATCGATCACGACCGAATAAAATCGCGAACCCACAAGGTGAAATCCTAGTCGCGCCAAGGCTTACCGGTTCGTACTCAAGGCAACCAGGCGGCTTGAGGGACCCCGGTTATGCTGTCCCGGCTTGATGTCAGATCCGGCGCTCGACCTGGCTCCCCGGACCAGGGCCAGGTTATGGCTCATGGCGGCAGCCCTGGTGATCTGGGCCGCCGCCTACCTGATCATTTCGCTCGCTGGGGAAGTCTATCCCTGGTGGGGTGGAGGGATCTTCATCAGCATGGCACTCATTCCCGCCGTGTTGATGGCCGCCGCCCTGCGAGGAAGATCGCCCCAGGGGCTGGCAGGTGCCACAGTCGTGCTGGCGGCGTGGTCGACGATCTTGGGTGTACTAGGGCTGGTCAGCCTCATCGGGTTGCCTCTCCTGTTGGTGGGAGTACTGGCATTTCGGACCATTCCGGCCTGCGCCGACGGCCGACTGGGCCGTCCCGACCGGCGGTGGTCGAGGCGTGTACTGGGCCTCAGCCTGGTTCTGGGCTTCTGCTATGCGTTGCTGGCAATAGTTGTGTCGATCCTCTCGTCGGGCTGATCACGAAGTTGCGTCCCCTGGCCCTCTCCCGGCTGGCTCCCTACAACTCCTAGCCGGCAACCTCAAGCGGCTGCCGGGCGAACTGCTCCAGGTAGAGACGTGAGTAGGCGCCGCCCTGAGCCAGCAGTTCGCTGTGGGATCCCCGCTCCACGATTTGACCGTTCTCCATCATGAGGATCAGGTCGGCGGCCAGTATGGTCGAGAGGCGGTGGGCGATGGCGATCGTGGTCCGACCCTCCATGAGCTGGCCGATGGCGTTCTGAATCGCACGTTCGCTGTGGCTGTCCAGCGCACTGGTCGCCTCATCCAAGATGAGAACGCGGGGGTTTTTGAGAATGGCTCGGGCCAGCGCCACGCGCTGCTTCTCGCCGCCGCTGAGGCGGTAGCCACGTTCGCCTCCGATCGTGTCGTAGCCGTCGGGGAGTTCCATGATCCGATCGTGGATGGCCGCCGCCTTGGCGGCCGCCATCATCTCTTCGTCGTCGGCGTCGGGACGGCCCACGAGCAGGTTCTCCCGGATCGCGCTGTGGAAGATGAACGTCTCTTGGGTGACCACTGCGGTGGCGGCGCGCAGGGTGGTGTGGCTGAGATCCCGCAGGTCGTAGCCGTCCAGAGTGATCCTTCCCGCGTCGACGTCGTAGAGACGGGCCATTAAGTAGGTAAGCGTGGTCTTGCCGGCTCCGCTCGGTCCCACCAAGGCCACCAGCTGCCCGGGGTCTGCTTCGAAAGTCACCCCCCGAACCGCCGGTGCCACACCCGGGTCATAACTGAAGGACACGTTCTCAAATCTAATCCGCCCCTTGATGGTCGCGGTGGGGATGGTGATCGCTCCCGGGCGGTCCTCGATTTCGACGGGAATGTCGAGGTATTGGAAGATCCGATCAAAGAGGGCCAGCGCTCCTTGCATCTCGACTTGGATGTTGAGCAGCTGGCCGATGGGGAAAAAGAGAGCGGACTGGAAGGTGGTGAAGGACACCAGGGTCCCCACCGACACGCCTCCCTTGAGGCCGGCATGGAGAACCAGTCCAGCCATCAGGTAGACGCCCGCTGGGAGGATCGAGAAGAAGGTCTGGATGAACCCGAAGAACCAGCGGCCGACCATCTGCTGGCGGATCATCAAGCCGGTCAGCCGGGAGGTTTCGACCACATAACGATCTCGGGCCGTCTTCTCCCGGCCGTAGACCTTGGTGAGCAGGATCCCGCTCACTGAAAGCGTCTCCTCAGCCAGAGCGGAGAGGTCGGCCAGGGTCGCCTGGGTCTGGGCGCTGACCCGGCGCCGGACCTCGCCGACCCTGACCGTGACCAGGATGAAGATGGGCAGAAGGGCCACCGAGAGGAGGGTCAGCTGCCAGCTCAGGAAGGCCATTCCGGCCAGCGTGGCTCCCGTCCTGGTCAGGTTGGAGACAGTGCTGGTGGCGGTGTTGGTGATGACTGAGTCCACCCCCCCGACGTCGTTGGCCAACCGAGACTGGATCTCTCCCGTCCTAGTCGCGGTGAAGAAGCGCAGGGGCAGGTTCTGCAGGTGGCTGTAGAGGGCGACCCGGAGGTCCTGCATCATCCGCTGGCCCACGACCGCGTTGAGGTAGGTCTGCCAGACGCCGAGCCCGGTGCTGATGATGGGAGTGATCACCATGATCCCGAAAAAGATGAGCAGGAGCCTGGGATCGTGCTTCAGGATCGCGTCGTCGATGATCAGCTTGAGCATGTAGGGGTTGACGATGCCGAGCATCGCCACCACCATCAGGATGGTCAGGATTCCCACCACCTTGAGCCGATAGGGGCGGAAGAGCTTGACCACTCGGCGCACCGTGCCCTTGGCCCGGGGGGTGATCTGGGAGGGATCGCGGAACGACGAGGGGCGGGGAGGTACGCGACCGGCGGCTCCGGTGTGGTGCATTGCCATGTCAGTCGTTAGTCCTCTGGCCCGAGCGTGGGGTTAGCTGGTCCTGGTGGCCCGCACGCGAGGAGGGGCACGACCGAAAGTCGCTGTTTCGATCCTAGCACCGCCTTCCCCTTCATCTGACCAGGAGATCACCACCCAACCGGCGCCGGTACACTCACTTGGGAAAGTTCAGGAGAGGAGGCGGTGTCAATGACAGGGGCCGCAGTTCGTAGCCGGCCCAGCCCGGCGCGGAAGTCTCGTTCGAAGTTCGTCTACGACTTCGAAGAGGGAAGCGCCGACATGCGCAAGCTGCTCGGCGGCAAAGGAGCCGGTGTCGCCGAGATGACTCGCGCAGGCATGCCGGTGCCCCCGGGCTTCACCATCACTACCGAGGCGTGCAACGCCTACATGAATGCCGCCGATCAGTTCCCGCCGGGGCTGATCGACGAGGTCAGAGAGCATCTGCAAACCCTGGAGACCAAGGCCAAGAAGGGACTGGGTAGTCCCCAAGATCCGCTTTTGGTCTCGGTACGCTCCGGGGCCGCTCTGTCCATGCCGGGGATGATGGACACCGTCCTTAATTTGGGACTCAACCGACAGACTCTGGAGGGATTGGCGCAGAAGACGGGAGATCGTCGTTTCGCGCTCGACGCCTACCGTCGCTTCATCCAACTCTTCGGCCGGATCGTCAAGGGTGTCGATGGGGATCTCTTCGAGCGCGAGCTGGAAGCTGCCAAGAAGACCGCCAAGGCGACCAGCGACGCCGAGTTGCCCGAGGCGGAGCTAACCGACCTGGCGGAGCGGTTCCGCGCGATCTATCGCGAGCACACCAAGGAAGACTTCCCCGAAGACCCCTGGGAGCAGCTGACCCAGGCGATCGCGGCTGTTTTTTCATCCTGGAACGGAAGGCGGGCGGTCGCCTACCGGGAGTACAACCGCATCCCCCACACCCTGGGTACGGCGGTGAATGTCCAGGCCATGGTTTTCGGCAACATGGGCGACGACTCGGGGACCGGGGTCGCTTTCACCAGGGATCCTGGTACGGGCGAGAAGAAACTCTTCGGGGAGTACCTCCTCAACGCCCAGGGCGAGGACGTGGTGGCCGGCATCCGCACCCCCCAACCGATCGAGACCTTGCGCCAGGCACTCCCCAAGGTCTACCGGAACTTTGCCGAGATCGCAGGCAAGCTCGAGGCTCACTACCGCGACGTCCAGGACATGGAGTTCACCATCGAGCGGGGCAAGCTCTACATGCTTCAGACCCGCGGTGCCAAGCGAACTGCGGCGGCCGCCGTCAAGACCGCCATCGACATGCTCGCCGAAGGGATCATCAGCGAGGAAGAGGCGCTGGGTCGGGTCGAGCCGGAACAGGTCGACCAGCTTCTCCACCGCGCCATCGACCCCAACGCCCAAGTGCGGGTCCTGGCAACCGGATTGGCCGCCTCGCCAGGCGCCGCAACCGGTGCGGCCGTGTTCGATGCCGACCGGGCCGAGGCCGCGGCGAAACGGGGCGAGAAGGTGATCTTGGTTCGGATTGAGACCAATCCCGACGACGTCCACGGCATGATCGCGGCCGAGGGTGTGCTCACTGCCCGGGGTGGCCGTACCTCGCACGCGGCGGTGGTGGCTCGGGGCATGGGCAAACCCTGCGTTGCGGGGGCGGAGGACATCGCGGTGGACCTGGTCCGGCGCCGCTTCCAGGCAGGCGGGGTGACCATCAAAGAAGGTGACGTATTCACCCTGGACGGCTCCGACGGCCGGGTGATCGAAGGCGTGGTGGCCACGGTCGAGCCGAGCGTTTCGGGTGACCTCGAGCAGCTCTTGGCGCTAGCCGACCGGGTCCGCCGACTGCGGATCCTCGCCAACGCTGACAACCCCGCTGATGCCACCCGGGCCCGCAACTTCGGAGCCCAGGGAATTGGACTCTGTCGGACCGAGCACATGTTCATGGAGCAGGAGCGGCTGCCCCATGTCCAGCAGATGATCCTGGCTCGAGACGGCGAAGCCCGTCGTCGGGCCCTGGCGCAGCTGCTGCCCTACCAGCGAGAGGATTTCCTGGGCATCCTCGAGGCAATGCAGGGGCTGCCGGTGATCATCCGGCTGATCGATCCGCCCCTTCACGAGTTTCTGCCCAATCACGACGAGCTGCTGGAGCAGGTGACGCGCTTGCGAGCGCTCCGGAAGTCACCGAAGAAGCTGGCCCGGGCGGAGAAGATGTTGGCCGCGGTGGAGCAACTGCGAGAGCAGAACCCGATGCTAGGACTGAGGGGTTGCCGGCTCGGACTACTCTTCCCGGAGATCATCGAGATGCAGGTTCGCGCCATCGCCGAGGCTGCCTCGGAACTCAGACGGCGCCGGGTAAAGTCGATTCCGGAGATCATGGTGCCCCTGGTAGGGCACGTCGAGGAACTCAAACGTTCCCGCGAGATCATTGAGGGCACCCTGAAGCAGGTCGCCAAGGAGCAGGGGGTCCGCCTCGCGATCAAGGTCGGGACCATGATTGAGGTACCCCGAGCGGCGCTCACCGCCGGTCAGGTGGCCGAGCAAGCTCAGTTCTTCTCATTTGGTACCAACGATCTGACCCAAATGACCTATGGCGTCTCCCGAGACGACGCCGAAGGCAAGTTCCTCAACCGCTACGTCGATGACGGAGTTCTGCCGTCGAACCCGTTTGAGCACCTCGACCCCGACGGGGTTGGCCGCCTGATGGCGATGGCAACCTCGGAGGGGCGCAAGACTCGCCCGGCCTTGGAGGTGGGGATCTGCGGTGAGCATGGGGGAGACGCCCAATCAATCGCCCTCTGTGAGCAGCTTGGCTTGGACTACGTGTCCTGCTCGCCGTTTCGCGTCCCTGGCGCTCGACTAGCCGCTGCCCAGGCGCGGATCTCGGCTCAGCGGGCAACTGACTAGCTGCGACCTCGGCCCCGCGCCTCGAGGAGAAGCGTGGCCAAGCCGCCGTGGGGTTGGCTCGGTGAACGGAGAGCTGAGAGCGGGAGCGCCGGGTGCGGTACGGTGTCGTTAGAGGCAAGGCCGATCGGGGGCGAAGTGGCGGCCCAGATCACCCTGGAGGAAGCGGATGCGAAAGTCTGATATCGGCCTTTTAGTCTTGCGGGTTGGAGCGGGGGGAATCCTGGCTGCCCACGGGGCGCCCAAGCTTTTCGGCGGAGCGGAGCGAGTGCCTCCGAGCTGGCTGGCTCGCTTGATGGGTTCTAACTACAAGCAAGCCTGGGCGCAGAGTGGTCCTGAGAACTTCGCCGCCGTCCTGACCAAGATGGGTGTGCCCGAGCCCGCCCTTGCAGCTCGTCTTAGCGGAGTCGCCGAACTAGGCGGCGGGCTCGCCCTCGCCGCCGGCGCGGCAACGCCTCTGAGCGCGGCGGTGATCGCAGCCAACATGAGTGTGGCGATTCGTAAAGCCCACTGGAAGGTGGGCATTTATGGCCAAGGCGGCTACGAGTTAGCCCTCAGCCTGGGGTTGGCTGCCGTGGCCGTCGGGCTGACTGGCCCGGGAGCCGTCTCGGTGGACGGGCTCTTCGGCAAGGGCCGCCGCTAGGGCCTGATGAGGGAGTCGAGGGCAGCCAGGTAACCCTCGCTGTAGGTGGGGAAGGGAACCACCGTGTCGCGGAGAAAACTGAGCGGAAGTTGGGCTTTGATGGCCAGCGTCGCCCAGCCGACGGCCTCATCCGCGGCTGGGCCCGCCAGCGCGGCGCCGACCAGGACTTGGCCAACTTTGTCCGCAACCAACACTACTTCGCCTCGGCTGATACCCTCAGCCAGCGCGCGTGCCGTCTCGGCCAGGTCGAAGGTGGCGCTGGCGATCGTGAGCTTGCCAGCCTCGGCCCGCTTCCGAGTTAGTCCCACAGCCGCCACCGGGGGATCGGTGTAGATGACCCTGGGAATCGCGCGGTAGTCAGCCACCGCGCTGCCACCCTGGATGTTGGCAGCGGCCACTTCGCCCTGGTATTTGGCCGTGTGGGTGAAGGGAGCGACCCCAGTGACATCACCAATTCCGAAGAGGCGCTCCTGACCCAGTGCCCGGCAGTGTTCGTCGATATCCAAGCGCTCGGCATCGCTGGCGAGGCCGTATGCCTCGAGTCCCAGGTCGCGGACCCGCGGCTTGCGCCCGGTAGCGACCACCAGTACCTGGGCGTGGCGGGGCTGATCGCGTTCACGGCGGACGAGCACACCGCCATTGGGGAGCGGCTCCACTGAATCCACGGCGCGCCCCAGCAGGACCTCGACCCCGTCAAGGCTGAGCGTCTCGGAGAGAGCCCGACCGAGCTCAGGCTCCTCTTGAGCCACGAGAGCGGGTGCGACTTCGATTAGACAAGTCCGGCAGCCGAAACGGGCCAGTACCTGGGCCAGCTCGCACCCGACGGGTCCGCCTCCCAATATGACGGCACTCTCCGGTAACTCAGAGGTCGACAGGACCCGGTCACTGAGCCAGTAGTCGACTTGGTCGAGCCCAGGCACGGCGGGCAAGCTCGGCATCGAGCCGGTGGCGATGACCAAGTCGTCCGCTGCAATCCTCTCGCCGTTGACCTCTAATACTCCCGGCTCGACCACTCGACCGCGGCCGCGTATTGCCTCCACGCCCCGCTCCTGCAACTGATGCAGGTGCTGCGAGTCGTCGCGGTGGTCGGCAATCCGGTCGCGGCGCTCGGTTGCCTTGCTATACGCCTCCCTAGGACGCCTCGATCGTTCTTCATCGCCGGAACTGAGGTGGCGGGAAGCGGAGTGAAGCATCGCCTTGCTTGGCATGCAGGCGAGAAAAGGACACTCCCCGCCGAAGCGAAGCTCCTCGATTACCGCGACCGACCGATCGGCCAGGCCCGCGCCCCAGACTGCTTCCGCACCCGAACCGCCACCCAAGATGACCACGTCGAAGTGTCGCATCGACCCAGCTTACGAGGCTGCTTGGCACCAAGCTGGCGATGCTCACTCGACTGTTATCGAGACCGCCGCACACCGGTGCCAGACGCTTACTCCGCAGTCAGAGTTGCAGGGACTTGGCCACGAGGAACTCCTCCAGGCCGTACCGTCCGAACTCCCGGCCGTGACCAGACTGCTTGACGCCTCCGAAGGGCGCGGAGAGGTTGAAGGCGCCACCGTTGACCTCGACGGTGCCCGCTCGCAAGCGCTTGGCAAACTCCAGAGCGTGGTCTTGGTCGGCGCACCAAACGGCACTGGCCAGTCCGTAGCGCGTGCCGTTGGCGATCTCCAGCGCTTCATCCTCATCGCCGTAGGGGATCACCGAGAGCACCGGACCGAAGATCTCCTCCTGGGCAATGGTCATGGCCGGTCGCACGTCGGCGAAGACGGTCGGGGCCACGAAGTAGCCGTGACCCAGCCCAGCCGGAAGGTCCAGTCCGCCGGTGACCAGACGAGCGCCTTCGGCTATCCCGACACTGATGAAGCCGCGGACCCGGTCTCGTTGCGCCTCCGACGCGAGCGGACCCAGCCGAGTTGATTCGTCAAGGGGATCTCCCAATCCCAACTTCTCGGCTGTCTCGACCGCCGTCGCCACCGCTCGCTCTTGGTCTCCCTTCGGCACCAGCAGTCGCGTCAACGCGGTGCAAGTCTGCCCAGCGTTGAGGAAGGCGTTGTAGACCGCGAACTTGGCCGCCTTTTCAACGTCGGCTCCGGGCAGGATCACGCTGGCTGACTTGCCTCCCAGCTCCAAGGTCACCGGGATCACTCGCTCCGCTGCCAGTTGCGAGATCCGTTGGCCGGCCCTGGTCGACCCGGTGAACGAAATCCGGTCGATCAGGGGGTGTGAGACCAGGCCTTCGCCAGCGGTAGGTCCGGCTCCCGTCAGCACGTTGAGGACTCCGGGAGGGAGCCCGGTTGCGTCGACGATCTGCGCCAGAATGAAAGCAGTGAGCGGCGCCACCTCGCTGGCCTTGAGGACGACAGTGCACCCAGCGGCCAGAGCCGGCGCGACCTTGGCCACCACCTGCTGCAGGGGATAGTTCCAAGGGGTGATCGCCGCCACCACGCCGACGGCCTGGCGCAGAGCCAGTACGTTGCCGATCTCCTCCTGAAACTGGAATTCGCGGAGGGCTCTGGTTGTCCCAGCGATGATCTCGATGGGGTTGCCGACCTGGATCGCCCGCGAGTGGCGAATCGGGGTCCCCACTTCCCGGGAGATGGATCGGGCCAGCGCCTCGGTTTCCGCCCTCAGGCCCTCGGCGATGGCGTCTAGGAACTGCGCCCTTCGCTCCGGAGTGGTCGCGGCCCAGGCCAGCTGTGCCTCCGTAGCCGTCTTGACCGCCCGGTCGATGTCCTCTTCCGACGCATCGGCAACCCGGGCTAGGACTCGGCCGGTGCCTGCCTCATGGACGGCGATGCGGTGAGTCGAGGTGCTCTCTACCCAGCTTCCCCCGACGTAGAACCGATCGTGCGTCGACTGCTCGGCACCGCCTATGGGGCCGCCTTTCGATGCCTCCGCGGCAACCTCCGCGCGCTCTGGCTGGGTGCTGGACACGACCCTCCGATCGTAGCGATTGGCCGGCCCCTGAGGGCGGGTCGGGCCGGATAATGGAGCCTAAAATTTGGGGAGACAGCCAAGGTGCGAACCGCTCGTTTCGCTGCCCCGGAGGGGATTCGATTCGCACTCGCTGACGCCCTCCCAACCGACACCAACGCGATTCGCTGGCTCGATCTGGGTCTGTCTACCCCGGAACTGCAGACAGCTATTCTGTCCGGCCGGTCACCGCAGCCCGGGGCGGAGATCTGGCCCGAGCTTCCCATCCTGGCTCCTCTCGCCCCCAACCGCATCTTTGCCATCGGGCGCAACTACCTGGCCCATGCCAAGGAAGGAGGAGCCAAAGCGCCGACCATTCCCATTGTCTGGGTCAAACTCAACTCAGCTGTGGTCGGAGACAGCGCTCCGGTCCTGATCCCGGCAGAACACGCCGAAGCCATCGACTACGAAGGCGAGCTGGCGGTGGTGATCGGTAAGCCGGGGCGGCGCATTGCCGAGGACAGTGCGCTCGGCCACGTGGGCGGTTACACCATCGCCAACGACGTCACCGCCCGGGACGCCCAAGACGCCATGCCGCAATGGACGTTACCCAAGAGCATGGCTACCTTTGCCCCCCTTGGCCCTCACTTTCTCAGCGCTGATGAGATACCCGATCCCCAGGCCCTGAAGATCGAGACCAGAGTTGGTGGCGAGGTGCGCCAGGAGGGGCAGACCAAAGACATGATCTTCTCCGTCGCCAAGCTCATCAGCTTCATCTCCGAGTACGTGGAACTCGCGGTTGGCGACGTCATCGAGACGGGCACGCCCGCCGGGATTGGCTGGGTCCGCAAGCCTAAGAAGATGCTCCGCCCGGGGCTGGAGGTTGAGGTTCTCATCGAGCCCATCGGTCGCTTGCGCAACCCGGTTCTGGCCGAGGAGGCCGCTTCGGGTGACTAGCCCAGGATCGAGACCATGTCGGGGATGAAGAACGAGCGTCAACTAGCCCCCTGGCTGGTCGGAGCGACCATCGAAACGGTGGGTCGCGTGGCCGAGCGCCACGGCAGTCGAGGGCGGCCCAAGCAACACCGGATGCACCGCTCTGAACGCCGTGAACAACTTCTTCAAGCCTGTTTGGTGGCGTTCGCCCGGGACGGGCTGGAGCTGACCACGATGGACTCCATCGCCAATACGGCGGGAGTCAGCAAGCCGCTCGTTTATCGACACTTCCACAACCGGCGTGAGGCGCTGGCCGCGGTCGTGGAACGGGAGAGTGAGCGGCTGCAGGGGTTGCTCCAGTTGGGTTCGCCCCCCGATGTGCCCCCAACCTTCGAGCAGCTGACTACCACCTTTCTCGTTTTTGCCTCTGACTCGCCTGCCTCATTTCGTCTGCTGTTTCATCTCGTGGATGCGGCAGCCGGGTCAGCCAAGCGGCGCGTTGACGAGCTTCGCGACCGGGTCGGGAGGGCCATGGTTGCCTCGCTGTTGAACGAGGTGGAGGCAACCGAGATCTCTGAGCAACCGGCCAATCCGGACGCCGCCTGGCTGGCAGGTATGGTCAGCTCTATCGTGGAGGGGGTCGCAGGCGGACTCGCCCGAGGAGAGGATCCGGCGCTTCGAGCGGGCGCCCTCCGCCAGCTGCTCCGCCCGGAGGGGCTGATGGCGGCCCTGGTTGCGTTCCGGAGTCCTGGGCGCGCGGTTGGCTCGCCGGAGCAGGTGCGAAGTTAACCATCCCCTGACCGACCGACATTCTCTCCCGGGCCGGGGTGTCGGCGAACTGCGGGGACCCACTCGTGTGGTCGGTGGGCCCGGCTCGGGCAAGACCGAGCTTCTCGTGAATCTGGCTGTCGAGTGGATCAGGTCCGGAAACGATCCCACCCGCCTGGTCCTGATCGTTCGCAGCCGGGCGAGCGCCGTGGCCGCGGAGGCCCGCATCGCGGCCAAGCTTCCCGAAGCCCATCCCGGGATTTTCATCCAGACTCACGAACGTTTGGCCCGGACTGTTTTGGCCAGGCTGGGTAGAGGCAACTCTCCCGGACAAGTCCTCTCTCGAGCCGGGGAATGGCTGGCGATGGGAGAGGCCCTGCGCCGAGCCGCTCCGTCTCTGCCGCGCCTCGGTCCCCTGGCCGAAGAGCCCTCATCGACCAACGACGCGCTAGCTGTTGTTTCCGCCGCCAAGCGCGCACTGGTGGGTCCTGGTCTGCTGGCAGAGCGACTGCGCGACGCGCCGGACACGCTCCGGGAGATCGCGGTGGTGGCGGCCAACTACCAGGATGTGCTGGACGAGATGGAGAGCCATGACCCCCGCGATGGCCATGGCCTGGCTATCGACGCCCTGGTAAGCGACCGCGGCGCCATGAGCGGATGGGCCGACCTCTTGCTGGTCGACGAGGCGGAGGATCTGAGTCCCGCCCAGTGGCTACTTCTGCGCGAGCTGTCGGCGCGACTGACTCCGCCTCAGCGTCTGGTTATGGCCGGTCATTGGAGCGAGTCCACGCCGGGCTTCCGAGGGGTTTCCAGCGAGTCGTCAAGTCGACCCTTCGAGGAGTACTTCCCCAGTGAGTTGAGGGCAGAGGACTGGGTGCTCGCAGGGGCTCTTCCGCCCTGGACGGTGGAGGCTGCCGCGAGCTTGGGCCTCGATCTTAGGGAGAGTGCCCCAACCAGGGAGGTCCTCGAGCCGGACTTTGTCCCCCGGGCGGCGTTTCGAGTCGCCGCCAGCGCCGCCATCTGGGTTGCCTCAGACGAAACCGAGGAAGCCCTTGCGGTGGCGAGAGAAATCCTTCGGGCCCGTTTGCAAGGCGAGCTGGACTTCAGCGATGTAGCCCTGCTCGTCCGCTCCTCCAACCGCCAGCTGGCACCCATCCGGGCCGCCCTCAATGCCGTTGGCGTGCCCTACCGGATTTCGGGCGGGGGAGAGGGCGCGGGTTCCCCTCTGGTCGGCGTGGCCCTGAACTGGCTCCGGGTGCTCAGCTCCCCAGCTGATTCCGATGCACTTCTGGAGGCCCTGGCGACCGGTCCCCGGGCCGTCCCTCCGGCTGCGCTGGCGGTCCTCCGCCGCGCCGCTGGGCGTCGCAACCTCTCCCCGGCCAGAGTCTTCTGGGACTGGGTCAGTGGAACGGGTGGTACGGCGGATCTAGGCGGTCGCGAGCGTGCCGAGGGGGAGCAATGGGAACTCCTCAAGGCTGCGGGCAACCCATGGCTGGAGGTGGCAGCGAGCGCCCCGCAAGCCCCAGGCCGACAGCTCGCCTGGGATCAGGTGCGCCGGATTCTAAGTCAAGTCGAGTTGGCGGCAGGACTGTCCGACCGAGCGCTGAGAGATCTGGAGGCGGCTGGCATCCTGGCAGATTTGAGCCGTTGTGCGGAGGCGACTGCGGACATGCAGAGTCGGCTAGGCCGCACGGCCCTGACCCTGCCGGACTGGCTGGAGCTGATTCGACGCGCGGTCCGCTATGCCGGAGGAGAGGTCCAACCAGCTTCGGATGAGTTGCGCCAGGAAGTGTCGGTGATGACCATCCGCCAGGCCAAGGGGCGGAGGTGGTCCCGCGTGTTCCTCTGTGGCTGTGCCCTTGGGACCATCCCAGGCCCGGGCGATGCCGGCGGCTTGCTCAACTCGGAGGAAGTCCAGGAGATGGTGCGCTGCGTGCCTGAGATGGAGGACGTGCTCTCCACTGGAGACCGTCAGCGCGACGCCGAGGCTCGCCTTTTCCTGGTCGGTCTAACTCGAGCCAGCGGCGAGACGACCTGCACTTGGCCTCGCCGCTCCCAGAGTCGTGCCGCCGAGCGGTCGCCGTTCCTGACTGCGCTGGTCGAGGCCGGCATCAAGGAGACCGCCGCCCCGCAGGCGCAGCTGGTGCAGCGAGAGGACTTGGTCACCGAGCTGGCCCTGGCGACACCGCAGTCGGCGCCAGCAGTGGGAGGCCCGAGCCTCAACCGCAGGGCGGCGGAACTCCTTCTGGCCCTCGGTCCCTGGGACCCCGTGGCGGATGGCGCAGCGGATCTTGGGTCGGTGATCTCACTCAGCGCCACCTCGGTGGCAGCCTGGCTCGCCTGTCCCCGCCAGTACCTGGCCCACCTGCTCGGCCCTGCCAGTGACTCGGACGTCAATCTCACCCTGGGCCTCCAGGCCCACCGGCTCCTTGAGATGCTGCACCGGGAGCGGCCGCAGTGGCAGGACGATCCACTGGCGTTTCGCAAGGCGGCCGATGTGCTGGTCCGGGACCGGGTCATGCCCGAGGTCCGCGCTGAACTTGGGAATGAGGTCGAGGTCCTCTTCGTCAACCTTTGGCTGGATCGCCTCCTCACACGCTGGGAGCGCCAGATCGTGGCCGCGGGACGTGATCGGGTCGGCGAGCCCATTGCCGCCGAAGTCTTCTTCGACGTGCCTCGGCAGGGGTGGCATCTTCGCGGCAAGGTGGACGCCCTCTGGCGGCATCCCGGAGGCGAGGTCGAGTTGATCGACTACAAGACCTCCAAGGACGACCTCAGCGAGGTAGCTGTTCGCAAGGAGGTGTTCGGTGTGCCTCCCGACGGCCCCAAGCAGTGGCAGCTCCCCATTTATCAGATCGCAGCGCGATCGGGTGGACTAGCTGAGGAGCTACCCGACGAGGTGCCGGCGCTGATGCGCAACTGGTACGTCGGGGTAGACCCAGGGCGGCGCGATCCGGACCCGATTCCTGCCTCGGGATTCCGCATGGTCGGAGGGGACGCGGAGCCTAGTGCGGTGGGAACCCTGAGCGACGGCGAGTTGGATCGCATCGAGCGCCAGTTGGACCAACTGGCCCTGGTGATTCTGCGGGGGCGTTTTCCCGCCCAGCCACGCCATCAGCAGAGGACCTGCCGCGATGGCCGGGCGGGCTGTAGCGTCAGCTTCTGGTGCGACGGCGAGGAATCAGTGGGCCACAGCTTTCCCACACCCAACCCCGAACTTTGAGCCAGCGCGAAGACTTCTTGGCGCGTGCTCAGCAGGCGCTCACCCCTGCCCAATTCGATGTTGTGCAGGAGCTGGGCAAGGGCCCGATCAAGGTTGTCGCCGCGGCTGGCAGCGGCAAGACGACGACCATGGCCTGGCTCTACGCCGCCGCCCTGGTCGATCACCACGCCGTGGGGGAGATCATGGCGGTCACCTTCACCGACCGAGCGGCAGCGGAACTGAGACAGAAGGTGCTGGCGGTGATGGTTGAGGTCGGGCTCGCCCCCACCGGGAGTCAGGTTGATCCCCTCGACCGGGCTTGGATCGGTACCTTCCACCAGCTCATACGGCGTCTCTTAGGCGAGCGAGCCTATCTGGCTGGAGTAGCTCGCGATCTTGAACTCATCGACGAGATCGCGGCAGGGATGGTGATGGAGGAGGCGGTAGCGGCGGTGCGCCATTCCGACGGGGGCGGGAGTTCCTGGTTGCAGCACCTTCCTCGAGATTCGGATCCGCGCACCCTGCTCGCGGTCCTCGCCGGCGCCCGCTGGGCGGTCGCCCGACTTCGTTCCACCGAGCTCACCCCAAGCCAGTGCGAGTCGCGTTCCCTGGCCGCGTATGCCAGGGCCGCGGAGTTGGGCGACCCTCCCGAGGAGGTTGCTTGGAACCGCGCGGCGATGCACTTGACCATTGCCATCTGGAGGGAGTACGAGCGCCGCTTGACCGTCCGCCGGGCGCTTGACTTTGACGGTCTACTCAGGCAGGGGCTGCAGTCGCTGCGCCAATCGCCAGAGCTCCTGGCATGGTGCCGGGCCAACTTCCGACTGCTCATCGTCGACGAATACCAGGACACCAGCGCGCTCCAGGAGTCCTTGATCCATCAACTCAGCGGTCCCCACCACCAGAGCCTCTTCATGGTTGGCGATGCGCGGCAGTCGATCTATGCCTTCCGGGACGCCAAGCCCGGGATCATGACGGATGCTCTGGGACGCCAGTTCGGACTGTTTCGGAACCACCGCTCGCGGATGACCATCCTCACCGCCGCCGACCACGTGATCCGAGCCGACCCCACCTTTGCTGACGACGAAAAGATGGTGGCAGCCCGGGAATCCGACGTGCCCCTCCCGGTCTATTTGGCTGAGCTCGAGAACCAGTCGCTGGAAGCAGAGACGATCGCCCGCGCCCTCGACGAGATTCACCGCCAAGGCGTCACCTACCCCGACGGCAGCCACCGTGAAGTCGCCTGGCGGGAGATGGCAGTTTTGGCTTACACGCACAGCCAGATCGGCGGTGCCCTCGAGGAGGCACTACGGCTCCGTCAGATTCCCTTCCAGACGGCAACCGGAGGTCTGCTCGATCGTCCGGAGGTCCGCGATGTCATGGCATTCCTGCGCCTCGCAGCCGATGACCGCGACGACCTCGCCTGCATGCGAATTCTCCAGTCCCAGGTAGGGCGGCTGCCGGACCAGGCCTTGGTCGAGCTGCGCCCGCGCACACCCCGGCCGATACCCTCCCTGGCCCAACGGCTGCGCCAGCATCTCGCGGCTGGCGCCCGCGGCTGGGAACCGGCGTGGGTCGAGCGGTCAAGCCGCCTGCTCGCGGTCGTCGAGCTGCTGCGCCAGGAGGCAGAGACAGCCGGAGCTGCTGACTTGGTCGCCAGTGCCCTGGCCAGGAGTGGGCTTCTCCACCTCCAGCAGGCCCGGGTTCGGGCTGGCGATTCGCGGGGACGGCGTGCCCTCGCCTCGATCCGCGAACTGCAGCGCCTCGTCTGGAGGGCCGAGTCACCGGGGAGTTGGCTCACTCTCGCCGGCTTGCTCTTCCGACTGGAAGCGATGCGAGGCAATGCCGAAACGGCGGAGCCGCCGGCTCAGACCGAGGAGGACCTGGTGACTCTGAGCACCATTCACCGGGCCAAGGGTCTGGAGTGGCCGGTGGTGGCGTTGGCCGACTGTCGTCCCCAGCAAAACCGTGGTCCGGGCTTGGTCTATTGGGATCGCGATGAGGAGGCGGTGGTCTGCGGCCGGATCGACGGCCACGACACGGCGGCGAGAAAGAGATGGAAGAAGGGCCCCGAGGCGACCGTGGAACGCGAGGAGCGTCGGCGGCTGGTGTACGTGGCCATGACGCGGGCGCGTGATCTCCTGCTGGTGACCACTACCCGTCGCGGCAAGGACAGCGACTTTGGTCGCCTTGCTGAGGCTCTGGAAGCGGCCGAGGTGTGGATCGGGGAGTGGCCCGTCCTTGCCGGCGGCCCTGGCCTGCCCTGGTTGCCACCGAGCGCGTCGGCCCCAGGAACTGAGCCTGTGCCCTCCCCACCTCCCGGCCGGACCGTCTCCACCTCCCGTCTGCTGGAGCGCTGGCAGGAGCTGGAACACCTTGAGCAGGCGGGCTGGCGCCAGCCCGTCCAGCCGAGCCGGCTCAGCTTCAGCTCGCTCGAGATCCTGCAGCGCTGTCCCCGCCAGTTTTGGTATCAGTACCTGGCCCACTACCCCACTCCGGTCCAGGGTCCCAGGCTAGAGCCCGATCCGGACCGCGTCCTAGATCCCGAAGCCGCGGCAGGGGAGCAGGCGCGGACGTTGGGGGTGGCAGTTCACCAGATCCTCGAGCACCTGCACGAGGAATCACCCGACCGCGCTCCCTCGTTGACCCAGGCCCTGGCAGCCCTTGAGTTGTTTGCCAAAGAGATCGGACCGGAGCAGAAGGTGGTGGCCGAGGGGATGCTGCGCCGCTACCTGACCGGGCCCTCCGCAGCCCTTCCCACGGTAGCCACCGAGTTCGCCTTCAGCTGGTCCGGCTGGGCCGGATCGGACGCCGCCCCACCGCTGGTGGGTGTGATCGACCGAATCGCCCGCCTACCTTCCGGAGAGTTGCTGATCATCGACTACAAGACCAACGCGGCCCTGAGCGAGAGCGATTTGGTCGACTACAGTCGCCAGTTGCGCCTCTATGCTGCCGCCCTGGCGGCCGGAGTGATGGGCGTCCCGCTGGCCCCTCCGGCCACGGCTCTGGCCATGCTGCGCAGCGGCGAGTTGATCACCGTTCCCAGCGCGGAGGAGCAGCGTCAGGAGGCACTTGACTGGGCGGCGTCCGCGGCCCGGCGCGTCCGGCGAGGGGAATACCGCTCCGACCTCGCCTTTCCGGACCGGCCCTGCGCCAGCTGTCCCTTTCTGGAGCGCTGCCCGGAGCGGCGCCCGGAAGTGGCGGCCCGCCTATTCGGGGAGCTTGAAAAGATTTGAGAGGCGCATCGCCAGACCCATATCGCCCTTGAGTCTGAGCTTGCCGGTCATGAAGGCCATGGTTCCGTCGAGTCGACCGGTGATCAGCTTGACAAAGTTCTCGTCGCTGATGGTGACCGTGATGTTGGCGGTATCGGAACTCCCCGAAGTGACCCGGCATTGTGAGTTGTTGATATCCATGCACCACTTGCCGCCATGGTCTCCGGTGATGTCGAACTGAAAGGTGGCGTCGAGCCCTACAGCCTTGTCGGCCTGAAAGGCGGCGGGGATCTGGTCGATGATGTCCTGGGGGGTCAGATCTGGCTCAGCCATGCGACTCCCTCCTCACGTTTTCTTGTTGGTTGTACTCGACGGGCGGGGACCGGCTCTGGTCTTGCTGTCGAACGGAGAGTATCTAGGCCGCCAGCTTGGGGAAGAGACCCGGTCGTTTCAGGTAGCCGAGATTGCCCCACATCGGCTTGGGCTCGAATCCAAAGGCGCTCCTGACGGCATCGATGCGGGTCACGTTGGGCTTGGCCAGCATGTTCAACTGCTGGGGGGTGACGAGCGGATTGGGGAGCAGCTTGTCCATCACCAGAGCGCCGGGCAGGATCATGCGGGGATCGAGGTGGAGAGGTTTGCGCTTGGAGATGCCGAACCACTCCTTGTCGATCGCCTGGGCGACGGCCAGCGTAATCTGCTCCAGGCTCACCTGGTCGGGACCACCGATCTCGTAGATCTGGCCCGCTCGTGCCGGGTCCTCGACCGCTGCCAGGAGACAGCGACCGCTGTCATCGACATCGATTGGCTGGAAGAGAGCAGTGCCATCGCCGGGGATGATCAGAAAGGGAGCGGGCATGGAGATCGCCTTGGCCAGCAGGGTGAAGAAACCCTCTCCCTTGCCGAACATGGTCGAGGGGCGGAGGATGACCCACTCCAAGGAGCTGCCCATCACCGCCTGCTCACCCCGCCACTTGCTGAGCAGGTAGGGGAACTTGGGGTCGGGATCGGCGCCGATGGCGCTCAACTGGACTATCCGCCTGACCTGAGCCCGGGACGCGGCCTCGACCACGTTGACGGTTCCCTGGGCGTTGACGGAGTCGAACGTCTGGAGTCCACGCTCGCGGATGACCGCCACCAGGTTGACCACCACATCGGCCGATTGAAATGCCTCCTCCAGTCCCTCGCCGGTGACCACGTCCCCATAGGTGGGGAAGAGACCAGCCGGCAGGGTGGCCGAGCGCACGCCGCGCCCGACCACCCTGACTTCGTGTCCGGCCTTGAGCAGTTGGGGCACCAGGTGGCTGCCGACGAAGCCGGTGCCCCCGACGACGGCTACCCGCACTAGCGCAACCCCGTTATCGTCGCCGGCTCAGGCGCGCTTGCTGCTACGGCGGCGGGCAGTGGCCTTGCCAGCGACGGCTGCCTTGAGCGCGGTGGACGGGTAAAAACGCACCTTCTGAGAGGCGGGCACGCGAACCATCTCTTGGGTTTGCGGGTTGCGCCTCAAGCCGGCGGCAGTCTGCCGGACCTTCCAGCGGCCGAAACCGGCGATGGAGACCTCTCCGCCGCCCTGAAGCTCCTTACCGATGATCTGAAAGATCAGCTTGAGGGTGTCGTCAGCGAGCATAAAACTTGAGAAAAAGGGTTCCTTGGTGCCTTCGTCGTTTTCGAATTGGATGCGGTTTTGTAGATCTTTGGCCAACTCCCGGCGATTCATGTGATGAGTTACCTCCTTACAGACGAACTGAGACGGTCAAGGCGATGCATGAATACTAAGTAAAACATGGACGGCGTGGCTGTTTCGTAGCCAAACCGGCAGCTTTCCACAGGCTCTTACTGCGCCTGCCCGCCCCGCCTAGCCGGCTTGCCTTGGCGAACAAGTGTTCGTACAATCAGGGAGCCGCGGAGCCCAGCTCCACTCCTGGGCCGATCCAAGGATTCAGATGGTGGTTTCAGTGTCCTCAGAGTTGACTTGGCATGGGCGAGGTTCGACCAAGCCTCGAGCAGGAGCTCTGGGACTGGCCTTGTCCTCGCTCAACCTTCGTTACGGCCCGGGGATGGTTCATACTGGTGCCCCGCCGCTGCTCCAGGGATTGCCGACCGGGGTGGACGCCCTGGATAGGATCACTGGCTGTCAGGGCCTACCGCGGGGCCGGATCAGCCGGTTGACTGGCGGATCGGCATCCGGAGCCTTTGATCTAGGGATGGCGCTGGCGGCAGAAGTGTCCCGGTCTGCGGCAGTGGTCATCATCGACTTCTCCCTGAGCTTGGATCTCGGCTACATCGAGGCTTACCGGGGCGAGTTGGACAGCTGCTGGCTAGTTCGGCCCCGGAAGCCGGAGGAGGGATGGGCTGCGGCCCGCGCCCTGGCCAAGGCGGGGGCCGCCCTCTGTCTTCTGGTGGCTGAGGATTGGCACCGGCTCACCCCGAGCGCTGCCCCGACAGCCTTGTTGACGGCGCTCTCCGAAGGCGACTGCGCGGCCCTGCTGCTGGGGGGAAGGCTGATTCCTGCCGCACTCAAAGAGAGGATCAGCCTGGAGCTGGAGTGCTGGCGGTTGGATTGGGCCCTAGCTCATGGGGATGTCTGCGGGCTTCGGATGGAGACGCAGGTCATCCGCAGTCACTGGGGCGCACCCGGGAGCAGCTGCCGGATGCAGCTCCACTTTCCCCGGGCCTACCAGATGCAGGTTGGTCTGGAGGGGTTGGCTGAGACGGTCCCGGTTGAGGATTCAGAGGCGGAGTTGCTCCAAGCGGTGGGTGGCTGACGGCCGGTGACAGATGAGCACCGCAAGACCCACCTCGCCTGTCTCACCTTTCCTCACCTGGCCCTAGTCCTGGCCTTGCGGGCCCATCCCGAACTTAGTGGAGAACCAGTGCTGGTGGGAGGGGAGGGTCTAGGTGGTCGAAGGGTGGTGCTGGCAGCTTCGCCAGCCGCTCGGGCCAAGGGGGTTATACGGGGCCAGGATTGGCGTCGTGCGGGTGTCCTCTGCCCTTTGGCGGCCCGGCTGGAAGCTGATTTGGCGGCCGTGGCTGAGTTGCGGCAGCAGGCCCGGCTGGCGCTGGCCAGCTGCAGTCCACTGGTGGAGTGGGGCGATGACGCCAGCGCCTATGTGGATCTGGCGGGCAGCGATCCAGTTCGGCCGGAGGAGGGAGCTCGGGCGGCCCAATGTGGTCGAGTTTTAAAGGAGGCTTTGGGAACGACCCCCAGTGTGGGGGTAGGGCCATCCCGCTTTTCCGCCTGGGTGGCGGCGCAGCTGGCCGCTCCCGGACGGGTGCGCTTGGTGCCGCCCGGGCAGACGGCCGAATTCCTAGCCACCTGGCCGGTGAGCCGGCTACCCCTACCCCCGGAGACGACCGAGCGGCTCATGCAATTCGGCCTGCGCACCTGTGGCGACTGCGCCGCCATCACCATGGTGGATCTGCAGCGGCAATTCGGGCCGGACGGGATTCTGCTGCACCGACTCTGTCGGGGCCTGGACACCGCCTGGATAGATCCCTGGCGGGAACCTCCTCCTTGTGGCGTCCGCCGCGTCCTGGCCGGGGGAGTGGAGGACTCGGAGTCACTGCGCTTCGGAGCCGCCGAACTGGCCCGAGGTCTGGCCCAGGAATTGGCCCGGCAGGGGAGAGCGGCAGGCCGGATTCGACTCATCCTGCGGGGAGAGGATGGATCCCAGCCGCTTGCCTCAGCTGATGAAAAGGTCTGGTGGGGAGAGGTTGCTCCACCCGTGCCCATGGCCACTGCTGATGAGCTGATGGGACCGCTGCTCAGTCTTTTTAGTCGGGCCTATCCGCAAGCTCCGGTTGGGGTGGTGGAGTTGGAGGCGTTCGACCTGGTCGCTCCCCCGGTGAGTCAGGTAGGTCTTTGGCAGGGGCGGGCCGCCAATCGGGAGGTGATCCAGCGGGCTGTGAACAGACTCCACGACCGATTCGGCCTGGGTCTGGTCTGGCGGGTTGAGGTACGGCCCGGGCATCTTGGTGATGTCCCTGAGGAGCGCTTGGTTTGGAGCTCCCGATGAATCCGATCGCGGTCCGCCTGGGGGGAACACCCCCAGCCCCACAAGCCGTGGACATGGGTTCGGGCTGGATGGCGGTGACAGCGGTGGCGGAGCGCTGGCAAATCGAAGTCGGCTGGTGGCGGACCGACTCCGAGCGACCGGTGCGGCGCGGCTGCTGGCGGGTATTGCTCCAAGACGGTGGCTGCCTCGATCTGCGTCTCGACCTAGAAACCGGCCGCTGGAACCTGGAGCGGAGTTGGGGATGAAGACACACGCCATCTGCTAGCGTGCCCTCATGCCTGACGGCTCGGCCGCGCCGCCTTCCCGCCCACCCCAGACCACTCCACCCGGTGGTCGCTCGCCGATGAACTGGCGTTCCTTGCGGAGTTGGATGCCGCTGATCGTGATCCTTGTCCTCAATGTGCTCATCGTCGATGTCTTCCTGGCTCCCTCCTCACCCAAGTCCATCACCATCCCCTATAACGTCTTCGTCACCGATGTGGGCAACAACGACGTGGCCAGCATCACCACCAGCTCGGGGACCATCGAGGGCACCTTCCGGCACCCGACGGGCGCCTCGGCGACAGCCAAGAACAAGGCCAAGTACTTCACCACCCAGGTGCCCAGCTTTGCCGGGGGCGGCCTCGAGGCGCTGCTCCAGAAGCACAAGGTCACCATCAACGCGACGTCGACCCTCACTCCCTTCTGGGAAGAGCTCCTGCTCAGCTTCGGACCCACCCTGCTCATCGTCCTCGCCTTTCTCTACTTCATGCGCCGGGCCGCCGCCTCGGCTGGAGGTGGTCTCTTCAGCATGGGTCGTAGCCAGGCCCGCCTCTACGACCCGGAACGCCCGGCCACCACCTTCGCCGACGTCGCCGGAATCGAGGAGGCCGAGGAGGAACTGGAGGAAATCGTGGACTTCCTGCGCCAACCAGCCAAGTACCAGCGCTTGGGTGGAACCGTGCCCAAGGGGGTTCTGCTGGTCGGCCTACCAGGTACCGGGAAGACCCTCTTAGCGCGAGCCGTGGCCGGCGAGGCGCAGGTTCCCTTCTTCAGCCTCTCCGCCTCTGAGTTCATCGAGATGATCGTCGGCGTCGGCGCCTCCCGGGTCCGCGACCTCTTCGCCAAGGCTCGCGCCGCCGCTCCTGCGATCATCTTTGTCGACGAACTGGACGCCATCGGACGGGCTCGCGGCGTCGGAGCCAGCTTTGGTGGTCACGATGAGCGGGAACAGACTCTCAACCAGATCCTGACCGAGATGGACGGATTTGATTCCAGGGAGGGGGTAATCGTCCTGGCGGCGACAAACCGCGCCGACGTTCTCGACTCTGCCCTGCTCCGCCCCGGGCGCTTCGACCGCCGGGTCCTGGTCCAGCCCCCGGACCGGGTGGGGCGGGCGGCGATCCTCAAGATCCACACCCGGGGGGTGCCCCTGGCTGACGACGTCGACCTGAATAACCTGGCCTCGCAGACGCCTGGCTTGGTAGGCGCCGAACTGCGCAATCTGGTCAATGAGGCGGCTCTGCTGGCTGCCCGTCGCGATCGCAAGGCGGTCACCCAGTCGGACTTCACCGATGCTCTGGAGAAGGTGCTCTTGGGAGCGGCTCGGCGGATCGTCCTCTCCGAGGAGGACCGTCGCCGTACCGCCTGCCACGAGAGCGGACACGCGCTGCTGGGACTCTTGGTGCCCGAGGCGGATCCGGTGCGCCGGGTCTCGATCGTGCCCCGTGGACGGGCACTGGGAGTGACGGTGCAATCGCCGGTCGACGATCGGCAGAACTACCCGGAGACCTATCTGCGGGCCCGTATCGTCGGTGCTCTCGGAGGGCGGGCGGCCGAGAAGCTGGTCTACGACGTGGTGACTACCGGAGCGGAGAGTGACCTCCAGCAGGTCACCACGATCGCCCGCCAAATGGTGGTGCACTGGGGGATGAGTCCTTTGGTGGGCCCACTCAACCTGGGCGAGGAGCCGGACAACCAGGCCCTGGTGATGACCCAACGCCCCTACAGCGAGGCGACCGCCCAGGTCATCGACGCCGAAGTCAAGCGCATCGTCGAGGAGTGCTTCGCCAAAGCCCAGGAACTGCTCAGCCAGAACCGAGACAAGTTGGAGGCCCTGACTCAGGCTCTGCTCCGGGACGAGTCCTTGGACGAGGGGGAGATCCTCAAAGTGACCGGCCTTCCGCCCAAGCATGGACCGTTGCCTCCGCCGGTGGCTCCTGAATCCAGCTCAGACGGCGCCCCTCCACTGGTGGCGGAGCCGGTCCTTCCCGTCCGCTGATCGGCGAGGAGGGGCGGCCGGACAAGTCCGGGACGTGGGCGGGAGGCTGGCTGGCGGTGGTCGCCATCCTCCTCCTCGCCGTCAATCTACGAATAGCGGTTTCCAGCGTGCCCCCGATCCTGGCCGATCTGGGCCTGGGGACGGCCGGACAGTCGCTTCTGGTCACTGTGCCGGTGCTCTGCTTCGGACTGGCGGCACTGGCGGGCCCCTGGCTGCGCCGCCGTTTGGGGGAGGAGCCCCTACTCCTGGCGGTGATCGCGGCCCTGACGGTAGGGCTGCTGCTGCGCGCGGTCTGGCCCGGGCCCGGGCTCTTCCCGGGAACGATCATCGCCGCCCTGTCAGTGGCGATCATGAACGTCGTGGTGCCCGCCGTGGTCGGGGGCAAGTTTCCCAGCCACGCGGCCGCCATGACTGCTGCATACACGGTGTCGCTCAGCCTGGGCGCCGGACTGGCGGCGGGTCTGACCGTCCCTCTCCTGCGAGCAAGCGGTTCTCTTCACATCGCGCTCGGGGTCTGGGCGATACCGGCCGTCCTAGCCATCATCGTCTGGTTGACCCAGGTCGGCCACGGGCGACCAACTGCCTCGCAGCGGTCCCACGTGGCGGAAAGCCGGGGAGTGCTCGGAGGCCGTCTCTGGTCGAACCCGGTCGCCTGGGCGGTGACCGCCTTCTTCGGGCTCCAGTCGCTCGTCTACTACGCCAGCCTCTCCTGGCTGCCGTCCATCTACCGGGCTCGGGGAGACAGTGCGGCGTCGGCGGGATTGCTGCTGGCCATTCTGGCCACAATTGGGATCCTCGGCAACTTGGGTGGGCCCGCCTTGGCCTCTCGGACTAAGGATCAGAGGCTGGCGGTGACGGTCGGGGTGACGATCTCCGCCGTGGGGATCTTGGGCATCCTCCTGGCCCCGGTGAGTACGGCGATTCTCTGGGTCTGCATCCTGGGCATCGGCACCGGTTCCACCTTCTCTCTGGCCTTGCTGCTGGTGGTGGTTCGCTCCGCCGACGCCGCCACCACGGTGCGTCTCTCCGCCATGGCCCAAGGAAGCGGCTACCTGATCGCCGCTACCGGACCTCTGGCGTTGGGCCTGGTTCGCGCCCTCACAGGTGGCTGGGACATCCCTTTGGTGCTCATTCTCGGGGTCTTGCTGATGGCTCTTCCCCTGTGGCCTCAGTGCGGGTCGGAGTCGCCTGCTGGGAGCCGGCTAGGCGCTTCTTCGGGATATCCCGCCTAGAACCAGATCCGCATCGCCGTCTGCAGAGCGGGGTCGAACTCATCGTCTTCCCGGGGCACCCAGCTGGCCCGACCAGCGGCAATCCGTCTGGCCGTCCATAGGCAGGCGTAGGCGTCGAGGGAGTCGACACTCGAGGCGGGTTCCGGGTCGAACCGCTCGAGGCCTGGAAATTCCGGGACCAGCAACTGCCATCTCACCCGGCGCCCCTCACGGGTGTGCTTGGAGGCACCCGGCGGCGTGCCCCCGGAGAGGACCTGGAAGGCCAATTCGGGATGACCCTCGTAGACGTGCTCGGCCCGGTGGTGGCGGACCAGTTCGTCGATCTCGGCCACCTTGGCGAGGATCCCGTAGGCCTGCCGGGAGCAGCCCTGGCCGTCGATGGCACGGTGGATGCGCAGCGCCTGGGCGTAGCTTTTCGCGACCAGCATGGGCCTAAGGGGTGCGGGGAAGACGCTACTGCTTCGAGAGCGCCCGAGCAGCTTGCGCGCCTCCCGATCGCAGGCTCGGGAACCGCTCGGCGGCAGGCCGATGGGGATGTCGAAAACCGCAGCCAGCACCGAGTCGCGTCGGGTCACCGAGGCCAAATGGCTGGTATCCCAGCGCGCCAGTTCGGTGTGATCGGAGTAATCGAGGGCCACCATCCAGCCCCCCGGGCAGCCATCGGCGCCGATCAACTGCAGGTTGCTGACCATCGCCAAAGAGTAGTCCGCTGGGATCCTCTTGGGACGAACATTAGTTCGTATGATGGGTCGATGCGTGATCTGGGCTTTTCCGAACTCTGGGCACGCTCGTATTTTTCTTTCCTGCAGGGCGCCAGCTCTCCCGAGGCCTTGGTCGCTCGCGCGGCTCAGCTTGGTATGACGACCTTGGGCCTGGTCGATCGCGGTGGTCTCTACGGAGCGGTGCGCTTGGCCCAGGCGGCCGAGCGCGCCGGAGTGGCGGCGATGGTGGGCGCGGAATTGGACCTCGAGGGTGGTGGGCGGCTTGTTCTATGGGCCACTGATCGACCCTCCTATCAACAGCTCTGCCGGGCGGTCAGCCGAGCCCAGCTGGCTGGCGCCAAGGGAGCGCACAGGCTCCACCTGGCCGGGTTGGTGTCCCAGCTGAGCGAGGCGGCAGGTCCTCCGGTAGGGGAGAGGGATGCTGTCCTGCCGCCGGCGCTGGCGCGGCGGCGGATGCGACCCAACGGGCTAGATTCCGATCCTGAGAGCTGGGTTGATCCGGAGCAGGTGAACCGCTGCACGGTGATGGCGGGTGGGCCACACAGCCCGATCAGCCGGGCCCTGCTCCGGGGGGACCGCGCAGCCGCTGACCGAGCCGTCCTGGCTCTACGAAATGCCTTCCCCAGTGGCCAGGTGCGGTTGGGGTTGCTGCATCACCTCCATCCCGGTGACAGCTGGCTGGCCGCTGAGACCGTGGCCTGCTCCGAGCGCACCGGCGTGGGCCTGATTGTGACCGGGGCGCCTCGGTACGCGATCGCAGCCGAAGCGCAGCTGCTGGATGTGCTCACCGCCATCCGCCACAACTGCTCCTTGGAGGAGGCGGCGGAGCGCGGTCTGCTGCTGCCCAATCACCAATACTGGATGCGAGATGAAGCTCAGCTGCGGGAGCTGTTGCCCTACCCTGCCGCATTTCAGAACACCGCCGAGCTGGCTGCCCGGGCTGAGCTCAAGTTGGACTTTCGCCACAGTCGGTTCCCCGCCTTCACCGCGCCCGCTGGGCTAACTCCCGATCAGTATCTGGAGCAGCTCTGCCGCCAGGGGTTGCCGGATCGCTACCCCAGTCCAGGGCCGGAAGTGGAGGCGCGCCTGCTCCATGAGCTGCGGATCATCGCCAAATGCAAGCTGGCCGAGTTCTTTCTCATCGTCTGGGAAGTTATGGATTTCGCTCGGCGAGAGAGGATCCCCGCCCAAGGCCGAGGCTCGGCTGCGGACAGTCTGGTGGCCTACCTGTTGGGCATAACTAGGGTTGACCCGATTGCCCACCATCTTCTCTTCGAACGCTTCCTGCACGAGGACATGCAGGGCACCCCGGACATCGACATCGACATCTCCAGCGCTCACCGCGAGCAGTTGCTCCGCCATGTCTACGACACCTACGGACAGGAGCGGACGGGGATGGTCTGCACCGTCATCACCTTTCAGTCGCGCATGGCGATCCGTCAGGTGGGCGCCGCCTTCGGACTGCCGGAGAAGGTGGTGGAGAAGCTCAGCCGTTCGGTGGACCGTTGGTACGGAAAGGGCGAGGAGGCCCTGGTGGCGCAGTTGTTGCAGGCCGGTGGCGACCACCCTGACCGGGTACTGATATCACCGTCCTGGCAGCAGTTCGCGGCATTGGTAGAGGCGGTGGTCGGAGTACCACGCCATCTCTCCATTCACGTCGGCGGCATGCTGGTGACGGGGGAGCCGCTGTGGGACATCGCTCCTTTGGAACGAGCGACTATGCCGGGACGGGTGGTCGTCCAGTTCGACAAGGATGATGTCGAGGATCTCGGCCTGATCAAGATCGACCTGCTCGGGTTGCGCACCCTTTCGGTGGTGGCCGAGACCCTCCAGGAACTGGAGGAGGTGACTGGGGAGCGTCCGGTCCTGGAGGACCTGGACCTGGCTGACCCGGAGGTCTACGCGATGTGCGCTCGGGCCGACACCATCGGGGTCTTCCAGATCGAATCGAGGGCCCAGCAACAGACTCTGCCGCGGAGCAACCCCCAAGAGTTCAACGACCTGGTGGTGGAGGTGGCGATCATCCGGCCCGGACCTATTCAGGGCAAGGCCGTCCATCCCTACCTGCGGCGTCGCCAAGGGCGCGAGCCGGTGACCTATCTCCACCCCAGGCTGGAGCCGATCCTGCGCGACACCCTGGGAGTGATCCTCTATCAGGAGCAGATCCTGGAGATCGCTATGCAGCTGGCGGGCTTCACTGCCGGCGAGGCAGATCGCTTCCGGCGGGCCATGAATCGGCACCGCTCCCGAGTCGAGATGGCCTCGTTGGAGCAGGGTTTTCGGGAAGGTTGTGCTCGGCACCAGGTTGCTGACGAGGTGGCCGCCGAACTCTTCGAGGCGGTCCGGGGCTTTGCCGAGTTCGGTTTCTGCCGCAGCCACGCGGCCGCCTTCGCCCGGACCGCCTACGAGACGGCCTGGCTTCGGCTCTACCACCACGCCGCCTATCTGGTCGGTTTGCTCAACAACCAGCCGATGGGCTTCTACCACCCGTCGGTGCTGGTGGAGGATGCCAAGCGGCGCGGGGTCAAGGTGCTCTCGGTGGATGTCAACCTGAGCCGGAGTCGCTGCCACTTGGAGGAGCTGCGCACTGCGCCGGACGCGCCTCGCGAATTTGGAGTACGTCTTGGCTTCAACTATGTCAGAGCTCTGGGCGAGCACCTGGGTGAGCAGTTGGACCGGGAACGAGGGCGCGGTCCCTACCTATCCCCGGAGGACTTCTGGCGGCGCACGGAACTGCCCCGCCCCGCCCTCGACTCGCTGGTGATGCTGGGTGCCCTGGACAGCTTCGGCGAGTCCCGGCGCAAGTTGCTCTGGCGCCTCAAGGCGGTGGAGGAGGCCCTGAGCGGGAGCAGGCCCAAGAGATCAGCCCGGTTGAAGGTAGACAGGGCGTCGGGGGGCTCAGCTGCAGCGATGGCCGAGGACGACTTGCCCCAGCCGGTGGCGAGGCAGGGGCAGCTGCTCGAGCTGCCCGCCCAGCCGCCTCAGCTGCCCGAGCTGACCGCCCTGGAGCGGACGGCCGCCGATTACCGAATCATGGGACTGACCACGGGGGCTCATCTGGTTTCGTTCCTACGGCCTCAATTAGCGGAACTGGGAGCGATTCCCCTGGACCAAGCCCGCCGGGCAGGACCTGGAATCCGGGTTCTGACGGCGGGTCTGGTGATCACCCGTCAGGCACCTCAATCCGCCCACGGGATGCGGTTTTTCACGGTGGTGGACGAGACCGGTCAGCTTGACCTGGTCCTCCGTCCCCAGGTCTATCGGGCTCATCGAGCTTGGGCTAACCACGACCGGGTGATCTGCGCCGAAGGTGTCATGCAGGGCGCGGACGGGGTCATCAGCCTGTCGGTGGAGCGCCTGCTGCGCCTGCCCCGGAGAGTGCCCCCGGAAGAGGCGGTCAGCCCAGTCGACTCGCTGTTCCCGGCCCCCGCTGCCCACGATTACCACTGAGCTCGGAAGCGGCCAGGGTGGACCCCCCGACTCCACCGGGCGGGCTGGGGACAACCGGGGGCCCCAAACCCAACCGAGGTCGCAGGCGGTCCATCTGGCGCATGGTGGCCTCCAGATCGCGAGAGGTGAAGGCGGCTTGAGTCCTTCGCTGCAGCGCCACCATGAAGCCCTCTGAGCCGGGCAGATCCAGGGGCACCACCATGATCGAAGCTAGCTCTACATTGCTCCGCGGCTGGGGTCGGTTGGAGAGGGGCTCGGTCCAGACCACCGGACCCCGGGCCTGGCTGGCCCGTGCCGCGATCGATTCCAGCAGATCCTGAGCTTCCGCGCGGCGACCCCAGGTGGCCACCGGACGGCCGCCGTCATCCAGGAGGGAGGTGAGCTGGGCCCCACTGACCCGGCCCAGCTGGGCCAGAAAGTTATCGACTCCGATGGGGTCCTTGGAGGGGTGGCGGTGGCGGCGGGCGAGCTGCCAGTTAAGCGCAGCACTCACGCCCATTCCCAGGACCGCCGCGAAGAGGCCATCCAGGATGAGCGGGAGGGTGGTTCCGACGAGGCCCAAAAAGGCTATGAGCTGGCTTCCCCCGGCGGTCAAGGTGGCGGAGATGTAGCGCCGGGTGAGGGGATACCGCTCGCGCCTGAGGTCGGCGAAGGTGAGCCTTAGGTTCCAGTAGAAGTTCCAGCCCAGCGAGAGGACGAAGGCAACCGCCCAGGCGGCCAGAGTGGGCCAGTCGAGCAGGTTGCCGGCCAACTCCAAGACCACCAGGAAGAGGACCAGGCCGCTGATGCCCACCGTGGCGAACTTCCAGAAGCGGGCACTCCCGGGGACGTCGTGGATGAGTGACCAAACGTGGCGCAGGAAGAGTAGGCCTTGCCCAAAACTAGCCTTGCTCTCACCTGCGGTGCGCGCCTGGAACTGGAGGGGAACGTCGGCCACCACGGCGTGCGGAGAGCAGACCAGGAGTTCGAGCAGGATCTTGAACCCCACCGGGCGGAACTCGATACCGCTGAGGAGGGCGGCCCGGCAGAGAAAGAAACCAGCTGTCGGGTCGGTACTGGCTCGGGCCTCGACGAATAGGCGCCGCACCAACACGCTGGCCGCCCTAGATACCAGGTGGCGCATACCGGTCGCCAGGCCTGCCCGGCTGCCACTCGGCAGATAGCGGCTGGCTACCACCAGGTCAGCGCCTGAGGCGGCGGCCTTCAGCATCAGCGGGATGGTTTCGGGTGGGTGCTGGAGATCCGCGTCCATGACGCAGATCTGGGCGCCTCGGGCTTCGTGCAGACCGAGCACCACCGCCGTGCTCAGCCCGCCTTGACGCCGGTCGGGGAGTCGATGGACGACCCGGATCCGAGGATCAAGGCCGGCCTCGCGTCCCAGGAGAGCGGTGGTCTCGTCATCACTATCGTCGAGGAATACCAGTTCGTAGTCCACGGCGGCGAGGACGCTTCTCAGCCGCGCCAGTAAAGGCCCGACGTTGCCCGCCTCGTTGCGGGTGGGAAGGACCACCGAGAGCTCTGGCGGCGTCGCCCTGGCACTGGCGCGATGCTCGGACACTGGCCGAAGTCTAGCTTCGATCGAAGCGAAAGTCGGCGCTCGTTACCGAATCGTCAGGCACCAGCCAGTGCCGCGTCGAGGGCTTGGGCTAGATGGTCGCCATCGATGCGCCCTTCCGCTATCACCTGTCCCCGGTAGAGGACGACAGGCACCCGGTCGCCGAAGTGCTTCCGTAGGGCAAGATCCTCGTCGACATCGAACTCGGAAAGGCTGACATGACGAGTCGCCGCCAGACCGACGAGGAGGGCATGGGCGGCGTCGCAGAGGTGGCAGTTACGACGGCTGATCAAGCTCAGCCACTCAGTTGTCATATACGCCCCAGCTTTCCATGCGGAGGCGGTGGCATCGGTTCCAATTCCAGAAAGCAGCTCCGGCCACCAGCCAGAAGGCGAGTTCGATGGAGACCCCAACCCAGGTCGAGCCGGCCATACGATTGCCGCTCAGGGCGAGCACGGAATAGACGAGCCACCGGCTAGCCACGATTCCAACCAGGCCACCCATAAACACGAAGGCGCGGCTGACCACCCGCCGCTCAGCCCGGAGCGAGGCTCGGAGCTCCCCCGCCGACGCGCTCTCGCCGCCGCGCAGGCTCAGCGGGGGCTCCGGCTGGGTGCCACTCAAACGAAGGGCACCTCCCATGGCCAGCAGAGCGGCCAGCACAACCGGCAGCAGAGCCTGCCAAGGAGCGCCCAAACGGAGGTAGTTCTGCCAGCCGCTGAGTCGCTGACCGTCTTGGTAGAGCGCTGAGAAATGGCTTTGCAAAATGAAGGACGTGACCCCGATCAGCAGTCCCACGAGCAGGCTGCTGCCGGCCACCGCGCCCAGCCATGGGTTGCGCCGCACGGCGGCCCGAGCCTGGGTTCGAAAGCGGCTCAGGGCGAGATGCAGGGTGGGTAGACGCCCGGGGCTGGGGCTGGTCTCAGCCACCGGGGATTCCCCCCACGGGAGGGCCTGCCGACTGGCGCTGCGGTCGCAGGTGAGGGCGCACGGCGTCTTGATTCTGGACGGTCTGGACTTGACCGCCGCCTAGAATCAGCAAGATGGGTTCGACGCCTGTCGGGCGGAACCCTTCGCCCGAACCGACGATGGCGCCAGCGCTTCGCGTCGCCACCTACAACATCCTGCTTGGTGGCGGTGGGAGGTGGCCCGAGATAACCAAGGTGCTGGGGGCGATCGATGCCGACGTGATCGCCCTCCAAGAGGCCGACGATCGAACCGCGGTTGAAGCAGCGGCAGAGAAGCTCGGCTACCACGTCGTTTTTGGAACTGCAGGCGCCAATCCGCGCCACCAGGCGGTGCTCTCCCGGCTTCCTGTCATCTCCGTCACCAACCACCAAGATCCCGCCGTCTTCCTCCGCAACTCCATGGAGCTCTGGATCGAATCTCCCCCGGGTAGTCGCCTGGCCCAGCTCTGTCTACACACCGTTCATCTCACCGCCGCCTTTCACAGGCGGGGCCGGGCGGAGCCTGAGCGGGTCCGTGAGCTGGCCGCGGTTCGTGCCCACGGTGCAGCCCATCCGGACGTAGAGCACTTGGTCCTGGGTGATTTCAACGCGGTGGCTCCCGGCGACCGCATCCAGGCGACTGAGTTCTTCGCCCAGATCAACCAATGGCGCCGGAGTGGTGTACTTCAGGGGGCGGGAGCTCTCGGTCCCGTGCCCCCCGGACTGACCCATATGCGCTGGTGGCGGGACGCCGAGGCGGGCGACGCCATCGTGGAAGAGCTGCCTGAGGCGGTACGCAGTGGGTTGCCCCGACTACCTTGGCTGGTTCATCCCTTGTTCGAGGTTCTGCCCCGGGGTGAGGTCACCGACGCAGTGTTGGGCGCTTTGCTGCCCCGCGCTGCCGTTCGGAGCATGCTCCGCGCCGGCTACGTTGACTGTCTGCGGAGCCTGCATCCGCGGGCTAGCTCCTTCACCTGCCCTACTTACCGGCCCTCGGTCCGGATCGATTACATCTTCGCCAGCAGGGCCTTGGCTGGGAGGCTCACCCGCTGCGAGGTGGTTGGCCGCTCCGGGGATCTGGCGGCGCTGGCGCGACGGGCCAGTGACCATTTTCCGGTGCTGGCCGAGTTCGAGATGGGAACCGCCGCAGCATGATCCGGTCCGGCGGGGCGAGCTAGTTCTCCAGGCTTGACCGAGCAACCGCACCAGCGGAGCTGGCTTCCTCCCCTGACGCTCCTGGGGGTGGCCGCAGTCTACGGCTGGACCTTTGTTCTGGTCAAACAGGTCCTGGCCGTGTACCCGGTGCTGCCCTACCTGGGACTGCGTTTCGGGCTGGCGCTCCTGGTTCTGGCTGCCGTCCTTCGTCGCTGGCCTCCCCGGGTAGCCTGGCGAGTGGGATTGCCCGTTGCCGTCGCCCTGGCCGCTGGCTACTTCTTCCAAACCGAGGGCATGGTCAGCATCAAGCCGGGAATCGCTGGTCTGCTTACCGGTCTCTTTGTTGTCTTCACGCCCCTCTGCGACCGGCTCCTGTTCCGGACCCGATTGCGGACCAAGACGGTGGTCAGCGTGGTCGCCGCCCTGGGCGGCACCCTACTGCTTACCGGGGCGGGCGCCGGCATCTCGATCGGAGACCTGCTGGTGCTGGTGTCCGCGCTCGCCTTTGCCTTCCAAATCGTGCTGCTCAGCCACAGCCGGGAGTCCCCCGGGTCGATGGCTTTGATCCAGATGTTGGTGTGTGCGGTCGCCTTTCTCTGCTTGGGCACGAGCACCGGGACTCCCTACCCAGCTGTCACCGGAGAGGTGGCCTTCGTCCTGGCCGTGACCGGGGTCCTGGCCAGCGCCCTCGCCGTCCTGGCCCAGAGCTGGGCTCAGCAGAAGATCTCGGCCAGCCGGGCGGGGTTGCTCCTCGCCGCCGAGCCGGCACTGGCATTGGCCTTCGCCGTGGTGCTGACCGGGGAGAGGCTCGACTGGCTCCAGTTGGTGGGGGCGCTGGTGCTCATCGGGGCCATCCTGGGGCACGAAATCGTCTTCAGCGACGGGGTACCGGCAGGCACGTAAATGGGCCGGTCTAGTTTCCAGCCGTCCATATACTCGGGCCATGGCTAGGACCGCGCGACAGGCGTCCATTCCCAAGGTCACCCACGCGCTCTTGGGTGGGTCGGGATCTGGCACCCAGGGGTCCCCTGAGCTGGAGCACGCGACACGAATGCTCAATCGCGACGTGATCTACTCAACCCCCTTTGGCGACACGCCGCCGATGACTCACTTCGAGTTGCCCCTGGATTCGGGGGGCGTACGGCCGGTGCTCTTCTCCAGGCCTTTCGCCGGGCTGGGCGGTTCGATCGCCGCTCGGCCCAGCCGGGACCGAGCCGAACAGGCGCTGGCGCTCTTTTGGGTGCTGCAGCGAGCGGGAGTAACCCGGGTGGTCGCCGAGTCGGGAGCGGCCAGCATCACCCAGCACTTCCACCCCCGCGACCTGGTGGTCCCCCATGACTTCATCGACTTCACCCATCAGCACGGCGGCCAGTTGGAGCCGGGCGCGATGCTGGTCATGCGGGACCCCTTCTGTCCCGAGATCCGCGAGGCACTCTGGCAGCGAGCCCGGCAGTTCGCCGCCGAGAAGGCGACCCGCGCCTTCAACCGAGCGGTGCACGTCACCGTCGAGGGACCCCGGCTGGAAACCGCTGCCGAGGTGGCTGCCCTAGCCCGTCTGGGAGGTGACGTCATCAGCCAGAGCGTGACCCCGGAGGTGTATCTGTCGCGGGAGATCGGCGCCTGCTTCGGCTCGATCGAGATGGTGCTCCACTACGCGGAAGGGGTTAGGCCGGAGTGGGACTTCGAGCTCCTGCGAGCGATCGTCAGGGAGGGAGCGGAGGAGCTGGGACGGGTTGCTCTGGACGCTCTGCTGGCGCTGCCTGACGAGTCCCAGTGCGCCTGCGCCGAGCACCGCCAGATGGTGCCCGGATCGGCCGATGTGGTGGCCGAGTCGGCGTGACCTCGGGCGGAAGCCTGCCCACCGTCGGGAGTCCCGAGCCGGAGGCGGTGCAGGGGATGTTCACCGGGCTGGCCCGTCGCTACGACCTGCTCAACACCGTGCTCAGCCAGGGCCAGGACCGGCGCTGGCGCCGGCGCGCGGCCCAGCTGGCCCGGGTCCAACCGGGGGACCAGGTTCTCGACGTCTGCACTGGGACGGGAGCGCTGGCGGCGCTGCTGCGGCGGCGGGTGGGAACTGCCGGTCAGGTGATCGGCCTCGACCTCACCGATGCCATGCTGGAGGTGGCCCGGGACCGGGCCTGGGGGGTCACCTTCCAGGCCGGAGACGCCTGCCATCTCCCCTTCCCGGACTGCAGCTTCGCGGCGGCCACGATGGCCTTTGGGCTGCGCAACATCAAGGACCGGCCGCTGGCCCTGCGGGAGATGTTCCGGGTGCTGCGCCCTGGGGGACGGGCGGTGATCCTTGAATTCAGCCAGGTGCACCCGTGGCTTCGCTCGGGATACGCCTGGTACAGCCGCACCCTGATCCCTCCCATCGCCCGGGCCCTCTTGGGGCGAGACAGCGCCTATCGCTACCTCACCGATTCCATTGCCGCCTTCCCGCCTCCCGAGGAGGTGACCGGGTGGATGAATGCGGCCGGCTTCGACCGCGTTCGCCACCATCGGATGACCTGGGGCGTGGTCGCCATCCAGGTCGGTCGGCGGCCGCCGCTCTAGGCGGCCGGAGGCTCGTCCTGCGGCAGCAGCAGGCTCACGGTCTCGGCGACCAGTGCCGGTCGTTCGGCACCGTCCAGCTCAAAGGCCATCTGGTAGGTCACGAGAACCCCCCGGGGCGGGCGGTCCGCTACCGAGAGGACCGTGGCGCGGAGGCGGACCCGTCCCCCGGCCGGAACCGGGGTCAGGAAGCGAAGTCGGTTGAGGCCGTAGTTGATGCTGGTGGCGCCCTGGCGCGTCCGGGTCAGCTGATCAAGCAGCATGGGCACCAGGGACAGGGTGAGGTAGCCATGGGCGATGGTCGAGCCCAAGTCGCTGGCAGCGGCCCGGGCGGGGTCGACGTGGATCCACTGGTGATCACCGGTCACCTCGGCGAAGGCGTCGATCCGGGCCTGGTCCAGAGTGACCCAGTCGCTCGGTCCAAGCGTGGTACCGACCGCCGCGCGGAGCTCCTCGATCGTGCTGGGCAGCAACGCCATCTGTGATCGGGTACGTTACAGTGAGCCAAGTGCGGAGGCGCCGACCCGCACAGTTGAGTCCGGGAGCGAAGAGATCAGTTGATTCGGACGCTGGTGGTGGCGGGGCGTCGGCAAGCGGACGACCTGGCTCCCTGGCTGGAGTACATGGGTCGGACCGGCAGCGTCTCGACCGATGTCACCGATGACGTGAGGGCGCTGACCCACCTCGAGAGCTACGACGTGGTGGTGGCCCACCCACCGGAGGGCAACCTCCTGCCCGAGGCCGAGTCGGGGCTCTGTGAATTTGTGCTTCGCGGCGGTGGATTTCTCGGGCTCCACTGCACCAACTCCACCTGGGAGGCGGCCGGCGAGTACCTCGACCTGGTCGGCGGTAGCCGCAACGGCCGCCTGCCCAAGAGCGAGATCGTCAGCCACGTCAGCGACGGCGGCCATGACATCACCCGCCGTCTGGCCGGTTCGCTCACCCTCATCGACTCCTGCTACACCCAGCCGGAGCCGCCCCAAGATGCCCGAGTGCTGTTGGACACCACCTGGCAGGCGAACCGCCTACCGGTCGCCTACGTACGCCAGCCGGGAGCCGGCCGGGTTTTCTACTGGGGGATGGGGGAGGCTGCGGCCACCTTCAGGGACCCCGACGTCCAGGAGATGCTCTATCGCGGCTTGCGCTATGCGGCCGGGCGGGCGGAGCGTCCCTCGGTGGGAGTTGGAATGCTCGGGTTCGGGGCCATCGGGGCCGACCATGCGGGTGCAATTGCGGCCGTGGCCGGGCTCCAACTGCGAGCCGTCGCCGACCAGAGCCCGACTCGCGTCCAGGCCGCCCGGACCTTCTCGCCTGACGTGGAGGCCGCCTCCGACCTGGCTACGTTGGTTGACGTGCCGGGGGTGGAGTTGGTGGTCATCTCAACACCACCAAACACCCACGCGGTGCTGGCGGAGCAGGCCTTGCTGGCTGGCAAGCACGTGGTCCTGGAGAAACCCTTCTGTCTCCGCCTGGAGGAGGCTAACCGTCTGGTCGAGTTGGCCGGAGAGACGGGGCGGACGCTCACCGTCTACCAGAACCGACGCTGGGACCCGGACTTCCTGGCGCTCCAGGCGGCGGTCCGACGGGGCGAGCTGGGGTCGGTCTTCCACCTGGAGGCATTCGTCGGCGGGTACGGCCACCCGTGCCACTTCTGGCATTCCCACGCACCGGTCAGCGGTGGGGTGATCTTCGACTGGGGGTCGCACTACCTCGACTGGATTCTGCAGCTCATACCCGAAGAGGTGGTGAAGGTGGCCGCCAGCCGGCAGAAGCTGGTCTGGCAGGACGTCACCAATGACGACCATTTCGAGCTGCGGATGTCGTTCGCCGGCGGCGCCGAGGCCGTCTTCATCCATTCCGACATCGCCGCCGCCCGCAAGCCCAAGTGGTACGTGCTGGGGACCGAGGGGGCGGCGATCGGCTACTGGCGTGAGGGGCGGATCACCAGCCGCGGTCCGACCGGGCTCGTGGTGGAGGAGAGGCTCCCCGTCACCGACCTTCCCTGTGAGCTGCACATTCTCCGACCCGATGGTGCTGGGGAGAGCCACGATCAGCTGGTGTCCCTGCCGGCCCCGCCACCCCAGGCGTTCTACCGCAACCTGGCCGGCCACCTGCTCGCCGAGGAGCCGTTGGCGGTGACGGCCGCGTCGGCCCGCCGCAACATCGCGGTGATGGAGGCGGCCACCCGGTCGGCCGAGCTGGGGCAGCAGCTGAACCTTCGGGTGTGACCCGGGCGCCGCTCAGGTGGGGGATTCTGGGTGCCGCGGACATCGCCCAGAAGGCGCTGATTCCAGCCATTCTCGGGGCGGGTGACACAGTTGTTGCCATCGCCAGCCGGGATCGTGAGCGAGCCCTGGAGATGGCGTCGGGGTTCGGGGTTGCTGAGGTGGCCACCTACCTCGAGCTGATCGAGGCCGAGTTGGACGCGGTCTACATCCCCCTCCCCAATTCTCTACATCAGCACTGGACGCTGCGGGCGGTAGCTGCCGGCAAGCACGTCCTCTGCGAGAAGCCGCTGGCCCTCACGGCAGCGCAGGCGCAGAGCATGCGCCAGGTGGCCCAGGAGAGGGGAGTGGTTCTGGCCGAGGCGGTCATGTACCGATATCATCCCCGCTGGAAGCTGGTTCACCAGGCGATCAGTCAGGGCGGGGTGGGGAACCTGCGCCATCTACGAGGTACTTTCAGCTTTGATCTCGCTCCACCTCCCGACATCCGCTGGCAGGTGGAGCTGGGGGGAGGAGCCCTCTACGATCTCGGCTCTTACCTGGTGAGTGCGTGCCGCTGGCTGGCGGGGGAGCCGACGCGGGTGCTGGCCCGGCAGCACACCATCCACGGCGTCGATGGAGACGGCTCCATGCTGCTCGAGTTCCCCAGCGCTGGGGGGCCGGTCTCGGCGGAGCTGTCCTACGGCTTCATGGCCGCCGAGCACCAAGTCCTCGAGGTGGTCGGCACCCACGGCTCACTGCTGGTGCCGAAGCCCTTCACTGCTTGGCGCCACGAGTCGATTCCGCTCTGGCTGACCACTTCGCGGGACCAATCGGCCCAGCCGATTGCAACTCCGGAAGCCGATCCCTACCGAGAGATGGTGGTCGCCTTCGGCGAGCGGGTACGGGGTGGCGCGGGACTTCTCTGCGATCCAGCTGATTCCGAGTCGGGGCTGCTCGTCCTGGATGCCGCGCGGCGGAGCATTGCCAGCGGTTCGTGGGAGCAGCCGGAACGTGTCAGCCCCGAATCCTGACTTGACAGGCGGGCGAAAGGAGCCTGAGCTGGAGAAGACCGCGACTCGGCTGGTAGGGCAACTCCACCTCGGCGCAGGAGCTCAAGAGGTCGGGTGTCCCAGCTGAGGCGGGCCAGGAGATGAGCAGAGTGCGGTTCAGTGCGGGAGAAGCATCGTCAGCGCTCAGCATCTTGGTGTCCGGGTTGTAGCTGAGATCAGTCAGCCTTCCGGGCGCCGCCCTAACGAAGGGTTGGGCGAGCACGTCGAGCCAGGCGGTGTCGGGGGGTCCGTTGCCTTTCTCCACCCCCCAATCGGCGGGATCGTTCCACCCCCACCAGGCCCAGCCGGTCTGGAACATGTTGGAGAGGCTGATCTCCGCCTGGGCCCAGGCAATGGCATCCGAGCTGTCGTGGTCGATGCCCACCTCGCCTGCCCAGTAGGCGGCGGGTAGCTGGTTTGCCTCGTGGATGCCTTGCTCCAGCTCTGCCCGAAGGGGGGCGCTATCACCTTCGAAGTTGGGGGACAGGATGCTCCCTGAGTAGAGATGGGTGGAATAGACGAGATCGCGAGCCGCCAGGGGACGAATGGCGGTGGGCAGGTCGCCGAAGAGGTCGCCCTCGACGATGAATAGGTGGTTGGGGTCAACCAGAGCCAGTTTCCGAATCCCGTTGGCGTAGAAGGGCCAGAGGAGATGGGTCTCAAAGATGGCCGGTGGGACGGGGAGGGGGTGGGGTTCGTTGTAAAGGTCGTAGCCCGCCACGGCCGAATTACCGCGGAACTCAGCAGCCACCTTGCTCCAGGCCTGCCAGAAGAGGTCTTGCCAGTTGGGCTCGAGCCAGAAGTAGGTCAGGGCGGCATTGACGGCGGGGGATACGTGGCGCTGCCAGGCGGCGCTTAGCCCGGGAAGCTTGAGGTCGGGCACGCCGGCAACCGAGAGCCAGTCAGGAGCTCCACTGCCGCCGAAGGCGACACCGAAGTCTTCGGTATGCATGTCGAGGACGACGTAGAGATGGTGTTGAGCGCAAAGCGACACCACCTGGGCGATCCGTCCTAGGTAGGCCTGGCTGAAATGTCCCCGCCGCGGTTCGAGCAGGGACCAGGAGATGGGCAGCCTGACGACATCGAAACCACCCCCCTGCATGAGCGCCGCGTCGGCATTGGTCAGGGGTGGATTGGCGGGCGACGCGCCGACCTGGAGAAGCGCGTCGTCGTTGAACCCACGCAGCAGTACCGACCGTCCCTGGGAGTCGACGATTCTCCCGGATCTGGCGGACAGCCAGGGCAGGGAACTGGCCGGAGGACGCTGCGGTTGCACCGCCACCGCCAGTGCCGTCAGGGGCAGGTAGACAACTGCGGCCACTCCCAGCACCAGCCCCGCCAAGCTAGGGAGCAGCGAAAGACCACCGCTGCGCTGGGCCCGGGGAGATCGCAAGAATCGAGGCAGCATGTGGCGATTGTGGCCGAGCCGGCGGTGAGGCCCCCGCTAGCGAGCGGGGCTGCTATCACTCACTGCCCACCCCCGACTTGGGGGTGGAGCTACGAAAGGCGATGAATCCCTCGATGACGGAGCCGGTGTGGGCCCCCACCAGGACCACGTCGAGCTCGATGTCACCGGGAGCGGGGGCGTTTCCCGCTGCGTCCGACCCCGGGTTGAGGAAGACGACCCAGCAGAGCTTGCCGGGAGGGTGGATGGCCGAACCGCCGGTTCCCACCGCGGTCGCCAGGAAGACGGCCTCTGGCGCCGAGCCGGGCTGCTGATGAGCGGCTGCCGTGGCTGCCGCGTCAGCCTTGACGGTAGGCTTTCCCTGTGGAGTCTGGAGAACCACTCCACTTTGGTCCAGGATGGTTTGGTCGGCCGGTAGGACCCCCAACCCGTTGGGGGCGGGGGTTGAATTGATGGCGACCAGGGTGAGCCCACCAACCAATGCGAGGACCGCTATCAGGGCGAATGAACGCCACTTCCAGCGCGGCCTTCGGGTGGGCTCTTCGACGTGGCTGAGCATGGGCAAATCATCGGACACTTGCAGGGATCGTGGTGGCTCGGAGAAGAAGCGGCGTTTGGGGGCTACCCGCCTGCGGTACGGTAGGGCTAGCGGGGCCGCATCGGCGGCGCCCGGGCGTCAGAGGCACGGAGGTTCCAAGACTTAATGGCTAAGACCGTCGGAATCGACCTGGGAACAACCAACTCGGTGGTCGCCGTCATGGAAGGCGGCGAGCCCGTCGTTATCCCAAACGCTGAGGGCGGGCGCACCACCCCGTCCGTGGTGGCGTTCACCAAGAACGGCGAGCGGTTGGTGGGGCAGTTGGCTCGGCGCCAGGCTGCGGTCAACCCGGAAAACACTGTCTATTCGATCAAGCGATTCATGGGCCGCCTCTTCAACGAAGTCGAAGGCGAGCGCAAGATCGTGCCCTACCAGGTGGTGGCCGGTAAGGACAAGCGGGCCGAGGTGGATGTGGCCGGCACCAAATACACCCCGGAACAGATCTCAGCGATGATCCTGCAGAAGCTCAAGCTCGACGCCGAGTCCTACTTGGGCGAGAAGGTGACCGACGCTGTGATCACGGTGCCTGCCTACTTCAACGATGCTCAGCGCCAGGCCACCAAGAATGCCGGCCAGATCGCTGGTCTCAACGTCTTGCGGATCATCAACGAGCCCACTGCGGCGGCTCTTGCCTATGGCTTGGACCGCAAGGAGTCGGAGAAGATCCTCGTCTTCGACCTTGGTGGAGGAACCTTTGACGTTTCCATCCTCGAGGTCGGCGAAGGCGTTTTCGAGGTCAAGTCGACCAACGGGGACACCCACTTGGGCGGCGACGATTACGACCGGCGCGTTGTCGACTGGTTGGCTGAGGAGTTCAAGAAAGAGCAGGGGATCGACCTGAAGACCGATCGCCAGGCTCTCCAACGACTTACCGAGGCGGCCGAGAAGGCCAAGATCGAACTCTCCCAATTGCAGGAGACGCAGATCAATCTGCCCTTCATCACCGCCGACCAGAACGGCCCTAAGCATCTTGACACGCGCCTGTCCCGAGCCAAGTTCGAGCAGCTCACGGCCGACCTCACTGATCGCTGCCGCGCTCCCTTCGACAGCGCCCTCAAGGATGCCGGCATGAAGATCGGTGACCTCGACGAGGTGATTCTGGTCGGAGGGTCGACCCGGATGCCGGTCATCCAGGAACTGGTTCAAAAGATGAGTGGCAAGGAGCCCCATCGGGGCGTCAACCCAGACGAAGTGGTGGCCGTCGGTGCCGCCATCCAGGCCGGCGTTCTCAAGGGCGAGGTCAAAGATGTCCTGCTTCTGGACGTGACCCCGCTGTCCCTGGGGATCATGACCGAGGGGGACATCAACACCCGGTTGATCGAGCGCAACACGACCATTCCCAGCAGCAAAACGCAGGTCTTCTCGACCGCAGCCGACAACCAGTCGTCGGTTGAGATCGTGGTCCTGCAGGGTGAGCGTCCGATGGCACGGGACAACCGCACCTTGGGCCGCTTCATGCTCGACGGGATCCCTCCGGCGCAACGAGGCATGCCCCAGATCGAGGTCACCTTCGACATCGATGCCAATGGCATCCTCAACGTCACCGCCAAGGACCTCGGCACCGGCAGGGAGCAGAAGGTCACCATCACCGGGTCCACCACCCTCCAGAAGGAGGAGGTGGAGAAGATGGTCAAGGAGGCGGAGTCCAACGCCGAGGAGGATCGTCAGCGGGCGGAGGAGATCTCCCGACGCAACCAGGCGGACTCGCTGGTCTACAGCGCCGAGAAGACGCTTCGCGAGCATGGCGACAAAGTGAGTGAGGAAGTGCGCGACGAGGTCAACGCGAGGATCGCATCTCTGAAGGAAGCTGTCGCCGCGCAGAACGCAGCCGACATCGAGAGCCGGCAGTCGGACCTCTCGGAGTCGCTGCAGAAGATCGGCCAGGCCATTTATCAGAACGCCAATCAGGCCGCGGCTGAGGGTGAGCCAGGTGCTGGCGGCGAGGACATCCCGCCGGCAGCTGGCGCCGCTGACGCTCCCCAGGGCACGGATGGTGATGTGGTCGACGCCGAGTTCAAGGAAGTTTGAGGCGGTTCAGGCCCGGTCTCGCGACCGGGCTTGGGCTCAGCCTTGTCAGCTACGCCTCGCTCGTCGTATGGGCACGGCGGAAGCTCGTCGTGGACACTCCCATGCTCGAGCTCACCACGGCCCTAGAGGACTGGCTCGCTGAGGCACACCTAGCCGCCAGTTCCCAATTCGCACATACGCCAGTGGGTCGGGTGCACGTCTTGGTCGCGGGACAGGGCCGGTGTCCTTTGGTGCTCGTGCCTGGGCTGGGTGCCTCGTCCGCCGACTTTGCAGCGTTGCTCGCCTGTCTGGCCACCGACCACCTCGTCGTGGGCATCGACCTACCGGGAACCGGGCTCAGCGATCCGGTTGGATTCAAGGGTCATCCGCGGGAGGCGTGGGACCAGGTGATCACTGCAGTCGCCGACCGGCTGGGGCTCACCGAGTTCACACTGATCGGCCACTCCCTGGGTGGTCTGGCAGCCGGTGCTTACGCCATTTCTCACCCCGAGCGGGTCTCCAAGCTGGTGCTGCTGAGTCCCTTTGGTATCGGGCGACGGATTCCGTTTCTTTGGAATTTCTCCATGGTTCCTGGTCTCATGCAGCTGCGCGGGCTCTATCAGCGCGCCGTCACCCCTCCTCCCCGTCCGTTTCCGGGGTGGACCAGTCCCGGAGTCCAAAGATGCGAGATGGGCAGTGCCGGCGAGAGGTACCGCCGCCGGGTCAGCCTCCGCTTCGGGTCGGGCTCCGACCTGGAGCTGATCGGTCGTCTCTTGCAGCCCCTCGCGCTGCGATCGGAGTCGCAACTACTGCCTGCCCTGGGGCTGCTCTCAGGACGAGTCCAGGTGATCTGGGGTGAGGAGGACCGCCGACTGCCGCTGCACCGGGCCCAGGCGGAGCTCGACAGCTTTCCCGGGCTGCGCCTCGACGTCGTCCCGGGAGCAGGCCACCTACTCCCGGTCATGCATCCCACCCGCACGGCGACCCTGATCAGGGACTTCTTGGGGACATCAGCAGCCTGAGCTGCGGCCGTTTGCAGGAGTTCGCCGCTGGGTATACCTTGAGTGTGAGTTCCAAACCAAACGAGGTGTCCGGTGCAGCTTGAGCGCCTGACTCAGAGGAGTCGCGAAGCCCTGGAAAGGGCGCAAGAGCTCGCCACTGAGCTGCAGCATCCCGAGGTAACTCCGGAGCATCTTCTGCTTGCCTTGGTAGACCAGACGGACGGTGTCGTGGCACCCCTTCTGCGCCAGGTCGAGGTCGAACCCGACCAGGTGCGTGCGCGGCTCACGAAGGACCTGGAGAGTCGGCCCAAGCAGGAGGGTGCGACCCCACGCACCTCGGCGGAGCTGGACGCCGTGCTCCGAGATGCCTGGGAGCGGATGGGCGAACTCCAGGATGAGTACTGCAGCACGGAGCACCTGCTCCTGGCCCTGACGGCCCACAAGGGCGGCCCGGCGGCAGGAATCCTGAGTCAGCTCGGGGCGACCTCGCAGCGTTTGGGCTCAGCCCTGGACGCTCTCCGCCAGGGCCAAAAAGTGACCGACCCCAACCCGGAGAGCAAGTTCCAGGTCCTCGAGCGTTACACCCGAGACCTCACCCAGCTGGCCCGCGAAGGCAAGCTAGATCCGGTCATCGGTCGCGACGAGGAGATCCGCCGCACCATGCAGGTGCTGGCCCGCCGGACCAAGAACAACCCTGTCCTGATCGGTGAGCCCGGGGTGGGCAAGACTGCCATCGTCGAAGGTCTGGCCCAACGGATCGCCAGCGGAGACGTGCCCGAGACCCTCAAGGACCGTCGAGTGGTGTCGCTCGACCTGGGTGCTTTGGTGGCGGGAACCAAGTTTCGGGGCGAGTTCGAAGATCGGCTCAAGGCTCTGCTCAAGGAAGTGGTCGGCTCTGCTGGCCGAATCATCATGTTCATCGACGAGCTCCACACCCTGATCGGGGCCGGGGCCGCCGAAGGTGCCATGGATGCCGGCAACATGCTCAAGCCAGCTCTGGCCCGGGGCGAGTTGCGGGCGATTGGGGCAACCACATTCGAGGAGTACCGCAAGCACATCGAGCGGGATCCGGCCCTGGAGCGTCGCTTCCAGCCGGTGCAGGTGGGGGAGCCCTCGGTGGAGGACACGATCAGCATCCTCCGCGGCTTGAATGAGCGCTATGAGGTGCACCACGGGGTGCGGATCAAGGATTCTGCGCTGGTGGCCGCCGCGGTCCTATCCAACCGCTATATCGCGGGGCGTTTCCTGCCCGACAAGGCCATCGACCTGGTCGATGAGGCGGCCTCGCGGCTGCGTATGGAGATTGACTCGATGCCGGTCGAGCTGGATGCGGTGGAGCGCCAGGTGCGCCAGCTCGAAATCGAGCGAGAAGCGCTGAAGAAGGAGACAGATAGGGCCTCCGCCGAGCGACTGGTCGCCCTGGAGCGCGAGCTGGCCGAGCTGCAGGAGAGCGCCGTCGGTCTGCGCCAGCGCTGGGAGCAGGAAAAGGCGGTGATCGGCAAGCTGCGCGACACTAAGCAAGAGATAGAGCGCACCACGTTCGAAGCGGAACGGGCTGAAAGAATGGCCGACTTCGGCAAGGCCGCCGAGCTCCGTTACGGCAAGCTCAGTGAACTTCGTCAGCAGCTGGAGCAAGACCAGGAGCAGCTGAGCCGCGACCAAGCGGGCACGCCGCTCCTCCAGGAGGAGGTGGGGGAGGAGGACATCGCCGAGGTAGTGGCCCGCTGGACCGGTATCCCGGTCCAGCGCATGCTCGAAGGCGAGATGCACAAGCTGTTGGAAATGGAAGACCGCCTGCACCAGCGCGTGGTCGGCCAGGATGAAGCCATAGCCGCCGTTGCCAGCGCGGTGAGGCTGGCTCGGGCTGGCCTCAACGACCCCCAACGGCCCCTCGGATCATTCATATTCCTTGGTCCCACCGGGGTGGGCAAGACCGAGGTGGCGCGGGCGCTGGCCGAGTTTCTTTTCGACAGCGAGGACGCGATGGTCCGGCTGGACATGAGTGAGTACATGGAGAAGCACGCCGTCGCCCGCTTGGTGGGGGCGCCACCGGGTTACGTCGGCTATGAGGAGGGTGGTCAGCTCACCGAAGCGGTGCGACGGCGCCCTTACGCGGTGCTGCTCTTGGACGAGATCGAGAAGGCCCATCCTGACGTATTCAACATCCTGCTCCAGTTGCTCGACGATGGGCGCCTCACCGATGGCAAGGGACGGACGGTGGACTTTCGTAATTGCGTGGTCATCATGACCAGCAACCTAGGCAGCCCGCTGATCGCGGCCTTGCCAGACCGGCCCAGCTCAGACCAGGAGGAGGCCACCAAGACCGGGGTGATGGCGGAGCTGCGCCAGCACTTCCGGCCGGAGTTCCTCAATCGGGTCGACGACGTGATCCTCTTCCGCCGCCTCGAACAGGCTCAGATTGAACGGATCGTAGAGCTCCAGCTGAACCAGTTGGAGCGGCGTCTGGCCGGCCGACGTATACGTCTGCTGGTGCGCCAGTCGGCACGAACCTGGCTGGCTGAGCAAGGCTACGATCCTGTTTACGGGGCTCGGCCGCTGCGCCGCGTGCTCCAGCGCCAGCTGGGGGACCGGATCGCCACCGCCATTCTCAAGGGCGACTTCTCCGAGGGCGACACGATCTTGGTGGATCTGGGTCCAGAAGGTCTCCGGCTCGATCGTGCGAAGCCGGAGGAGGCGAACCTTGCGACTGCGCCCGAGCGGACCCCTGCGCCAGCTGTCGAACTCGGTTCGTAAGGGGCCTACCGGAGGCCCCTTGGCCGAAAGGGCAGGCTCGGGGCGGTTGCTAAACTCGCCCTCGCCGCCGACGTAGCTCAGTGGTAGAGCAGCGGTTTCGTAAACCGCTGGCCGGGAGTTCGAATCTCCCCGTCGGCTCCTCGATTTGATCTCAGAGAGGTTCGCCGGAAGCCGCTGTGATTCGGTCTGGTTGGGGTCAGCCTGGGGCGGGCGTGCGACGAGGGGCATCGGC
>DATLRN010000063.1:0-22172 GCA_035534695.1 Candidatus Dormiibacterota bacterium
GGAGACCTTTATCGATTACGGCGACGACGACGACGACCTCGAACGCCAAGCCGACCGCTACGCGAGCGATCTATTGATTCCCCCCGCTCAGGCCGATGGCCTTCGTCAACTGTCATCGACCGCTGACGTTCAGCGCTTCGCAGCGGAGCTCGGAATCGCCGACGGCATCGTCGTCGGCCGACTCCAACACGACGGGCTGTGGCCGTGGACGAAGGGCAATCCCTTGAAGCGTCGCGTCAACATCATCTCGGAGCGCTAGCGCGCGTGCGTCCGAACCCGATTTGGCCGCCCAGTCAGACGATTGCCCTAGCCACGAGGATCGAGCGGGCACCTTGAGGATTGTGGGCCATGGCAGCGCGGACCTCGAAGGGGAGGCAAGAGCGGATACAACTCCACGGCATATCCGGGCGCTCGAGCCTCCCGGACGTGAGGATGAGCGCGTATACGCAGCCTGGATTCCATCGAGGCATTCCCGAATGGTCTCGCACGCAGCATCGGACATCAGCTGGACGACCCTTGTCACGATTGGTGGCGTATCCGCCTCGTAGCCAACGCGGAAGACTGATCGCTGCCGACTCGCGGATCGGATCTTCGACCGCAGGTCCAACTCCAGCGGTTGTTGCTGGAGCGAGGGCACGCCATGCCGGATGATGCTGGATTTGCGGATGGGTATACGGAGGCCGAGCGGCTACTGCTCAGTGTGCAAGTAGCACGTTCTAGGTTTTCCAGCGTCCTCGCCACTCTGAGGCAGCTCGTGACCGGCGTCCAAAGTAGTCGGCAGCTGCCGACGGAACTGCGCGACCACGAAAAGCTGCTCGGAAAGCTGCGCGTGGCTCAGGCGCGAGCCGCCGCAACGGAATTCTCGCGTACCGCGCCGGCGCAGTTTGAGCGGCGCTGGCTCTCTGCTCAGCCCGCGGAGTCGTCGGGCGCGGACGCTGAACGAGCGCCCGCGACTATTCTTCCACTTGAAGTCCACATCGCCGCCGCGCTTGCGAGAATCGGTCCTTCTCTCCGCACGGGCCTACTGGAACAACTGCTAACCGACTGTGGGAACACGCCCGCCGTGGCTCAGTATGCGTTTGAATATCTGCAGTGGTTGATGAGAGACGACGACGCTGACGTCCTCAGGAAATCTTTAATCCCGACGCTCATAAGTGCTGCCGAAGATCTCTTATCAGTCTTGATCTGGACGTGGCGCTCTACACGGCTCTCCGATACCAGCGTCACCGACCTTGAGGAAGCTGGACAAGTAGCCAGGGCATATCGGGGGGTCTACAACGCTTCCGGCCGTGGCCCAAAACGCTGGGCTGAGGTGCTACTACGGGAGGTGGGCTTGGATGTCCCAGCAATATTGGGCGAGCGATGGCTACCCACCTGCGAGGTCTTTGAACGCCGGAATGTGGTAGTTCACCACCAGGGCAGAGTTAGCGACAGATACCGGCAGCGCCTTTCGGACATTTCAGAATTACCGCCGCTAGGCGCGGTGCTCGTCAGCGATCGCGCCTACATGGAGCACTCCCTGCAACTCCTGGAGACCCTTGCTGATGTGCTGACCGTTAGCTTCGCCGCTCGCTTGGCGCCGGCTGATAACCAGATGCGGGAGCTCGCCGACAGTCCCGTCTACCGTGCCCTCCGAGCAGGCTTCTGGAGGGAAGCCGAGGTGATGGCCGCTGAGGCTCTTAGGGATGCCCCGCCGAACCACGAGCATCACGAGCTGCGGGTAAACTGGTGGTTGGCGCAGCGCGAACTGGGAGTCTTGGATCGCGACGCGATGAGCCACCTTATCGCAGAATGGTCCCCGCCAATTGACCAGCCGCGGTACCGACTCGCCATCGCTGCACTTTTGGGGGACGTGCCGCAGGCCCTGACTTCCTTGCAGAAGTGCCTGGCTGACGATCTAGTGGGAAACTACGACGTCAAGGAGTGGCCGGTGGTCTTACTTCTCGCTGAGCGGTCATCTGAGTTCCGGGGCGCGCTGCGGGTGGGAGCAGCTCAGGCGGTCAAGCGTCGATCCCGAGCGCAACGGCGCGATCCCCATGGCGGGCAGCACCGGAGGTGACCAGGGTGGTTGCTGGTGGTCGTCTGCAGTCCTCCACGAACGTTCCGCTCCAACGGACGCTTCACATGAACGGCTGGCTTGATGCTTTTGGGTCTCAGACGTGGTGAATGGGAAGCAGACGCTGCTGATGACGGTAGCAAACTGACTCCTCGAGAACTCAATAACAGCGCATTTCCGATTTATCTCGCTGGTTAGCAGCAATTGCTCGAGCCGAGCAGATTGAGCCATCGAGCGAAGTGGCTCTGAGACACGCACCGCGAGGAGAAGTCCGGAACAATTGTGGTGGCAGACTCCGCCGGCACGGCCGGTTTCTCACCTCGGCAGTCGAAGCCCGTGATGGCCCCGATCACCTTCCATGTGCCCAAACGGCACTGGATCCGCGCGAGTCAGTCAACAGTGCCGGCCGGAACCACCCACTGGCAGTGTTGCCCAGTGACCGACGCGATGGAATCGAAGTCGGCATCGTAGTGGAGCACGCCCAGATCGTGTGATTCAGCTGTCGCGGCGACCAGGAGATCCGGGATCTTGCGGCCACGCTGGCTTCGCTCCGCTAGCAATCTCTGGACCTGCAGCGCACGGCGTAGGTGGAGGGCCGTGGTCTCGATGGCTTGGAACGGCTCTAGGGCGCCGAGCAGAATATCCCACTCGTCAGCGTTGCGGGCCGAATACCCGACTTCGAGGTCGCAGATGCTCGCCCGGCCGAGCCGCCCGTCGGCGACCAAGGGTTCGACCACTTGGCGGACTTCGGCGCGACCGAGTCGCTTTAGGACGCTGGTGTCGACCAAAAACGTCAGCGCCAAGCTTCGGAGCGCTCCTCAAGCTGGGCTGAGGCGAGTATGTCCAGCGCCGCAGCCACTCGACCGTCTCGGCCAGCGGTCGTCCGGTACAAGGCCAGGTTCACCGTGTCTCTGATCGAAGTTGTGCCAAGCTCCGCTCTGGCGGCACTAAGGGCCTCTTCGTCTAAGTCAATCAGATGCTTTGCCACCAAGCCAGTATATACCAGTCACCAGAAGTATATCTCCAGAGAGTCAGTGCGCCGGGTTGGGAAGTTGATACCCTTTCTGTCGGCGTCCGGGCCGACCTCCTGCATCCCGGGCTGAGCTGAGGCATCCCCCGGCGAGCCACTCCTCTTCCCTTGATCGTGGACGCAGACGCCGCCACGGACCGTCTCACGTGCAACCCGGAGCACTTCGCCGGCGTTGACGGCCGCTACGTCGTCGCAGTCCCGTCCCGCGAAGCGATCCGTCCTAAGGTCGAACCGCGATGTTGGCCTTAGGCCTAATTGCGGTGATCACGAGTTTCGGGAAGGCCGCGTTGCACCGGCTCGTCGGCACGGTCCGGTCAATGGCATTCGGCGGGGGCCAGTTCCACCAATTGGCGACCGGTGCCGCCGGTAGCCCCGAGGACGACATGCCGCAGAGTCACACCTCCGGTCATCGGGACAAGGTCTCATCCGGGGTCAGCTGGTCGTCGATCGGCGCGTGGGTGATCGCCAGAGTGGGCAACTCCAGAACTAGCCAGCTCTGGGGGTTGCCGTCGTTGGAGAGTCCCACCACCTCGGTGTCGTGGCCGGGTAGCTGGACCTGCTGGAACTGATGCCAGTGACCGTGGACAAGGAGCTTGGGCTTCGTGGTCTCGGCCACTTCTTGCACCAGCCTGGCGCTGACCGCCGCCTCAGGTGACCGATAGCCACCCGGCACGATCGCGTGCCGCATCAACTGGGGGATGGTTTCGGCTGGCGCCTCATGGGTCAGCAGCACGTCGCAGGGCCCATCGCGCTTGGCCTTGTCGGCTTGCCGCTCGGTCAGGGTTTCCTCTCTGAACCACCCCCAGCGGCCAGAGTCGAGCTTCCGGCCAGCCCGATCAATCGAGAAGGCACCGCCCAGCGCCAGGAAGCGCACCTCTCGCCAGACCCACCTGTGACCCCGGGGGGCCCAGAGGATCCGATCTGTGATCTCCACGAATCCATCTGCCCGAGTAGGGATCTGGAGCAATGCCTTGTGGTCCTCATGGTTCCCGTCCACAAAGACGACCCATGAGTCATCCTGGTCCAGCTGTGCGCTGAGCCACGCAAGGTAGTCCAGCCCGTCGGAAGTCAGCGGCCAGTAGCCGAAGTCTCCGAGCTGGACGATCCCGTCCACCTGGTGGTCGTGAGCTGCGGGGAGCAGGACACGCTGCCAGTGCACCCAGTTGCCGTGGGTATCGCCGGCGACTAGGATCCGCTTCGGATCACCGGGTATGGGTTCGGTCATCCAGCCATCGTGTCAGGCTTGGATCCAAATTCAATTCCGCCTCAGGCTGGAGAGGGGATCGGCTCGCCTGACGAGCGACCCTGGGGCGCCCGGCGCCTCCAACTGCCGATCGATTCGCCACGCGACCGGCGTCCGCCTGTTCCTACACCTTCTGCCCGCAGAGATGAGATCGGCCGCGAGGGTGGCAGACCTCGACCTCGGACACCGTCTGCAGGGAAGTTGGTCGGCTCGCTGGATAGAGTGTTGAGGGACATGAACGGTACCTCGGCGGGGTAGCGGAGTCGACGGAATCCATCTGGCCCGCAGCCGCGCGTGTAGCGGTCGGGACGATTCCAGACCAACCCTCGCGATTTCCTTCCGTTCCCGGCCGAGTCGCCGGAGCACTATCGCTCGTCATGGACCCATCCGACGATCAATCTTGGGCTGACGCCTGAGCAGAATCGTGGGGAGACCCGCCAACCCTGCCAGACGAGGGGCGGGGGACACCACCCACCGCCCGTCTCCAAAGAAGGGGGCGCGATGCCGCTACTCGTAGTCCGTGGATGTCAGCGCCGCGAGAAGCGAGGGCCAGAGCAGGGTGTTCCTTCCCCACTTGGGATCGAAGAGTTCAACGCTCCAGGCCCTCATCAGGGCAGTCAGCGCTGAGTGCGATAGCTCGTCGCCGTACAGATGTTCGAGCTCTTCCCCGGTCTCAGACCCAGACCATCCCACCCAGGTAAATGCGCCCCCGTCGTCGATGGTGACGGGCACGCGAAGGAAGGTCTCCCGGCCTGGCTCGGTGGCAAGCATGACCAACTCGGTTGACAGGAAAGCCCGCTCGATCCGCTGCACGTTCTCCTCCGCCGTGAAGCCGGTGACGAACGCCCGCTGGCCAGATTTCGAGCCGAGCCGACGACCCGGCTGAGACCCGGTGGTCACGAACCCGGCCCGGTTGATGGCGGCGAGGATGCCGATCAATTGCTGCGTCTCCTCCGCCGGCTGATCAGCAAAATAGGCAGGGAGGTAGGGTAGCCGCCCTTCTAGCCACCGAGCCGTCAACTCACCCAGGTCGACCAATGTCCGCGCTTTCGACCAGTGTTTACGCGCTTCCTCAGGGGTCACCCCGATCGATTCCTCAGTACATTCGGTGCGATCGGGAGCCCACCGGCGTTGCGCGCGAACCGACTCGTCACGGAAGGTGTCCGCATCGCTCCCCCATGGTGGCAGCCCGGCTCGGCTGGAGTCCATCGACGTGCCGCTGGGTCATCGTGTGAGTCAGGCCACTTCACGTCGGACGCGACTCAGACCACGTAGATCTGACTCTCCTCGTGAAAGTGTGGCAACGGGACGGGGTCGGCTTCCAGATCCCACGTGCGATGCTCGGCCTCGTCGCAAGTGGGCCACACGCCGTAGGTCCTCAGGCTGGCCACTCCCGCGACCGCAGCCAGTTGTTCCCTGCTCCAGCGCAGCCGCAGGCGGAGTGGCTGGCGGGGTCTGCGGCTGCCATGAGTCGGTCTGAGGAGCACTTCGCCGCCCCTCTGTCGCACGAGGCAGTCGAAATCCAGAGTCGATCCTCCCTGCCACTTCCACAGTCCCTTCTCTCCCACACACCGCTCGTCCGCATATAGGAAGGTGCCTAGCAGCGGACCGACGAGCAGCCGGAGCCACACCCAGATCGCCGCGAGCAAGCCCACGGCCTCTGGCAGGGGCGGTCCAGCTCTGTAGAGCAGCACCATAGCGAGACCGCCGCCGCCGCCGACTATCGCCCCGCCGGGAAGGGCGAGAACGAGCCTCCAGTTGAGGCGCAACGATGGCCGGACGGCCATCCATGATCTTTCGTAGGGACCGATCGGAGGGATCAGCCGGTCTCCGTGAATGCAGGGCTCAGGGCTGTCGGGACCCTGCTCAGCAGTGGACACGACTGGACCGCTGGTGGGCCGTGTCAGCGGGTTGCAAGCCAGCGTCCGCTCCCTCCCCCGATATATCGCCTCCGGAGTCAGCAGGTCATCGATTAGTACCCGGCTTCGAGCGGAGCTTGGAACCAGAGTCCGGCCAACGCGGCCGGTGAAGGTCGCCAGGAGGACGATCAGGATGGCAAGCGGCACCGAGCTCAGGGCCAGCCAGTGGGCCTCGCCGGCATTGAGCATCTGCCCACCGAGCACCAGCACCCAGACGGCGATCATCCCGAGCGCGCTTGCCAGTGGCCCGGTAAGGGCGACAAGTGGATAGACACGGAGGCCAGCGGGCTGAGTGCGCGGCCACGGGAACCACGCCATCGAGATGGACCGAAGGAACACACCCGTGAGCACCAGGGCCGACAGACCCGGATCCACCCCAGAGACGATCTCGTGAACCGCCAGGGCGCCCGCGAGCGAGGCGACTATCGAGCCTCCTCCCACGAAGGGGTAGTGCCAGCGCGGAGCCAGCCAACGCCGGAGGCGATCTCCAAGCTCCCCGGGCGCGTCATCCTCCCAGACCGATCGCACCCACCAGCTGAGAGATCCGAGAAGGGAGAGGGCGCAGAAGGCCCTCCAAGCCAGCGCCAGAAGGGCAACGGCTACGAGTAGTAGGCCCAACAGCAACCCTGCCCCACTGCGAGAGTTGGAGCCGGTCATGACGGCGCCTCCAGCCTGAGCTCGTGTGACTCTCGATCTGGTGCTGCTGCGCGCGAGGCTTCCACCGGATGAGCCACCACGAACCCGACACGCCTGGCCGGCTTGGTGTCTGGCGGCCGCGGTTGCTCCGGCGCCGCCCCCAGGCACTCGGCAATCAGAGACCGCGTCACCGGCACCGGCCAGACCCCGTCGAAGCCCCGGCGCAGGGCGCGCATCAGGCAGGCCTCCAGACGACCCCCCACCGCGCGCAATCCCTCTTCCCCGGGGCTGGCGTAGTCGAGGACCAGGCAGCGGAGGGCATCCTGGTCCATCGGGACCAGGGAGCCGGGTAGCTGGTAGTCCCCGATCAGCCGGGGCCACAGGTGACTCTGGGCCGCCTCCAACCGCTGGTTGGGACTCAGGCCCGGGAGCGTCACCACGTCACAGCGATCGAGTAGGGGCTCTGGAATGGGCGCCAGCGAGTTGGCGGTGGCGATGAAGAGAGCCTCGGACAGGTCGAAGGGGACTCCCAGGTAGCGGTCCAGCCAGGTCGCGTGACCGTCAAGCAGTTCGAGAAGAGCCGGCGCCGCCGATGGAGAATCGGTGGCGGAATCGCTCCGCACCTTTTCGAGCTCGTCGAGGATAAAGACGATTCTTCGCGAGCCAGCGGCCCTGACCGCCTGGATGATCGCGCCCGGCTCCGCCGATCGATACGCACGGGCGCATCCGACCAGGAAGACGCTGTCGTGGACCGCCATTGGCACCGAGATGAAGCTGCAAGGCAGCCCCATCGCCTCCGCCGTGGCCCGGGCCAGGGTGCTCTTCCCGGTTCCGGGAGGGCCAACCAGCAAGAGCGGCCGCGTCCGGTGGCCGGACTCGGCCCCGGCCAGGACCCAGCTGGCCATGATCCTGTCCAGGACCTGCGCCTTGACCGCGTCGTCCCCCCGGTGGGCGTGATCGAGGGTTCGGGCGGCCTTCACCATGTCGACCGACTCGACCCGGGCGGGCTTGCCCCACGGCAGCGCCGCCACCCACTCCAGCCATTCCTGGAGGGTCAGTCCCTCCTCCGGGTTGAGCAGCGAGGCCTGGATGGTGGACTCCACCAGCGCCCGAACCGCCTCTGGGGCCTCGGACACAGCAGCTCGGGCCCGGTCGCTCAGGGACGGTCGAAGGTAGCTCTCCCAAGGACGACTTCCCGGCTCCAGTTCATCCGTCGCCACCTCGTCCTCGTCGGTCACCGGGGGACCTCGATGGCGCGTCCCGGTGGATGACCGGGCTCGTCCGCCCAGAGCGGATCGGCCGACAGGCCCCGAGCGAGGTCCCCGGCGATCACCGTCGAGTAGTGGTCAAGAGTGGTCGAGGGCCGCGAGTGGCCGAGCGCTGCCGCCACCACCACCAGCGGAACCCCCGCCCGGAGCCAGCGCGCCGCAGCCGCGTGCCGGAAGGAGTGCGGTCCGCGGGGGCGGATCCCGGCTTTGCGGCAGGCGGCGTAGACCAGATCGCGAGCTCGCCGCTCTGAGAGCCTTCCCTGCCGGCTGATGAACAGGGGCTCGGCCACATCCACGCCCGGTCGATGGCGCAGGTACCAGGCGAGGGCGTGGAGAGCCTCCGGGCAGAGCGGGACTCCCCGCGTCCCGGTCTTGCCGTGGATGGTCAGGGTCTCGGCGTTGAGGTCCGCCACCCGGGCCTGGACCACCTCCCCGATCCGGGCCCCGGTGGCGGCGAGCACCCAGAGCAGCGCCCGGTCTCGCCAGGTATCCCCAGCGGCCAGCACCTTCTCCACCTCACAGAGACTCCAGGCCGCATCGCGGGCCGGCGCCACCGGGCGTCCCGGGCGGAGCACGCCGGCACACGAGGGATCGACCCACCCGGCCCCTGCCGCCCACGCGAGGAAGTTGCGGGCCACGCCCAGCCGGTGCCTCCTGGTTGAGGGAGCCAGCCCAATCAGGGAGCCAGGGAAGGCCGCGACCACCCCCGGGGTCAGCTCCGAGCAGATGCCCACTCCCTGCTCCGAGCACACTGCCTCCAGGACTGCGAGCGCCACGCGGTAGGAGCGCCGGGAGGCCGGGGTGGCGGCTCCCTGGCAGAAGAGGGCCACCGCTTCACCGATTGACTCTGATTTGTCAGCAGGCGCGGTATCAACGCGACGCGTAGAGTCCGGGTGGACTGGGCGTCCGGCGAAGGAACGGGTGCTTGCGGCCATGGATCCACTCTCTCATGGCCTTTCCCTTCGATAAATGCTGGGTTTGAGTGGCCGATTCGTCCGGTTACCGGCCGCTCCCCAAGTGAAGCGTTACAGAAAAGTCAGACTGCGTCGGGGTGTCACAGCAGCTTTCCCACGCCCCAAGAAGCCTTCGTTTTGACGCGGATTTGTCGTAAACCACCTGCGCTTAATAGACTGCATAGGAAGTTCAAGTCCGCGAAATCGGCCGGATCGGCCCGTGCTCACCTCTCGGCGGGCGTCTCCGGCGCGTGGTCTCGACGACTCCGGACCATTTGACGCTTGTGGCGGTGCACACCTTGCCGAGGAAACGCGCCGAGGCTCGGTCGCCCCGTTCGAGCCTCGCCAGTCCCAGCCCGCATTGTCCCTTATTTGTCACTGGGCGAAGGGTAGCCTTAAGCCATGACCCTGTTCGGAACGACGGGAAATCGCCCATGAGCGCCGCTTTGGCCACCGAGCGGCTGCGCTTTGAGATGTCCCGAAGAGGGATGAATCAGAGCGTACTCGCGAACCTGTGCGGCCTCACGCCAGCCACCATCTGCGCCGCGCTGGGTGGTCGCCCGGTTGCAGAGTCCACCGTGGCTCGAATCGCCCGCGCGCTATGTACCGTTGACCCGATCCCGGGGATCGATGAACTGCTGGACACGGGAGACCGTCGGACTCTTCAGCTACCCACAGAGCCGACGTGATGGCACAGCAGTCGAGCACTCGAGAATCCGCACCGCCCTCCATTCCTCGCGGCCGGGGTCTTGGCATCCGTTCGCCCGTGACATCGCGGGACAAAGCCGCAGGAGCTTCAGATTGTAGAGATGCCCGGGTCGACCAACTCTCCCTGTTCGTGGGTGCTGACAGCACAGTTGGCGGCACGGTCACCCAGGCGGACGGGTCGATCTCTACTTCCGAGCAATCGACCATCGCGTCTGGCGGCGATGAGTACGGCTCCCTTCCAATCCGGCTGATCGACTGCCGATCTGGCGGTCGAGCGTCGGACGCGCGGCCAACACTGATTCAATCGATCGCGCGGGTCGGACTACTTCAGCCATTGCTCGTCGAGCCGCGCGGAGGGCGCTACCGGTTGGTGGCCGGCCGCGCCCGCTTAGCGGCTGTTCGAGCGTTGGAGTGGGAAAAGGTGCCATGCCACATCCTTCCACCGCTGGATGCGCTCCTCACCGTCCTGGTCCCGCTCACCGAGAACGTCGTGCGCCAGCAACTGATGGGTGACGACCGCGCCAAGATGTACCGTGCCCTCTACGAGGTGATGGGCTCCCAGACGCAGGCGGCTCTGGCGGTCGGCGTTTATCGGGTGTCGTACTCGCGCTCAATGCGAGACGTCCGCCGCCCGGCTGAGGACCTGCGAGAGGCATCGCTCCCTCGGAAGGCGGTCGCAGTACTCGATCGACTGCAGCTGGTGGCGTCCACTCTGAACCCGACTCAGCGCTCCACCCTGGCGAGCCAGCTCCGGCGCCTGCTATCCGTACTTGGAACGCAAGCGCAGTCGGACCAGGAGGAGTAGCGGTGCCTGTCTCTCCTCCGGCTCAGACGTCCCCTGCCAGCCGTGCCCGTAGGCGTCCAGCCGCGAAACAAGTGACGCCGGGAGGCGGTAGCACCCTGCTACAGGGTGAGTCCACTGGGCGAGAGCCCACGAGCTCCCGACGTCACTCGACGCCCTTGTCTGCCTCCGGCCCCGAATTGTGGGATGAGGAGCGATACCTGCAGATTTGCCTGATCTGCCACTGGAGGCGGCACTTCCCGCGGGCGGGCAACGAGAAGCTGGCCCGAAAGCTCAACCGGAGCATGAGCATAAAGACGAACGAGGAGCGGGTCCGCCGGCTGCGGTCGTCACTTCCCGAGCCTTTGGCCCGGAGCTCCCTTCTTCGCAAGCCGAGCAAGCAGTACCGCCCGCGCTTTCCCGTGATCGTTGCCGAGGACTGCCTGTGGCCGCTTCTCTAGCTCGGTCGGCCGCCCCTTCGCTCGGCGACCTTGATCATCGGTGTCGCAGCTGGACCCTCCAAAGGGTCGGCCCTACGATCAGGGAAGGGGTGGGAGACTTCTGGAGGTGTCGAGGGGTCGCCGTCTCGAGCACCGCTCCAGAGGCGATGGAGAGCTGGCTGGTCGTGTACCGGACCCTGCTGGCCCAGCACCTCTCGAATGTGCATCGGTTGAGCATCCCGGGAATCGCTGCCCGACTGTCCGTCACTCGCCCAGAGGCCGAGCGCTTGCTGGAGCTCGCCTCCACGCCGCTGCTCGATGCCATGAGCCGCGTCGCGAGGCGCGGCGCTCACGAACGAGCCTTGGCGATCATGAACACTCTCCTCCCCATTCCGATGGCGACGCCCACCGGCGAGCGCCTCCTCGACGCCATCGGCGGCAGTACCCCTGACCGGATGTACCCAGAGATGGATCTGGCGGCCGACGTCATCGGTTCGCACCCCGACGAATACCGCACAGTGCTGCGGCCGGTGGAGATGAAAGGAGTTCTATTCCGAAATTTTGGTCGTGACGTCACCCAACCCCTGACCCTGGCAGACACGGGCAGCAGACCGCTCCGCACCCAAAGCGAGGCTGGACTAGTAGGTGGGATCGACGGGACCCGTCTGCCGGTGCAGCGTGTCAGATACGACCCCAATCGGAGGATCTTTCGACCCTACACAAGTTGGGTGTACGTGGTGGTTGGGGTCGCCGGCAAGCCGGCCGTGATAGTGAGCCTCCGAGTGGGGCGCGAGACCTCCGCGGTGGTGCAGAAGGTGGTCCACGACATGGCCGAAGCCGGAGTCAGCGCGCCCTTTGTCGTCTGCTTCGACGGGCTGGCCACCTATAAGAGCGATCCGTTTCTGCTCTCCTGCCTGACGTATGGGTTCGAGCCTCACGAAGTCAACTTCCCCTGGGAGAACCCTGCCGAGGGCGCTATCAACGAACTCAAGGCTCGCTGGCCTGAGCCGTGCCCGAAGGAACACTTCGGGGTTGCCGTCTCCGACGCGATCCAGGAGATCCAGGACCCTGTTCGCGGGTCGACCTTCAGCCGCGCGAGGGGGCGCGGGAGGTTCTCTGAGGCGACCCTGTTCCTGGCTAACTTCAGAAACTTACGGCCAGCACGGGTTGATCAGGGGGCTGCCTATCACGATGGCCTGCGCATCGCTGTCAATGGCGTCGCTGATGGTACCCCGGTGCTCACCGGGCTTCGCTTCGACCAGACAGAGGACGTCAGCCTGGAACAGTGCGTCGAGGCTCACGCTCTGGCCATCTCGCTCGACGGACCGTCCGGCACACCGCAGGACTGGGCTCTGTCGATGGGGATCACCGGCGTCTTCAGCCTGGGGTCAACCCCACTCCTCAGCAAGCACGGCAGGCTGACACCCCTCAGCGAGCCCACGCATCCAGTCCTCCTTCCGCTGCCGGAGCTTGCCCCAGGGACCATGGCCGACCGGCTTGACCTCGAGCTGGCCCGAGCGGATGCTCGTCGACCCATCTCCCACGCCGCACCATTGGATACCAAGGAAGACTTCGAGGGCTCGGCCGGCGTCGCCTCGCTGGATCTCAGTGGTGAAGTGAGCGACGCTGCGGAGGCGGCGTCAGAGGCTCTGGCGGAGCCGAAAGACCCGCCTCTCTTCCTTTATCCGGGCTCCATCCCGGGCGCAGTTGGCTTGCCTGCCGACCTCGACCCGGTGGAGACCGAGGGCTCCGTCGACGCCCAGACGGAGGGTCCGGCGAACGATCGCCGCAAGGTGCACCTGCTCCGATCCGACGCAACCCCGGACGACAGGCTTCTTCCCCTCCTCTCACTGGCTGAGGCGGTGGCACAGGCAGCCTACGTGCCAGCCCTTCCCAGGTGGTCCGAGCACCCCCAGCTCAGGCGCGTCGCTACCACCCGGGGACTGGTTTCCGGTTCCAGGTCGCTTGGCCTGGTCCTGACCGGGCACGAGAATGGGACGAGGCGCAGCCACATGATCCTCTCCTCGGCCACTTTCCAACAGGTCGCCTATCAGCCGCTTCAGGGCTCCCCGGGTCGGCGTTTCGATCCTGCCACCAGCTCGGTGGTGAGGGTGCTTGCTCAGTCTGTAGACGGAGCCATCCGAGACCTCCGGAGCGCGACGTCTTCCAGTAGCACCCCCGAGCCGTCATCAGCCGTACGGCTTCTGGGTGACGCGCAGAGAGCGGCCAACAAGCTCCGCAGTGTGCACTGCGGACAGGTCGAATTTACGTTCGACTGGGATGGTGTGCTGGATGATCTCTTGGCTGCCATTGATGCCGTGATGGGGAACCGCACTGCGGCCGCGATCAAGGTGCTCACTCCGCTTCGTACGAGGCTCCCGCGCGCCTGATCGCCAGGGCCATCTGGGGCGGCGATCCGTCCGACCCTGGCGGGAGGAACGGCCCCAGGACCTGCGGCCCGCCAGAATCGCGACGAAGTGTGCACGGACACGCCAATGAACTCCTGGATGTGCAGCCTGGGGCTACAGAATGTGGGTCGGTCGACTGAGCCTTCTCCTGGACGTACCCTGCTCATCGGTCTAAATTGACTTCGGATCGGACGGTCTGACCCGCTGACTGCACTGCCCGCGACCGTCGCCCCCGCTGTTTGGCAACACCCTCTCCTCGCGGTCGGCCAACTTAGAGCGACTCTGTGAGCTGGTCGTTGCCTCGGCCGAGTCCATCGTCACCACTGACTGAAGCGTGACTACCGCCAGAAAGGCCCGGACCCTCTGAGATTTCGCCGCGGCGCGCACCGCCAGGTGGCAATGCGTTGACCCACGGGCTCCGTGCATAGGCACAAATACGAACTAGCGGTGCGTATAGCGGTTCTCGGGTGGACACCTTCCATCCGTTCTATCCGTTCCAAGAGGCCGATTTGCGCGTTTAGGAGCGAGTTCCATTGGCCCGCCACGAACGCTTGGAACGCTCTCCTGAGGGGTAGGGAGGTATCGGAGGTCAGACACGCCGGCGGATTCGCGTTTTGGTTCCGAACAGCCCGCTGCCACCTCGCCCGAGAGGCTTGCTAGATAGCGAAGGTGAGCCCACAGCTGAAGCCGACGGGGATGTTCAGCGCGAGCGTGTAGCCGTCTGCACCCAGCCGCTTGGCAAGCGCCTTGAGCTTGCCCGAGTAGCGGTGGAAGAGAACTGCCAGCGCGTTCCAGAGTGGCCTGAAGTGGCCCGCGCCGGCGCTCACGAAGCCCCAGACCTTATGAAACGCGGCAGTGGCGACCTCCTGTAGTGAAGAGAAGAGTCCGGCGAACCCGAAGGCGGCGGCGGAGGAGTTGCTATCCGCCAGCTGAATCAGTCGGTCCAGTTCCCCAGAAATTACCCCGTGCGTGCCAGATGCAGCCTCCTGCACGATGGATGCGCCGTTGCGGTCGGCCCAAGCCTTGGCGGCCGCATCGTCGATACCGTCAAAGGCGAGCAAGTCGTCGATGAAGGGTCCGGCGTCAGATGGCATATCAATTCCTCTGTGGTCAGCGTTACCGTGCCGTCATCATGGCGCGGCCAGGGCTTGGCCGGAAAGTTTTGGTTTGGGACTGTTCATATGAGCAGCTTTCAGCCAGAGCTGCCAGGCAGGCCCCTGTCACCTTCTCGGAGGCGCTCATAGACCTTGCGGGTGTAGTAGTCGGAGACGACGGCCTTGAAGTCGGGGTTGTCAAGGATCTGCTTGACGATTGTCTCGTTGGCATCCATCCGTTTGACGACGGTGCCCAGGAAGGCCTGGTCGAAGACCAGTCGGAAGTTCTCTAGGGTGTTGTTCTGGGCTTGGGCCTTCAGTCGGGAATCCACCGCCCACTCCTCCTCGAACTGGTTGAAGAGGAGCTGATCGCGGTCGGTGAGGGTGAGCCCGAAGCGATCGTTGAGGGTCTCCACGATTTGGGACAGTGGCGCCAGATCGAGCTCCTGCTGGCGACCCATGGCGTCGCCAAAGATGCTCTTGACCTCGCCAGTCTCCGCATCGATCTCGAGAGCTCCCCGGAAGGTCATCTCATGGCGGAGGTGGGTGAGCTGCACCTCGGTGCCCAGGTCGAGGCGCTCGGCTGAGGCGGTGTCCCGCAGGTAGGCGGAGAGGGCCCGGCAGTAGACGTAGTCGCGCTCCAGGCCGGGGTTGCCGATGCTGACGATCTGGGAGAGGAACGAGTAGAGACGTACGAACTTGTTGAGAGCGTCCCGGAACGCCGCCTGGTTGTCCTCGGACATCGCGACGAAGCGCGCCTGGGCCGGTGCCAGCAGGGCGTAGACCTGGGCGTGCGCCGTGGGGGTGGCCCCGATCGCGAGGAGATGTGGGACCACCGCCGCCAACTCGTCGGGCCGGATCATGTCGAAGTCGTCGAGGCGCTTGCGGGCGTCGGCCATCAGGTTGGGGTCAGTGGGCGGGGCGACCGTCTCGCCGTAGTAGGGCTCGAACGCCATGACAATGTCATCGGTGTTGTTGCGGAAGTCGAGGACGAAGGTGTCCTCCTTCAGCGGATGGGTCCGGTTCAGCCGGGAGAGCGTCTGGACCGCAGCGAGCCCCACCAGCGGCTTGTCCACGTACATGGTGTGGAGCAGCGGCAGGTCGTAGCCGGTCTGGTACTTCTCAGCGACGATCATCACCTGGTATTCGCCCGCGTCGTGGGATGGGTCGCCCTTGAAGCGCGCGCCCGTCTGCCCTTCCGGGAACCCGTTCATCCCCGCCTCGGTGTACGGCTCCTCGCCGGGGGCCAGCACCCGGCCGGAGAAGGCAACCAGTGCCTTGATGCCGGTGTACCCCTTGTCGTGGATGTACTTGTCGATGGCCTGCTTATAGCGGACGGCGTGCAGCCGCGAGGCCGTCACCACCATCGCCTTGGCCTGTCCCCCGATCTTGAGCGCGGTGAACTGGCGGAAGTGCTCGACGATGATCTCCGCCTTCTGGGCGAGGTGGTAGGGGTGGAGGCTGACGAAGCGGGCGATCGCCCGCTTCGCCTTGACCTCGTCGTACGAGGGGTCCTCGGTGATGGTCTTGGTGACCTTCCAGAGTGTCTTGTAGGTGGTGTAGTTCTGGAGAACATCGAGGATGAAGCCCTCGTCGATCGCCTGGCGCATCGAGTAGAGGTGGAAGGGGACGAACCTCCCGTCGGCCGCGTCCCAGGTGCCGAAGTTCTCCAGGGTGCGGGCCTTGGGGGTGGCGGTGAAGGCGAAGAAGGAGATGTTGGGCTGCTGGCCCCGCGCCGCCAGCGCCTTGGCCAGGGCCTCGTCGACCTCGTCCACAGCGCTCGCCACCAGGCCTGAGTCCTCCACCTCGGCCAGGGTCAGCTCCTGCTCGGCAGTGCCGCCTAGGACCACCTTGAGCTCCTTGGCCGTCTCACCGCCCTGGGAGGAGTGGGCCTCATCGACGACGATGGCGTACCGCCGCGCCGGCATGCTGGCCAGCTTGCCCATGACGAAGGGGAACTTCTGGAGGGTTGTGATGACGATCCGAGCCTGCTCACCGAGCAGGGCGTCGGCGAGCTGCTGGGAGTCCTTGTCGATCTTCTCGATCACCCCGCGCACGTGCTCGAACTGATAGATGGTGTCCTGGAGCTGGCGATCGAGGACCACCCGGTCGGTGATGACGATGACCTTGTCAAACACTTTCTCGTCGTTCGCGTTGTGGAGCGCGGAGAGGCGGTATGTGATCCAGGCGATGGTGTTGGACTTGCCCGACCCCGCGGAGTGCTGGATCAGGTACTGGTGGCCCGCCCCGTGCTCGCGGGCATGCGCCTCCATGCGGCACACCGCGGCCCACTGGTGATAGCGGGGGAAGATCACCCGCTCGGCCGCCCGGCGCTGCGTCGGCGACCCCTTCTCCGGTCGCTCCACCTGGATGAAGCGTCCCAGGATGTCGAGCCAGGCGTCGCGCTGCCAGACCTGCTTCCAGAGGTAGCTAGTGCGGTGGCCCTGGGGATTGGCTGGGTTGCCCGCCCTCATCCCGTTTCCCATGTTGAAGGGGATGAACCGGGTGGCCGTGCCCTCCAGCCGGGTGGTCATCGCCACCCTATCGGGGTCGACCGCAAAGTGAACGAGCGCTCGGCGCGAGAGGGTGACGTTCTTGGGGTCGCGATCGGTCCGGTACTGGGTGACGGCCTCCTCGACGCCCTGGCCGGTGAGTGGGTTCTTCAGCTCGGCGGTGGCCACCGGGATGCCATTGACGAAGAGCCCCAGATCCAGGGTCTTGCTGGCGCCGGCCTCGTAGGGGAGCTGGCGGGTGACGGTGAGCCGGTTGGCCTGGTACCGGGCCAGGAGCTGCGGGGTCAGGCCGTGGGCCGGCTTGAAGTAGCAGAGACGGATCTCGACGTTCTGGTCGCTCACTCCATGACGGAGCACGTCCAGGGTCCCCTCGGAGTCCACCCGACTGACAAGCCGGGTCGCGAACTTCGTCTTGGCCGTCGTGGGGTTGCCCCCGTGGGCCTTGACCAGCAGCACCCACGCCTGGGGTTGGGTCTCCTCGATGAAGGCGAAGAGCTCAGCGGTGTCCAGACCCAGGGTGGCATCGAAATCCCCCTTCCACTCTGGGCGGAGGCCGTGCTTGCAGATCCGGTATCCGCCGTTGCCCACGAGGTCGTCTGTGATGGCATCTTCGAACAGCTTTTCCGTGATCTGGGTCATGCAGCGACCTGAGGAATCTCCAGCTCACCGGTGACGGCCGCGGTGATGAGGGCTTGGCGGTGCTCGTTAAGCAGCTCGACCTGCCGCTCGATTAACGACCTCGCCTCTTCCGCCCACTCTTGCTCCTTCTCGACTTCTCTCACCACAAACTCTTGAACGCTCCTGGGCGGTACGGCGATGGGGATGTCACGGATTCCACCCTCAAGATGAGGATGCAGAGCCCCGGTAGCCCGGCACAGGAGCGACTGTCGGCCGAACGTCGAACCAAGGTACGCACCGAGGTACTTCCCAGACAGTACTTTCGGCTTAACGCGAGCGATCTGAAGCGCATGGCAACTCGCTTCGCCGAAGCCGGGTGGTACAACGGCAACCTGCCCGATATCCCCAGTCTGTACGATCACGACGTCGTCAGCGCGCAAGTGTATCCGCGGCCGTGCGCGATGCCAATCCGCATCAACGAAGAATGGCCTGCGCTCGAAGTCGATGCGACCGTTCTTGATATGTAGAGATTGAATATAGTGCACGCCATCCCCACGGAGGATGTCCCGAGTGGGACCAACATAGCCATTGGTCAGCTGGCGCAGTGTCTGCGAAAGGCGCATGACGCGCCATCCAGAAGGCTGGGTGATATTGATCCAGTCCGGGTCCAGCGTGGCTGGGAAAGTGAACCCGAATGTGGCCATTGCTACCGTGAATGCTAGTGCGTGGCGCTCATCCAATAACTCGACCATCCAACGTTTCGCCGAGATCAGTGCATCAATCCGGGCCGTCTCTGCATCGAGGTAGTCGGCGATGGTGCGCTGTACCGGTAGCTCGGGCAGCGGCACTCGGGCGGCGGCGAGCGCTTCATGGCGAAGTCCAAAGCGCGTGATGCCATTCGCCATCGCTGAGAACTGCTGGCGCGCGTGGTTCGATGACAGTGCCCAGAAGAGATACCGCCCGTGAGTTCCAGCGCGGGGCCGCACGATGGCAAGGTGATACCCACAGACGACCTGAGGCATCTCCTCAGCAACGTATGCCGGCACGGCAATGTCGTCTGGAGTCTCCGAGTCCTTCGTGACCACGACATCGCCTGCGCGAAGATGAAACTGCCGAACCTGGTCGGGTGTCGCTGTTGCCTCCATGAATGGCAGGTCAGACGTGATGCGCTCGTTGTTGTAGACGTCTACGTAGTTACATAGGTGCACTGGCAAATCGCCGGCCGCGCTCTTTTTGTCGACGTTGCTGACCGCGATGCTGGCAATGTCTTTGATTCGACGCTGGATCACTGGGTCACCTCTGTCAGTCGTGCCTGGATCGCCTTGAGCGGGCGTCCAGTGCTGTCGGTCCAGAGTTCGCGGCCATTGCTTGACGAGCCGAGCACGGCGCTGGCGGCCGTGGATGGGGAGGCAAAGGGGTAATCCTGCGCGAACCGCAGGGTGGGTCCGTCCACGACGAGGACTCCCTTCTCGAGCAAGGCCGATCGGATCGCGTGCACGCTTGGAGGCACCGAGGGCACTTCGGTGGCAACGGCCTGCGATCCGGCCCTGACCACAAACCCCGCGCTGTCCTCAACCCCCCGCGCGGCGACCCCCTTGGCCCGCAGGACCAAGTCGTCGCTGACGCTAGTTGCAATAGTGGGCTCCTCGAAGAACAGGACGCCCACCAGCGGGAGGCAGAGCAACAGGTTCTCGAGGAAGCTATCGGCGTCCGCGCGGTCCATCTCCGAGAGGTCCGGGGCCTGGGGCACATTGCCGTTGACCAGGTTGGATCGGTTGGCCTTGCTGGCCCGCGCGAGGAGTTGCGCTTCGAGGTATTGCGCATGGGCCGTGTTGAATGTGAGGTCGTTGTTGGTGAACACGATGGCGTGCTCCCAGAAGTCCTTGCCTCGATCGTGCTGGACGATGCGCATGGCCACGTTCTCGCTCTGGCCCACATAGGCCCTAGGCAGCGCACTCCCCTCCTCGCCCGCCTGCCAGAGGACATAGACCCCCACGCCGCGCACCTCGTCCCGCCGGCTGGCCTCGTCGAGCCTAGCGCGCGGAAAGACGACACCGCGACCCGTCCATCCCGGCATCTGGATGATGCGAACGCCCTTCGGATCCCCGGTGGGAACGTAGAGACGAATCGAGAAGCTCTGGCTCACGCCGTCACCTCTCGCAGCAGCCCCTGGATCTCCGCCTCCAGTTGCTTGATCTCCGCATCGATCTCCGCTAGCGGTCGCGGCGGCACGTACTTGTAGAAGTGCCGGGTCAGCGGGATCTCGTACCCGATCTTCGTCTTGTCGTGGTCCACCCAGGCGTCGGGGACGTAGCGCAGGACCTCGGCGCTCATGTACTCGTCGATCGCCTCTCGATACTGAGATCGGGCCAGCCGGGCGGTGACATCCTCCTCCCACTCCACCGACACAGCCGGCAACGGGACATTCTCGTTATCACGCAGCTCGGCGTCAGGTTCGGGGCTGCCCTTCCGGCCGGTCACGGGCTGGGACTCTTCGTCTCGGACACCGAGAGCGCTCAGCACCGCCTTGGTCGCGGGCCCGTTGACCGCGAGCTGGAGCAAATCCCCAGCGATGGCCCGCGACGCCGCCTTCTCGGTCTTCCAGTGTTCGCCCATGTGTTGCCGAAGGGTCTTGAGCAACACTGTCCGGGTGGCCTCGGGGAGCTTCGCCACCGGCTTGGCCTCCGCGACGGCGGCGAGGGTGTCCTCCGTCACCTCCCAGCGCAGCCGGAGCGGCCGCTCCACGGTGACGCGCAGGAAGCCGAAGGCCTCGTTGGGGAAGATCTTGACCCGGTCGCCCTCGGTGAAGTCCCCATAGAGACGGGTGATCTCCTCGATCTGCTCCGCTGAGATCTCCTTGCGCTTGTCTCCCAGGCTCTTGCGCATCTTGGTCCAGGACTCCCGGGCATCAATCAGCTGCACTAGGCCACGACGGTCCGGTGACTTGCGGTTGGTTACCACCCAGAAGTACGTGGAGATGCCGGTGTTATAGAAGAGCTGGTCTGGGAGGGCCACGATCGCCTCCAGCCAGTCGTTCTCGATGATCCAGCGGCGGATCTCCGACTCCCCGGAGCCGGCCGCCCCGGTGAAGAGAGGCGACCCGTTGAAGACGATGGCCAGTCGAGAGCCGCCCTCGGAGAATGGCTTCATCTTGCTGATCATGTGCTGGATGAACAGAAGGGAGCCGTCGTTGATCCGCGGCAGCCCCGCACCAAAGCGGCCGGCGAAGCCCAGGTTCTGAGCCTCGGTTCGAATCGTGTCCTCCACCTTTTTCCACTCCACCCCGAAGGGCGGATTGGCGAGCAAGTAGTCGAAGTGGGCCCCCGGATGATGGTCCTCGGAGAATGAGTTGCCGCTCGCGATGTGGCTAGCTTCCTGTCCCTTGAGCATCATGTTCGAGCGGCAGATGGCGTAGGTCTCGTCATTCAACTCCTGGCCGAAGACGGCCAGCCTGGCCTCGGGGTTGAGGTCACGGAGATGGTCCTCGGCCACCGAGAGCATCCCGCCGGTGCCGCAAGCAGGGTCGTAGAGAGTCCGGACGATGCCCGCCTTGGTCAGTGCGTCCTCATCCTCGATGAAGAGCAGGTTGACCATCAGCCGGATCACCTCGCGAGGGGTGAAGTGCTCCCCAGCGGTCTCGTTGGAGAGCTCCGAGAATCGGCGGATCAGCTCCTCGTAGATGTAGCCCATCTCCAGGTTGGAGACGGAGTTGGGGTGGAGATCGACCTCGCAGAACTTCGCCACCACCCGGTAGAGGAGGCCAGCCTTGTTGAGCCTCGCGATCTGGGTCCCGAAGTCGAACTTCTCGACGATGTCGCGGGCGGCCTCGGAGAAGCCTCCAATGTAGGTGAGCAGGTTATCGGCGACATTCTCAGCGTCATCGAGTAGGCGCCGAAAGGTAAGCGGCGACGTGTTGTAGAACTGCTCTCCGGACACGGCACAGAGGATCGGGTCCACGTTCTCGATTCGCCCGGACAGCTGCGCCGCCTTGGCGAGAACGGCCACCTTGGTCGGCTCGAGGACGCAGTCGAGACGGCGGATGACGGTGAACGGCAGGATGACCTTGCCGTACTCGGACTGCTTGTAGTCGCCACGGAGCAGATCGGCGACCGACCAGATGAAGCTGGCATGGTTGCGGATAGTCTCGTCGCGCCTGACGGGCTCCGACGCCGCACCGGCTTCTGCCCTGACTGCCACCTCAACTACCTCCCGTCATGACTACCCGCCGCTCAGCCGAACCCCAAGCGTAATCACTGGCTGGGGCGACCCCCGGGAGTACGCGGATGGCTCCCTCAGGACTGCTCTGGTACCGCCGCCGATTGGCCGCCATGCGGCACGCGACCGAGGAGAAGCGCCGCGGGCGCCCCCGAGGCGCCGCAGCCAGACCAGCTGAGCAACTGGTGCTCCAGTCGCCTAGGAATGCGGTCACGATCCGGTCCTCATCCACGTCCACCCCGGTGGTCTCAGTGTTGAACGCGACCAGCGGCCCGGTGGCCAGCTGATGA
>DATLRN010000064.1:0-37336 GCA_035534695.1 Candidatus Dormiibacterota bacterium
TTGGCACCCATCAGCTCAGAGCGCCGGCAGCCAGTGTCCAGCAGCACTCGGACCAGGGCCGTGTCCCGCCTTGCGGCGAAGTCCTTCCCCTGGCAGGCTTTCAGCAGGGCGATCACGTCGGCATCCGTCAGCACGTCGGGCGGTTGCTCCACCGACTTGGGCGCCCTCATCTTCGCCATCGGCGACTGATTCACCCCGTCCTCACTCTCCACCCACCTAAACCAGCGAGCCAGGGCGCGGAATCGGTTGAGAGCGGTCCCAGCTGAGTGGCGCTCCAGGATGTCGGTGATGTAGGTCTCCACCGCTGCCCTCGGGAGCCTGGCTGGGTCCGTCGGGTAGCCATGGGCGATGCACCAGTCGTAGAGCTGGGTCACCGCCTCGCCGTAGGTCTTCAGCGTCCGCTCGCTCAGTCTCTCCGCCCTCCCCGCGCGGGCGAACGATTGCCACCACGTCCAGTAGGGGTCGGTGGCCGGCAGAGGCAGAATGTCGCTACTCACTGCCCCAAGGTTATCAGGTCTAGCCCCGCTGTGCTAGACTCGGCCGGTGGCGCAGATCACGGTTATCGGGTCTAGTTTGTATTCGGCGGAGCCGACGGGGAGATTCGAACTCCCGACCAGCTGTTTACAAAACAGCTGCTCTACCACTGAGCTACGTCGGCGCTGGTCGGGTTGGGGGAAGTATAGGAAAGGGGGAATATTTCACCGGCGCCCCTGGGCGACCCCCGGGTAGGTGAAATCGCGTTGTCTGGCCGCCTCATAGAGCAAGAGCGCACCCGCAACTGAGGCATTGAGCGACTGCACCCGCCCACCCATGGGAATCGAAGCCAGGAAGTCACAGTGGCGCCGGGTCAAGCTGCGCAGGCCCTCCCCCTCCGCCCCTACCACCAGCGCCACTGGACCAGTCAGGTCGACCTCATCACAGCGCTGTTGGCCGGCCGCATCGAGGCCGACGACGATCACGCTCAGCTCGCGCAGCTGGCGCAGCGTTTGCACGAGATTGACTACCCGGACCAGCTGGAGATGCTCGATGGCGCCGGCACTGGCCTTGGCGGCCGCGGCCGAGAGCGGGGCCGTCCGATGTCGGGGCAATATCAATGCGGTCACTCCCAGCACCTCTGCACTGCGTGCCAAGGAGCCCAGGTTCTGGGGATCCTGGACCTCGTCCAGGCACAAGAACAGCGGCGGCCACGCGGTCACCGGGTGCTCGACCAGGTCCCGCAGAGCCTCGACGCTGGCGAGCTGGCGGCCGTCGAAGTAGGCCGCGACCCCCTGGTGGTGCTCGGTATGGGCCACGTCGTTGAGGCGACCTCGGGCAGTAGGCTCTTCGGTCACCCCAGCGAGGGCGGCCAGCTCCAGGATCTCGCCCAGGCGCTGGTCGGAGCTGAGACCGGTGGCCAGGAGGAGGCGGCGAATGCGACGGCCTGCTCGAAGTGCCTCAAGGACCGGGTTGCGTCCGTAGAGGATTTCCGGCATCAGAGCCGATGCCAGCGAGTGCCTTCCTTGGTGTCCTCCAGCACGATGCCCAATTCCAGCAGTTGATCCCTGATCCGGTCGGCTTTCGAGTAGTTGCCCTTGCGGCGGGCTTCCTCGCGACGGTCAAGGGTCTGCCGCTCCTCAGGGCTAAGCTGCGCGTCCTCCGACACCGCCGCGCGCTCGATTACGTTGAGGCGACTGTCAGCGGCGCGGAGCGCCGAGAGGGCGGCGCCACAGCCGTCACCACCAGCCCTGCCCTCGTCAAGCAGGCGGTTGCCCTCGCGCACCAGGTCGTGCAGCGAGCCGATCCCCAGGGGCAGGTTGAGGTCCTCGTCCATGGCGGCCTCGAAGCGATCCTTGGCCCGTTGGGCGGCAACGGTCAGCGGATCACCCGAACCGGCTGTCCGGAGTTCGCCCTCGTGGGCGGCGGCGCAGCGCCGCCAGAAGGTGGCGAGCCGGTCGAGAGACTCAGAGGCGCCCACAAGGTCTTCTTCGCGGAAGTGGAGGCGCTGCCGGTAGTGGGTGTTGCCGAGCAGGTGGTAGCGCACCGCCAGCGGGCTGTGGCCCCGTTCCATCAGCGAGTGGAGGGTCACGAAGTTGCCCTGCGACTTGGCCATCTTGCCGCCCTCCACGAGAAGGTGCTCGACGTGGAACCAGAGGCGGACAAACTGCTTGCCGGTCGCCGCCTCGGACTCGGCGATCTCGTTCTCATGATGGGGAAACTTGTTGTCGACCCCGCCGCAATGGATGTCCAGGGTCTCGCCGAGTAGCTCGGTGGCCATCGCCGAGCACTCCAGATGCCAGCCGGGACGCCCCCACCCAAAGGGTGAGGGCCATGCCGCCAGGTCACCCTCAGCCCCCTTCTTCCAGAGCGCGAAGTCGCGGACCGCCTCCTTGGCTTCGTACTCGTCGGAGTCGATGCGTCCACTGGCCCCAGTGCTAAGGCCCTGGACATCGAGCCGGGTGAGCCTGCCGTAGTTGGGAAAGGACTGGAGCCGGAAGTAGACTGAGCCATCGCTGACATAGGCGTGATCGCTGGCCACCAAGCGCTCGACCAGGGCCAGCATCTGGGGGATGTAATCGGTGGCGCGGGGGAAGTGGGTTGCCGGCTCGATGCCGAGCAACTCCAGGTCGGTGAAGAAGGCATCGATATAGGGCTTGGTGAACTGGCTCAGGGTCTCGTGACGGGCGGACGCCTTGGCGATGATCTTGTCATCGACATCGGTGATGTTCATCACCTGCTCGACCTTCAGGCCCCGCGCCTCGAGATGGCGCCGGAGCAGATCCTCCGCCAGATAGCTGCGGAAGTTGCCGATGTGGGCCCGGTCGTGGACGGTCGGGCCGCAGGTGTACATCTGCACCTTGCCCGGGTGCAACGGGTGCAGGACCTCGATGCTCTGGGTGAGCGTGTTGTAGAGACGAATGGGCATGGTCGGCCTATGTTATTCCGGGTCGGTCCGACTTCCCAAGCCCACCCGAGCCACCGCCAGAGCGGCCATCCCCTCACCCCGGCCGGTGAGTCCCAGCCCGTCACTGGACTTCACCTTGACGGATACCAGGCCCGGGTCCAGGCTGAGGACCGCCGCAACCATGGCTTGCATCTCCTGGCGGAAGGGACCCAGGCGGGGTGCCTCGGCGATCACCGTGCCATCCATCCCCAGGATCTCGAGCCCTTGGCTGCCCAGCATCTCCCCCACCCGGTGCAGTAGATCCAGCGAAGACGCTCCTCGCCAGCGCTCCTCGCCGGAGGGAAAGTGCTCACCGATGTCGCCCAGGCCGCTCGCCCCCAGGAGGGCGTCGGCAAAGGCATGACAGAGAACGTCGCCATCGGAGTGACCGAGGAGGCCCTGGGGGTGCTCTATCTCGACACCACCGAGCCGTACTGGCCCAGGGCCGCCAAAGCGGTGGACATCTACCCCGAGGCCCACGCCGGGGAGCTGCCGCCTCGTCATTGGCGCGTCCAGGCGCCGTTTCCGAGCCAGGAGCGCAAGGCCAGAATGTCCTCGGTCCTGGTCACCTTGAGGTTGCGAGGATCGCCCGGAACCGTGGCGACCGGCACACCCAGAGCGAGCACCAGGGCGGCATCGTCGTCGGCATCGCGGCGGGCCACGCTGGCCTCGGCGTGGGCGCGCCGCAGAAGCTCAGTGCGAAACGCCTGAGGGGTCTGAAGAGCCCCGAGCTCAGCCCGAGGCAGAACCTCGGCGATTTCGCCGTTGTGCACCCGGGCGGTGCTGTCGGCGACGGGAAGGCAGGCGGTGGCTGCACCCTTCTCCCGGGCGGCCCGGAGTACTCGGGCGCAGAGTTCGGAGGTGACACCGGGACGGGCACCGTCGTGCACCAGGACCATCTCCCTGGCGCAGGCCTCTAGTCCCCGGGAGACTGACTCCTGCCGCCTGGCGCCGCCTTCGACGCAGCGGCAGCCGAGGCGCGGAGCGGCAGCCGAGGCCAGCTCCACCACCCGCCGGTGCTCGCCGGGATCGATCACTACCACCAACTCATCGACTCCGCTTGTGGGATCTCCCAGCGCCTGGAGGACCCAGGCCAGCACCGGCTGACCGCTCAGGTCGGCCCAGAGCTTGGGCCCACCGAAACGAGCGCCGAAGCCGGCCGCCGGAACGATGGCAGTGGTACCCGGAGCCAGATCGGCCAAGCTCAGGACCGCTCACCGCCGGCGGAGGTGCTCGGCCGGCCGGCCGGTGGATCGGGCGCGATCTCCGCTTCCTGGCCCGGCGCCCGGACGAAGACCATCCGCCCTGAGGCCGTCTGGATCACGCTCCGGACAGTCGTCGTGATCCGGTGGCCCAGATGGACGCGCCCGCCCTCCACCACCAGCATGGTGCCATCGGGCAGGTAGCCGACGCCCTGGTCAGCCTCGCGCCCCTCCTTGACCACGTCGACCTCGAGCCTCTCCCCGGGGACTAGGGCCGGGCGAAGTGCGGTCGCCAATTGGTTCAGGTTGAGCACGGCCAAACCCTCGATTTGGGCCACCCGGTCCAGGTTGAAGTCGACGGTGAGGATGCCGGCCCGCTGCTCGCGGGCCAAACGCAGCACTTTGTCGTCGACCTCGGGCATCGAGGGGTAGTCGACCGTGGTGAATTCCACGGCCAGGGTGGGCAACGAGCGCAGCTCCTCCAGCATCGCCAATCCCCGCCGGCCCCGAGCCCGCCGAATGGGGTCGGCCGAGTCGGCGACCGACTGTAGCTCGGCCAGTACGAACTGCGGGACTAGCAGTTCGTAGAGGCAGAAACCGGCCCGGGCCAAGTCCAGAAGCCGGCCGTCGATGATGGCGCTGGTATCGACCACCACCCGCGCCAAGGGCGCGCTGGCGCCACCCAGGGGAATTCCCATGGTGGAGATCTCGCGGCGTCGCCGCCGACCTACTGAAACCCCCAAGGGCACCAGGACGAAGGCAACCACCACAGCGATCAACCAGCCCAGATGGCCCGGGACACCCGAGGAGATCAGCGCCACCAGGGCGGCGATCATGAGGGCCACGAGGATCCCAGCCACGGCACCGATCAGTTCCGGGAGCGGGATATTGTTGAGTTCCTCCTCGGCCCAGGCATAGGGACGAATGCTGAGGGTTGGTCCCAGCAGGTAGCCGAGTCCGCACCCCAGCAGGAGCCCCACGGCCAGGATCACGGCCTTGATCTCCCAGCCGTGCAGCGACCCCTTGAAGAGACTGACGATGACGCCGATGATCCCGGTGGCGTAGACGGTCCCCAGAACGGCCCCGACTGACATTCCCAGGAGACTGGCGATCCGGGAGGCGCGCTCTCTTTGGGTGCGCTCAGGCTTGTCGGCGGGTGCGCTGCCGGCGGCGGCTAGGGTTCCGGGTGCCTCCCCGGGGTCAGACTGGTCCGCCACCGTCGCCGCTCGGACCGGCGGCTCCAGCACCAGCAGGCTCGGCAGCCGGAGGCTGCTCCTCAACAGCGGCCGGTTCGACGGGGGCTGGTGGCGGACCAGGGACCACGTGGGTGGCGATGTTGCCCTCCTCCACGTCGATGGTCACCAGGTCGCCCGGCGAGAACTCGATTTTCAGCAGTTCCTCGCTGAGGGGATCCTCGATGTCCGATTGGATAACGCGACGGAGCGGCCTGGCTCCGAACTGCTTGTCGAAGCCACGCTCGGCGAGCAGATCCTTGGCTTGATCGGTGACCAGGAGACTGAGCCCCTGGCGCTGCAGGTGCTCGCGCACCCGGACCAGCATGAGGTCGACGATCTGGCGAGTCTCCTGGGTGCGCAGGCGATGGAAGACCACGACCGCGTCGACCCGGTTGAGGAACTCAGGCCGGAAGGCACGCTTGAGCTCGTCGGTGATCCGCTCCCGCATCTTGCTGTGCTCTTGGTCCTCGCCGCTTCTCCCGGGCACGCCGGTCTGGAAGCCCATCGACACATTGGAGCCGACTCCCTGAATGCCCAGGTTGCTGGTCATGATCACGATGGTGTTGGCAAAGCTAACGACCTTGCCCTTGGCGTCAGTGAGGCGCCCGTCCTCGAGTATCTGGAGCAGCATGTTGAAGAAGTCGGGATGGGCCTTCTCGATCTCGTCGAAGAGCACCACGCTGTAGGGGCGGCGCCGGACCGCCTCGGTCAGCTGGCCCCCTTCGTCATAGCCGACGTAGCCAGGCGGAGAGCCGACCAGACGAGAGGTGCTGTGGCGCTCCGCGAACTCCGACATGTCAAGGCGGATCAGAGCATCGTCGTTGTCGAAGAGGAAGGAGGCCAGTGAGCGGGCCAGCTCCGTCTTGCCAACCCCGGTCGGGCCCAAGAAGATGAAGGAGCCGATCGGACGCTTGGGATCCTTGAGCCCGGCACGGGCGCGACGCACCGCCTGGCAGACGATCTTGACCGCCTCCTCCTGGCCAATCAGGCGCTTATGAATCTCGCCTTCCATGGCCAGCAGGCGCTGCGTCTCCGCCTCAACCAGGCGGCTGACTGGGACCCCGGTCCAGGAGGAGACGATGTCAGCGATGTTCTCCTCGTCGACCTCGGGCACGGTCTTGCCCAGCTCGTCGCGCCAGGCGGCCTCCTCCAGCGCGTACTCCGCCTTGAGCAGCTTGGCCTCCTCGTCCAGCTTGGTGGCTGTCTCGTAATCCTGCTTCTCGACGGCCTCGTCCTTGCGCGTCTGCAGCGAGCGCACGTGGCGCTGCTTGGCCCGCAACTCGGGCGGGGTGGTGGTCAGCTTCATGCGCACCCTGGCGGAGGCCTCGTCGATGAGGTCGATCGCCTTGTCCGGCCAGGAGCGGTCGCTGACGTAGCGTCCGGAGAGCTCGGCGGCGGCGCGCAGGGCGGCGTCGCTGATGGTCACTCGATGGTGCTTCTCGTAGAGGCTGCGCACCCCGGAGAGAATCTCGACCGTCTCCTCCAGCTTGGGCTCCTCGACGAAGACGGGCTGAAAGCGTCGCTCCAGGGCAGCGTCCTTTTCGATGTATTTGCGGTACTCGTTGATTGTGGTGGCTCCGATGCACTGGATCTCACCCCGAGCCAGCGCCGGCTTGAGGATGTTGGCGGCGTCGATGGCGCCCTCCGCAGCGCCGGCTCCCACCAGGGTGTGCAGCTCATCGATGAAGAGCACCACTTCCTTGGAGGAGCGGATCTCGTCAAGGATCTTCTTGAGGCGCTCCTCGAACTCACCCCGATACTTGGTACCGGCCACCAGTCCACCCATATCCAAGGTGAGGACGCGCTTGTTAGCCAGGGACTCCGGAATCTCCTGGTTGACGATCGCCTGGGCCAGACCCTCGGCGATGGCCGTCTTGCCGACGCCAGGCTCACCGATCAGAGCCGGGTTGTTCTTGGTTCGCCGAGAGAGGATTTGTACCACCCTCTCGATCTCCATCTCCCGCCCAATGACCGGGTCGAGCTGGTTCTTGGTGGCGAGCTCGGTCAGGTCGCGGCAGAATTGATCTAGGAGCGGGGTCTTGCTCGACTTCTTGCGCTCCGGGGGCGGCTCGTCCTCGAGCCCCTGCTCCTTGAGCAGCGAGTCCAACTCGTGGCGCACCTTGTCCAGGTTGGCGCCTAGATCCTCGAGCACGTGGGCAGCGATGCCTTCACCCTCGATGAGCAAGCCCAGCAGCAGATGCTCGGTGCCGACGTAGGTGTTGTTCATCCGCTTGGCTTCCTCGAAGGCGATCTCGATCACCTTCTTGACCCGCGAGGTGGGGATGATCTGCTGCACGATGATCCGCTCGTTGCGGCCCAGCACCGAGTCGATGGTGTCACGCACCTTGTCGATCTCGACCCCCAGATTGGCCAGCACCTTGGCGGCCAAGCCGTCGCCCTCGCGAAGGAGCCCGAGCAGGAGGTGCTCCGTGCCTATATAGGAATGGTGCGACTTCTCCGCTTCATCCTGCGCCAGGGTCAGGACCTTCTTGGCCTTCTCGGTAAAGCGCTCAAACGGATACACGGATCATCTCCTTAGGCCCGATGGAAGGACGGTCGACAGCGCACGCTGCCGCCATGGCTGGAATGGCTCGCGGGCTCGGGGCAGGGCCGATCACACCGGCATTATGCCCAATAGGGCTACCTCGAATCCGAAGGGCTCTCGACCGTCGCCAAGTTGGAACAACGAGACGACCGCGGAGGTCCCGGTATCAACGCTGCGTGGCGAATGGGCCACGACGCCGCCTAGATGAAGGAGTCCGCGCGTGACGCCCCGTCATGGGGCGAGATCACGCGCCTGATCGACTCGGACCCGGTGCCGTGCGGGAAGTCCCGTGAAACGGTGAAACGCTCCGACCCGGCCGGGCACGCCAGCAACTGATACTGCCCCCCTCATTGCCGGTTCTTCTGGGGCCGCCGGTGATCTGGGGACTGGCGAACCCGAAGCTCGGATAACTCCAAGCCGCGCAAGCCCTTTCCGACCTCGACCGGCACCTGTCAGCGGTGGACAGACCGTCCACCGCCTGAAATAGTGGGCAGATGGTTCACAACGTTGCTCTCGTTCTCGGCGGTGGTGGGGCGGCCGGTAATGCGTGGGAGATCGGCATCGTCGCAGGCCTGGCCGAAGCTGGTCTCGATATGACAGCGGCGGCCGATTTGGTGATCGGCACCTCGGCCGGTGCCACCGCGGCAGCGCAGGTACGCAGCGGTATGCCGCCAGCGGAACTTTTGGCCTCGGTTCTGTCCCCGCCGGGTCAACCGGTCGGACAGAACCGCCAACGTTCGCCGTCCCTGCCGATGGCCACGGTGTTCGAGCGGATGCGTGCCATTTCCACCGCCGCCACCTCGGTTTCCGATCTACGACGTGCGATGGGGGCATTCGGGTTAGAGAGCGACTCCACACTCGGGCCCGAGGCGGGACAGCGCCGCGCAATCGTCGCCGCTCGGTTGCCTCGCCCTGAATGGCCGGACCGACCGATGATCGTGACGGCCGTCGACGCGCATACCGGCGAGTTGGCTGCGTTCGACCGCGATTCCGGCGTCGACCTCGTGGACGCGGTCACCGCGAGCACCGCGGCGCCTGGTCTGGTCCCCACGGTCAGCATCAACGGCACTCACTACATCGACGGTGGCGTGGGCTCCACCGAAAACGCCGACCTTGCCTCGGGCTATGCGAGCGTCGTGGTGCTCTCGCCGTTGGGCGGACCGAGCGGGACCCTACCGGAAGGTCAGTTCGAGGGCCTACGCAGACCTCCGGAATGGGGCACGGACCTGGCAAGCCAGGTCGAGGCGCTGCGCAAGCAGGGCAGCCACGTCGAGGTGATCACACCGGACGCCGATTCCCGAGCCGCAATGGGCACGAACCAGATGGATCCGGCAACCCGCATCCCCGCCGCCCGTGCCGGTTTCGCCCAAGGCAAGCAGGAAGCGACCCGCGTGACGTGCCTCTGACGATTGCGCGCCGGCGCCCGGCCCTACACCGTCATCTGTGAAGAGCCGCTAAACCAATATGGCTCACCCATCTAGCGGAGCGGCTCATCCGCCAGGCCCGTCAGTGCTTCCCTGATTCGGGCCTCGCTAGCCCCCAGATCGCGCAGGATCCCGGCGGCTGGTTCAGCTTCCGGGTCGCTGACTGAGAGAAGCAAGTGCTGCGTGTCCACCAGGGAAGAGCCTTCCCGCGTCGCCTCCTTTCGGGCGCGGAACACCGACCGCCGGAGGGTCAGGGTGCGCCTGGGGTAGGGCGTAGACGGGAGCGAGCCAGTTGCGGTCCGGACACGCTCCAGCGTCACCCCCAGTAGCCGTAGGGCTCGGGCGGCTCGGCCCTCCCCGTGCCGGATCAGGCCCGCCAGTAGATGCTGTGTGCCAATTTGTCCCCCTCCCCGCCTGACCCCTTCTTCGTCAGCGATTACAAGAGCCGTCTTCGCCTCCGGAGTGAACCGGGCCGGGTCCCCATAGAACCAGGGCAGGGTCGTTGCAGGCGCCCGGCCGAGGTCCTCGAACACGGCGTGGACGGTATGCCTAGCCTCTTTCCGGGTAAATCCCCTGGCCTCCTGCTCTTCCCCGCGATCCGGGAGATTGGCGAGAACACCCTCGACCTCGACCCCCAGATCCCGGAGAACGTGGGCAGCGATCCCGTCGGCCTCGCGTAGCACCCCTATCAGGAGGTGGCCGGTGCCGACCAGTTCGTCGCCCATTTCCTTGGCCTGATCAAAGGCCAACTCGATCACCTTCTTGACCCGGGAAGTGGGAATGATCTGCTGCACGATGGTCCGTTCACTGCGGCCCACAAGGGATTCCATGGTGTCCCGCACCGTGTCGATATCCACGCCCAGGTTGGCGAGCACCCTGGCAGCCACGCCATCAGGCACGCGGAGCAGTCCCAGCAGCAGGTGCTCGGTCCCAATGTAGGAGTGGTGCGTCTTCTCGGCCTCGTCCTGGGCCATCGTCAGGACCGTCTTGGCCAGCTCGGTGAAGCGCTCAAACGGATACATCCAGGCCCTTCCTTGGGCGACGCCTCGTCTACGGGATCAGCTCAGCCTGACCACGCGCCTGCGGGATAGCAAGGATGAAGATCCTCGTCAGGACTGATCAACTGCCGCTCCAGTTGGGCGGTACCGCCCAGGACTGCGTCGGGGACACGGCCCGAGCCCGGTGGTCGGTGGGAGCTGCCGGCTACCGCCCCGGATCAGCTGTCTTCGCTGCCCGCCGAGTCACCGCTCTCATCGGATTCAGAGATCTCCGCAGCCTCGGCCGTCGCATCCACGTCGGCTGCGAGAGCCGCGTCCTCGACCGGAGCGGCCTTGGCCCGGCTCCGCTTGGGGGCGGGCGCCTCTTCAGCTTCCGGGGGTGCCGAAACCTCGGCGACGGCGTCCTCCACGACAGCGGTCTCCTCCTCAACCGGAGCGGCCTTGGCCCGGGTCCGCTTGGGCTTGGGGGCGGGCGCCTCTTCAGCATCCGGGGGTGCCGAAACCTCGGCGACGGCGGTCTCTTCCTCAACCGGGGCGGCCTTGGCGCGGCTCCGCTTGGGGGCGGGCGCCTCGGCGGCCTCGGAGTCCTCGTCCATTTCGGGTTCGTAGTCGGCTGCAGCTGCGTACTCACCCTCGCCGGGAACGTCCTCAGGTGGCAGGTTGGCAGGTCGGGGCAGGAGCTGGCGATAAGAGAGCGAGATACGGCGGCGGGTGCGGTCGGCCTGAAGCACGATCACCTTGACGGTGTCGCCCACGCGGAGGACATCCTCGGTGCGCTCGACATGCTCCCAAGAGAGTTCACTGATGTGGAGGAGGCCCTCGACCCCGTCGGCAATCTGCAGGAAAGCTCCGTATTTCTTGGTCTTGGTGACGGTCCCTTCGATTTCCGTACCGGCCGGGAAACGGGCTTCGATGCTGTCCCAGGGGTCGTCACTCATCTGTCGCAGGGACAAGGAGATGCGTGAGAGCTCGGGGTCGAGCTTGATCACCTTGACGGTGACCTCGTCGCCCACCGCCAGCATGTCCGACACATTGCTGACCCGGTCCCAGGAAAGCTCGCTGATATGGATCAGGCCGTCGGCGCCACCGAGGTTGATGAAGGCGCCGTAGGAGGTCAGTCCACTGACCCGCCCACTGACCACGTCGCCAACGCTGAGGCGCTCGAAGAGCTCCTCCCGCTGGCGGGCCCGGTCCTCGTCCTGGGCCGCCCGCTGACTGACGATCAGACGGTTGCGCTTACGGTTGACCTCGAGGATCTTGACCATGATCTGCTGGCCGACCAGATCCATGAGGTTACCGGAGTGGGTTCGGGCCACCTGCGAGCTGGGCAGGAAGCCACGCAGACCCATGATGTTGACGATCAGACCGCCCTTGTTCTGCTCGCGGACCTCGGCCTCGACCCCCTCACCCGAGCTCTCCTTCTCGGCGGCCTTGGCCCAGATGCCCTCGGCGCGAGCCCGGCGCAGGCTGAGCACCACATTGCCGTCCTCGTTCTCGGACTGGAGGACGTAGACCTTGATCCTGTCGCCGGGATTGAGCACGACCGATTCCTCGGCCCGTCCGGTCAGTTCCCGGTTGGAGATGACGCCTTCCGACTTGGCGCCGATATCGACCAGCACCTCGTCGGGATCGACCCGGACGACGGTGCCGTCAACGATGTCCCCGTAGGTCAAAGTCCTGATGGATTCAGCGCTTGTGCGCAGGTACTCCTCCATGGAGCTGAAGCTGATCAACTCCTCGGCGGGTGCCTCAGTGGCGAGCTCGGACAACGTCCTGTTGAATCCTCCACAAACGGTGTCGCTGGCGCGCAAAAGCAGAGCGCCAGCGCGGGCGAGAGTATAACAGCGATCCCGCCGAGATCGGCTCTATCGTGGTGGGGCTTGCGCTGAGTCGCGGTCGAACCAGGCGCTCCTGGATGGCAGACTTGACCATGCCTGAGCCGCCGACACCGTACGGTTCTGTGCCCAAAGCATCTAATGAGGAGACAGACTTGAGCGTAGCTCCCGCCCAGCAGACCTACGAGTATCGCGAGGCCAGTTCGCTGGATGAGGTCAACCGCCTCGCCGTCGAGGAGGGTTTCGACCTGTTTCAGGCGGTCGCCCTAGATGGCAGCTTGCACTTCGTGCTGCGCCGGGTCCGCGACGCCGAACTGGGCCGCCGGGTGGGCTTCGCCGGCCGCTAGCCGTCGAGAATCCCTAGGCGGAAAGGCGCACCTTGAGGGCCAGGTCCAGGGCGGGAGCGCTGTGGGTGAGGCGTCCAACGGAGATGTAATCCGGCCCGGCGGCCGCGTACTCGGCCAGGTTCTCAAGGCTAACCCCTCCACTGACCTCGATCGCGGCGCGGTGTTGGATGAGGCGCACTGCATCGGCCACCTGGACGGGGCTGAAATTGTCCAGCAGAACCCTGCCCACGCCCGCCTCGAGGGCGACGAGGAGCTCCTCTTGGGAGCGCACCTCAACCTCCACATCGCGGGCGGGATGGCAGCTCAGGGCCTGCTCCAGCGCATCTTTCAGACCGCCCGCTAGATCGACGTGGTTGTCCTTGATGAGGACCGCGTCGTAGAGACCCATCCGGTGGTTGTGGGCGCCGCCGGTGCGGGCGGCGTACTTCTCCAGGTAGCGCAGCCCTGGAACCGTCTTGCGGGTATCCAGGATGGTCGCCCCATAGGGACTGGCCAGGGCGACGTACTGCGCAGTCAGGCTGGCTATCCCGCAGAGGTGCTGGAGGAAGTTGAGCGCGGTCCGCTCCCCGGCCAGGACGGCAGCTGCCGGTCCGGCAACCTGCATGACGACGGTTCCGGCGGTCAGAGGGCTGCCGTCCGCCAAGACGTCGCGGCAGGAAACAGCGGCGTCGATCTGATGAAACACCGCCTCGGCCAAGTCGATCCCGCAGAGAACCCCGGGCTCCCGGGCGATCACCTGAGCCCGGCATGACTGTCCAGGAGTGAGAACCGCCTCGCCGGTGAGGTCGCGGCCGCGGTAGTCCTCGGCCAGCGCCCGCTCCACGGCGGAGGCGACCTCAGTCGGGTCGAGGCGGCTCAATTGGCCTGAACTCCAGAGGAACCTCCCGCTTCTGGACGACGGTGCCCAGGAAGCGGCTTCGAACTGCCGGGTGGTCGAGTCGGAAATGAGCTCCCCGGCTCTCCTCCCGAAAGCTCGCCGCCTCGACCATGAGGGCGCTAGTCCCGAGCATGCCCCGTAGTTCACCGAGATGGGGCTCGACGGGCAGGTCAGGCAACGACTCCAGCAGGCGACCCAGTTGGGCACCCGCCTGGGCCAAGCTCTCTCGCTCCCGAACAATCCCGGCGCCCCGCCACATGACTTCCTGAAGATCGAGCCGGATCGCGCTCAGTGCCTCAACGTTGACGTCCTCCAGTTCCAACTCCTCGGCTGGGGCCGGCGGTTCAAGCCGGGCTGTCTCGCCGGCACCGAGGACCGCTTCCACCGCCCGGGCCGAAAAAACCAGGGACTCGAGCAGGCTGTTGCTGGCCAGCCGGTTGGCGCCATGCACACCGGTCGAGGCAACCTCGCCGGCGGCAAAGAGGCCGGCCACCGTGGTCGCTCCGGTCAGGTCGGTACGCACGCCGCCCATCTGGTAATGAGCGGCGGGGGCCACCGGGATGGGCTCCTCGGTGATGTCGATGCCGTGGCTGGCACAGGTGGCAACTATGTTGGGGAAGCGAACCCGAGCCCGAGTTGCCCCCATCGGCCTGAGGTCGAGCCAGACGTGGTCGAGCGACCGCTCCGCCATCCGCTCACTGATCGCTCGGGCGACCACGTCCCGGCCGGCCAGCTCCCCGGCGGGGTCGGCCTGGAAGAGGAAGCGCTCACCGAGGTCATCCACAACCAAGGCACCCTCGCCGCGGACGGCTTCCGAGATCAGGAATGGCGGGGCGCCGGGGAGGGCCAGGGCGGTGGGGTGGAACTGCACGAACTCCAGGTGGGCGATCTCCGCCCCCGCCTGGTAACCGAGCCATACTCCGTCACCGGTGGAAGGCAGGGGATTGGTGGTGTACCGGAAGAGTCGGCCCAGGCCACCGGTGGCAAGAAGCACCGCCCCTGCCTCCAGCCGGCGAATGGCGGGGCGGCGCATGGAGATCGCGTCCACGCCCCAACAGCGGTCCCCGCTCAGCAGCAGGCGACGCACGGAGTGCTCTTCCAGGATCAACTCCACGGCGCCGGTCGCCCGCAGCGCCAGCAGTTCCTCCACCTCCTTTCCGGTGGCATCCCCTCCGGCGTGAACGATTCGGGAGCGGGAGTGGGCGGCCTCCCTGGCCACCAGCAGAACCCCGTCCTGGGTATCGAAGTGGACTCCGAGATCGACTAACTCCCGGATTCGGCCCGGCCCCTCCTCCACGAGAGCCTGAACCGCCAAGGGGTCGCAGAGTCCGCGGCCGGCGGCCAAGGTGTCAGCCGCATGGAGCATGGGACTGTCGTCCGGATCTACGGCGGCGGCAATCCCGCCCTGGGCGTAGCGACTGCTGCACTCCTGCATGGTCGCCTTGGTCAGTACCGCCACCCGGAGCCCCGACCGGGCGGCCTTGACCGCGGCGAACAGGCCAGCGATGCCGCTGCCCACCACCACGAGGTCGAAGCGCCGGTCAGGCGCCTCCACCGTCACCGTCTGGCCCATAGTTCAGCGGCTCGAAAGCGGGGGACAGTCGAGCCTTGAGGTGTCGATCAAGTTGACCCCCTCTACCCGAGCTGCCACCAGGACGCGGGAGTCGGCGCTGGCAACGGCGACGGGTTGGAAGTCGGAAGGGTCCACCACGCCAGCGTAGTGGAGTTCCACTCCCGGCTCATCCTTGATCAGCGAGCCGGCCTCGCGCGCCAGTTCGTCTCCCTGGACCACCCCGGCCTGGAACTTCTCGGCGGCTTGGATCAGAGCCCGAGAAAGGCAGAGAGCCGACTCCCGGCCCCGGACAGTGAGAAGCTGGTTGCGGCTGCTCAGAGCCAGGCCTTTGCCGTCGCGCACGGTCGGGCACTCGACCACCTCCACCCCCAGGTCGAGGTCCAAGGCGAGGCGCCGGACCACCGCCAGCTGCTGGGCATCCTTCTCGCCGAAGTAGGCGCGGCAGGGTCCAGTCGCGGCGAACAGTTTGGCCACCACAGTCGCCACCCCGACGAAATGCCCGGGGCGGCGAGCCGCCTCCCATAGATCGCTGCCGGCATCCACCGCGACCCTGGTGGCGAACCCCTTAAGAAAGAGGGTCTCGGGGGTCGGGCAATAGCAGACCTGGACGCTGAGGTCTGCCAGCCGGGAGAGATCCGAGTCCAGCTGGCGCGGATAGGCCAGGTAGTCCTCATCCTCACCGAATTGAAGTGGATTGACGAAGACGGAAACCACCACCCTGGCGCACTCCCGCTGCGCTCTGGCTACCAGCGAGAGATGACCCGGGTGGAGTGAGCCCATGGTCGGCACCAGGCCAACTAGGTCGCCCGACTTGGTCCACTCCGAGGTAATCCGTCGAAGCGCTTCCGGCGAGGTGACGACATCGGGCAGAGCCGGCGCTTGGGCCTCACCCGAGGCCCAAGCGGCTCCGGGATCAGCCATAGGTGTGCTCGGGATCGGGGAAGGTGCCCGCCTCGACCTCAGCTTGGAACTGGCGGGCAGCCCCGGCGATCTCCTCCCCCAGGGAGGCGTACCGCTTGACGAACTTGGGGACCGGCCCCAAGGTGAGCCCCAGCATGTCGTGAACCACCAGCACCTGACCGTCGCAGCCGGCCCCGGCACCGATGCCGATGGTGGGCAGCGACGTGGCCGCAGTCAGCTCCGTCGCCAAAGCGGAAGGGACGCCCTCGAGCACCACCGCGAAGGCACCGGCCTGCTCGAGGCCGGTCAAAGCTTCGCGGATCCGGGACGCACCGGCCTCGTCCTTACCCTGGGCTCGGAGGCCGCTCATGGCGTGCACGCTCTGGGGGGTCAGACCGAGATGTCCCATCACCGGGATACCGCGCTCGACGAGGTGGCCAACCACCTCGATCATCGGCCCGCCGCCTTCCAGTTTGACCGCCTGCATGCCGGCCTCCTGGAGCAGCCGCCCGGCCGATCTGGTGGCCTCCTCTGGGCCCAGGCGGTAGGAGAGGAAGGGCAGGTCACCGACTAGCAAAGGCCGGTGGGCCCCGCGGGCTACCGCCTTGGCGTGCTGGACTATGTCCTCCAAGGTGACCGGGACGGTGTCGTAGCCACCGTCCCGAAGGCGATGCCCGAGAACCACCCCACCCAGGGAATCCCCCACTAACAGAACCGGGATCCCGGCCTGGTCGAGCCAGCTGGCGGTGGTGTAGTCGTAGGCGGTGAGCATGGCAAAGCGCTTGCCCTCCCGCTTCCATCGACCGAGATCACCGATCTGGATCGGCTTGCGTCCAATTCCCTGCTCAGCCACTGGCAACCTCCTTCCCGGTGTGGTCGGCCGGCGCTGGCCTGGCCGCCTCCTGGATCGCTTGGTAAATCTCACCGAGAGCCGGATCGAACCCACTCAGTGCAGCTAGGTGCGCGCCGACCGTTCCCTGGTCCCGGCGCTGGAGAGGACCGCTCAGCCCCCGCTCCGGGCCCAGTCGCTCCACGTTCCGAGCGCTCGCCGAGTAGAGGGCTCGCAGGGCTCGACTGACGTCGGGGCCACCACCGGCGGCGTCCCCGAGACGCTCCGCCAAGCTCTCCAACAGGACTGGCAATACCCCGGCGAAGACGGCGGCGGCGTGGTAGAGCGGGCGGTCTAGGCCCTGCACCTCGATGACCTGGCAGTCGAGGAGACAGGCGAGGTCGAGGAGCTCGGCCCGAGCCTGAGGCTCGGACTCTATGGAGATGAAGGTACCGTCCAGCGAGGCGGGATCTCCGTCTGGGATCGGGGCCAGGGGATGGAAGACGCCCACCAGGCAGCCTTCCTCTCGGAGCGGGCTCAGCGGCTCAAGCCCCCGGCTGCCGGCGCAGTGGACGACTATTCGTTCAGCGAGGTGGTTCTCTTCACTGAGCTGACGCACCAGCCTGGTCAAAGCCCCGTCGGGAACGCAGAGCATGGTCACCCGGGAAAGGGCCAGCACCCCCCTGGCACTGGACTGGGCCGTCCAACCGAGCTCCGCGGCCAGGGCACCCGCCCGCTCGGGACTGGTCGAGTAGAGCGTCCCCGGGGACGCTCCGTTCTGGGCCAAGCGACGCGCCAGCGCCTGGCCCAGCCTCCCGGCGCCGACGATTCCATAACCCACTTCCGTCTCGGTCACCTCAGGGATCCAAGCGGATTGAGGTCGGTCCTCTAGGCCCGACGGGCCGACGCCCATGGTAGACCGCCGATCTTGCGGCCGCTGCCAGCATCGGGCGACCCGAGGTCAGCTGGCGGCCGGTTGCGCTTCCTCAGCTTGCTGGATGACCTCGTCCATCTCCTTGCGGTCCATGGACTCCACCTGGATCAGATGGTCGGCCAGGGTCTGCAGGGTCTGGCGTCGCAGCGTGAGGACCTTCTTGGCGGTGAGGTAGGCGTTATCGACCAGGGAGTGCACCTCCTGGTCGATCTCCCCGGCTACCTCCTCCGAGTAGTTGCGCTGCTCGCCGAGGTCGCGGCCCAGGAAGACCAGCTCCTCTTTGGTGCCGAAGGCCAGAGGCCCTAGCTTCTCGCTCATACCCCACTCGGTGACCATGCGCCGGGCCAGCTTGGTGGCCTTGCCGATGTCATCGGAGGCGCCAGTCGTGATGTTGGCATCGCCCAGGAGGATCTCCTCGGCCACCCGCCCCCCCAGGATCCCCGCCAGCTGGTCGGTGAGCTGGGCCTTGCTGATCAGCACCCGGTCGTGATCCGGCAGAGCCATGGTCCAACCCAGAGCCATGCCGCGGCTGACGATGCTGATCTTGTAGGGCGGGTCGCAGTGGGGCAGGGTGTGCATCACCAGCGCGTGACCCATCTCGTGGTAGGCGATCGTGGCCTTCTCCTCGTCGGTGATCCGGCGGGACTTGCGCTCGGGGCCGGCGACGACCCGGGCGATCGCCTCCTCAAGCTCAGGCATCGCAATGACCTTCTTGTTCTGCCGGGCCGAGAGGATCGCCGCCTCGTTGATCAGGTTGGCCAGGTCGGCGCCGCTGAAGCCGACGGTCTGCTTGGCGAGAACCTCGAGGTCGACCGAGGTGTCCAGCGGCTTGTTGCGAGCGTGCACCTTGAGGATGGCATCGCGGCCTCGGATGTCCGGATTGTCCAGGGTGACGTGGCGATCGAAGCGGCCGGGACGGAGCAGCGCCGGATCCAGGACATCGGGACGGTTGGTGGCCGCGATCACGATCACGTGGGTATTGGTCTCGAATCCATCCATCTCCACCAGCAGCTGGTTGAGGGTCTGCTCGCGCTCGTCGTGACCGCCACCCAGACCGGCCCCGCGCTGCCGCCCGACGGCGTCGATCTCGTCGACGAAGACGATGCAGGGGCTGTTCTTCTTGGCTTGGTCGAAGAGGTCGCGGACCCGGCTCGCCCCCACGCCCACGAACATCTCCACGAACTCGGATCCGGAGATGCTGAAGAAGGGCACCCCTGCCTCCCCGGCCACCGCCTTGCTGAGCAGAGTCTTGCCGGCTCCCGGCGGACCTACCATCAGCACCCCCTTGGGGATGCGGGCCCCCAGAGAGGTGAATCGCTCAGGGTACTTCAGGAACTCGACGATCTCACTGAGTTCCTGTTTGGCTTCGTCCACCCCAGCGACGTCCGCGAAGGTCACCTCCGGCTTGTCGCCGGCGATCAGCCGGGCTCGGCTGCGACCGAAGGAGAGCGCCTGGTTGTTGCCACTCTGACTCTGCCGCAGCATGAACCAGATGAAGGCCAGGATCACCAAGACGATGATCAGGTTGGGCAGGATCAGGGTGAGGAACACGTTGTTTGAACTGGAAGGCTGAATGCTATAGGCGTTGTAGCCGTACCTGCTGAACAGGCTATCTGGCTCGGTGCTGTCGATGACCGATTGGTACTCATGGTCGCTGGTTGTCCACCAGTTCACCGACTCTTCGTCGTTGACCACAGTCGCCCAGTGCTTGGTCGAGATCACGGGCTGCCCGGCCGGCACCGCCTTGCCCTCTGACTTGAGCTGGTAGTTGGCTAGCGCCTGCTGCAGGTCGCCGGTCGGCCGAGTGGGAATGTTCTTGCTCGGAGTGGCCCGCCAGGCCAGGGCGGCAATCGCAAGAAGAGCAATAAAAAGGACCGTGTAGGCGACGGCCCGGCGCTGGCGTAGCATCGCGCCGATTGTACGCAGTCATCTGAACGGCGCCCTGCCGCGAAGTGGGCATGGCTGGCGATCGAACCGGCCCTCGAGCCCAAGGAGGACCTGGTCCGGCCACGAGTCTGACGCAGCGGTTAGCTTGCCCTATCCGCCCGGCCGGGGGTGACAGTTCGCCCAATTCCAACCGAAGTCGGGCCAGGAAGTCGACTTCGGTGCTTCGGCGTCCCTGGGAAGACGAGCAAGGCCCCGCTTGACTAGGTCGAGCAAGTCGCAGCACTCCAGTCGCCACGACACAGTCGCGTCGGGGGCCTCCCTCCGAACCGCCAGGCCGAGCCTCGGGTCATGGCCCAGGTCGCTTGCCAACCGGCGACTGACGACTAGGGGGTTTGGTAGTGGCGGTACCTGGATTTGAACCAGGGACACCTCGGTTATGAGCCGAGCGCTCTAACCCCTGAGCTATACCGCCTTTGCCCGCGGCCTAGGATGGGTGAGCGTTGCGGCGCCAAGATTCGAACTTGGGACCTTCGGGTTATGAGCCCGACGAGCTGCCACTGCTCCACGCCGCGCCGAGATTGTACGCGACCTGGCTGAGAACGTCAAAGTCGATCGGGGGCTATTTCCTGGCCGGGAAGGGCGGGGCGCCGAGCTCCTCAAGAGGCGGGCGAGGTCAGCCCGAGGAGGGACTGGACCAGGCTGTGGGCGGTCTGGCCGACTACCTCCGCGCCCTGCTGGATGGCCACCGGCCCGGCCGCTTGGACGGGGTTCTCCACCGCGTAGACCCTGTCGGTAGGGGGCACCAGGCCCTCCGCCCGGGCGATCTCGGCCTGGGCCGCTGATGAGGACGCCGTCTTGAGCTCCACCCGCTGGTCCTGGACCCGGTGGGTCAGGCTCTGAGATTGCGCCTGCAGTTGGGTCAACTGGCGGTGCAGGGCGGCTTCGGTACCCAACCCGCGGTAGAGGCTCAGGGCGATCCAGAAGCTGGCCATGGCCACAATGAGCAGGACGGCGTGGCGATGCCCCAGAGAGTGGCTTCGCCGGAAAAGCCGCCAGCGAATGCGTAGCTCTCGGATAAGCCCCGCGAGGGGCCCGTAGCCGTCCGCTCGATCCTGGTTCAACGTGGAGTGAATTTGACGGGGCAGACTGCGGGGCTGTGGCCCACGTTCGGGTGAGTATACGTCGGGGCGAGCCCGCTTTGGGGTCTGCGTCCAAGTTCAGCCCGAGTTCGAAGATCCCTCTGTCGCCAGCGGCGCCGCCGAACTCTCCTCCGGACGACGAGCCAGCTGGGCCTGGCGAAGATCCCGCCGACGCTCCCCAGCGTAGCCTCGCAGGGCTCCCTCGGGGTCAACTCCACATTCCCCGGCCAGGGCCACCACTCGATAGAGCAGCTCACCGATCTTCTGCGTCTCCGTGGCGTCGGTGCCGTCGCTCAATCGACTGAGCGCCTGACCCACGCTCAGGAGCGGGTCGGGGACGCCGACCTCCACCACCTCTTCGCCCTGGCGCCGCTGGATGGCAGAGGCCAGCGCCAGTGCCGGTAGCGCAGCCGGGATGCCGTCCAGGGGAGACTCTCGTTCCGGCTTCTCCTTGCGCTTGAGCTCCTCCCAGTTGCTCAGCACCTGCTCGACGCCGGCGACTTTCAGGTCGCCGAAGACGTGGGGGTGACGGCCGATCATCTTCTCGGTGGCCCTCCCGGCCACCGTGGCGATGTCAAACTCGCCCGCCTCGGAGGCTATGGCCACCTGCATGGCCACCTCTACCAGCAGGTCACCCAACTCCTCGGCAACCTCTTCGGGAGTGCCCTCCTCGATGGCCTGGATGGCCTCATAGGTCTCCTCCAGGAGATAGGGAACCAGGCTCTGGTGGCTCTGAACCCGGTCCCAGGGGCATCCCCCGGGCGCCCGCAACTGCTCCATCACCTCGAAGAGGCGGCGCAGCTGACTGAGGTCCTGGTCGTTCACACGTTGGCCAACTCGGCCAGGCGCTCGCTCTTGGCCTGGGCCAGCTTGCGCAGGGTGCTCATCAGCAGGTCGGGCCAGCTGTCGCCGACCACCTCCGCCCGGAGCCGGAGGCGGTTGGCACTCGCCTCCAGGGTTCGGCTACGCTCCTCCCCTACCAACGCTGCCAGGGGCAGGCCGTGGCCCGGTTCCAGGGCCAGCACCACGTCCTTGCCATCGGTCTCGACCGATCTGGCTCCGACTTCGGCCGCCAGGAGACGGACCCGCAGGGCCAGGATGAGGTTCTCCAGCTCTTGGGGACGAGGTCCGAAGCGCTGGCGCAGATTACGGGCGCTCTCGTCCAGTTCCGATTCGCTGGTGGCTCCCGCCAGCTGCTGATAGGTACGCAGGCGGAGGCGCTCGTCGGGAACGTACTCCGGCGGCAGAAGGGCGGCGAAGGGCAGGTTGACCGCCACCTGGGCTGGAGACTCGGCCAGTTCCTCGCCGCGAGCCTGAAGCACCGCCTGGCGGAGAAGATGGTTATAGGTCTCCAGCCCAACCGCAGCGATGTCCCCGTGCTGGGCTTCGCCGAGCACGTTGCCAGCTCCCCGAATCTCCAGATCCTTGAGCGCCAGCGCGAAGCCGGAACCCAAGTCTTGCAGGTCTGCGACCACGTCAAGGCGCTTGTCGGCGCGCTCGGTGAGGGAGCGCAGGGGATCGTAGAGAAAGTAGGCGTAGGCGCGCTGGCCTGAGCGCCCGACGCGGCCTCGCAGCTGGTATAGCTGCGAGAGGCCCATCCGGGAGGCGTCGTCGACGACCAGGGTGTTGGCGTTGGCGATGTCGAGACCGTTCTCGATGATGGTGGTGCAGCAGAGGACGTCCACCTCTCCGGCCATGAAGGCGACCATCACCTGGGCCAGCGCCCCCTCATCCATCTGACCGTGGGCGATGGCAAAGCGGGCGTCGGGGACCAGCTCGCGGAGCCAGTCCGCCTCGCGCTGAATCGTCTGCACCCGGTTGTGCACGTAGTAGACCTGGCCCGCCCTGGCCAGCTCCCGACGGATGACGTCCTGAACCAGCCCCGCCTCCTTGGCGGTGACATAGGTGCGGATGGGGAGACGGCCCTCGGGCGGGGTCCGCACCACGGAGAGGTCGCGAATCCCAGCCAGGGCCATGTGCAGAGTGCGGGGAATCGGAGTCGCCGAGAGCGAGAGCACGTCGACCGCCGTGCGCAGCTGCTTGAGGCGCTCTTTCTGGAGCACGCCAAAGCGCTGCTCCTCGTCGAGCACCACCAACCCCAGGTTCTTGAAGCGGACATCACGCTGGAGCAGACGATGGGTGCCGATGACGATGTCCACCGTCCCCGCCGCCAAACCACCCAAGACGGCCTGGGCCTCATCGTCGGAGCGCATCCGGGAGAGCTGCTCGACGGCGATGGGGAAGGCGGCCAGGCGCTCCTTGAAGGTGAGGTGGTGCTGCTGGGCCAGCACGGTGGTCGGCACCAGCACCGCCACCTGGTAGCCGTCCTCAACCGCCTTGAAGGCGGCGCGCACGGCGATCTCAGTCTTGCCGAAGCCCACGTCCCCGCAGAGGAGACGATCCATGGGCCGGGCCGCCTCCATGTCCCGCTTGATGTCCTCGAGGACCAAGAGCTGGTCCCTGGTCTCCTGGTAGGGAAAGGAGGACTCCAGCTCCTGCTGCCAGCGGCTGTCTGCTGCGAAGGCGTGTCCCTGGGCCTCCAGTCGACGGGCATAGAGCTCGACCAGCTCCTCGGCGATCTGGTCGATGCGGCGCCGCACCGAGCGTCGGGTTCGCTCCCACTCCCCCGTCCCCAAGCGAGACAGCGCCGGGTGCTCGTTGCCCCCGCCCGAGTAACGCTCGATGCGATCCAGATGCTCGACGGGGACGTAGAGCCTGTGGCCGTCGGCGTACTCCAGCTGCACGTACTCGCGTTCACCATCCCCGTCGGTGACCCGGCTCATGGCCAAGAAGCGACCGATCCCGTGGTCGCGGTGGACCACCACGTCCCCGGGCTCGAGCTTGAACCGGAAGGCGGCCACGTCCACCCCAGAGCCGGTTGCCTGGCGGAGCCGGCCGGCGGCACTGGACTCGGCCCGCCGCACCGTGCGCAGCAAGGATGAGGCGCGCCGCTTCTGGAGTCCGAAGATGTTGGCGTCGCTGAGGACGGCCAAGCGTAGTGGGCTCACCACCAGACCCGCCCCCAGGTCCCCGGGAGCCACCATCAGGGCCGAGTCGGCGATCTCGGTCGAGGCCAGGGAGAAGTCATCGAGCCGGATGGCCTCCAGCCCCCGCTCGGCGGCCAGCTCGAAGACTCGGTCCTCCTGCATCCCGAGTACCAGGACGGTGCCGGTGGCACGACGCAGTTCGCGCACCTGCTCAGCAAAGAGCTCGATGTCGCCGGCGAAGGTCGGCGCCGGCGCCATCTCGATGTCGGCGCAGATCGCCGAGTCTTCGACCGGCTCCCGGCGGAGGTCCAGACTGCGCCCCTGCCGCAGTTCCTCGACCACGGCGTCAAAGGAGGCCACGGTCCGGGGCAGGTCGCTGGGAATCTCGCTCCTGGCTACCTCGGCCTCGAGGATGGAATCCACCTCGGCCAGCCAGAACCGCGCCGCTTCGGTGATCCGCTCGCGATGCTCGGTGACGACCACCGTCCCCGGTTGAAGGTGACGGAGCAGGGTCTGCTCGGGATCGACCAGAAGGGGTCCCAAGGCGTCTGCCGGATCGGGCAGGGCCCCCTCTCGAAGCAGCTCCAAATCGGCCTCCCAGCGCTGCCTGACGTCGTCGCGCAGCGAGACCAGGTCCAGGGCGGCCAGTCGTTCCGCTGCCCTGACCAGCGAGGGATGGTCGAGCGCAAATTCCCGAGCCTGGGTCAGCGCCACCGACTCCAGGGCAGCTCGGGAACCCTGCGTCTCCGGGTCGAGCCGCCAGAGCCCGGCGACCACGTTGCCCTCCCACTCGGCTCGCCAGGGACGACCTTCCGTGGGGTAGCAATCGATGATCCCGCCCCGGCGCGCGAACTCACCTGGGAAGGCCACGATCGACTCCTGCCGGTAGCCGGACTCAAGCAGCAGGGAGGCCAGCTCCCCAGGTGCCATCCTGGCCCCTGACTCCAGGCTGCTGCGCCAGCCCGCCACCCGCTCGGGCGAGAGCGTCGGACGGAGGATGGCGGGCAGCGACGTGACCACGATCTGGGGGGCTGACGATCGCAGCGCCCGCAGGGTGGCCAGGCGGTGACGCACCACCTCGGCGGAGGGGGCGATGCGGTCGAAAGGAAGCACGTCGGCGGCGGGGAACAAGAGGACGTCGGTGTCGGAGGTCCAGGTCGAGACCTCCTGCCAGACCGGCTCCGGCTCGGCCACCAGCAGGCAGACGGGAACCTGGAGGAGATCGCGGATCAGAGTCGCCAGCAGCGGCGTGGCGGCATGGGTCACGCCGCCGATCGAAGTCGGGCCTAGGCCCTTGTCGAACCAGGCCTTGAGACCCATCCCAAGAGGCAGTTCACTCAGTCGGGCCAGCAGGGTCCGAGGCCGGGTGAGAGTCGCCACCCGGCCCGCCTTGGCTGGCTCCGGGTCAGCCGGCACCGTCAGCCTCCGCCGGGTCGACCCGGTTGTACTCCGTCATCGCCTGCTCCAGGCCGTCGCGGGCTATGGCCAGGACCGCGTCAGCGGCTCGCTCGCAGGCTCTTTGCAACACCTCTTTGTCTTGGCCCAAGGGCCGCTCCAAGACAAATTCGATAGGATCCTGGCCGCCTGGCGGTCGGCCGATCCCGATCCGAACCCGAGGGAAGTCCTGGGAGCGCCAGTGCGCTTGCAGGGAGCGCAGTCCATTGTGGCCAGCGGTGCCGCCGCGGGCACGTATCCGCAGCCGGCCCTGTTTCAGGTCCAGGTCGTCGTAGACCACCAGCACCGCCTCCAGGGGCACCTTGAGATCGCGCAGGAGCCGGGCACCGGCGACTCCTGACTCATTCATGTATGTCTTGGGCCGGGCCAAGATTAGCTCGCGGTCGTCGACAACCTTGCGGGCCAGCCAAGCGGGGCCGCGATATGCGCCGGCGTTCACCTGCAACCTCTCCGAGAGCAGGCTCACCGCCTCCGCCCCCACGTTGTGGCGCGTCCCCTGGTACTCGCCTCCCGGGTTGCCCAGCCCGATCACCAAGAGGGGTGGGGCGTCCGCGGTCATGGCGGCGGCTGCAGGACGGGCGCCCGGGGTGCCAGAACTCCGCGGCGGGCGGCGTCCCGGTCCAGCAAGTCCTGCGTGGTATCGGTCATCCGCGCGGCGCCCGCGGCCTCGGCATGGTCATGGCCGAGCAGGTGAAGCAGGCCGTGAACGGCGAGCAAACGCAACTCCGCTGTCGGGTCAGCTCCGGCGAATTCCGCCTGGCCGGCCGCGGTCCGCACCGATATCACGATGTCGCCCAGGAATGTGACCTCCGAGGCGGGCAACTGAAAGCCTCGGTCATCGCCCCCCTGGGCAGGGAAGGCCAGGACATCGGTGGCACGGTCCGAACCCGCGAACTGGAGATTTAGACGGCGGATCTCGCTGGGAGTCGTGGCGCGGCAAGTCAGCCGGCTCTCGCGCTGACCAAGGTCGACCAGCGCCCCAGCGAGGGTGCTGTCGAGCCCAGCTTCCTTGACCAGCTCACGATCAGCCCGGGACAGTCTCGCGGCTAGCAATAGGCTGACCGCTTGGGGAGCGATCAGAGGGGGATCCGGCGCTAGGCCTGCTTGGCGCGGCGCTTGCGCGCGGCCATGATCTTCTTCTTGCGCCGGACGCTGGGCTTCTCGTAGAACTCGCGGCGCCGCACCTCGGTCAGAACCCCGTTCTGCTTGATCTTCTTGTTGAAGCGGCGCAGCGCGCTCTCGAACGACTCGCCTTCCCGCAGTTTTACCTCCGACAGCGAAAGTCACCTCCTCAAGCCTGGCCCCAGCGATGGCGCGGGCAGTTCAGCCCTCACCCTGGCGGATGGCGATTGTATCGGGAAGTGGGACAGCTGGGCCCCGGGGAGCGCCGCCTCCCGCCCCTTGGGACAGCAGTACCTGCTCGAGCAGGCGCAGGGTCAGCGGCGGATCTTCCTGAAAAAACATGTGCCCACGACCCTGGAGCAGGAAGAGCCGGGAGTTCTTGATACCCGACTGCAAGGCTTCCGCGTTGCCGGGCAGCATGACCACGTCCTCACCGCCCTGAAGGATCGTCGTGGAGACTCCGATCTGGCCCAAAAGAGGGCCGCTGTCGTGGTGGCGGATTGCCTGCCAGTGCGCCTGGAACACCCCCGGACGCACGGGATGAGACCCGCGCCAGGAGATGGCGTCATCGATCACCTCGGGATGCGTCGCGCTCCAGTCCGGCTGGTAGAGCACAGAACAGGCGATGCGGTAGGCGGAGGCGGGATCCTTGGCGTCGGCGCCGAGGAGCCGGTGGGTTACTTGGGGGTCGGCACGCACTGCCAACCTTCCTCCCGGGCCGGTGCACCCGAGTACCAGCTTCGACACCAACCGGGGATGCCGGATGGCCAGGTGCTGGGCGACCATGCCCCCCATCGATACCCCGAAAACGAAGGCGCCCTGGGGGGCCAGGTAACGGAGCACGCTGGCCGCGTCATCGGCCAAGAGGGTCATCGTGTAGGGACCGGGCGTAGCCTCGGAGAGGCCGATCCCACGCTGGTCGAGGACCAAGCACTCGAAGTGCTGGCTGAACTCGGCGATGTTCCAGACGAAGGCGTGGTGATCGGTCCCCAGACCGGGGATCAGGAGAAGCGGCGGTCCCTGGCCAACCGCATAGACCGTTAACTCCGTGCCGTCACCGGCCTGCACGCGCCGGAGCTCTCCGGCGGTGGGCCACTCCACACCGCCATGGTATCGATGGCAGCCTGCTCCACCTGGCTGGGTACACTCGATCCATGCCTCTTTTCTTCGTGCCGGCAGGACAAGTCAGCGCCACCGGAGAGGTGCAAATCCGAGATCGTGACGCCTGGCACATCAGCCGCGTCCTGCGCTCCCGCCAGGGAGAGCTGGTGACCGTGGTGGTCGAGGACGGGACCGAGCACGATGTCCGCTTGGAGACCCTCAGCGCCGACGAGGTGACCGGAGTGATCGTGGCCACGAGGAGAACTCGACGAGAGGCGAAAGCCCGCTTGCACCTGGTTCAGGCGTTGCCTAAAGGCCAGGGCATGGCCGGTGTTTGCGAGCAGGTCTCGGAGCTGGGGGTGCTATCCATCTGGCCAGCTCTGACTGAGCGCACCATCGCCCGACCCACCGCCGACCAGGCGGCCGTACGGGCCGAGCGCTGGCAGACGATCAGCCGGGAGGCGGCCCAGCTAGCGGAGCGGCATCGAGTCCCCGAGGTCCGGCCGCTGGCACCCATCCTCGACGCCCTTCAAGACCTCAAGCGAGCCGAGCCGCAGCTGCAGGCTTTCATCTGTCACGACGGCGAGGTCCGCCAGGGACTCAACTCCGTGGCTTGGGACAGCAGCCTGCCCACTGTGGTTTTGGTTGGCCCCGAAGGCGGCTTCACCGCTGCCGAGGTTCAGGAACTGGCCAGCCACGGCGCCCGACCGGTATCCCTCGGGCGCCGCAACCTGCGCACCACCCTGGCCGCGGTGGTCGCCCTCACCGTGCTTCTCGCCCGGGCCGGTGATTTGGAGGCCCCGGGGGGCTGATGCTGCCACCGGCGCGGTCCTATTGACCCTCCGCTTCAGCAGCGAGCGCCGGCTCTCCACCTTCATCCCCCCCGACGGCAACGGCGCGCCGGTGCGCCGCTACTCGGAGTTGCGCCGAGACCCGCTAACCCGTCGCAGCGGCCGAGTGGCCCACTTCGTGGGATTCAAGCTGGTCCCTCCGGACATCTCCCGGGTGGTGGAGGCTTCTCGGCCGGGATGTCCCTTCTGCCCCGATCGAATCCTCGAGGTAACCCCGCGTCTGGACCCTGCGATCGTGGCCGAGGGCCTGATCCGGGCCGGTGAAGCCACCCTGTTTCCCAATATTTCCCCCTACGATCGCCACAGCGTGGTGGCGGTTCTGACCCGCGACCACTACGTGTCCGGCGGCCGCTTCACCTCAACCCAGCTGGCGGACGGTTTGCAGACGTGCATCGACTATTTCCGAGCCTTGCCCCGGGTTCCCCGGGGTACGCATTCGGTAGTCACTTGGAACTACATGCCGCCCGCCGGGGCCACCCAAGTCCACGCACACCTGCAAGCGTTCTCGACCAACCGTCCGGGATCACTCCTGGAGGAGGAGGTCCGTCAGAGCCGCGCCTTTTGGCGCCGTCAGGGCCAAACCTTCTGGGGCGAACTGGCCGAGGCCGAGAAGTCGCGCGGAGAGCGCTTCGTTGGCCAGGGCCACCACACCGTGTGGCTGACTTCTTTCGTCTCCCGGAGCGTGGTGGGCGACCTCCTCACCATCTTTCCCAATCGTGCCTACCTGACCGACCTGACCAGGGCTGAAGTGGTGGAGTTTTCCTCCGGGTTGCAACTCGCGCTCGCCGCCCAGTACGACGAGGGGGTGCGCGCCTTCAACCTGGCCTTTTACTCAGCCCCCAGTGGGGACCCGAACCCACACTTCTGGCTCCACACCCGGCTCTCCCCACGGGTCTATTTCAACCCCGCCATCGAGGGCTCAGACGCCACCGCCTGGCAACATCTCCTCGACGAGCCCTTCATGGTGCGGAGCCCAGAAACCCTCGCCGCGCGTCTAAGGCCGCGCTTCCAAGGGGACTTTCCTCCGCCCCTCCCACAGTGACCTCGGGCCGGGCTGACCCGGCCACGAGGCCACACCGATTGGGGAGCGTTCCAGCTAGGCCGTGACCGACGCCGCAGGCGCATCGAGGACCGGAGCGTCAGCTCCCGCCTCGATCTTGATGCGGGTCGGTGCCGGTGCCTCGAAGCGAGGCACGCGCACGGTCAGGACTCCGTTGACAAAGCTGGCCGTGATCTCGCCCTCACGAACCTCTGCCGGCAGAGTGAGTTGGCGCACCAACGAGGACTGGCGCCGCTCCCTGCGTAGGTAGCGACCATCGACCTCCTCTTCCGTCTTCCGCTCGCCCCGGATGGTGAGCGTGCCCTTCTCGACTACCACTTCAAGGTCCTCGGCTTGGAAGCCAGGGACGGACGCCTCGAGCACAAACGCACTCTCCGTCTGCCGGATATCCAGCGGCAGGTACGCCGTCGGCACCTGCTCCCGAGCGCTCGTTGAGGCCAGCCCGGTGTTGAAAAACTGAGTCATCTCACGGGGCACGACAAGGAGGTCGCGCCAGGGATCCCATCGAGTCATGTCGTCATCCTCCATCCGAAGAAATCGCAATCTTCTACTGGGTTTCAGTAACCCTGGAGGATTCATACCCGGGCCCTCCCCGGGCCAAACCTAAAGCTCCCTAGAGCCCGATGGCATCCTTCAAGTTCTCGAAGAATCCCTTGCGCACGGGGTGGGGCTTGCCATCCGGCGGGGATAGTTCCATGAGGAGCTCGCGCTCCCGCTCAGTCAGCCGCGCCGGGATCACCACTCGCAAACGGACCACCTGGTCCCCGCGCCGTCCGGTCCGGGGATCCGGGGCTCCCTTGCCCGTAATCCGCACCTGTTGTCCGTATTGACTCCCGGGCTTGACCACCATCGATATCGGCCCGTCCACCGTGGGGACCTCAATGGTGTCGCCTAAGGCGGCCTGGGAGAAGGTGATCGGGCATTCGTAGATGATGGTCATGCCCCGCCGCTGCAGCTCTTCGTGGGGCCTGACCGTGATCAGCAAGTAGAGGTCACCGGTCGGTCCCCCGCGCGGGCCGGCGGCGCCTTCGCCGGGTACCCGCACGCGCATCTCGTTGTCGACGCCGGGGGGAATCTGGACCTCGACCTCCTTGGCGGCCTCGACCAGCCCCTGGCCATGGCAGTTGGGACAGGGTGACTCAATCATCTTGCCCTCGCCGTGACAACGGGCACAGGCCTCCACCGTGACCATTTGGCCGAGCAGCGACTGGCGCACCCGTTGCACTTGGCCCTGGCCGCCGCAGTCGGGGCAGGAAACCGACCCGGTTCCGGCCTTGGCACCCGATCCATCACATTCCGGACAGGCGGAATGCCGGGTTAGCTCGAAGGTTCGGGTGACGCCTCGGATGGCCTCCTCGAAATCGATGGTCACCTGGAGCTGGAGGTCGTTGCCCCGTTGGGGCCCTCCCCGGCGCCGCTGCCCGGGCGTCCCGCCCGCGAAGAACATGTCAAAGAGGTCAAAGGCGGATTGGAAGTTGAACCCACCACTGCCGCCCATCGCCTCGCCAGCGTGACCAAAGGTGTCGTAGCGCTGGCGCCGGTCGGGGTCGGAGAGCACCTGGTAGGCCTCGCCGATCTCCTTGAAGTTATCCTCAGACTCTTGGTCACCGGGGTTCCGGTCAGGGTGGTAGCGCATCGCCAGAGCTCGGTAGGCGCGCTTCAGTTCGGCTGGGCTGGCCTGGCGGCTGACCCCGAGAACTTCGTAGTAATCGCGTTTGGTTTGCGGCATCGGCTAGTTGGGAGACTTCTCCGGCGCATCGGTCGGGGAAGCCTGGCGCGCGCTTGCGCGAGGAGGTTTGAGGTCCGCGTCTAGGGGCTCGCTAAGCGCCTCGGCAACGCTCACCTGGGCCGCCCGGACCACGCGGTCGTGGACCTGGTAGCCGGGGGCCAGTTCGGCGACAATGGTGCCCGGTTTGGCGTCCCCACCGGGCACCGTGAGCACCGCATCATGGAGACGCGGGTTGAAGACTTCGCCCACCGAAGGTATCCGCCGAATCCCCTGCGAGGCGAGACCCTCCTCGAATTGCTTCAGGGTGAGGCGAAGTCCCTCGGCCAGCCCTTCCTTGGCGTCTGCCGGGATATGGGATACCGCCCGGGCCAGATTGTCGATGCCCGGCAAGAGAGCCTGGAGCAGACCGACGGTGCCGTAGCGCGCGTTCTCCTCGATCTCCTGGGCCTTACGACGGCGGTAATTCTCGAAGTCAGCTGCCAGGCGCAGGTATGTGGAGTTCACCTTGGCCAGCTCGGCTTCCACTTCAGCTAGCCGCTCCGGGGTAACCGGAGGGCTGGACTCGGCGGCCGGGATCGGCTTGGGCTCGTCCCCGGTCGGTACCCGACGCGGGCTCACCGGCACCGAACCTGAATCGGCAAGCTCATGCCAGCAACCGCGTCAAGGCGGCTCCGGTCGCCTGCGAAACCAACTGCAAGCGAGCCGCCACCTGCCCGTAGCGGATTCGAGTGGGACCGACCACCCCGATCGTCCCCCAAAGCTGATCGCCTGCCTGATAGCTGGTCAGGACCAGGCTGCATTCGCGAAGCTCCTCGATGCTGTTCTCGTGACCGATCAGGACCTGCATGCCCGCCTGAGGCGCCAGCTGGACCAGGACGTCCCCCAAGATACGCTGCGCCTCGAGGACCTCCAGGACAGCCCGAAGCCGGGCGGGATCCTCGAACTCCGGCTGACGAACCAGGTTGCGGACCCCGTTGTGGATCACCAGAGCCGACCGGGTCGCCAACTGACGCAGGCCGCGCGCCACGTCGGCTCCCAGCGCCTGCAGGCCCGGGGCCAGTCCAGGAACCAGTGGCACGCCCTCGACCTCGTCCGCCGTCAGCCCGACATACATATCGTTCAGCCGTCGGGCCCAGCCCGACAGCTCCTCCTGGTCGACAAGAGGGTCAATCTCAATCAGCCGCTGGAACGCCGAGTTGCCGGTTGCGATCTCAACCATGAGCGCCTGACCAGGGTGAACCAGGACTAGGTCGATGTGGCGCATCCGGCTTACGGCGTTGGCTGGACCGGTCACCACCGCCACGTTCTCGCTCAGCCTGCTGAGCATGGCGGCAGCTACCTCGAGCACCGCCTCGACGTCATGCTCGGCCGCCTCGAAGCCTTGGCGGACGTGCCGGCGCAGCTGGGGGTCGACCACCTCTTGAGGTAGCAAAAAGTCAACGAAGTAGCGGTATCCGCGATCTGTCGGCACCCGGCCCGCGGAAGCGTGGGGCTGGGCGAGGAAGCCATCGTCGACCAACTCCGATAGCTCATTGCGGATGGTCGCCGAGCTCAACTCCAAGAAATATCTGGCGGCCAAGGCGTGGGAGCCGACCGGAACCACGGTCTCGGTGTAATCGGAGACGACCGCCCGCAGAATCCGCTCTTTGCGCTGGTCCATTTCCGGATATACCTCAAGCCTCGGGTTAGCACTCCACTTCCCCGAGTGCTAAGGCAAAGTCTAGCACAGACGTTCTGTCGATCGAAGTGAGCGCGAACTGACGGATTGACCGGCTTGGGCAGCTAACATCACCGGATGAGCTCCCGGCCGTCACCGCCAGCGGACGTCAACCCGGAGGCCCCTCACAGTCACCGCGATGCCGATGTCGGGTCTGGGTCGGAGCGTGAGCGCCTGGCCTGGCGAACCGGGATCCGAGAGGTCGTCTTCGGCGTTCAAGACGGGCTGCTGACGACTCTGGGACTGACCACCGGGGTGGCCACCGCCACCGCCGGGTCGGTGGTCGCCCACACCACCATCCTCATCGCCGGGCTCCTCGGGGCCCTCGCCGGGATGGTGTCCATGGGAACAGGCGCCTACCTGGCTACAACGGCCGCCCGCGACGTAAAGCACCAGGCCATCCACAAAGAACTCGGCGAACTGGAAGCTGAGCCAGACGAGGAACTGAGCGAGATGGTGGCCATCCTGGCCGAGCGCGGGGTCCCGGTTGATGAGGCGACCGATCTCGCTCGGACCATGGCGCGGTATCCCAAGCTTTGGGAGGAGACCCACATCGAGAAGGAACTGGGTATCTCCAGCCAGATTCGCGACACCCCGGTCCGAGATGGGTTCCTCATGGCAGGCACCTTCCTACTGGGAGCGGTCTTCCCCGTCCTCCCCTACATATTTATGACCGGGCTGCCGGCAGTTCTGGTCTCCCTGGCCCTCTCCGGGGCGGGTTTGACGGCGGTGGGCGTGCTCAAGGCGGCAGTCACCGGCCAGCGGCTCTGGCTGGGGGGAGCCCAGGTCCTCCTGGTCGGGGGAGCGGCCGCACTGGTCGGATATCTATTCGGGGTGCTACTGCCCCACGCGTTCGGTCTGCGCCTGCCCCCGAGCGCCTGATCGCCTGCAACTCGGGGGGCTAGTTGGAGCCAGGCAGACTGCTAACGGGGTACGGCACCGGAACCGGGCCTAACAGTTCCAGGGTGACCCGGTCGAGCACTTCGATTCCCGAGGTGGTAGCGATGGCTCGGCTGCCCGACAGGGTCAGGAGTCCAAGACGGACCAGGTCTTCTGCCGTCGCTAACTGCTGAGGCTGGGAAAGCTCGACGCCATCGCGCAGGCGCAGCCCGCACGCCAGGCGCTCCGCCTCGCGCTGCGCCTCATCGATCTCCTCTTGGCCGCGACGCCCGTGTCCTAGAGCCCCCACCTGCTTGATGTAGGTGCTGGCGTTGCGCAGGTTCCAGTAGCGGACTCCCACCGCGCTCGGGGTGGTCTCGATGCCCCAGCCGCCAGCCATCCCCGGGGATACGAACCCATGGGCGCCACAACCGGCAGCCAGATAGTGGCGTCCCTGCCAGTAGCCCAGGTTGTGCCGCGACTCGCGGCCCGGGCGGGCGTAGTTGCTGACCTCGTACTGGAGCAGGCCCGCGCCCTCGAGCAGTCCGCGCGCCAGCCGATGCTGCTCCAAGAAGTCCCTCTCCCGCGGTGCCTTCGCCCGGCCCTGCGCTACCGACCACGCCAGCGGGGTGCCGGCTTCGACGGTCAGCTCGTAGCAGGAGACATGGGCCGGCGAGTAGCTCGCCAAGGCCCGGATACCGGCCGCAAAGACTTCGGTCGACTGCTCGGGAATGGCATAGATCAGGTCACAGCTGAGATTCTCCAGCCCCGCTCCCTGGAGGACCTCTATCGCAGCTAGTGCCTGCGACCGGTCGTGGTTTCGACCGAGCCAGCGCAGGCTCCGGTCGTCCAGGCTTTGGACGCCCAGACTCACCCGATTGATGCCCAGGGCAAGCCAGCCGCGCGCCTGTTCGTCGGTGAGGTCGGTTGGATTCGCCTCGATGGTGATCTCGCCGTCAGGCGCAATGGCAAAGGCTTCCCGGACCGCGGATAGGAGGTCCTCGAGCAGCTGGCGGTCGAGGAGACTGGGCGTGCCTCCACCCAGATAGACCGTATCCAGGGGGTGCCGTTCAGCTCCCCCAGCTGCCAGGAGTCGCAGTTCGCGAATCACCGCCTCGATGTAGGGACGGTGCAGATCCTCAGCGCCGATGTGAATCGCGAAGTCGCAGTAGGGGCAGTGGACAGCGCAGAAGGGAACGTGCAGGTAGAGGCTCAGTGGCTGGGCCAGGTCGGCCTCAGCGGTCAAGTGAGAGCACCGCCATGAAGGCTTCCTGGGGAATCTCCACACTGCCCACGCGCTTCATCCGCTGCTTGCCTTCGCGTTGTTTCTCCAGCAGCTTTCGCTTGCGGGTGATGTCGCCTCCGTAGCACTTGGCCAGCACGTCCTTGCGCAAAGCTGGGACCGTCTCCCGGGCGATCACCTTTCCCCCGACCGCCGCCTGAATCGCTACCTCGAAGAGCTGCCGGGGAATCACCTGGCGCAGCCTTTGGACCAACTTGCGGCCCTGGACGCTCGCCTGCTGGCGGTGGACGATGATCGAGAGGGCGTCGACCCGGCTCCCGGCCACCAGGACGTCGAGCTTGACCAGCTGCTCGGGCCGGTAGCCGGTGAGCTGGTAGTCCATCGAGGCATACCCCCGGCTGCGCGACTTGAGCTGATCGTAGAAGTCGTGGATGATCTCGCCCAGGGGCAGGTCGTAGGTGAGCAGGGCGCGCTCCCCGGGGGGCTGGTACTCGAGCTGCACGAACTCCCCCCGGCGCTCCTGGCAGAGCTCCATGATCCCGCCCAGATGCTCCCGGGGCACCACGATCTCCAGCTTCACCCGGGGCTCCTCGATGGTCTCGATCAGGCCCACCTCGGGGAGCTGATCGGGGTTGTCGATTTCAAGGTCGGTGCCGTTGCGCAGGGTGACCCGATAGGCGACCGACGGTGCGGTGGTGATCAGGTTGAGCTGGAACTCGCGCTCCAGGCGCTCCTGGACGATCTCCATGTGGAGCAGACCAAGGAAGCCGCAGCGGAAGCCGAAGCCGAGGGCAACTGAAGTCTCGGCCTCGAAGGTCAGGGCGGCGTCGTTGAGCTGAAGCCGGTCCAGGGCCTCCTTGAGTCCCTGATAGTCGTCGCCCTCGACCGGGAAGAGCCCGGCCCAGACCATCGGACTCACCTGGCGATACCCGGGGAGCGCTTCTCGGGCGGGCCGAGACACCTCGGTGATGGTGTCGCCGACTTTGCTGTCGCGGACATTGCGAATGGACGCGATCAGGTAGCCGACCTCCCCAGCAGTGAGCTCGTCGACAGCCACCATCGAGGGACGGAAGATGCCCACCTCGTCGACCGCGAAGGTCCCCTGCGAGGCCATCATTCGGATCTGGGTGCCGGACCGAAGGCGCCCATCCATGACCCGCACGTAGACCACCACGCCGCGGTAGGCGTCGTACTTGCAGTCGAAGATCAGGGCCCGCAGGGGCGCCTCGGCATCTCCGACCGGCGGTGGCAGGGCCGTCACCACCGCCTCCAGGATGCGGTCGACGCCCTCCCCGGTTCTGGCGCTGGCCAGGATCGACCGCTCAGCAGGGATTCCGATCACTCGGGCGATCTCCTCACGCACCAACTCGGGATCGGCCTGGGGCAGGTCGATCTTGTTGACCACCGGCACGATCTCCAGGCCCAGCTCCAGTGCCTTGTAGACGTTGGCCAGGGTCTGAGCCTCGATCCCCTGGCTGGCATCCACCACCAGAAGGGCGCCCTCGCAAGCGGCCAGGGCTCGTGAGACCTCGTAGGCGAAGTCAACGTGCCCCGGGGTATCGATCAGATTGAACTCGTAGGTGAGGCCGTCCTGAGCCTGATAGCTCATCCGGACCGCCTGCGCCTTGATGGTGATCCCCCGCTCTCGCTCCAAGTCCATGGTGTCGAGCATCTGCTCAGTGAGATCCCGGGCGCTGACCGTGCCGGTCAGCTCGAGGAGGCGATCAGCCAGAGTGGACTTGCCGTGATCGATGTGAGCGATGATCGAGAAGTTGCGAATTCGACTGGTTGCTTGGCTGGCCATCTGCGGGGCGATTATCCCGACACTCTGACGCCCCACCCTCTCCCCTACTCAAAGCTGGGCCGAGACCGCAGCTAGCCGCCTCCCCTTTGGGCGTAACTGTGACCCCGGCTAACTCCGGATGGCGTAGTGGAGGTGGACCACGCCCTTGCTGAAGCGGCGCTCGTCCACCAGCTCGAGTTTCAGGCGCACGTCCTGGGGCAAGGCCTGTTGGCCGCCGCCAACCACAACCGGCGTAATGAAGAGATGGTACTGGTCGACCAGGCCAGCCTGGAGCGCCTGCGCGGCTAGCGTGGCCCCTCCCACCGAGATGTCGCGAGCAGCCGCAGTCTTCATCTGGCGGACAAGCGCGGGGTCGAATTCGCGCTCGATCCTGGTATGGGCGCTGGGAGCGGCCTCCAGAGTTCGCGAGTAGACGACCTTTTCGGCTTGTCGCCAGAGATCGGCAAAGTCCTGCATCAACTTGGGCTGACCAGCTGGGAACTTAGCCGTCTCCCAATAGGCCATCGTCTGGTACATCCGGCGCCCGTAGAGGTAGGTCCCGAACGTTCGCTCCAGGTCGTTGACGAAGCTCAACACCTCTTCGTCGGGAGCGGCCCAGTCGAATTTGCCCGCCTGATCAGCTACGTAGCCGTCAAGCGAGGTGATTGCCGAATAAACCAGGTTGGCCATGGTGAGCCTCCAGGGGGCGCCTGCCCGTATCCCGCGAGGACGCGGCCCAGGTCATGGGTGCCTGCCCACGAAAT
>DATLRN010000065.1:0-5359 GCA_035534695.1 Candidatus Dormiibacterota bacterium
ACTGGGAAGCGCGAGTTGCGCTACCGGCTGTTACCGGCACGGATGGTTGTCTACTACGTGCTGGCGATGACCCTGTTCCGAGAAGCAGGCTATGAGGAGGTGCTGCGGGAGCTCACCGAAGGTCTGCTCGGGCGGGCTCGGAATGCGCTGCAGCGGCCGAGTTCGGTGGCGATCTCGAAGGCGCGAGCGCGACTGGGATCGGCGCCGCTGAAAGCGCTGTTCACAGCCGCGTGCGTGCCGCTGGCGCAGCTGGACAGCCGGGGCGCGTTCTATCGGGGGTGGCGGGTGGTCTCCATGGATGGCACGACGCTCGACACCGCCGACACCGCTGACAATGTCCAGACGTTCGGACGGCCCGGTTCCACTCGGGGAGAGTCGGCATTCCCGCAGTTGCGAATTGTGGCGCTGGCGGAGTCCGGCACCAAAGCCATATTCGCAGCCGCGATGGGAGCTTACGGGACTGGCGAACCGACCCTCGCGCGCCAGCTGGTAACGGCGATCGACCCGGGGGTGCTGATCCTGGCGGATCGAGGGTTCACCGCCCACCCCCTGTTTTCGGCCATGGCTGGGACAGGAGCGCAGCTGTGCTGGCGCGCCAAGGCCAATGCGGTCCTGCCGGTGCTGGAGCGCTATTCCGATGGTTCGTTCCGCTCCGAGTTGGTGGCATCACCCGACAAGCGCAGCCGTAAAGACGTCCTCGTAGTGCGGGTCATCGAGTACACCATCGAGGACCCGGGTCGGCCCCAGGCGGAGTCTGCCTACCGATTGGTCACCACGATCCTCGATCCCAAACTGGCACCTGCGCATGAGCTGGCCGCACTCTACTCGGAGCGTTGGGAGTTCGAGTCCGCACTGGATGAGCTCAAGACTCACCAGCGCGGCCCCCGGGTGGTGCTGCGCTCCAAGACCTCCGATGGGGTCTACCAGGAGGCGTGGGGCATGCTCTGCGTCCACTACGCGATTCGAGCACTGCTCTGCCAGGCCGCTCACAATAGCGACATCGACCCTGACCGGGTGAGTTTCACCCGTACCCTGCGAGCCGCACGCCGCAGCGTTCGCCGGTCCGTGGGCGACAAGGTCAGCCTGGCCGTCGGGATCCTCCATGCCACACAGGAGATCCTCGAGGAACTGCTGCCCCGTCGCCGCCTGCGCGCCAACCCCCGCGTCGTGCGCCGCAAGATGACCAGCTTTGCTGTCAAGCGCCCAGAGCATCGCCACTGGCCGCAGCCCACCCTGCCGACCCCGGCAGCCATCAGGATCCTCTGGCCACCCTAAGTTAGTGGTATTGAGCGTAAACCACCGTTTACGCAACATTCCGTGATGCTGTGGTGCCACCTGTGTGGGGGTGCTGGGGAAGTTTGCTTGTGACTTGTATCCGCCCCCTCGGCGACCACCGTGAGCCAGAGCCCATGGGCCAGCCAGATGGTCGCCGCAGCCTAGCGAAGCGGCGCGTCCTGTCGGGCATCCAGATCACGTGCTGTCCCTATGGCGGGCTGAGCACGTCATGGTGCCGCCGGGGTCCGTTCCGTGACCGTCGACCCTGCGGTGCACCCTTGGGCTGGCCCCGCTGCCCGACGACCAATGCCGCGATCATGCGGGCGACCATCCCCATCAGCGCCATCACCGCCTGGTCCTCAGGAACGTGGCGGCGGCTGGCGCCACACAGAGTGCCGTAGACCACTTGCGACGACAGGGTCACAGGAACGCTGGCGTAGGTCACGATCCCGAGGTCGTGCGCTGCCGTGCTGTCCGGCCAGACGTCCGGTACATTCGACGCCCAGGGCTGCCCCGCCTCGAGGGAACGGCGGCAGAGGGTGTCTGACCACGCAATTCCCAGACCCTCGGGGATGATCAGATCCCCGCGGTTGGCAGCGATCAGGATCTCCTGCTCAGCCCCTTCCCAGTCAATCCTGGTGAGGTAAACTGACTCGAGGCCGGTACGTTCCTGCAGCTCCTCCAGCATTGGGCGGAGCGCTTGACCCAAGCTGACCATCACCGGTTGATCGGCGAGGTCGGCGGCCTGGATCACGTTCCTGTACGGGCCCGGCCCCTGGGAGTTGTCGCCCTGTGGAACGTGCCGCTCCGGCAGGAGCCGCCGGGACAGCAGCCCGAGGATCTCGCTTGATGGTGCAGGCCGGCCCAGGAGATAGCCCTGCAGCTCCTCGCACCCGTTCCGGGTGAGAAAGTCGACCTGGTCCATGGTCTCAACGCCTTCAGCCACCACGGTGACACCGAGGCCATGGGCCAGCGCCAGAGTGGCGGCCACGATCGTGCTGTCCTCGGGCCGGACTCTGATCCCACTGACGAAGGACCGGTCGATCTTGAGGACCTGGAAGGGGAAGCGTTGGAGAGCGGTGAGCGAGGAGTTGCCGGTTCCAAAGTCGTCGATGGCCAGGCCCACCCCGAGCGCGTGCAACTGGTCTAGTACCACTGCAGTGCCCTCCGGGTCCGTGCTCAAGACGCTCTCGGTGACCTCCAGGCAGACCTGATCAGGAGCCAGGCCATAGTCGGTGATGGCCTTCGCCACATGAGCCACCAGGCCCGGGTCCAGCAGCTGGACGGTCGAGAGGTTGACGGAGACGCTCAACTCCGCGGCAGCCGGATCATCCGCCGTCCAGTCGGCCAGAGTTCGGCACGCCTGTTGCAGAACCCAGCTCCCGATCTGGGAGATGCTCCCCGTCTCCTCGGCCAGGGGGATGAACTGGTCCGGGCCAAGCAAGCCCTGGTTGGGGTGCTCCCAGCGGACCAATGCCTCCACGCCGGTGATACGTCCGGAGGCGGCGGACACGATGGGCTGGAAGTCGAGCCTCAGCTCCCCTCGGTCGGTGGCGCCGGCAAGCTGCCCCGCGAGTTCGACCCGCGCCTCAAACGCCAGATCATCCTCGGCCGGGATGACGTGGATGCGCCCCGGGAGTTGGAGCCTGGCCTGATGTAGAGCGACCGCCGCCCGCCGGAGAGGCTCGTCGGGAACCTCCCAGTCCGAGCAGATGGCGGCGCCCGCGGTCACCTGCCCGGTCCATTCTCGGCCGCCGACCAAATAGCGGCTGCCCAGGCGGTCGAGCACCCTGGCGACCGCAGCCTCGACATTCCCGGCCGCGATCTCCGGCATCGCCACCACGAAGATGTCCCCGTCGAGCCGGGCCACCACGTCGCTCGGGCGAGCCCCTCGGGCCATTCGCTTGGCGAAAGTGCGCAGCACCTCGTCCCCGGCGGCCAGGCCGAACGAGTCGTTCACATCCTGCAGACGGCGCAGGCTGAAGGCCGCCATGGCCCCGCTGGAGCCGTCATGGCGCGCCGACAGCTCGCTCATCGCCTCCGTCAGCCCTCGCCGATTGAGGAGACCCGTGAGCGCGTCGTGCCGGGCCTGCCAGAGCAACTGGGCCTCAATCTTCTTGCGCTCGCTGATGTCCCGGTAGGCCCCCAGCGCCGCCACGATCCGGCCCCGCTGGTCGTGGAGCGGCACGGAGGAGATGGCCACCTCGATCAGGCGGCCATCTCGATGCCGTCGCCACGTCTCGTGCTCCACCACCGAAGCGCTGCTCAGCGTGCGTGCCAGGATCTCTTCAAACTCCACATCGAAGGCGGGCTTGACCGTTGGCAGCCGGTGCCCGATCACCTCCTCGGCGCTCCATCCGAAGACACGCTCAGAGGCGGAGTTCCAGAGGATGCCGACGCCGGCCAGGTCCACCACGACCAGAGCGATCGGCGACCCGTCCACGACCGCCTCCAGGAGTTCGGGCCCGGACAGGCCGCCGGCGTTATGGGCATCGCCAGGGCGAGTCCGGCGATAGCTTTGGGCCAGGTCCGCGCGGGGAGAGCTCGGTGGACAGGGGCGGGACGGGGCCTCAGTCTTAGCTCGAGACTTCTGCTCAGGCGCCATCGCCGCCTCCCAAGCCCCCTCGCTTTCTGAGCTTGGATTGGTACATGGCCTGGTCGGCCCGTCGCAGCAGGTCGGAACCCTTCTCCTTCCCGTCCCATGAGGCCACGCCGAATGATGCCGAGACTCCTCCGGGGAGCGCCTCGCCAAGCCGCTTGGTGAGGCGGTGCACACCGAGCGCATCAGCTCCCGGGCTGAGCACAGCGAACTCGTCGCCACCCAGACGGGCGAGGACGTCCCCACCGCCACGGATCTGGCGCCGCCATGCGGCGGCAAGCTCCCGGAGCAGCTGGTCGCCGACAGCATGCCCGCCGCGGTCGTTCAGGGTCTTGAAGCCGTCGAGGTCGCTCATGATCACCGACAGCGTCGTCCCGGCCCGCTGAGAGCGCTCCAGCTCCTCCTCCAGGCGCTCGTCGAACGCTCGCCGGTTGGCGAGCCCTGTGAGAGGGTCTTCTCTGGCGGTGGCCCTGAGAAAGCTCACCAGCATGAAGGTCACGCCCGCCGCCACCGCCAGCGTGCCGAAGACCGCCAGCCAGGCCCCGACCGGCTGTGGGACTCTGGGGCCGACCGCGAGCACCACCGCATATGCGGCTCCGGCGGCTGCCACGTGGCTGAGTACCGCCGGGAGGCGGAAGTACAGAACCGAGAAGAGCCCGACCCAGATGTAGAGGTCGGCGAAGGCGATGTGCCCTGAGGCGCCGATCGCCGCGAGGGCGCTGGCCAGCACCGTGGCGATGGCAAGATCAAAGTGCAACACCCAGCGGGGGGACCGCTCGCCCGCCAGTAGCCGCACGGCGCAGGCGCCACTGCAAAGGGCGGCAATGCTGAGCAGTGAGAACAATGCGGGGCCTCGCCATCGCTCCAGGACCAGGGCTAGTGCCGTCGCCACCGCGCCTGCCGCCCAGAACACCGCCACAACCCGGTTCGGGTGGGAGAAGAAGGTCCGCGCCCAATCGCTAACGTCATTGTCGGATCTGCCTGCCGCAGGACTGCCAGGTGCGAAAACCGCCGGCGGATCTGTCGGTGCTTCAGCAGCGATAGCTCTGCCCTCTGCGCATCCAGGGCACCCCAATTCGGACCTCTTGCCGCGTCTGGACTAAGAGGCAGGCCGCACAGCCGGATGCGATCAGTGTGGCTGCGAAGCTCAACTCCGGCATCATGACTGAGAACAACAAGGGACAGGCCCAACTGGCGTTGTGGATGGCCAGAGGCGCGCATCCAGACAGTCGAAAGTGGGGCCTGGACGATCAGATCGGGCAGGCTGAACAAGACCCGCGAACGAAGCCTCGCGCGCCAGGGTCGGCACTAGTAACCTCTCGCCCGCAGCCTGAGGAGCATAATCCCGCAACGTACAACGATCTTTGGCCTTGGTATGTGGAGAAGGCGTCACAAAGTTGCGCCTGCGCTCCAGTCACCCGCCTGTGCCTGAGAACTGGGAGAGAACGGGCACAGCATCACCACTCCCGAAGCAGTCGGCGGCCG
>DATLRN010000066.1:0-14489 GCA_035534695.1 Candidatus Dormiibacterota bacterium
GCGGGCTGAAGCTCGGCCAGCGAGTCCTGGTAGACCGGCAGCCGCTCCTGCAGGTGGAAGCCGAGGGTCTTGGCCTTGGCCGCCAGCTCGCTCTCGCTGGGCCAGTCGAAGTCGGGGCTGACCGAGTCCCCGTCCAGGGAGATGCCGCCCAAGTCGGTGGCCCCCGCCTGGACCAAGGCGGGCCAGTTCTCGAGGTTGAGGTTGGGCGGGACCTGGACCGCGACGTCGCTGGGGAGGATGTCCCGGGCCAGCTCCACGGTCGCCCGCACCGTCTCCGGGTCCGGGGCCGGCTGGTCGGCCATCGGGGTGTTGGGCTTGGGGATGAAGTTCTGGACGATGACCTCTTGGATGTGCCGGTGTCGCCCATGGCAGTCCCGGATCAGCTCCAGGGCGTGCCGGCGATCGGCCTCCGTCTCCCCGATGCCCACCAGGATCCCGGTGGTGAAGGGAATGCCCAGCTCGCCGGCGGCGTCCAGGTGAGCGAGCCGCTCTTGGTAGCGCTTGCCACCACCCATGGCATGGGCCCGGATCTGATCGGTGCCGGTCTCGAGCATGAGCCCCATCGAGACGTTCCACGGCTGGAGCCGGGCCAGACTCTTCGGGGAGAGAAGACCCACATTGGTGTGCGGCAGAAGGCCCCGACGCATCGCCCGCCGGCAGATCTCCAGGACCAGGTCGACGAAGGCGTCCTCGTCGGCGAGTCCCAGGTCAGGGAGCCGCCACGGTTGCTCTCCGGCCATGATCAGGATCTCGCGGCAGTGGGACCGTCGCGCCTCGTCCAGATGGTGGTCCACCTCGGCCAGGCTGATCAGCCCCCCGTCCTCCTGGCGGTACTCGCAATAGCCGCAGCGCCGAAAACAGCGGTAGCTCACGTCCACGGTGTAGCTGCGGCTGAAGGTCAGGTAGTTAGCGTGGTACTCCGGCTGGTGCCGGGTGGCAACACCGGGCTGCACGGGTACGATCGCCTCATAGGCCATCTCTAGATTATGAGACCCGACCGCCGCGGCCGGGCTCAGACCCTGATCGGAACCAGCAGGTTGGGGAAGGCCACCCCGTACTTCTCCACGTAGCTGTCCAGCGCCAGCAGCAGCTGCTGCTGGAAGGCCAGCCGCTCGACCAGGTCGGACGGCGAGGCCCGGTTGGACTCGCCGGAGAGATGGCGCTGGATCCAGGGGGGAATGGTCGAGACCAGATGAGTGGTGCCCCCGGTCAGGATGACCGTCTCCGGACGGTTGTCCTCGACCCGCAACCCGACCCGCAACAGGATGCCGGTGCGGTTGGCGAGGGCCCAGATCCGCTCCCAGTGGCCAGCCTCCTGGCGCAGCCGGTCGGGACGGGTGTAGCGGATGGCCGGGTCATTGATGATGCTCATGTCGGAGTCACCCCAGCGCACCAGGCGCTCGACCACCGGCTCGTCGAGGTCACGGGAAACCCACATCACCAAAGAGGCGCAGCGGTTGTCGAGGTCGGGAGGGAGCACCTGAGTCCCCTGAGTCATGGCCATCGTCAGCACCTCGACGATGCTGGCGTGGCGTAGGCAGTACGCCCGGCCGGCCACCACCTTCAGGTGCTCTTGGCAGGCCACCCAGGAGCAGTCCACAGCGCGGCGGTCTCGGTACAGGCAGCGGAAGGCTTCCTGGTTTTCGCAACCGGCCTGGTCGCACCCACCGCCCTCGGCCTCGCCGTAGCGGGTGAGGGCCTCCACTTCCACCACTGGCTTGGACCGATTGGCCATACTTCAGCGCCTCCCTGAGGGAAAAATCGTCAGCCTGATGCCCACCGGGGACGGCGCCGCGAACCGCAACCGCACTCGCAGTGCCAACTTGGGGCGAAGATAGCAGAGGAACTCAAGCTGGGCAAGGGATTTGCCGCCAGATTCAGGGGTTGTGACAGCTCCGTTAGCGGACTCGGTCAGTCAAGCAGTCGATAGCCGGGGATGGTCATGAACGGCACGAACTCCGGGGCCAGCGCTACCTCGATGAAAAGCTCCCCCGCCTCCCGGTAGGCATCGCCCAATTCCGCGATCACCTCGGCTTGCATCGCTAGCACCTGCTCTCGAGAGATCTTCTGGTGATGGACCCACTGCCAGATCTGAGAGCGGGAGATCTCGGCGGTGGCGGCGTCCTCCATCAGGTTGTTGATGGCCGCTGCCCCCACGCCGTGGAGCCAGGAGCCGAGGTACTGGATCCCGACCGAGACGTTGAGTCGCACCCCGGCCTCGGTGATCTCCCCCGGAGTGGCCGCGACGTCCAGCAGCTCCTTCGCCGTCACCTCCACCTCGTCGCGCCGGCGGTCAACCTGGTGAGGTCGCTCGCCCAGGACCTGGTCGAAGACCTCCTTGGCGACCGGCACCAGATCGGGATGGGCAACCCAGGTGCCGTCGAAACCGTCGCCGGCCTCGCGCAGCTTGTCCTCGCGCACCTTTTCCAGGGCCACCTGGTTGAGGACCGCGTCTCGGCGGCTGGGCACAAATGCCGCCATCCCGCCGAGGGCGTGGGCGCGCCGCTGGTGACAGGTCTTGACCAGGAGCTCGGTGTAGGCCCGCAGGAAGGGCACCGTCATCACCACCGCGCTGCGGTCGGGGAGAATGAACCGGGGGTCGTCACGAAACTTCTTGATGATTGAGAACATGTAGTCCCACCGGCCGGCGTTCAGACCGGTCGAGCGCTCGCGGAGCTCGTAGAGGATCTCTTCCATCTCAAAAACGGCGAGCACAGTCTCGATCAACACGGTGGCTCGGATTGCTCCCCGCGCCATTCCCAGGTGCTCCTCGGCGAGCCGGCAGGCCTCGTTCCAGAGTCGCGCCTCCAGGTGGCTCTCCAGCTTCGGTAAGTAGAGATAGGGACCAGAGCCCTGCTCCAACAGCCGAGTCCCACAGTGGGCGACGAAGAGCCCGAAGTCAAAGAAGCTGGCTGAGACCGGCTCACCGTCGATCAGGAGATGCTTCTCGGGGAGGTGCCATCCCCTCGGGCGCACCACCAGCGTGGCCGTCTGCTGGCCGAGCTGGTAGCTCTTGCCCCCGGACGTCATGGAGATGGTTCGCTCCACCGCGTCGATCAAGTTGGCCTGGCCTTCCAGACAGTTGTCCCAGGTGGGCGAGTTGGCGTCCTCGAAATCGGCCATGAAGACGCTGGCTCCGGAGTTGAGGGCGTTGATCACCATCTTCCGATCCACCGGCCCGGTGATCTCCACCCGGCGATCGGACAAGTCGGGCGGGGGCGGCGCCACCGACCAGCTGGAGTCCTCGCGCACCGAGCGCGTCTCGGGAAGGAAGTCGGGGAGCTGACCCTGGTCCAGCTGGGCCTGCCGAACTGAGCGCGCCTCCAACAGGTCGGCCAGGGTGGGGCCCAGTTCCCGTTGGAGCCGAGTCACCAGAGCCAGAGCCGCGGAGGTGAGCACCCGCTCACCCGCCGCGCCCCCGTCACGGAGAACTTGGACCCCGTGGGCAGAGTCAGAGGGAGAGTTCATGGGGCCGCCGTCGTCTCGAACTGGGCCTCCTCGGTCGACCCCTGCAGGGCCAGGGTGGCACTCTCGCCGCCCGTGACCGTCTCCAGCACCGTGTCAAAGTAACCGGCCCCGACCTCGGATTGGTGACGGGTCGAGGTATAGCCCTTCTGCTCCAGCTCGAACTCACGCTGCTGCAGCCGCACGTAGGCGCTCATACCTTCTTCCGCGTACCCCTTGGCCAGCTCGAACATCGAGCTGTTGGCAACGTGGAAGCCAGCCAGGGTGACGAACTGGAAGCGGTAGCCCAGCTCCCCGAGCCGCCACTGGAAGTTGGCCACCTCGGTATCGCTGAGGTGCTTCTTCCAGTTGAAGGACGGCGAGCAGTTGTAGGCCAGAATCTTCCCCGGAAACTTGCCGTGGATGGCCTCCGCGAACTGGGCCGCCTCCTCGATGTTGGGAGTGGAGGTCTCGAACCACATGGCATCGACTAAAGGCGCGAAGGCGAGCCCGCGGGCGATTACCGGCTCGATGCCCGGGCGGACTCGGTAGAAACCCTCAGACGTGCGCTCCCCGCTGAGGAACGGCTGATCGCGCAGATCGATGTCGCTGGTCATCAAGGTGGCGCTGAGCGCGTCGGTCCGCGCTATCAGCAGGGTCGGGACGTCGAGCACATCACTGGCCAGCCGGGCCGCGACCAGAGTCCGCTCGAACTGGCTGGTCGGAACCAAAACCTTCCCGCCTAGGTGGCCGCATTTTTTCTCCGAGGCCAGCTGGTCCTCAAAGTGGACTCCAGAGACCCCGTTCTCGATCATCGACTTCATCAGCTCGAAGGCGTGGAGCGGGCCCCCAAAGCCAGCTTCCGCGTCAGCCACGATCGGGACCACCCAGTCACCGTCGTGATGGCCCTCGGACCAGGCGATCTGATCGGCCCGCAGCATGGCGTTGTTGAGGCGACGGGCCAAGGCGGGAGCGCTATTGGCGGGGTAGAGGCTCTGGTCGGGGTAGGTCTCCCCGGAGAGGTTCGCGTCGGCGGCCACCTGCCAGCCGGAGAGGTAGATTGCCTTGAGGCCCGCCTTGACCATCTGGACGGCCTGCTGGCCGGTGAGAGCGCCCAGGGCGGGCACGTAGCCGGAGTTGCTCAACATCTCGAAGAGGCGCTCGGCCCCCCGGCGGGCCAGGGTGTGCTCCACGTGGATCGAGCCCCGCAGCCGGATCACCTCCTCGGCCGAGTACGGCCTGGAGATATCCCGCCAGCGGTCACTCTCCCAGCCGCGCTGGAGCTGCTTCGCGGCGGCGGGACCTTTGCCGTTCGGATGACCCGGGGTGGGTGTCATGAGCTGGTGCCTCCTATCAGGGTGCGTTCGGAATAACGCGAAATGGAGTAATCCATTTCAGTGGGGCCGCTGGCTACCGGGCTGTTGAAGCTCCGCTACCAGTTCGGCGGCGTAGGACGGCCGGGGGCGCTCCCCTCTGCTCGATAAAACCGACCCTCCGCCCATCGCAAGATCCTAGAGGCGGAACTCACAACTGTCAAGGGAACCGCGTCCCAGATTGTGTACTTCCGCCACTCGGACGCTCAGAACTCCTCTGGGCGAGCCAGCAAGTCGCCCAAAAGAATCGCCACCAGCGGCGGGTCAGAGGTTCGGCGAGAGAATCGGAGGGAACCGGAACTGTCAATCCGACGTCTTCCTGAAACTTTGGCTGGCACCCTGTCCCTCGGCGGCTGTCGCGATCTGCCCTCGTCGTAGCGGCCCTGTCGGTGCTCGCTGTCGACGGCTCGTCGTGCGGACAGTCCGCGGACCCCTGGCGACTGCTTAGCGTTGGCCCAGCGATCCGAGTGCTCGCGTCGGGAGGATGTCCACCTTCGCTGAGATCAGCCCACAATGTGCGCAACCGGACAGCGTGGCGCTTTGTCGAACTGGTACCCGTGTCTCCCACCGGCGGCCTGATCTTTCGGTACGCCGCTCCCGCTGTCGCATCTCCGGCGGCGCACGTTTGCCCGACGCAGTACCGCCAGGTGCGGCTGAATCTAGCCCAGAAGGAAGATCTCGCCGCGGTGATCGACAGCATCAATACCCGGCCCCGATCGGGAATGATCGCCAGCCCGGCTCGCTGGGACTCGGCCGCCACCGGGACCGAGCCCGCGCAACCGCCCCAGCGAGCGCCAATGGCCGACGGCTTGCGGAGCCGCAAACGACTGGGACGCTGCGCCTGCGCAAGCAGCTGGGGTCGCCAGCGCACCGATGCTGGTTGCACAATGGGTGAGATGGTCTGGCCGCAAAGTAGAAAACGGTCCAGCAACTGGTCGCGCGCAACGATCGCGGGCCCCTACATCGGCAGCAGAAAGCGGTCCTCGCCGGTGGTGCGATGGCATTAGAAAACGTTGGGAATCGTCTGCGCCAATTGCGCAATCTTCGGTATCTGGCCGGGCGCGGGCCGGACGCTCACCAAGGCGGCGCTGGGCAACCACTTGCGATTCGTCGTTGCCCCCTGCCTGCTGCTCCCGGGCTTGGTACACCTGGGCCACCGCGTGGCGTCCGCGGGCGGGGTGACGGGAGTTGATCGGCTGGGGCTCTCGATGCTCATCGGCCTCCGGGCCAGCTCCCCGGTCATCGGACTGGTGGTGCTCCATCAGGTGCCCCGCGGAGAGGACCTCATCGGGATCGGGCTGGTAATCGGGCGCCTGGCCGGGCACCGCGACTCAGAATCGAGCCTTCTGGAGGGGGCGACGCGGACCTCCTGATCGGCGTAAGTCCGCTACGAGGTGATCGCGGCACCGGTTTCGAGGTCGAAGAACTGGAGGTGATCCGTGTCCGGCACCAGGGTCACCGTCTCACCCACCTTCAGCTGCACTCGAGGGTCGACCCGCGCCACCCCGGGCGCGTTCTTGTCGCTCGCTCCGGCCCCGATGACCAGCGGCAATGTCTGGTCCTCACCTTCGGCTACCGCTCCCTCGGGGCGAATGTGATTGGCCTTGATCCGAAGGTGCACGATGACCTCGGCTCCCAACGACTCCAACAGGTCGATCTCGGCGGGGATCACCGATGGGTTGTCCGGAAGTTCGTGTCCGACCGCCAGATGCTCCGGGCGAATACCGACCGCCACCTCGCGGCCCTGGTAGCCGGCCAGACCGGGACGCGCCTCCTCCTGGGAGGGAGGGACCACGATGCGGTGGTCCCCGAGTCGGACCGTCAGATGGCCCCCATCGGCCTCCACCTCACCCTGGTAGATGTTCATCGCCGGCGAGCCGATGAAGGCGGCCACGAAGAGGTTCGCCGGGTGGTCATAGAGAGTCTGCGGCGCCTCGCACTGCTGGAGCACCCCATGGGCCAGCACCGCCACCCGGTCGCCCATGGTCATGGCCTCGGTCTGGTCGTGGGTGACGTAGAGAGTCGCCACCCCCAGGCGGCGCTGGATCCGGGACACCTCGGCCCGCATCTGGACCCGGAGCTTGGCGTCCAGGTTGGAAAGAGGCTCGTCCATGAGAAAGGCGGCGGGCTCGCGCACCAGCGCGCGGCCCATGGCCACCCGCTGCCGCTGGCCACCGGAGAGGCTGACCGGCTTGACGTTGAGCATGCTCTCCAGGCCCAGGGTCTGGCCGGCCTCCTGAACCCGTCGGTTGATTTCCGCCTTGTCCAAATGCCGGAGCTTCAGCGAGAAGCCGATGTTCTCGGCCACCGTCATGTGCGGGTAGAGGGCGTAATTCTGGAAGACCATGGCCACGTCCCGCTCCTTGGGACTGAGGTCGTTGACCACCTTGCCGCCGATCCGGACCGTGCCGCCACTGATCTCCTCGAGCCCGGCCACCATGCGCAGCGCCGTGGTCTTGCCACACCCGGAAGGGCCCACCAGCACCATGAACTCACCATCCGCCACGTCCAGGCTGAGTTCCGAGACGGCCTGATTCTTGTTGGGATAGATCTTGGTTACGTGATCGAGTTCAATAGTCGCCACGGTTGCGGTTCCTCCTAGCCTTTGAGGCTGCCAGCGGTGAGCCCACTGACGATCCGGCGCTGGGCGATCAGGACCAGGATCGCAATCGGAATGGTGATCACCACGACTGCGGCGTCAATGCGATTGAAGAACGTTTCGTACTGGCTCTGGCCGAACACCACGATCGCTAACGGCGCTGTGAACTTCGACGGACTGTCCAGAAAGGAGAGCGCAAACGCAAAGTCATTCCAGGCGAGGATGAAGGACAGGATTCCGGCGGTGAAGACGGCCGGGATGGAGACCGGGATCACCACCTTGCGCAGCGTCTGGAGCCGGCTCGCCCCGTCCACCAGAGCGGCCTCCTCCAGCTCCTTGGGAATCTGGGCGAAAAAGTTGCGCAGCAGCCAGGTTGACAAGGGCAGGGTGTAGACGAGATAGGTAATGATCAGAGGGTAAATGTTGTTCAGCAAGCCGAGGTCGCGGTAGAGCAGGAACAGCGGACCGACCATGGCCAGCACGGGGAAGAAGCCGGCCAGCAGGACGAAGGTGAGAATGGCTCCCCCGCCCCGAATTGGCAGCCGGGCCAGCGCATAACCAGCCAGTGAGGCCACCACGATCGTGACCACCGTGGTCCCGAAGGCCACGATGGCACTGTTGAGTAGCGGCGTCAGAAAGTGCAGCTGGGTGAAATCGTCGATGTAGGAGGAGAGCGTGAGATGGGATGGGATGAGGCCATTCGCGCCACCTACGCCCTGGACGAATTCTGCGTTCGACTCCAATGATGTGCGCAGGATCCAATAGAAGGGAAAGAGCGCGATCAGCAAAACGATCAGCACGCCGAGATAAAAGAGCACCTGGCCACCAAGGCGGCGGCGGCCGCGCGGCGTGCGCCAGCGCCGAACCGCCGGAACTGCGGGCGCTGAACTCGCGGGAATGGCGGACAGCCTCGTGGTGGCCGGCGTGCTGGCCATCAGGTCCTGGGCCTCATCACCAGCACGATACCGCCGGCGATCACCAGCGAGACCACCACCAGGCTGATCGAAATGGCACCCCCATAGCCGAAGTTGGTGTCGACCAAAAATGCCTGCCAGTTGAGGTACGAAAGTGTCTCGGTGGTACTGCCGGGCCCACCTCCGGTCATGATGTAGATGATGTCGAACACCAAAAAAGCCTGCAGCGTACGGAACACCAGCGCCACCATCAACGCGGGTCGGAGCAGGGGTAGGGTCATGCGGCGAAAGGACTGCCAGGTGCTCGCCCCATCGATACGGGCGGCCTCGTAAACATCCCCGGGAATCAGTTGTAACCCAGCCAGCAAGATGATGGCGATGAAGGGAACGTTCTTCCACGCGTCGGCCACTATCACGGCGGCCCAGGCGGTCCACTCCCCGGCCAACCAGGTGGTTTGGGAACCCGGCAGGTGCAGAATCCCCAGTAGGTAGTCGACGAAGCCGCTGCGGGGATCGAACATGGTGGTCCAGAGCAACGCCGAGACCACCGTCGGAACCGCCCAGGGAATGAGGATGGCGGCGCGCAGCATGCCGCGACCGCGGAAGGCACGGTGAAGCATGAGTGCCAAGGCCAGTCCCGCGATCGTCTCCAGAACCACGGAAACGACCATGAAGCCGAGCGTCCGGGCCAGGGCCTGGACGAAGCCAGGAGTGGTGAACAGCTCGGTGTAGTTCTGGATACCGACGAAGTTCTGCGGCGCCCCCGCGTTGCTGAGGATGACGTTGTGGAAGGAGTTCCAGAGGTTGTAGACGAGGGGGAAACCGGTTACCAGCAGAAGCAGGAGCACTGCCGGGGCCACCAGGGCATACCCCAGCCGGCGATCAGCCTTGCGGGCGACCCCGGCAATAGGCGGTGGCCCGCCAATCGAAGGCAGGCGAAGCCGCCGCGCCACCGACTTGGTGCTCACGGCGGCCCCCCTACCTGATTACTGAATCTTCCGTACTCGCATCACCCACCGCCCGACCCGGTGCCGGCCGCGTCGGCCTTGACGAGCGGAGCGGCCTGGGCCAGCGCTGCCGCGGGTTTGCTCAGGTTGGAAAACACGGACGAGAGCATGGTCTGCAGGTCGGACGAAATCTGGAGATAGTTGGGGTTGACCGGGCGCGGCTGCGCGTACTTGTTGAGTGTCTCGACCTGCTTGAAGTAGGGAGCGGCCTTCAGCAGCGTCGAAGTGTAGGCCGCAGGCAGGGAGGGCGGATCCCCAGTCGCGATGGCCCGGGCGGTCTCGACCTTGGAGCTGGTCAAGTACTGAATCAGCTTGTAGGCGGCAGCCGCATGGGTCGTCTTGGCGTTGATCGCCAGCATCTCACCGCCCAAGGCTGAGCCGGGGGTGCCCCCGGGGTTGGCAGGGAACGGGATGTAACCGACATGGCCCTTGGCAGGACCGGCCACGGCCGCCACCGATGACTCCACGAAGGGATAGTTGATGGCGAAGGCCGCATTGCCGGCCTGGAATTCGCTCTCTACATTGCCCTCCATCCAGCCGGTGACGGCTTGCGGGGCGATCTTGTTGACGTAGAGGGCGTCGTAGAGCCACGTAAGCGCCGCTCGGTTGCCTTTGGTGTTGAGGTCGGCGGGGTTGAGCTTGCCGCCGAAAGCACCTTCCACGGTCGCGAAGGCCGTGATGGCACCCTCGTACTTGGCCCCTTCAAAGGCAATCCCCTCCTTGAGCGCCGGGTCCGCCGTCATCGCAGCCTGGGCGTCGGAGACGACTTCCGCAGGCGTCTTGGGCGGGGTCTTGATCAGATCGGTCCGGTAGAAGAGCCCCTCGGGGTTATCGAACCACGGGATGGCGTAGGTCTTGCCCTTGTACTGTCCGGCGGCGACCTCGGTGGGGAAGAACTGCTTCAGGTTCGGCTTGTAGCTGTCCAATTCCTTGACCCAGCCCGCCTTGCCGAACTTGGCCGGGTAGGTCACGTCCGACTCCATCACGTCGGGGCTGCTGTCGCCGGCGATGAAGCGCTGCTCGAGCTGCTGCAGATAGGTTGTCGAGTTGGGAGAGAGCACCAAGATGTTGACCTTGATGCTGGGATTGGCCTTCTCGAAACCGGTGATCGCCTTCTGGGTCTGCGCCCCCTCGCTGCCCAGCCCGGACTCGGCGAAGGTGATGGTCTGCTTGCCCGCCGCACTGACGGGGGCGCTAGCCAGCGCCTCGCCAATAGCGGTCATGGCCACTAAGGTAACCACCCCGAGGGCGACCACACTGCTCGGTCCACTGCCGCGCGCCCGCCATCTGGTCATGCCGTCACCTCCCACGCACCGATTGGGGCGGGCAGGACCCGCTCATGACTCCGCTCGCTTAGCAGGCCGACTCCCTGGCGTTCTATCACAGCCAGCTCCAGTGTGTCCACTTGATGTTCGGTACCGTACCGAACAGTTCAGCACCGGCCTGCTCGGAGGCGGGGGCCGGACCCCAGCCTCCGGCACCAGCCGCCTGGAGAAGGGCCCGGAATCAGGTGCGGAGGAGCCAGATCCAGTAGCCTCCCGATCCGTGGCTTGCTTTGCGAGTGTCGGCCCTGGTAGTGGCCGCGCCGTCGCGGCGGGGCGCCCGAGCGGGCGATGAGCTCACCAGCTATCCAGTGCGATCGGTTGAGCAAGCGCTTCGGTGAGATCTCGGCCCTCTCCGAGCTAACCCTGGAGGTGCAGGCGGGCCAAGTCACGGGCTACCTCGGGCCTAACGGCGCCGGCAAGACGACGACCATCCGAATCCTGATGGGGCTTTCCTGCCCCACGGGAGGGACGTTCCAGGTTCTGGGCGGCTCCCCCCAAGACCCAGCTGTGCGGGCCCGCATCGGCTACCTCCCGGGCGAACTGCGCCTCGACGAGCGGTTCCGGGGAGGTGAGCTGCTCGAGCACTGGTCCCGCCTGCGGGGCGGGGTCGATCACCACCACCGCGTCCGACTCTGTGAGCGTCTTGATCTCGACCCCAGCCGGCCGGTCCGAACCCTGTCCACCGGCAACCGGCGGAAGGTCGGGCTCGTCGGGGCGTTTCAGTCCCGACCCGACCTGCTGATCTTGGACGAGCCCACCAGCGGACTGGACCCGTTGGTCCAGGCGGAGTTCCTGCTCCTGGTGCGCGAGGCGCGCGAGGCCGGCGGCACGGTGTTCCTCTCCTCTCACGCCCTGGCCGAGGTGCAGCGGGCTGCCGACCGGGTGGCGGTGATTCGCCAGGGCCGGCTGCTGACCGAGACCACAGTCGACGCCTTGCGCCACTCCGCGGTCCAGCGCATTGAGGTCTGGTTCGCAGGGGAACCTCCCGAGCCGGAGCTGCACCAGATTGCGACTCTGCGCGACCTGGCGGTCGAAGGCGGCCACGTTTCCTTCACGATGACCGGCGACCTCGATCCGCTGCTGGCCCTGCTGGCCACCCAGTCGGTGCGGTCGCTGATCGCCCGGGAGCCGGACCTCGAAGAGGCGTTCCTCGCCCTCTACCAGGACCGGGGCGAAGCTCCGCGCCCAGGTGACCGCCTGGGGGCGAGCCCGACATGACCACCACTCCCACCACCGAACCTGTGCATTCCCGGGAATTCGGGCCCGCCGCCCATCCCCGGTTGGAGCTCTTCGCCTACGCAATGCGGCGCCTCCGGCGGCCGCTGGCGATCTGGGGCTCGTCGCTGACCGTCTACGTACTGATCATCGTCTCTTTCTGGCCTTCCCTCCACGATGCGCCGGGCCTTCGGCAGCTGCTGCGAGCGCTGCCGGAGGCGCTGAGCCACGCCTTTGGCGTCGCCAATCTCACCAGCCCCGCGGGCTATCTTCTGTCGGAGCTGTTCTCGCTGGTGTTGCCGGCTCTTCTGATCGCCGCCGCAGTCGGGGCCGTGCTCGCGCTCACCGCTGGCGACGAGGACGGGGGCATCCTCGAGACGGTGCTGGCGCTACCGGTCAGCCGGCGCTCCGTCATGACCGAGCGCGGGCTCGCCGTGGTCCTGTACACCGTGGCACTCGGGTTGGTCGTCGAGGTCGTCCTGACCGGGAGTGGGGCCATCGTGCATCTTGGCCTGCCCCCAGCGCACCTCAGCGCCGGCGTCACCGCCGTGGTGGCACTGGCCCTGCTCCACGGCGCCGTTGCCTTCGCCGCCGCGGGGATCGGCGCACGGCGATCGACGGCTTTGGGCATCACCACCGGAGTAGCGGTCGCGGGCTACTTCCTCCACGCGCTGGCCCCGCTGAACTCGCTCGTCGCGCCCCTGCGCCGCCTATCGCCGTGGGATTGGGCGCTCGGCAACGACCCACTGCAGCACGGCTGGAACGTGGGGGGACTGCTGCTGCTCTTGGCGATCGGGCTGATACTGGCGGGGGCCGGCATCGTGAGCGTGACGCGTCGCGATATCCGCTCCGCCTGACACGTGCCTTCCGCGGCTGCACGGGCCCCAACAGCCGCACCGTCAAGGGTCGTAATCAGGACCAGCGGACCGCAGCGCCGGGCGGACCGAGACAGTCGATTGCTGACCAAAGCACCGCCCACAGACCTTCTCCTCGGCTACCGTCCTCCCCCACTTTGGATAAAGAGTGGGCGAGCGAAATGTTAGGCCCGCCCGTGTGATAGCGACCGGTGGGAGGGCACGGATCGACGAGAGCGGACGCCCGTATTACCGGCTCCACTGCGGCGGAGTCTGGGCTTACGAGAGGGAGACGAGCTATTGGTCACCGAGGAGGCCGACGGGGGAGTGCGATTGGAGAGTCGGCTGATAGTCACCCGCTCATTGCTTGGGCTGGCCCGGACGCGGTGATCACTCCGTGGTCGAGGAGTTGCGTGCCGAGCGGTGCCGTGAGGCAGCCCTAGAGGACGCCGACGCCCATAGATTGCGGCAATGACTGCGGGATTAAGCAGATAGGCAGACGTCCGGTCGGTAACCGAGGTGGGTACGGCCGCAAAAGCGGACCCGGCGACGAAGTAGCGTTGCCGGTGATGACCTCAACCACCACGACAAGGCCAGTAGCAATTTGCGTCCCAGCTCCAGCCTGGCCAACATCTCTGCACTCCAACGCCGCCACCTCGAAAATGAAGTCCGCCACGGGCAGACGGCCATTCGGGCCCTCATGATCCTGCTCTCCGCCGCCCGATATCCCACCGTCTCGATCCCCGGACTGTCCGGCCCTGGATCAAGCGCTTCGACCTCAAAGGAGTGGACGGCCTGCCCGATCGCTCCCGCACGGCCGCGGGGGCAGCGCCACCAGCCGGCGGGACGGCTCAGCACCCTGCTGGCTCAGCCCAGCCGCATGGACAGTTCCCCGCCTGGCCCGGACACTGCCCCGGGGCGCTTCCAGCAGCACTCTGCGGCCCGCCTCCAGAAGCTGGGCCAAGGTGCATCGTGCTCCGTCCCAGTTGCCTGCCAACCCAGCGGCCCTAGCTGAGGATGAGTGCCATCTCGACCTGCTCCCCTGGGTGCGAGCCACCTGGATTCTGCGGGGCCAGCGCCAGCTGCTGATGACGCCCGGGCGTAACCAGCGGCGCTCCCTACTCGGCGCCATCGAACTGAGCACGGGAAAGTGGTGTTGCCAGGTGGCCCGTCGGGCCAACCGCGTCGCCTTCGTGCGCTTGTTGGAGTGCCTGCTGGAGACCTACGCCGACGCTCCGGCGATCGTCGTGGTCCTGGACAACGTCATCATCCACGCCAGCCACCGGGTGCAGGCCTGGCTGCTCGAGCACCCCACAGTACACCTGCTCTACGGGGCCCGGTACTGCCCCCACGAGAACCCGGTGGAGCGGATCTGGGGAGCGCTGAAAGCTCATCTCGCCAATTCACCACCCCCAACCATGCCCGGCCGGGTCTCCCGGGCCATGAACTTCTTCGCGGCCGCTACCCCCGAGCAGATGCTCCAGGCCGCTGCCCCGTGGAAGGCACGATGGTTGCCAAGCCATTACGGAAAGGACTTAGGCAAAGCTGCTTAGTCGCTCGCCCAACCTCAATCAGGGTCGCTTTACAGCACGAGTCCGACGTCGAGGGCGAATGGTGCCGCCGCCCAACTTGGCAACTACGCTGATTGAGCCGTCGGGCTCCAACTCCACTCGAGTCGTCTCCGAGACGTCCTCCACCCCGTGCTCACGGAGGGATTCCTCCGCATCCTGCTGATCCAGTCCCTGACTGCTCAAAGCA
>DATLRN010000067.1:0-6477 GCA_035534695.1 Candidatus Dormiibacterota bacterium
CGCTGCACCTGCCGCTGGGGCAAAGTTCGGCTCCGGGCCCACAGTTCCAATCGAGATTGTTGATCAGTCGTCAGGCGCAGGGCAGGAGCGGGTGCATGAGACATGCTCCCAGGATCGTACGCTCACCCTCAATAGTCAACCCATTTACCGCTCGGTGTACTAGAACCCCGTCTCGGTCAGCCCCCCAATCTCCCGGAAGTGATGCACAATTCGAGGCCATCCGGTCTTGGTTCTATCGCTGGTCATGCTTGGACCATCCGTCTAGGGATCGGGTTGCTAAGCGAGATCCGGCCCTTGGCCGTTGCCCAACACAGCCGGACCACGTCTCCTGGGAGTACCTCTTCGCGAGCCAAGGGGACAGGGCAGCAGCCAGGGGCTTGGCGCTGTCCTCAATCGATCATGATGATCGGCCCACTTGGACTGGTACCAGCTGCAAACGCTTCGGCAAAAGTGCAGTTGTGCCTCTCCATGTACCCACGGAGCCAGCCCGCAGCCTGGACCGGCACACGCCCCCTGTGGGCCTGAAACCACTCCCCGACCGACTGGTACGCCAGGTCATAGATTCGGCAGACGTGTCCCGGTGGCAGTACCGCCTGCCAGGGTTGGAGGAGTTCTCGCTGTCGCCCCGACGCAGGCTCTCCTCAGCCCTCTCCTCCGCAGACCGGGTATGGGCCTCGGGATCCAGATTGACCGAGACCCTCAACACGAGCCCCTCGGGCACGTCGTAGGCGTGCCGGAAGAGGTCCAGGGTCAGCTGGGCCAGCGCCTTGGGATCGGGCGGCAGCCCGTCCCTCACGTAGTTGGGGTTGGCATCGGTCTGGAGGAAGCCCAGGGCCGCCAGCCGCTCCACCGCCTGGGGCGGCAGTGGGCGCCCATCGGATCCCCACTCCCGGGATCCCACCTCCCCGTGGAAGAGGTGGTCGTGCAGGTAGAACTGCACGTACTCATCGCGGCGGTCCGTCCGCTTGAAGACCACGGTGGCTGGGTCCTGGCCCGAGTCCACCACGCGGCGCAGCGCCTGCTCCCCGGCATGGATCTGCCTCTCAACCTGGCGGTCGTCCTCGTCTTCAGAAATGGTCGCCCCTCCTTGGGAGGGACCCGGGCGCCTACCCGGGATCCCGCTCTTGCCCGCTGCCAAACGCAGCCGGGCCAGGTCTTCTCCCAGGGGCACCTTGCGCGGGGCGAGGTTGCCGGGACAGCCAGCCGGGAGGCTTGGCGCTGTCCTCTCTGAACCTGTGGGGATCCTAGCTCCGGTCGCTGGCGTGCGTCAAACGGGGGTCGGCCGGAAGGCAGGGACCGTGGTCTGGCCGGGCCCGGCTGCCTGGAGCGCAAGCCCAGTCGGCCAACAAGTACCGGGCCCGCCCAGCCCCCCATATGGGAAGTTGCGGTGCCGTACGTGGACGGCGACAGCGATGCGCACAGAACTGCCGCAGAGCGAATAGATGGCGGCTGGGCAGGATCAGGGCCTAACGATGGTGATACCTGCGTCCAGCCCGAGCTGGTCCAGCCGTTCCAATCCAGCCGGTGATGCGAACGGGACGGCCGGTTGGAACCCTTGAACGTCTCCGGGGGAGAAGCCACCGGCACGGCAGGGTATTCCACCAAAGAGAACCACCGCCCACCGTGCCGGTTCCTGACGAGACTGCCACCACATACCGTCCGCGTCGGGCCTTGCGAGGGCCAGTGATTGCGCCCAAGACCGGGTTGTCGGGTAGCTCATCCTGGAGCTCTCGATAAGATCGTGGCGATTCGTGCCGAGACTGGCAAGCCCCCTGCCGTCGAGGCGGATTAGATGAATCGGCCGAGTCGTCTGGACCATCGACCACTGCCAGGTGAGGTACTGGTCCAAGAAAACTCGCCTCGGCCGGGCGGCCGAGCCCGCCCCATCGATGGTGTGGAAGATCGTCTCTGACGCAACCGCGAGGTCGTTCTCGCCCCCGTATAGGACCGGTAACACCTGTCCTCGAAACCGGATAGTCGAGAAGCGGGCATCCTGGTCCTGCCGCGTGTCGAACTGCGCCGAGCCAAAGTCGTGTGGGTGGGCACGCCAGATGATCTGATCGCCCGGCCAAGTGTCGATGACTGCGGACTTGGCCAACACCAGCCGCGCCGGTGGCCCCCCCATCGCCATTACCTAGTCCCGGGAAGGCGCTGAGGCTTTCCAGTCGACCGCTTCGGCCTCAGCGGCAAATACGACGATATCGAGATCTCGGTCGATCACGTCTACGGGTCGGCGCCAATTCAGGACGTCAATGGCGTTAGTCCACCAGAGAGCCAGCTGCCAGCCGCCCGATCGCAGCTGCGGAGGCAGCACGCGAAGGACCCTGGCGACCGCCTCCTTGGGCCGGCTCGTCCGCTGGTCAAACTGGAAGCCGGGGTAATACATCTTGTTGCCGATCTCGACCCCGAAGATCTTCCCCTCGGAACGCCAGCGCTGCGCCAGGGCGCGCCGGTTGTTGGCAGTTGAGCCCGCCAGATCGGCGATGCCCTCGGCATCCAGCGCCCCGAACTCTCGGAGCAAGTCGTCCCTCTCAGCCGCGTTGCGCCGGGCCTGCTCAACCCACGCGGGCGACGGAACTCGATCGGGCGACAGCGACCGGACCAAGTCGCTAAAGCGTGCCGCCTCCCCGGACAGGAAGTGGGCTCTGGCGCCTAGGGCCGACAGCGCTCGATCGATCTCAGTCTCATCGACATCGTAATCGCCAAGCACGAGCCCGATGACCCTTCCGGAAGACTCGATGGTGGCATTATGAATGACGGTCATTACTCTCTACTACTCTGATCCTTTCGTCACTATAATAGCCTGCCCGCAGGAATGAGTCAACCCCTCTTGGGGTGCTCAGTAACTCAGCAAACCCTCCCCCGGGCGCGACTTGTCCGAAGGCGGCCGGAGGCAAACCCGCTCGCCGCCCGAGCGCTGGAGACCTCGACTCGTTGGCCCCTTGCCAACGGCCCACTCCACCATGGCATCGAAGCGGCTGTCACAGCGGCCCGCCGGCCCTGCCCGTGGCGGCTTCCAGCTGGGCCACTCCCCGGGCGCCGCCAACCACCAGCGTCGCGGCCGTCTCTCGGGGGTCGCTGCTCTGGGCCTCCAAGACCAGTACCGCCAGGCCCCTCATATCAGTTGCCGCCGAGCTTACGAGGCATTGGCCAGCCCCGGCGGATCCTTGCGGGCCCCAGCCGCTAGCGACCTAACGGACTGAGGAACGCTCCGCGGGTCGCCGATGGCGGGCCGGTGGGACTGCTTCAGGCGGGAGCGGCTCCAGCGCAATGCGCCTACCCAGCAGGCTGGCATACCTGACCAAGCTGCTGTGCTTGGGGTCCACCCCGCCATGTTCGAGGCGAGCCACGTTGGGTTGCTTGGTCCCCAGCGCCGCGGCGACCCGCTCTTGGCTGAGGCCCTGTCGCTCTCGCTCAGAGGCCAGTTCGAGCACCAGCCTGCGCGTCTCTAGCTCCGCCTTCACCAGATCGGGGAAGTCTGGATTCGTCTCTGTACGCTTGGCGATAAAGGCGTCCAAGTCGTCCGCTCTGGCCATGGCTCCCACATCATTTCATATCTTGCACGATATAGCCAGAACCGGAGCGGGGCGTTCCTGGGTGCGTTGCATGCCTCGACCTTTCGCCGTAGGCGATTTCCCGTTGGCCGGCGTCCAGAGGGAGGAGCCTCCGGCGAGGTGAGCTAGGACCGATTCCAGTTGGGGTAGGCGCGAGCTCTGCCAGCTTGACACCCTACTCTAAAGTATTTAGAGTAACGTTCATGTCGACAGCATCAGCAGCTCAGGCTCTGGCAGCGGCGGCCGCGGAGCGGGCACAGCGTCTGCTGGAGCTCAGCGAGGACCAATGGTTCGAGCGCAAGAGCGCCAGAATCTCGCCCCGGGACCTGGCCAAAGACATCCTCGGCTTGGCCAATGCCGAGGGCGGGACCCTGGTGGTAGGGCTATTCGCTGGCGAGGTTAAGGGGGTCGACGGAGCCCGCCGGAGCGCATCCGACTGGGACCGCCTGGCCAACACCTATATGGACCCTCCGGCACGGCGACTGTCTCACCTTGTCGAATGCCGGACGTCGGCCGGTCGGCGCGATCACCTGCTGGTGATCGAGGTCGAGCCCAGCGACTTGGTCCACGCGACCACCAAGGACGAGGTATTCCTACGGGTCGGGGACGAAAACCGAAAACTCGGCTTCCAGCAGCGCCAGGAGCTGGTATACGACAAAGGCCAGGCCACCTATGAGGGCCATGAGGTCCGCGACGGACGAGCCGCGGACCTTGACCAGCGGCTCCTCACCTCTTATGCCGAAGCTGTTCACCACCCCGACGCGGAACGGCTCTTGGCGGCCCGCCAGCTGGTAGTGGGACGCAGGCGCCGGCTCACCATCGCGGGATGCCTCCTGTTCGCCAGGGAGCCTCAGCGGTGGTTTCCCGAAGCCTATGTCCGGGTGCTCCGCTACGCCGGTACGGAGCGGGGATCCGGGAGCAGGCAACAGCTGCTAGCCGACGAGCGCATCAGCGGCCCCATCCCGATCCAGTTGCGAGAAGGGCGAGTTGCCATATTGAAACACCTGCCCACCCGTCGTGCGCTCACCCTGGGGGGGCTGTTTGCCGACGTCGGGATAGTCCCCGAGCCGGTCTGGCTGGAAGGTCTGGTCAACGCTGTCATCCACCGCTCATACAGCATGGGCGGTGACCACATCCGCATCGAGATCTTCGACAATCGAGTCGAGATTGAGAGCCCGGGAAGGTTCCCTGGCCTCTCTGACCCTGGCGATCCACTAAGCGTCATCCGGTTCGCACGCAATCCCCGGATCGCCCGCGTCTGCTCCGAGCTGAACTTCGGCCAAGAGCTGGGCGAGGGGATCCGGCGCATGGTCGAGGAAATGCGACTGGCGGGCCTGGCCGACCCCCTCTATCTCCAGACCTCGGGCAGCGTGCGACTGACCTTGTCGGCGACTCCGGTCGATGTGGCCCTCGAGTCCCGCCTGCCGGACGGAGCCCGCGACCTCCTCCGGCTGCTCCGCGACGCGGGGCGGGCCGGAACCGGTGACCTGGTCGAGGCCTCCCGGCTGTCCCGACCGGTAGTGCTGCGTCAGTTGCGTGCCCTCCAGCGAGCTCGAATGATCACCTGGGTTGGCCACAGCCGCAACGATCCCCGGGCCTATTGGACCGTCGGCCCCGGCGAGGCGAAGCCTCGAAGTTAGCTCAGCCGAGCGGCGTCGCCCAAGCTGGCGCGCTGACCGACCAGGCTCCGGTGCCACCGGTCGGACCCTTGGATAAGCTCTGCTGTGGGGGCCTTCCCTCCCTTACATGAGGTGAGCCTGGCGGTCGGCTCGCCGGGGGCGAGTCGCCGCAAGCGGGAAGTTGCGGCGGGTGAGGTGGCGAGCGCCAGCCGATCAGGCCAAGACCATCCCCGACCTCGACCGCTTGTGGAACCGGAGTGGATGCCTTTCACATCCCACCACCCGGCTCCCGGTCGCCCCCCACCAGGCAAGGCCAGACAGATTTGCCGCGACCCGAGTGAGGCGCTCCGTCTACAGTTGACTGCGGACGGAGCGATCTCCTATTCTTCGAGACACACTCTGGGCCCTTTCCCTGAGTAGCCGGGCTTGGCCAAAAAATTTGGGGAGGCGAAGTATCCACGTGATCAAAGTCAGGATCAATCACCGGCGGTCGCTGCGGCTGGGGGCGGCGGTCCTGCTACTCCTGGTGCCCATGTCCCTGGCCCTGCTCCAGGCACCCACCGCCGCTGCCTCCGGGTACCACGGCACCGCCACCTTCGCTCTCCCACCCGGCGAAGTGCCCAACTACATATCCCCCTTCGTCTCCGGCCCCAACTCGAACAACCAGGACCTCTTCCAGTTTGAGAACTTTCTCTACCGACCGCTCTTCTGGTTTGGCAAGTCTGGCGAGCCAGTGATCAACTACCCGCTCAGCATCGGCAAGGTCCCCACCTACTCCGATGGGGGGCGGACGGTCACCATCACTATGAACCACTACACCTGGTCCGACGGGCAGCCGGTGACCAACCGGGACATTGAGTTCTGGATGAACCTCCTGGTCGCCGAGAAGGAGAACTACGTCGGCTACGTGCCCGGAAACATTCCCGACGACATTACTTCGATGAGCTTCCCGGCAGCCTCCCCCTACCAGTTCAGCCTCACCTTCAACAAGGCCTACAGCCACCTCTGGCTCTTGTACACACAGCTGAGCGAGATCTTCCCCATCCCCCAACAGACCTGGGACAAGACTTCGGCGGGCGGCGCCGTGGGGAACTACGACACGACCGCCGACGGCGTCAAGGCCGTCTACACCTACATCACCGCCCAGGCCGAGGACGAGACCTCCTACTCGACCAATCCCCTTTGGCAGGTCGTTGACGGACCCTTCAAGCTGTCCGCCTTCGCGCCCTCCACCGGCTACGCCGCGTTCGTCCCCAACACCGCCTACACAGGTCCGCAGAAGCCGCACATCGCCAAGCTGGAGG
>DATLRN010000068.1:0-5969 GCA_035534695.1 Candidatus Dormiibacterota bacterium
TTGGTGTTATTTGTGCTCACTATTGGAGTGGTTCTGGTGCTGTTGGGGGTGATCGGTCAACTCGCCTCCAGACGACGGCGAAGAGATTTCGCGTTGCTGCGGGCGCTCGGTTGGCCGCTGGCGCATGTGGTCCGACTGGCATTGACCGAGATGGCATTGCTGGGCGCGGTGATCGGGGTCGCGACATCAGTCCTAGCCATCGGTGTGACCAGAGTCCTGGATCCCGCCATTCCGATCGTGCTGCTGCTGGCTGTGATACCCCTCGTAGTCGCCATGTCGGTGCTGGCGCCGCTGCCAGCGCTGCTCAGTGCTGCCAGATCGCCAGCCGCGACAGCGCTACGGCGCGGCGGCCGTGTGGGGCGGTTGCGGGTCCGGTCAGTGCGAACCCTAGCGCTGAGAGACCTGTTCGGTCCTTGGCGGCTAGAGTCCCTGCTGTGCGTAGGCTCCTGCACGATCGGCTCGGGGCTGGTTGGGGGAGTGGTCCTCATCGTGGGAGGGTTCGCGGGACATCTCGGACCGACCACCCTCGGCCGATACCTGGCTAACCAGGTAGGGCCCCTGGACATCGTGATGATCGTGATCGCGATCGTGGCGGGCGCCGGGGCGTCGGCAACGCTGCTCTCCCTGGCTTACCTGGAGCGGCAAGTGGAGTTCTCTACTCTCAGAGCCATCGGCTGGCCTCGCGGCGCCGTGGCCCTGGTGGTAGCCATCCAAGCTCTCACACTGGGCGTAGGAGGTGGAGTCGTGGCGGCGGCCTTGGTGGCGGCTGGCGGCCTGGCGATCGGCGCTCCGGTAGTTACCACAGTGGCTGCCCCGCTGCTCGCCATAGCCGTGGCAGTTGTGACCGCAGGCATCGCCATGACCGGCACTATCTCTCTAGCCTACCGGCTGCTGCCCGCTGCTGCGCTTCGATCGGCCTAGCGTGATCAGACGCAGCCACTTGCACCGAGCTTGGCGTTGCCCGAGACAACCGCCTTTGGTCCGTGGTGGCTGAAACAGATCCGCGTCCAGTGGAATGGAGCAGTCGCACAGAGGAGGCGGCATGGATTTCTGCTCGGCTGGCACCGTTCGGTACCCGTTCGGCGGCATCTGTTATCCCCAAGGGGTTCGATGGATACGTCCGACTTCTCCACCCGGCCCGTCGTGGAGATCCGGGTGAACGCTCTATCGTGCGATGGCGGGAAATCGCGGCCTGGAGCGGCGCGGCGATCCATCGAGGGGTCCAGTTCCAACAGATCGCGATCCCGCTCGAGGCCGTCCCGGAGCCTCCACCATGGAGTTCAGCACCAACGCGAGGGACGCTGGAAGGCGAGGATTGCATAGCCCTGATCGAAATCCTGACGGCGCATACCAGCTCTTCAGACCTGTGCTGGTTCTGCCTGTGGGACGGGTACGGGTGGCAAGGTCGGGGAGCTCTCAAAGTCTCGTCTGAGGCCGCCACGACCGTGCTTCCTGACCCCGTCCCTCCGGAGGTCCGCAGCGGTGGGAGAGTGGAGCTTCCGAACCGCAGCTACCTCCTTTACACCGGACCGAGCGCCCAAGCGCTCGCCTTCTTGGGATCCCAAGATCAGACTCCCAATCTGTGGTGGCCTGCTGATCGCAATTGGTGCGTTGCGACGGAGCTCGACTTGGATTGGACCTACGTCGGCGGCTCGGATGAGCTCGTCTCGCGGCTCCTGTCCGATCGGAGACTCGAAACCCTGCCAGTGGAATTGGACGACAGTTGCCAATTTGAGTTGTCCCCGACTCAGCAAGCGCTAGTCGCGGGAGCCAGCAGGACTCTTCTGGTCGAAGGTAGAGTCACCATCCCCACCCCGCTCGGGCTGATCGAGGCGATCTTGACTGGTCGCGGTCCAAAGTCGACCGTGCGAATCTCATGGGGACGTATGCCCGGACATTGGTCTGGGGCCTCGACGTCCCGAGTAGATGGGTCGAGCCTCGAACAGCTTGAGAGGGAACTTGCCATCTCGTTGGACGCGCTAGCGCGTGGGTGACTTGAATAACCTCGTCGCCGAGCGCACAGCGCGAGCTAACATTCCATGCCGACCGAGTCGGCCATCTATACAGACTCGGTCGGCACGCTGCCACGGCAGCAGCGCCATCTCTGCGGCGATCGGCACGTGGTTGCTCCGCTGAGCTTCAGCGGCATGGTTACCTCGGCTAGGTCCTGGTCCTAACGCCGCAGCCGGTTCGCCTCCCGGGCCTTCTGCACGATCTGCCCGGGTGTGTCCTTCCTGTCTTTCAATTCGGTCCTCCTTGCCCGTTAGTGCCAGATTGGACCACACGCCACTTGGACCAGTCTCAGGGGGTCCGGACAACTCCGGCAGGCGGCGTGAGCAGTGCGGGACGTTGTGACAGTTGTCCCTGAGTCAGGTAGGATGATCGTCATGGATCAGAAATCGAATATCCCAAACCCATGGCATCTGATCGGGTGGCTTGTGCTCGCGGGTATCTTTGTGATGATCACGCTCGCTGTGCTCGGGGCTCCGCGCTACGGTCCTGAGTTCGGGTTCGCAGGCATCGTCGTGGCGGCTTGGGCAATACTCAGCCTCGTCGCGATCCGCCTCTATCGTCGGATCGGCGGTCGCTGGTCGCGGCAGTCGTAGTGGGAATGCTCATCGCGCTGTCGGGTGTCCCAGCCTAGTCGGTTCCGTTAGCAGCCGGAACTGCTTGGCCCTACCGGCTGGCCCAGTGGCGTCGCCCATGAGCGACCCGCCCGACAGAGGTTCGGCACGACCTGCTCCGGCGTGTGCTGCCTGTCCTGCCACGTCGGTACTTCCGGGAACCATTCGGGCGATGCGTCTCAGGCGAGTGTTGCCACGCGACCAGCGGACTAGTGCCACTGGTGCATCCAAGGCACGTGACCGACCGGGCTGACGCCGGTTAGTGGTCTGGTGCGAGCCGAACCACCGCGTCTGCGGCGGCGACGAGGTACATCGGGTCACGGCTGAGTGCGTTCTCGCGGAGGGCAGCTTCGGTGAGCTTGATGGCGTTATCGTCGCCCGAGGCCACCGCTTGTTGGATGATCTCCTCGTGCGTAAGCACTTGGGGCGCATTGAGACGGGTGGCGAGGCCGGCTGGTGCGTTGGTGGCGACGAGACCGGCGACAGTTTGCCACGTGTAGGCAAGGACCTCTTTCTGCTGCTGCAGGGACAGCAGGCCGAGCAGGCCCCGGACCGCGGCTGGAGCGGTTACGGCGTGGACCAAGGCAATAGGGGCGTGGGCGGCGTTTGCGACGTAGGCCCTTGCCCCGATTTCGGTCAGTGCCGAGAATGCGGCCAGGATGTCCGAGGCGGGCTCCACCGCCGCTACCAGGGTCGGGAACTCGCTCCCGCCCTAAGCTACCGCATGTCGTCGGAAATCAGCCCACGTTGCCCCTGTGTCCAATTCTGAGGTGGTAGTAGGAGCCACCTCTTGACTTCGCCACGAGCCGGTGACATAGTTCAGAGGCTGTCTTAGATTATGAGCCTTGGCATGATTCCAACTTAGCGAGGCTCTCAAGCATGGAGAAGAGCCTTGGACTACCCGCCTTGTCCAGTCCGTGGCGGACGCGCCGACGAGGAGCAGCAAGATGTCTAGTAAAGCCTCCGAGCTTGAGGACGACCAAGCCATCGACTTTCGCTTTTCAACCTTTGGAGAGCTGAAGCGCACTTTTGGTCCAGCCCGAGCTGCCTCATTACTTCGCACCAAGCAAAAGAAAGAAGGGCTAACCGACGGCGGACTGCCCCTGCTGACTGAAGAGGACATTGGGGTGGCCTTACAGTTGCTCCGCGGAGAGAAGACAGGCGCTCAGTCCAGTAAGGCGCTTCGTGTCTTCAAACACTACTTTGCCAGCACTGAGCAACGGCGCAAGGCGTGCGAAACCTTTCTGAAAGAGAAAAGGGCGGAGTTAGTGACCCAACGCAAACGGCGGACTCTAGCTGACTACAAGGAGTCGCAGGAGTAGCCATCGGTTCCGTTAGGTAACCGTCGTAGTACCGGCACTCGCCCAATCTCTAACTAGGGCTGACCTCGCAACCGAGTGCCATACCTAGCCCCGGCGCTATGGCTGGAGCGGTCGTTGCGTGGGCGACGGCGGCCGGCCTCGCCAGGCCACATCGAACTCGACTAGCCGAAAAGGTGTTGACAAGCAGCGGGATTCGGAATATGTTGAGCAAGTGCTCAAAGCGCCTGCTCAACCCACCTCGTCGCGCCCTGACTCTCCTTCGCGAGATCTAGGCGTGCCAGGGCGCTACCCAAGGACTCAGGATCAAATAGTCGCAGCGGCACTTCGCACACTCATTACAGATGGGCTTGCCGGGGCGACCGCCCGCGCTATCGCTCGCGCCGGCAAGTTCAACCAGGCGCTGATCTTCTACCACTTCGGCACCGTTCGGGACCTTCTCATCGCAGCCTTAGACCACAGCAGCGAGCGCCGATTGCTCAGCTACAAGCAAACGCTAGGGGACGTGGGATTGATTCGAGACCTCGTGCCATGCCTCCGGCGGCTATATGACGAGGACGTGCGAAGCGGGCACGTCCGGATCGTCCAGGAGCTAGCCGCTGGAGCCTCCTCCGATCCCAAGTTGGGCGATGCCCTGCGTCTCCGGATGGAGCCATGGCTGGAGCTCGTTGGCGATGTGGCAAGTCGATTCGTTCACGGGACCATGCTCGAAGGCGTGGTTTCGATCCCAGATCTGTCATTCGCGACCATCGCCGCCTATCTCGGAGTGGAGACGATCTCGGGGATGGGAGGGTTGCCGAACGCGGGTTCTGGAGCCGCTCCAGTGGACTCACTCTTCGAGCTGGCAGAGCGGCTGTCCCCGCTAATCGACGGCCTTCTCGGCAAGGAGTCGCGCCCGTGACACACCCTGACCAGACGAGCGCTGTGGCCACATCGAGAACTTACCGCTCGCTGACGTGGTCTTGGCCGAGGATTCTCATCCCGTCCATCGTAGGGGCAATCCTTGGGACGGCCGCCGTTTTCGGCGCCCCCCTCATTATTTTTGTAGCAATTGTGGCGGTCGTAATCCTCAGCGCTCTGGCCTTCTGGCGCCCGAGTGACGTGAGCGGGCCAAGTTTCCTGCTGGGGGCAGGAGTTTGTGGATTCGCCTTGAGCGCGTTCTGCTCAGCCAAAGGCTATTTTGGTAGCTTTGCCGTGGGAGTGAGCGGCAGCAGCGGTCGCGTGTGCGGTTCCACTGGTTGCATCAGCGGGCCTACTTATGAGCACTCTGCCTTCTCGATCTCGGGCATTCTGGTGTTCGGGGTGGTGTTCGCGGTCGGTCTCGCCTGGCTCGCGCTTAAGCTCCGCACTCCATCCCATTCGGGTGGAGTTGGAGGACGTTTTGAATGAGGCTAAGCCGACAATCAAGGGGACTATTACTTGCGCTTGGGCTTTTCCTAGTCGTCCTGTTCCTCATCTGGTGGATCTCGCCTGGCTAGCCCATGGGATGCGACTCGCGTCCCATCTGAGCGGGCCTGGAGGACGCTCTGGATGAAGCTAAGCCGTCGAGCGAGCGGACTATTTGCGCTTGGACTTCTCCTAGTCGTCCTGTTCTTCCTCTGGCCACTCGTTGCCGGTGCGATGGTCGTCCTGCTTGCCCTGGTGGCGGCAACCCGGCGAGTAATTCAGTCGCAACACCAAGCTCGCCCCACCACACACTCAGAAGAACCCCCCGGTGGCACCTGACCCGGACTCTGTCGGAGCGAGTCAGTCCGCCCCCGTCTGCCATGCGCGCCGGACGGCTGCGAGCACCACGTCTTCGTCCATGCCCACGCGGCGCGCGTAGCGCACGAGATCAGCTACCGCAGCGCTGACGAGGCGTCGGTCTCTCACCGGCCCAACACCCTCCAGTGACGGAGCCACGAAGGTGCCTCGGCGCCCCCTGGCCACGGCCAGGCCGGCCTCCTCCAGCTCTCGGTAAGCGCGAGCCACCGTCCCGGGTGCCAGACCGAGGTCTCCGGCAAGCTGCCGGACGGGGGGAAGCTGA
>DATLRN010000069.1:0-2139 GCA_035534695.1 Candidatus Dormiibacterota bacterium
GGTTCCACATTTCCTCCTCGCCCCAAGGTCGGGGCCGCAGAGTCGGGTCTTCTACCCTCCGCTAGAGGGTGACGCGGCCGGTAACCAGCAAGACGATCACGATGACCGCGATGATGCAGAGCAGGACGTAGAGGAGCCCCGCGCCTTGCACTTGACCGCGCCGCGCTGTGACTTCCGTCCGAACGCCTTGCGTAGCTGCCTGAGCATCGTCTACCTCCCGGTATGCCTTGGTTAGTGCCGCCGTGATCTGTCCCGTCCGCCGGTCGTGGCAGTCGTTGCAGAGGATTCGCCCCTCGGCTCCGCAGTCGACACAAAGCTCCACATCAGGGCTGATGCGCCCCGGCATGGGCCAGGCGAGAAACCGGGTGGTGGGCCGGGAGAACATCGCCGCGGCTGATCCCCTGCCCTGGCGCGGCGTGGAGCACCACCACCTGGCCCGGCACGAGCTGCCCCGCAGCGTCGGTTGCGGGAGCGACAGCTACGGTTCCTGTTGAGCCTCCCCACATGTCGAACCTTCGCCAGTCGCAGGTCAGCTGCCCGGCCCAGATTGGAAGCGGGATCTCGTGGATGCCCACCGCCTCGTGGCCCTTCGCGTCGACTGTGTGCTGGGTCTGGAGCGAGACATGATGTCCAGCGCAGAGTTTCACGTCGGCGTTGAAGGTCGAGTCCACGTAAAGCATCAGGCTCGGCACATCAGTGATGGGCTGGTCGTAGGTCGGCTCGCCGAGCGCGGCCAGCACGACGTTCACGTTGGCGACCAACTGCTGCACCACGGCGGGACTCGACCCCCAGCCCTGAGACCACTCGATCGGGAACAGACCCAGGGCCACCAGCACGTCCTTGACGTAGAGCCCCTGACCGTGGTGGTCCTGGAGCCCGACCGGCGAGCCAACGGGCACCAACTCGGGGTGGGTCATGTTGGGGACACCGCCGCAGACCAGGCAGCCGCCCTTCCGCTGCTGCATCAGCACCTTGCGGGCCGCGATATAGGTCGGCGAGTCCGTCCGCTTTGGGTGGTCGTCGGTGTAGACGGTGATGTGCTCGCCGATCTGCTCGGTGTTCGGCATTGGCTCTCCTTAGAGGCAGATCGTCAGTGGTGGATCAGCGAGAGGCCGAACGATGCGCCAGCCACAACCAGCCCCACGGCGAGGTATGTGAGGAACTGCCACCTGCGCGACCCTCGGATGGTCACGCGACCCTCTTCCGCTGCCCAGTGGGTGTTGACCGAGGCTTGCATCGCATCGATCTTCACCAGCGTCTCGGCCTGACTCTCGGCAAGCAGATCCTCGATCCGCGCAAACGCTCCAGCGCCGCCCTTGTCGCGTCTCTTGGGGTCGCCGAACAGGTCTTTGCGGAGGTCCGACTGCGATACCTCCAGCGCCTTCATGGCGGCCGTTGAGGCCCCCGTGGCAAGCTCCAGAGCCTGGATGCGCCGTTCGTGGTCCGAGGCGTCACCACTTCCAGCGCCGCCGCCCGTCTGGCCCCCAAGGTTCCGGGACCGGTGGAACGAGCGCGCCGGTTCATCGGTCATGGCGCGGTCACGATCTGGATCTGGGCGGGCTGCAAGGGGAGGGTCGAGCCGTCGCTGTATGTCACCGTCACGTACAGCGCGTACATGCCGCCCGGAGCGGGCGCGTTGGGCGAGTTCAGGTCAGCCACCGAGGGCTTGTAGTTGATCGTCGTCGTGATGGTCGCCGTGCCCGTTCCGGTGAAGAAGGCTCCCGTCGCGGTGTTCTGGAACACCACCGCCGCAGAGGTCGCTCCGGTCAGGCTGACCAAACTCCCCGGACTGGCGGAGTTCTGGTCGTACTTGGGCGTGATGGTGAGGACGGTTTTGGTGTCATTCGAAAAGATCACCGGGACGGACATTCAGCTCACCTCAGTCGGGTTGCGTCGCCAGGCTGCCGTCCCATGCATCGCCTTCCAGGGTTCCGTCGGAGACCAGTGCATTGCCGGTCCCGTCCGATGCCGCTGCTTCGGAAGCCCCGTCGGTCGTTCCCGCTGCGGTGGCACCGCTCCACGCCTGTGTCACGCGGGACCCGTCCCCTGCCAGAGCGGTTGAAGATCCGTCGCTGGCGCAGGCGGTCAGCGTGCCATCCGAGACGTATGCCTGGAACGCGCCGCCCCATGCTCCGAACA
>DATLRN010000070.1:0-2838 GCA_035534695.1 Candidatus Dormiibacterota bacterium
GCGGTTTCGTAAACCGCTGGCCGGGAGTTCGAATCTCCCCGTCGGCTCCTCGATTTGATCTCAGAGAGGTTCGCCGGAAGCCGCTGTGATTCGGTCTGGTTGGGGTCAGCCTGGGGCGGGCGTGCGACGAGGGGCATCGGCCGGTAGAGTCGCCCCGACCTGGGGTCCAGGGGCGGCTGGTCTCCTAAATCCGCCCGAGCAGGTCCGTCTTCTGGGCCTGGAACTCCTCGTCGGCGAGCATTCCGGCCTCGTGAAGGTGAGCAAGGTCAGGCCACGGGATCTGGTGTCTTGGGGTCCTCCACGTCGGGTCGGGCTCCGGGACAGGGATTTTGGAGGTGCTGCCAGGCGGACAGTGGTAGTAGTAGTAGTGCGGAATGTCTAGTTTGAGGCCCACTGGGCAGGATCTGGAGCCAGCGGCCGGTCCGCCAGTGCGACGGACGGCGAGTCCATCGCCCGGGAGATTTCGGTCATGGCAAGGGAAAGGACAGCTTGCCGCCCGGGATCCATCCGGCCTATCAGCAGTTGCAGCGTGCTGACCTGGGTCGCGTGATACTCGCTGGCCATCTGCACCCCGGCGACGGTGGCCACAACACGAACCAGTCGGCGATCGAGAGTGTCACGGAATCGCTGGACGGCTCCGGCGCTGATAAGCCGGTCGACCGTCGCTGTAGCCGCAGCAGCGCTGACGCCCAGGCACTGGGCAAGCCCATGCATTGTTAGCGGCTCACTTTGGAGGCAGTTGAGCGCTCTGAACTGCTGCCGACTCAATCCGCTGACACTTGGAAGTCGGGTCGGCGGCTCAGCGCTCTCGGCCTGACTGACTAGGTCAATCCAAAGATCCACCACATAAGTGGACACCCCAACGGCGAATCCACCACGCGAGCCGTCGACCTCTAGGGCCGGAGCATCGGAAACGGGGTCGAGACGAAGTTCTGGCGCCGTAGGCACCGTAGGACTCAACATAGTGTATCTCCAGCAGTAATTCTGAACTCAAACCGAGCAGCAAACCGAAAGTTGCTCAGCGGGTCGGTGCCGCAGCTCAGTAGTAGTGAGCGCGGTTCCCGACTTTGTGACCTCTGCTCCCCAGTAGCCAGAGAGCGAGCCCGATCACGGCAAGGATCACGCCCACAGTCCACAGGATTGGGATCGCCAGCACGAAGCCGACGATCAGAAGAACGACACCCAGGATGATCATGCCGATGCCTCCGAGAAGTCAACCCGTTAGACGCACGCCCATGCGCTGGCGTCCCGGCCGACTCCTCAGACGTCAAACGCAGTGTGCGCTATGGGTTGCCGCGTGTCGGTACGCTGGCGGCCATACGCTGTGGCTGGCCATCTCCACCGCCGGCCGGCACCGAAAGGCGTTCGCTAGGACAGCTTTCTGTCGCCGGCTACCCGCTCGACGTTCGTCAGCAATATCTCTGCCTGTTCCAAGCGACTTGTTAGGCTATTCGGGTCGCCGTTGACCGCTACCAAGCTCGCGCCCATCCCCACGCTCCAGCGCTTCGTTAGATCGGAAAGTCGGTCAGTGCCGCGAGGGTCAACACCTTTGCGGCACACTCTGCCCGCCTATATCCCCGGAGCGTGGGTCGCTCATGGCCAGATTCCTAGCACTGCAACCGGCCGCTATCTGACGGCTAACTCGTCTCAGACCGTAGGTCGGTTTATCGTCCGCCAGTCGCGGGTGCCTCGTCGCTACGTCGGATGGCGAAGAGCGGCTGCGGACGGTCGGTGCGTTCATCAGTCACAGCGCGCTGCTCTGACCGGAAGACCCGGTAGCACTCGCAGGAAACCTGTTCTAAGCCACTCCGATCGGCGACTTCAATGTGGCCTGGTCGGCAGGTGACCAGGCCCGCCCGCTCCAATGCGTTGGCTGCTAGCGACGCGGTATCCCGACCCACGCCCAGCATCTGCCCGAGGAACTCCCGCGTGATGCTGAACTGGTCTCCACCGACCCGGTCCTGGCTCATCAGCAGCCATCGGCTGAGGCGCTCCTCTGTGGAGTGGAGTCGGTTGCAGGCGACGCCTTGTGAGATCTGACCGAAAAGGCTTTGTACGTAGATATTCACCAGCGTTGTTAGCGGCTGACTGGCCGCGAGCTCGTCGAAGAAGGCGTCAATGGACATGCTTAGGCAGCGTCCGGCCACCTGCGAAATCGCGCAAACCATCAGGCTGCCTCCGAGCGTGGCCGGGACACCGACGAGGCCCTCATTGCCGACTGTCGCGACCTCGACCGCGCCACCGTGCTCCAGTACTGTTACCAGGGACACGACACCGTCCAGCGGGAAGTACACGGAGTCCACAATTTCCCCGGCTTCGAATAGGTGGGTTCTGACCTTTAGGAAGCGCGGCGCCAGCTTCTGCAGGATCCGCCCCCGATCCCGACTCGGCAGGCGAGCCAGCAAGCGGTTCCCACTGATCTCGCTCCCCCCTGGCATGACTGACCTTATGCTCCTGGGCGAGGTGCCGAGTATCTTTACCCGGTCTGGTGCTGCTCCTGACCGATGCCGCCACCTCCGCACCTCATTCTACGCACGGGTGCCGACGACTTGTGAGGGTCGAAGACCGGTGCATAAGTCGATGAGAACTCTCTGACCCCGTACCGACGTCCGCGCCCAATGAAGTCGAATCCGCCCACGGGGCGGTTGCGAGTGAGCGCACAACTCCACTCGACCGTACGCAGTGATCGCCTCGCGCCAGTCAAGTCCCATCGTTGGTGTAAATTCGGTCGGAAGTTAGGGATAGGTTCATCAGGCCGCTAAGCCCGCAGTCAGGGGGTTGGTGAGGCGGTCCTGGTTGGTGGGGTCCAGCCGGGCCATGGACTGTTGGGAGAAGTGG
>DATLRN010000071.1:0-12683 GCA_035534695.1 Candidatus Dormiibacterota bacterium
ACGCCGTCGTGATCGCACGGCCGAAGACGTCCCGCACCCAGCGCCAGCATCTCTGCCTTGACAAAGGCTACGACTATCCAGTCATCGACGATGCCGTTGCGACCCGCGGATACATCGGCCACATCAGCCGTCTCGGCACAACCCCTCGCGCCAAGAAGCGCGGAGAACGTGCTCGCCGTTGGGTAGTGGAGCGCACGCATCGTTGGATCAACCGCTCACGACGCTTGCTGGTCCGCTGGGAGAAGAAAGTTCAGAACTACGAAGCCTTCCTCGCTCTCGCATGCGCTCAGCTCATCTTCTCCAAGCTCATCCGCGTTTCAGGATAAGCTCTAAGAGGCGGCGCAGATCCGACCCTGAGCCTCGGCCGCCGGAAGTAAGTGAAGCCGCCGTGGTGCCGCGCTCCACTCCCCGCCCCAACTTACCGAATCTGGCTGGCCGGCTCCCTTGGGGCCAGCGGAGATTCGGGTTGTGAAGGGCCGCCCGCCGCCAGACCCCTCTGAGCTGGACGGGAGCCCGAAGGCCCTTAGGCGGTCAGTCGGGGCGCCGGGATCGACACCGCTTGTGATACGATGTCTTACGCTTTGGGACAGAGCCTTACTTTCAGAACTCGGCCGGACGTCCTGGATCAGCTCCAGAAGCAAGCCAACCAGGTTCACATGCCCAAGACCGCTCTTGCCGAGCGCTACGTCCAGGAGGGCTTGGTGATGGACCAGTTCCCCGGGATCGTGTTCCGCAGCGGTCCCTCCGGGCGGCGGCCCGGCCTGGCCGGAGGTCCCGATGTCTGGGAGGTCGTCGAAGTCTTCCAGGCTGAGGCCAACGACCTAGGCAGAACCGCGGAGAACCTGGGCCTGCGGCCCGGGCTGGTCGAGGCCGCGGTGCGCTTCTATGCCTCCCACCAGGTCGAGATCGATGCCGCTATTGAGAGCAGCCGCAAGCTGATGGAGGAAGCCGCGCTGGCCTACCGGCGCGAGCAACAGCTCCTATCCCAATGAGGCTGCTCCTCGATGAGCAGCTGTCACCAGAGATTGCCGAGCAGCTGCAGCTTCGCGGGCATGACGTCCTGTCGGTAGCTGAGGCTGGGCTGCGGGGGCACGACGACGCTGCGCTGCTGATTTGGGCATCCGGCCAAGAGCGGGCGGTCGTCACCAACAACATCCGCGACTTCCGACCGTTGCACGCCAACTATCTGTCCGCGTCTACCACCCATTACGGAATCATCCTGCTGCCATCCACAAAGTTCAGCCTGCGACTGGACTCCCTGGGGACGATAGTCACTGCCCTGGACAGACTCCTGTCCAAGCATCCCGATCCAACGGAGCTCCTTGGACGAGAGATCTTCCTCTAAGCTCGCAGGTCGCTATAACGATGTGCTCGGGGCCTAGGCAATGGTTCAACCGCGATGACACGCGCTGCTCAGGCAACGTCTCTCCCCCTCCGGCCGCAGCTCCCTCTCTGGGGGCTCTGGCTAGGGCCGAGCCCCCAGAGAGGGAGAAGCGTCGTGTCCCAATCATTTGGGCTAGAACGCGACAAATACCCTGAGCCCGGCTCCAGAGCCCTCCCAGCGGGCCAGCTGGGCCAGTCGATCAGATCGCCTGCCCTGGCGCCGCACTAACGGGCTAGGGCACCCTCCCCCTGGGCACCACCCACTCGGTTGGCTGCCCAGTGACCTCGGCCACCCGGTCGAAGTCGGCGTCATAGTGGAGCAGGATCAGCGAGGCGGCCTCAGCAGCGGCGGCGATCAGGAGGTCAGGAATGGCCACGCCCCGGTGCTGGCCATGGCGGGCCAGAGCGGTCTGAATCTCAACCGCCCGCTCGATCCCCGCCTCGCCCACCTCGGCTCGCGGCAGGCTGCGGCGGTCAGAGAGGATGGCCAGGTAGTCGGCGCTGCTCCGAGCGCTGAAGAGCAGCTCCAGGTCGACGATGCCGCAGCTGGCGACCTCGCCGGCCAGGAAGAGCGGCCCCAGCCGCCTGGCCACCTCAGCATGTCCGGTTCATAGCCCTGAAAGGGTTCTAGGGTTCCAGCAACTACCTCTATTTGACGGGTTTGGCCGGCGAGCCGATCCCGAGCGGGGGTGGCCCGGGCCGGAGCAGTTACGAAAGTGTCGTGTTCTAGTTATTCTGCCGAGAACGCGACACTTTCACGGCTCCCGAAGCCCAGGGCTCATATCAGGGAGGTGAGGAGCTGGAGCCGATTCCGGATGCCGTGCCGGCTGGATCCAGCTGGTCCCAGCCGTGATGTATAGTTCTTGATGTATATGGCGGTGAGAACCCAGATCTACCTGACCGAGGGGCAGCGGGCCCGACTTAGGGAGCGGGGTCGGAAGCAGGGGGCGACCATGGCCCAGCTGATCCGGGAGGCGATAGATCAGCTCCTGGCTGACGAGGATGACCTGGACGCCACCTTCGGCTCCGCACCGGGGATCGGCGAGCGGGTGCCGTCACGCTCAGAGTGGCAGGATCGTGGCTGAGCTGCTGATCGACACCGACGTCTGCGTCGATCATCTGGCCGGGGTGCGGCGCCTACCCGCCGGGCCCGGGCGCCTGGCCTACTCGGTGATAACGCGCGCCGAGCTGCTGGCCGGGGCCGGCGAGCGTGATTCGAACGTTCGGCGGCTTTTGGCGGGAATGGAGGAGATCCCGGTCGACCGCCGGATTGCCGACCGGGCCGGCCTGCTGCGCCGCCAGCGGCAGGGACTGCGCCTTCCCGACGCCCTGATCGTCGCCACCGCCCTGGTGCAGGGGCTGGCGCTGGCCACCAAGAACCACCGCGACTTCAAGCAGGTACCGGGGCTGCGACTGCATCGCAGCTGATCCCCAGCCCCCGGCGCGACTGCAACCGCCGGATGATGCCCCCCTGCCCAACTGACGGGACGTGGGGTCTGGGCGCGAGGATGGGCGCCTCGGTGACCCCCGGACCCAGCTCGGCCAGCGCCACGGGCACCCCTTGACACTCGGCTCGACCAAGCTGAATAATCCAGATCAACTCCGAGGCGCGGTCGCAGCGGGGAGCGGGAGGGGCCGCGATTCGGGGGATCGCCTCCCTATCAGCCGAACCTAGCTTGTTCGGGCCGACGGCCGGTAAGGGGGGATGGGTTTCAATGTCGAGCGGGCAGGACTCGCTGAAGGCGCTGGGCTACGAGCAGGAGTTGCATCGGAGCGTCTCCCCGCTGGGACACATCTCCCTGATCCTCTCCGATATCACCCCCACGGCCTCGCTGCTGGTGATTGCGACGGCCGTGGTCGCGGTGGCCGGGATGGGCTCGCCGATAGCCTTCGTCATTGGCTGTTTCATTGCCATCAACGTGGCCTTCTGCATGGGCGAATTAGGCTCGATGTTTCCCGTCGCCGGGGGACTGTTCTCGATCGTGACCCGGGTGCTGGGTCGGCCGGCCGGATTCGTGGCGATGATCGACTACATGGGCCAGGCGGTCTTCCTGCCGGCCAGCGTCGCGATCGGCATCGGCACCTACGTCCATTCGCTGGCCCCCTCGATCCCGGAGAATGTCATCGCCGGGGTGGGGATGATTGTGGTTACTGGAGTCTGCTTGCTCCAGATCCGGTTCAACTCGTGGCTCACCGCCCTATTCCTCGCCATCGAGCTGCTGGTGGTCAGCGCCATTGCCTTGGCCGGCTTTACCCATCTCCACCAGCCCCTGTCGATCCTGACCCACCCCACCGCGCTTGGGAGTCACGGTCTGATTGGGCCAATCGCCGCCAGCGCGATCATCGCTGCCGTGGCCACCTCTCTCTTTTCGGTGAACGGATACGACAGTGGGATCAACTTTGCGGAGGAGGTTCTGGGGTCGGCCAAGGAAGTTGGGCGGGCGGTGGTCACCGCGGCACTGGTCGGCATTGTGTTCGAACTGGTTCCCTTCGTGGCGATCGTCTTTGCCGCCCCCTCAGTGTCGGCATTCCTGCACTCGGGAACTCCGCTCACCTACGTGGCCGGCACCGCCTTCGGATCCAATTTCAAGACCATCATCACCGTTGGGGGGCTGCTGGCGATCTTCAATGCCTCGGTGGCGATCACGCTCCAGTTCGCGCGGATCGTTTGGGCCAGCGGCCGTGATGTCGCCTGGCCCCAGCCGATAAGCTCATGGATCGGCAAGGTGGACTCACGCCGCGGCGCACCCTGGGTGGCGACCCTGGTCGTTGGAGTTCTGGCGACTATCCTCTGCTTCCAGTCCACCTTGATCACAGTAGTCACCTTCACGGCAGTGCTGCTGATCATTCTCTACGGCCTGATCGCGATCTCTGCACTGGTCAGCCGCGTCCAGCAGCGCAACCTCCCGCGCCCCTCCAAGATGCCCCTCTGGCCGTTGCCACCGGTCATCGCCCTGGTGGGCGTGGTGCTGGCGCTCACCCAGCAGAAGGTGTCTGACCTGATCACAGTCGCGGTGCTCTTCGGAGTGGCTTTGGTTTACTACTACGGCTTCGTGGCCCGGCGTCCGGGAAGGTACTGGATCCAAGCAGACCTGCCGGAGCCTTACGACACTAACCGGCCGCTGCCCAGCTCCGAGTAGCGAGCGTGGCGATGGACGCCCGAGCGATCCCCGACCACCCCGATCTGGTCGTGCGCACTTTCCACCCAACGCCGGACCAGTACGCGTGGACCTTCGGGGGAGTAGATCCAGTCCACGCCCTCCGACCCGGCGAGGTGCTTGAGCTATACACCGAGGATTGTTTCGCAGGCAAGATACGGGGGGTCAGTGACCTCCCGGCCACGTCGATCGAGTTCCCGTTCATAAATCCCCAGACGGGACCCTTTTTTGTGGAAGGCGCCGAACCGGGCGATACCCTGGCTATCCACCTGGTGGACGTGTCCCCGGCCCGCGACTGGGCTGTGAGCACGTCCGTTTCGCTCTTCGGATCGCTGACCGCAACCCGAATCACCGCGTCGCTCCAGGATCCGCTCCCGGAGCGAACGTGGTTCTACCGAGTCCTCGAACCGGAGCGGGAAGTCCTGTTCCAAGCGATCGACTCCGAGTTCGAGATGCGGTTCCCTCTCCAGCCCTTCCACGGCACCATCGGGGTCGCACCGGCGGCCTTCGAGGCTCGCAACGTTCTCGTCCCCGACGCGTTCGGCGGCAACATGGACTCCCCGGAAGTTCGTGCCGGAACAACCGTTTACCTGGGCGTCAATGTCCCGGGCGCGCTCTTCTCTCTCGGAGACGGCCACTACACGATGGGCGAGGGTGAGACCTGCGGCGCCGCCGTGGAGGGAGCTATGAACACGGTTCTCGTCGTGGAGGTGATCAAAGAGGCGTACTGCGAATGGCCACGCTTGGAGAGTGACGATGCCATCATGGTCGCTGGGTCGTGCCGGCCGCTGGAGGACGCGTTTCGGATCTCCCACGCTCAGATGGTGCGCTGGGTGGCGGGCGCGTTGGACCTCTCCCTGATGGACGCCTACCAGCTGGTCTCCCAGGCAGCGCGGTCACGTATCGCCAACGTGGTCGACCCTAACTACACCATTGTCGCCAAGGTTCCCAAGCGCTTCCTTCCGAGCGACATCAGTTGGATGTCGGGCGCCCACGAACGCCTCCGGCGCGTTGGGGATGAGTATTTGGCGGCGATGCAACGTTTGCCGATATGGTCCCCCGGTTGACTGAGAAGGCCGTGGCAGTCTGGACGGGTGTGGCCTCGACCTCATGACGCGTGGGCGGCTCCGCGAATACGGGATCGAAATTGGTCGATTACTTCCCGGCCCTGGCAACAGCATCACTGACGTGGCCGGGACGTCAGTCGGCCACGTGACCCTTTCCGATGACGGGACCACCGACCGCCAGGCGGTGCGCACGGGGATTACGGTTGTTTGGCCGCACGAGGGCCAACCATGGCGGGAACGGGTTTACGCGGCCACCGCGATCGTCAACGGCTACGGAGAAATGATTGGGATCAACCAGATCAACGAATGGGGTCTTCTACACAGCCCTGTGCTGCTGACCTCGAGTCTCGCGATCGGGGCGGTCTATGACGGCGCAACCCGCTGGATCGCCGACCAGGACCCGGTGCAGGGCATCGAGGACGTAATCATGCCGGTCGTCACCGAGTGTGACGACTCCTACCTCAACGACGCGCGGTCATTCCCGATCCAGGCGGCTCACGTTTACCAGGCTCTAGACGCCGCTCGGCAGGTCGGCTCGGTCCAGGAGGGGAGCGTGGGTGCAGCCACCGGACTACAGTGCTTCGACTTCAAGGGCGGGATCGGAACGGCTTCGCGACTGCTGCCGCCCGAGTCTGGCGGCTATACGGTGGGCGCCTTGGTTTCCACCAACTTCGGCGCGCGCTCTGACCTTTGCCTGGCCGGAGTGCCCTTGGGACGCGACATCACCGATCTCATGCCACGCGCTCACACCAGCGGCTCCTGCATCGTTATCCTCGCCACGGACGCTCCGATGCTGCCCCACCAGCTGCGCCGATTGGCCAGTCGGGGCGGTCTCGGCCTCGCTCGCTGCGGGTCGATCGGGGCCAATGGTTCAGGAGAGCTCGTTCTGGCCTTCTCCACGGCCACGAGAGTCCCGCGAGCTGCGACCGGCAACACAGTCTCGGTAAGAGCTCTACTGGACGGGGCCTACTGGCATGAGCCGAGTGTCTTCGATCCAATCTTCACGGCCGCGATAGAGGCGGTGGAAGAGGCAGTAGGTAATGCCCTGTTTCAGGCCGAGACCACCTTCGGCCGCGACGGTCACGTACTCCACGCCCTGCCTTTGGACCGGGCTTTGGCGATTCTGGATCGGCACGGCGCTATAAACCGGACCCACTGACCGTCGTCGTCGGCCGTGACCCGCCGCAACTCCGGGAGTGCGCTTGGCTTGGGCCGGCGGCTCGCGGAACGAGGAATATGGTCCTCCGGTTGTAGCTTGGCGCTGCGGGTACATCCAAGCGGCAGGGAGCCGCGTCGAAAGTCGGGACCATTACTTGGTCGCGGCGGTGCTGGGCGCGGTGTGTCACGCCCGTGGCGGGACTTGACTCGAGCACGGCCGCGGTGTGTCCTAGTCCACTCGCTCCGGGTGCGGAGTAGGTGGGGTTTGCCACGATCAAGTCTGGTGGGGAACTCGCGGCATGAGCGTCCAGCCAACCGACCAGAAGGCGGCCGAAGATCAGGGCCTAGCCAAATCGGCCGTAGTACTTGTACCGCAGGATGATCTTGCGCAGTTCGCCTGAGCTGTATGCGATAGCGCGAATCGGGGCGATCCGGCGGCCCGGGTCCACGCAGAGCCAGTTGGGGCATGAATCGTCATGGAGGAGCTGGCTTCAGATCGCGCACGCTCGGGGCGCGATGCGCTCGAAAGTTGTGCTGGCGCACTCGAGGCACAGTCGTGGTGGTCCGCTTCGCAGGTACGTGCATTGAGGGCATCCAGGGAAGCCGGCTGGCGGTCCTAGCGGTGGCTGGATCGCGTGTGCCACGCGCGATCACAGTAGCGCTAGGGAAAGTTGCTGGCGCTGCTCCGCGACTTGACGGACGCGCTCCGGCGAAGCCAGCTGTTCGAGGACTTCATCGACGTTGGTCACTTCGATAGCTCCCCGTTTGCGCACGTAGCCGGCTGCCCAGGGTTGGTCGGTGACCAGCGACGTGACCAAGAACACCTTCTTTCCGTGCTCCAGCGCAAGCCGAGCTTGCATCTTCGCGCCGGATGTGCGAGTCGCCTCAATGACCACGGTCCCCTGACTAAGTCCCGAGGTCACGACGTTGCGTCGCGGGAACGTGTCCTTCCCGGGAGGTCGTGTGGGCCAGAACTGGGACACAAGTGCCCCCTGGCGGGAGATCTCCTCCGCGAGATCCTGGTGTTGTGGTGGATAGCACCTGGTGATCCCGGTCCCGAGCACCGCGAGAGTCCGACCTCCCGATGCCAGCGCAGTTCGGTGCGCCGCGGCATCGATGCCTCTCGCCAGTCCCGAGATGACAGTCACGCCGTGTGCGACCAGCCGCTCAGTCATCTTCTGGGCCCGCCCGATGCCGAGCTCTGAAGGGTTGCGTGTGCCCACAACGGCGACCGAACGAGCGTCGTCCTCAAGAATCTCCCCGCGGACAAAGAGAAACGGGGGCAAGTTGGGGATGAGACGAAGGTTTGCTGGATAACCTTGGTCGAGCACCGTGATCAGCTTGGCGCCAACAGCCTCAGCCGCCACCAGTTCTTGGTCGACCCGCCGGAAGAGATCCTCACTGCGTCCCAATCCATGGCGAAGCGCCGCTCGGGCGCTCTCAGCGGAGGCGCCCGTCTCCTGGACTCTGCCCCGCCATAGGGCGTCGACCCCATCCGGAAACTGTGCCTCCCGGGCGATCAGCGACCAGTCGACCGACCCCTGCTCGGTCCGGATCGCGCACAGCGCCAAGAGGCGCCGCTGCTCCTCGGTGACGCGCATCGAATCCTTCTCCTGGCTGACGAACGGATGTTCGCTCTAGACAGAACTATGCCAGATACTCAGGTTGTGGTCAAGCCGCCGATCTCGGCTAACCGTCCGTCCATGGCGCGGCTCTGGTGCTCTCTAGTCTGCCGAGTCGACCTTCTCTCGGGAATGACCAGCATGAAAAATCGGGCTGACTCCTGGAAGCCCCCCTCCCGTCGCAACTTGGCGATTGCCGCGAGTCGCCCCCTGGGGGAGACGCTGCAAGACTCAGGGGCAGGGCCGGCCGGCTTCCCGATCGCTCGTCCCAGCGGACCGGCTCACTTCCGGGGACTGGATGCCAAAGACCGATCCCCGGATCTCTGGGCCGGGCGGGTGGCTCAGGCTCGCGCCCGGAGACCTGGGCCTGGCACCGACCGGGGAGCCGCGTCTGCCCCAGGCCGCGCGGGTCGGGGCTCGCCGGTTGATCACGACGTCCGCGGTCGCCGCCTGATCAAAAAAGCCAGCGCCGCCAGCGCCAGTACCAGCCCGGCGACAACCATCTCGGCCCCGGCCCCCGGAGCGGAATCCGGCAGCACCCGGGAGGTGCTCGCCGCCGCCTGGGGCGGGGTGCCGAAGGGCACCAACCGAACCTGCTCGGCGGAGTTCAGGGCGAGGTCGTAGGTCACGGCCGTTCCCGCGGCGCGCAGAGTCAGGTAGCTGACCCAGCCATGGGTCGGGACCCAGCCCATGTGCCGGTCGCTGGCCAGGGCTTGGTGAAGCCCCGGGTTCATCGGCTCGGCTCCCGACAGCCGCAGCCCGACCGTCCCCGGCAGCGCCTCACCCAGGCCCAAGTGCTGCATCCCCAGAGAAGTGGACACCACCAGGGGCGAGTCGGTGAGCAGGAACAGGTCGGCCCTGACCAGCTGCCCATCGTCGGCCAGCACCTCGAGGGGAACCCACAGGTGGGCCGTGCGGAAGGTCATCAGCACCGGGGTACCGTCACCGCTGGTCAGGTGGTGGTGCCGCACCGCCGCCAGGTCGTAGCGGGCCACCATGAAATAGGGGCTGCCCGCCGCGTAGCGCAGGAGGTGACGGCCCACCACGCCCTGGATGTCGAAGCCGTTAGCGTGGCACCAGCTCAGGATCTGATCGCCGCTGCCGCGGATCACCCTGATTCCCAGCGCCCCGACCTGGACCCGCTCAATCACCACCGCCTTGCGAGCGGCAGCCGACGGAGTGGCGGTGAACACCCCTAGCCGGGCGGGATGAAACTCGAGCTCCAGTCGCTGCAGAGTCCAAGCGCCACCCTCGGTGATCGACACCGGAGCTGCCGGGAGGGGAATGATCCAGCCCACCTTCTCAACCCTGCCCTTGAAGGCGAAGCTGGTGAGGTAACGCTCCACCCCACCGCTCCAGCTGACCAGGGTGGTGGTCTGGCTCAGCCGCACCGCCCCGTTGGTGGCGACCAGCGCGCCGCAAGCCAGGGCCGGGGCGGTCAGAGCGGTGGTCAGGGCGGCCAGGACGGGGATCGCTATCAGGACGACGCGGGGGCGGATCATGTGCATCCTCCAGGTCCGGATCGGTTTGCTCCCCAGACGTCGGGGCGACCCGTCCGGTTCCCTACCGGCACCCTCCGATCTCACCGAGGGCGGTCCCCGGCCGAAACGCCCCAGCAGGCTCGGCTAGTGATGTAAACCGCTGAACGCCCTGTGATAGACACCGGCACTGAGATTGGGTAACGCTGGGCGGGGGGAGTGCTGGCAAGGGGCCCAGCGCGGAGCGACAGTGAGGGCTGCTGGTCAGGTCGGCCATTCGCCCTCAGCTCCCCGCGGATGTGACAGGCACACTGACCGCATGACCAGACAAATGACCGCCACCGAGTTCAAGGCCGAAGCCCTGGCTCTGCTGGACGAGGTCGCGACCCGGGATGCGATCGAAATCACCAAGCAAGGGCGCACGGTCGCCGGGTCTGGTCGGGGCCCGGGGCCGCGAGCGCTCCGCGGCCGGTCTGAGCCGCTTGCGTCGCGTCCTTGGCGGAGGCTGCCGGCAAGGCCGGACTCGCCCTAGGCAACTGCTGGTGGGAGCGCGCTGTGGTTGGTCGCGGGTCGACGGGAGGCTGAGTCCGAGTCCTGATCCTGGTTGCTCCTCCACCAGGAGCGACGGGTTGGTCGGTGGACGCCAACAGGTTTGCGCCAGCCCGGAGCCCGGGTTGCCGGCGTGCCCGTAAACGGGATTGCTCAGTTGGGGCCGGGGTGCTTCTGCCCAAGATCTGACCTCGCCCCGAGGATGCCCGGGGTGGGCGGGCGATCCAATTTCGACCAACGCATCTAGATGCTCTGGCTGGCGCATCTAGATGCTAAGCTGTCCGGGTGAGAACCACCGTAACCCTGGACCCGGACGTGGCGGCGGCTCTGGCCCAACTGCGCCGCCGGCGCTCTCTGGGGCTGAGCGCGGCCCTCAACGAGCTGGCCCGCGCCGGCCTCTCCAACCGCCCCAACCCAACTCGCTTCCGCCAGCGCAGCGCCGCCTTGGGAGTCAGGCTGGACGTCAGCAACGTGGCCGAGGCGCTCGAGGTGCTGGACCAGCCCGAGCTCCGCTGATGCTGCTCGACGCCAACCTGCTGCTCTATGCGGTCGACCGCGAGAGCCGCTCCCATCGGGGCGCCGCCGCCTTTTTGGAGCAGGTACTATCCGGCCCCACCCGGGTGGGCTTCCCCTGGCCCACCCTGCTTGCGTTTCTCCGAATCGCCACCCACCCCAGAGCGCTGCGCTCTCCCCTGGACGGAGCCACGGCTTGGGGGTTCGTGGCCGATTGGCTGGCCTGCGCTGGTGCCTGGATCCCTACGCCCACCCCGGGCCACGCCGAGCTGCTCCAGCGCCTGATCGAGGCCCACGATCTGCGCGGCAACCTGATCCCGGACGCTCACCTAGCGGCGCTGGCGATCGAACACGGGTTGGCTGTGGTCTCCACTGACAGCGACTTCGCGCGCTTTACCGAGGTTCGCTGGCACAACCCACTGGCCTGAGCCGAACCCCGGTATTACCGGCCTATCAGCTCAGGAGCCAGGTCCTGGACCTCGGGCAGCCTTGCCGCCTAGTGCTTGGTGCGGTAGTGGAGGTGGACCACGCCGCTGCCGAAACGGTGTTCGCCTAGCAGCTCGAGCTTGAGGCGGACATTGTCGGGGAGGGTCTTGCGGCCACCTCCCACCAGGATGGGCACGATAAACAGGTGGCACACGTCGACCAGGCCGGCCTTGATCGCCTGAGCGGCCAGCTCGGGACCGCCCACGGTGATGTCCCCTTCCGCCGACGCCTTCATCTGGCTGACCACCTTCGGGTCGAAGTCGCGCTCGATCCGGGTCCGGGCGCTGGACACTGCCGGCAGCGTCCGGGAGTACACGATCTTGTCGGCCGCCTGCCAGAGTTCCGCGAAGTCCCGCATTAGCGGCAGCTCTTGGGCGCCAGTGGGAATCGTCTCCCAGGTGACCATCACCTGGTACATCCGGCGCCCGTAGAGGTAGGTTCCGATCGGCCGCTCCAGGTCGTTGACGAAGGCGTGCACCTCCTGGTCCGGCACGGCCCAGTCGAAGTTGCCGTCCTGGTCCGCCACGAAGCCGTCCAGCGATGTGATCGCCGAGTAAATCAGCTTGGCCATGGTGAGCCTCCCTTATACGCGAGGGTGTGGCAGCTGCGCCATTACTGGCAAAGGTTCGGTTGCCTCCGCTCTCATGCAGCCACTTGTCCTGAGTATTGGGCAAGCAAGTCCCACCGCTCGGGGCGTCCGATCACCAGGTCGTCCGCAGCCGGCCGCTCCAGGTGGGGCCAGCTTGGGCCGCAGCACCCCACCCACGGTGTCGGCACTGACCGGGAGCACCCCTGCCCGTCTGCGGAAGGACGTAGCACCGCCGCCAGGTTGAGAGTGGCGGTCGCGCGACTAGCGCCGCCCGCACCGACAGCACTCCCGAGAGGTGGCTGGCCACCGTCTGCCAGCTATCCCTGGTCCAGGCTCTGGTGGACCTCGCCGTCCCGGTCCCGAAGTAGATCCCGGCCGGGGGAGGAGGTCAGCGCCAGGGCGACCGAGTCGATTGGCGGTGGCCGCCCTAATCGGCGAAGTCAAAGCTCCTCTTGGGAAAGAGCCGGGGCGGAACCAGCCAGGCCATCTGACCGCAGCCGGGTCCTACGGTCGTCCATTCGTCGACGTCAAGATCGATCCTTGCCAGCGCTCCCGTGGGCAGCCTCAGCGAACCCCCACCGATGAGCAGCTCGGCAACCTGGGACGACGTGGGCTGGTGGCCCACGACCAAGAGCACCTTCGTGACCGGCAACTCGGCGCGGATCTCGTCGATCACGGAG
>DATLRN010000072.1:0-12648 GCA_035534695.1 Candidatus Dormiibacterota bacterium
GTCCAGAACATTCAGGGTGCGGTGGTTCCAGCAGCGCTGGTGGCGGGTTTCGGGGAAGACCTCGTCCAAGGCCGCCCACAGTCCCAGGCCCCCGTCCCCCACCGCCAGCAGGGGCGGCTCGGTCATCCCTCGCTCCCGCAGCGAGCGCAGCACCCCTGCCCAGGACTCCCGGCTCTCCCGGTAGCCCTCCTCGATCGCCAGCAGCTCCTTGCGGCCGTCCCGTCGGACCCCGATCACCACCAACAGGACCGTCTTCTCCTGCTCCAGGCCGGCCTTGAGGTAGATCCCATCGGCGAACAGGTAGGCGTAGCGCTCGGTGAGGGGCCGGGCTCGCCACAGCTGGTACTCCCCCTCCCACTCCTGCTTGAGCCGCAGGATGCTGTTCGGCGAGAGCGCCGCGGTGGAGCCCACCAGGGCTCGGAACACCGGCTCGAAGTCGCCGTTGGACAGCCCCTCCAGGTAGAGGCGCGCCAGCAGCCGGGCCTGGGTCTGGGAGCGGCGTTCGTAGCGGTGCACGATCGCCGACTCGAAGCCGTCTGGGGCCACCTCCAGGGGAACGTCCCGCACTCTGGGGATCCGGACCTCGATCGCTCCCAGGCCCACCCCGATGGTGCGCTCGGGCAGGTGGCCGTTGCGGTAGCCCCGGAACTCCGGCACCCGCTGGTACCGGGACCGGCCCAGGAGCTCCTCCACCTCCGCCTCCAAGGCGGCTTGGAGCAGCTGTTGCGCTCCACTCCGGACCACCGCCTCGAGCACGTCCTGGGGTGCGGGGACCGGTGCGGTGGGCGGCAGAATCTGGTACTTTGCAGACACGGCGTAGCCTCCAGTGCTGACCCGTTTCAGCGGGTCCTCCGATGGTTCGTTGCCTGGAAGGCTACGCCGTCGCTTTCCCCGAGGTCAGCCGACGGCCCGAATCAATTTCCACAAGTTCTGACGTTAGCTCCAGTTGGCAACGAAGAACTACCTAGCGGTTCCCAAGGAAGGACTCAATGCGTGCGGGGTCCCAGCCTCCAAACTGGTCGGCAGCCACAGCTCGGCTACCGCTGCAAACATCCCTTCGGATACCCCGCCAGAGCAGGAGTGTCTGTACACGATCAACGATGAGAGCTATGACTTTTATGTGGAGACCTCCGAGCAGGCCTCCGGATCAATCTCCGGAGAGAGCTTGGCGCAAGTCTATGCCAAGGACGCTGAGGGTGCGAGCCTGACCAAGGCGTCGCACGTGAGCAAACAGATCACCATCAAAGCCTTTGGGGATGGTGGAGACCTCTTTTCCAGCGAAGACTTGATCACTATAAACAGCAGCAACGGCGATCCGTCTCTGCTGTTGCGCGTCGAACCTACGGCAGCTGCCTCATATGGCCAACGCATTAATAGGGACGATTGCGACCGGATCATCGCCGCGTTGCCAAAGGACTATATCGACACTAATACGCCCGAAGCCCCGGTCGGGAACTGGCAGCCCGAGAAATATTCGTGGCGAGAACAATACGATAAAATCATGGGAAATACTACCCAGGATCTTGTCAGATACTTCTGCATCACGCTCGCGCTGCACCCGTTGGCTAATTAGTGGGTGCCGTCCCCATGAGAGGGACTGATATGTCCGGTTGCTGAAGCACTCCCATCCAGGAGTGGACTCTCCTGACCGTTCTGGCGGTTACCTGTCGGGTGGGCAGGGCGCTCGGCACCACACTCGCTGGTTGGGCTACTGGCCCGGCATCCCTGCCTCGAGGACGGTTGCCACTCGGATTGCGAAGCCGCTGGCCAAGATGCTCACCTTTCTGGTGCGGAGCGTTTGGCGATCGGTGATCGCCTGTCGGACTAGAGTTGGCTCGATACCGTTCGAGAGGGCCCACATCCCGCCAGCGGTCTTGGAGCTGAGCATCATTTCCTGGGTCCAGCGGAGCGCCCGACAGGTGTTCAGGACGGCATAGGATTCGCTGGCGTAGTCAACTGCCCACCGAAGCTCAGCCGCGAGTTGCCCGGCGATAGTAAGTCTCCCGACCTCGCCCACAACCTCGGTGGCTGAGGGTCCATACGCTGCCCAGCCAGACTGACGCGTGAGGGCGTAGTGCAGGATGAGATCGCGGTCCCCAGAACCGGGCTCACACCAAAGGATCTTCGGCTTGGCTGGCGAAGTGGCGATATGGACCCGGTAGGGCCACGGTGGTGAGGGCCTTCGGGCGGCGGACTTGTCGACGATAGACATCTCGATGCCCGTGCCTGGACACCCACTGATTGTGGAGACTATCTCAACCATCGATTGAATCGAACTCCGAGGAACGTCGTCGCGGACCACTACCAAGATGTCGACGTCACTGGCATCAGGCTGAAAGTCTCCGAGTACGGCGGAGCCATGGACGTACACTCCAACCAAAATCTCAGGCCCAGCCGCGAGAAGTCGTTTGGCGAGGGAGCGCAAGAACACTGCGACTTCGCTTGGTACCGCGGAATGCATGTCTGGAGTGGGCTCGAAGGCAGCCATTACGTGGTTTGGGTACTGCCGTCGCCCGGCCGTGCCATGTCCTAAGTGGTGCCGAGCACGGCGACGGGACTTCCGTCTAGATTGACCAGCACCCGGTCTCCGATTGGCCTTTGCAGCTCAGCGACTACCTCTCGAGCACTGCCCAGCAAGGCGCGGGCCCCTGGGGGGCCAGCGTCGTGCGGCACGGGCAACACCGCGACAGCGCGCTGGGTCTCGATCACCTCCGTCCTGGGGTAATCCACCCAGGGGGGGTGACTGCCGACGAAGGTGACCTTCAGGCGTGTGCTGTCCCCGCTGATGGCCTCTGCGCTCTGTATCCGGCGACCGCGAGGCGCTGTCTCGGCGGGCGCCCAAACCCGTTCAGCCGGCTCTGCTGCGAGAACCCAGATGGCGCCAACGCTCTGACTGCTGTCCAAGCGCCATGCCGGAAGCTCCAGTGGGCCGCGATCCGTGTCGAAGAGCGTGGCTGACTGTTTCACCGCCTGGATCGGCAAGACTGCATCTCGGCCCCTTCCGGGGGTTGGAGCAGCACTGGCTCGAGCCAGTTCGAGGACCTCACGGGGCGCCCATGCCGGAAGCCGCCAGGCACGGCGAAAGTACGCCAATTTCATCGCCCTCAAGGTGAAGCCTCCCCGCGTCCAGACAGGCTGCCCTGTCAGGACAAGACGCCGAGGTGGGTCTCGGGGGAAGTCTCCCCAGAGACGCAGAGCGCGCCCCGCCTGCTCACGCTCTCGACCGAGTCGCTGGTCCCAGCCGTCCTGTCCCCGGCCCACCACGCCTTGATATCACAGTCTCTCGAGCCCGGTCTGGACTTGTCTCCGGGCGCCACTTGCATCGGTACCGGTCAGGGATAGTAAAACTGGCTGGAAAGAACGGGTTTGATTCCCTCTCCCGGAGTCAGTCGCTGAGTTCCACACCGGACGACTCGGCAAGATCCCCGAGCAGACGCTCTAGAGGATCCCGGTCCACTTGGTAGACGGTTCGACCGCCCGACCGCGTGCCGACCACAAGGCTGGCGTCGCGCAGGGCACGCAGGTGAGCGCTGACCGTTGGCTGGGCGAGCCGAAATTGGCGCGCCAGCTCGCCCACGCTGGTCGGTCTTTCGCTCAAGTAGAACAAGATCGAGAGACGGGTGGGGTCGCCCAGCGCGCGCAGCCTGGGCGCCAGGCGTTGCCCCATGCTCTGTGCGTCCCCGAGGGTATCGACGTTTCCGTTGAAGCCGAGCACGACATGCTCCGGAAGGTCCCACAGACTCCACTTGCCACCGAAATAGCCGGGAGTCAAGACCAGTCGCCCGGTTGCCTGGGCGCGGTCGATGAGTGCCTTCCAGTCCGACTTCTTTCTGGTCACTTGGGCCATGGCGGGAACTACCTGATCTAGTGGGGCTCCGAGATCGAGTCGCTCTGCGGTCCGCCGACAGGCAGCGAGCACCTGCGGAAGTCCCTTCGACTCCCACTCCGACCGCATCGGCTCCCAGATGGCTCCCAGCAGGTCTACATAGCGCTGCCGCACCTTGGGTTCTCGCTGGAGCCGGCCCAAGCGCTCGGCGAAACGAGGGCGGTCCGCCGGAGACTCCGACCGCAGCCCGACCCGGGAAAAATCCCCGGTCGGAACCGGAAGGTCTTCAAGAAGTTGGTCAAGGTTGGGAGCGAACAGGAGGCCAGCGTAGTCGGCCAGAATCACCAGCTCGCCCGCACCCCCGCTGATCCCGTCGCCCCAGAAGTCTCGCAACCGCTCAGCAAGTCCAGTTGCCCGATCCTGCCCAATTACAGCGAAGAGCTCTGCCACCTCCGGCCGTGGGTTGAGCAAGAGGTGACTGATCCAGAGCAACTCCATGGGGGCCGACGGTTGGACGGACACCCTAGGCTCTGGCGGCGATCCATCGTCGACTGGAGACATAGCCATCCGACTATATCACTTCCAACCGAATTCCAGCGTCCTACGAGGAGCTAGTACAGCACCTCCATAGAAGGCTTCAGGCGATAGGGTTGACAGCTATATCGCTATATGCTAATATCCACTCATGTGGAATCAATACAGCGCCGAGAGATACACGACGTCGTCGCAGACCGAAGCAAGAGAAGCGGGCAGGGTGGCACGGCTCGCGAGGGAGTCAAAGGGTGACAGCCGGGATAGCGGATGGTCCGCGAGCATCGTCCCCGGGGCCGCCCATCGGCAGTCAGGCAAGGGGTTCGTCAGCGGAGGCGAGAGAAGGGCCCACTCCTCCTGAGCAAGGCGCAGGGTGCCGGGGATCGGATCCCCGACAGCTACGGGACTGAGTTCGGCGGAATCTTGGAGGATGGAAACCGGCGGACATAAGATGCGCCGCGGTCCCCACGCAGCCGCCTGGTTCAAGTGTGCTCTGTACGACGCGCCGCCCCGGGTCAGAGAGCGGGCGAGACCAAAACCTTCACTTCTCCCGCCGGGCACGGCTAGGCGCTACCCGCTTGGGTTCGCCAACCTGCTTGGCAAAGTGCGGTGGCCATGGGGCATCGCCTAAACCGGACGCCTGATCGCGTGCCGCCAGTTCTAGTAGGGAATCCAGGCTACCCCGCCTTTCGTCGATGCCAGATCCGGGATCGCCGACGGCACGAACCCGACCCGGCACAGTTGCCAAAGTGAAATCGGCGGGGTCGAGGTCGGCTACTTCGTCCCAGGCAACGGGGCAGGAAACTGTTGCCTCCGGTTTGGGACGCACCGAATACGCCGACGCGACGGTGCGGTCGCGGGCGTTCTGGTTGTAGTCCACGAGAACCCGCTCGCCCCGCTCTTCCTTCCACCAGGCGGCGGTGGCAACTTCTGGCAGTCGTCGCTGTAGCTCCCGAGCCAGAGCCAGCGCCGAGCGACGCACGTCATCGAACTCCCAACGCGGTTCGATCGGCACGTTGATGTGAATGCCCCGTGACCCGGAGGTCTTGGGAAATCCCACCAGCTGGTGCTCTCCCAGCACTTGCCGCGCTTCCAAAGCGACCTCCCGAACCGCCTGAAAGGGGACCCCAGGCTGGGGGTCCAGGTCGACCCGGAGTTCATCCGGATGGTCGACGTCGGCGCGACGCACTGGCCAGGGGTTCAGTTCGAGACAGCCCAGGTTGACGGCCCAAATAACGTGCGCCATGTCGGTGGGACACAACTCCTCCGCGGTCCGCCCGCTGGGAAAGTCGATGGTCACCGTCTGCAGCCATTCGGGCCGGTTGGCGGGGACTCGCTTTTGAAAGAAGAACGGTCCCTCAGCCCCGTTGGGAAAGCGCTTCAGAACAGTTGGTCGCTCCCGCACCCCCACGAGTACTCCGTCGCCCACCGCCAGGTAGTAATTGACCAGGTCCAGCTTGGTCTCGCCGCGAGCCGAGAAGAAGACCTTGTCGGGATGGGAAATCTCCAAGGTCCGGCCGGTGACCTCGATCCGGGCCGGCGGGGACTGGGCTGCCATACGTTGGATGGTGCCAGACCGTGGCTACCGCCAGTGCTAGCAGTGCCTCCTGGCCGAGGCGGCCGCGCTCCGTGAAGCGGCCAGCGGACAACCCAGGCGATGTCAGCCAGACTGAGCTCGTGAAGCTCGCTGAACTGGCCGCTTGCTCGCTCGCGGTGGGCGCCAGCAGATCACGGAAAGACAAGATCAGCCTGATCTCCGGCTTGCTGCGCCAGGCGAAGCCTGCCGACGTCCGGATCGCGATCAGCTACGTCGCCGGGGAGATTCGGCAGAAGCGGTTGGGGATCGCCTGGTCGAGCCTCAGGCAGCAGGGTGCGGCGGCGCCGGAAGCCCATCTGACGTTGATCGCTGTCGACCAAGCGTTGGCCAGCATCGAAGCAATTTCCGGGCCCGGGGCTGTGGGCCGGCGCCGCGACATGCTGGCTCGACTCATGGCCCAAGCGACCCCGGCGGAGCAGCAGTTCCTCCAGCGTCTGATCAATGGAGAGCTGCGTCAGGGCGCCCTGCAGGGATTGGTTGCTGAGGCAGTCGCCCACGCCGCCGGAGTCAATCCCAGAGATCTCCGCCGTGCCGCCATGGTGGCCGGGGACCTGGTTGAGGTGTCGGGGGTGGCACTGGAGCAGGGAGAGTCGGGGCTGGCTCGTTTTCAGCTTAGGGTGGGGACGCCGCTGCAGCCGATGCTGGCCAAGTCTGCTGGATCCCTGAGTGATGCCCTCGATCGGGTGGGCCGGGCCGCCGTGGAGTGGAAGTTGGATGGGGTCCGGGTCCAGGTGCACCGAGACGGGGATCTCATACAGGTCTTCACCCGGACCCTGGAGCCGATCACAAAGCGCATTCCTGAGGTGGTCGAGGTGGCCCTTCAGCTGCCCGCCGAGCGCTTCATCCTTGACGGCGAGGTGATCGCGCTCCGCGCCGATGGCCGACCCCGGCCGTTTCAGGAGACTTCGGGTCGGGTCGCCTTCCGGGGTGATCCGGAATCTCTACGACAGTTGGTGCCGCTCACTGCCTTCTTCTTCGACATCCTGCACCTCGATGGAGAGGACCTGATCGATCTGACCACTCGAGAGCGGATCGAGATCGGAGGTCGAATTCTCCCTCCGGAAATCACCGTCCCCCGCCTGGTCGAAGCGGACCCCGATGCTGCCTCAGCCTTCCTGGAGGACGCCTTGGCACGGGGCCACGAGGGGGTCATGGTCAAAGACCTCGACTCGCCGTACCAGGCTGGTCGACGCGGGACGGGCTGGATCAAGGTCAAGCCAAGACACACCCTTGACCTGGTCGTTCTCGCCGCCGAGTGGGGTCACGGACGGCGCCAGGGCATGCTCTCCAACCTCCACCTCGGTGCCAGGGACCCAGCCGGTGGCTTCGTGATGCTGGGCAAGACCTTCAAGGGCTTGACCGACGAGATGCTCCGCTGGCAGACGCAAGAGCTCATTGCCCTTGAGATCAGCCGACACGGAATAACTGTGGAGGTCGCCCCCAAGCTGGTGGTGGAGGTGGCCTTCGATGGCGTCCAGACGTCGCCGCGCTACCCAGGCGGGGTCGCTCTCAGGTTCGCCCGCGTACTGCGCTACCGGGATGACAAGGGTCCTGGTGAGGCCGACACCATCGACGCGGTGCGAGAACTCCACCGCCGGTGATCCAGCGGAGACCGGCAACTTGACAGCCCGGCCGACGCTGCCCAACCGTGGTTGCCGTGGAGCCAGCTGAAGCCCTCGCCCGGATCGCCTACCTGCTCGAGACTCAGGGAGCCGAGTCGTACCGGGTCAGGGCCTTCCGGAGAGCGGCCCGGGTAGTCGCCGACACTCCCCCCGACCGCCTCGGTCACCTCAGCAGATCTGGCCAGCTGACCTCCCTGCCTCAGGTGGGGGCGACCACGGCTCAGGTCGTCAGCGAGACCCTGGCGCGGGGCATACCTACCTACCTGGAGACTCTGGAGGCGGAAGTGGTGCCACCGCTTGAGGGTCGGGCGGCCGTCATCCGGGATCAGCTGCTGGGCGATTGCCATACCCATTCCGACTGGTCGGATGGCGGTAGTCCGATCGAGGAGATGGCACTGGCGGCCCTCGCCCTCGGGCACCGGTACATGGTGCTCACCGACCACAGTCCTCGACTCACCGTGGCCCGCGGTCTCTCTCCGGAGCGTCTTAGGAGTCAGCTGGAGGAGGTGGCGCTCATCAACCAGAAGCTGCACCCCTTCCGCATCCTGACCGGGATCGAGGTCGACATACTCGACGACGGGACTCTGGACCAGGAGGTCGAGCTGCTTCAGAAACTAGACCTGGTGGTCGCCAGCGTGCACTCGAAGCTGCGCATGGAAAGTGATCAGATGACCGAACGCATGGTCACAGCGGTCCGTGACCCCAATACCGACGTTCTCGGGCACTGCACCGGGCGGCTGCTTCAGGGCCGGCTCCGGCCGCAGTCCACCTTCGATGCCGAGGCCGTCTTCGCTGCCTGCCTCGAATCGGGGACGGCAGTCGAGGTGAACTCCCGACCCGAGCGGCAGGACCCACCTGTCGACCTGCTCCAGTTGGCCGTCGCCAGCGGCTGCCTCTTCTCGATCGATACCGATGCCCATGCCCCGGGACAGCTCGAGTGGCTCCGTTACGGTTGCCAGCAGGCGGTGGACGCCGGCGTGCCGGACGGCCAGATCATCAACACCTGGCCGGCGCAGCAGCTTCTGGAGTGGACAGAGGACAAGCAGCGACCCTGACAGCCCCTGTCCCAGGTGTCGGTCAGCTGGACTTGCCGAGCGCCCCGGTGGCCTGGAAGATCTCCGCCACCTCAGCGGGTACGGTCACCTCCAGTTGATCATAGGTGCAGGAGCTAGGAGCGCGGTCCGGTCGCCAGCGAATGAAGGTGGTGGCGTGCCGGAAGCGGTCGCCCTGAAGGTGGTCGTAGGCGACCTCACACACCAGTTCCGGTCGAAGCGGCTCGAAGGAGAGGTCGCGCTTTCCGGTCCAGCGACTGGGGGTGCCCGGCCGCCGGCTTTGTATGTCTGCCTCGCCCGAGTGCAGCCAGGGGTGATTCGCTGCCTCTTCATCGCTCCGGTATGGAGTCAACTCTTCGACCAGCTCGCGCCGGCGCACCGCGGTGAAGGAGGCGCTGACCCCGACATGCTGCAGCATCTCCCGGCTGCCGTAGAGGCCAAGCAGAAGCGACCCTACCGCGGCCTCTCCCACATGCCAGCGAAACCCGGCCACCACGCAGTCAGCTGTGCGCTGATGCTTCACCTTGAGCATCACCCGCTTGCCTTCCAGGTAGGGGAGCGACTCTGCTTTGGCCACTACCCCGTCCAGGCCCGCCCCCTCAAAGCGCTGAAACCACTCCTGGGCCTGCTCCGGGTCTCGGGTGGCCGGGGTGACCCGGACCTGGGGATCAGCCGGCGACAGGGCTGACTCGAGCAGCTGGCGCCGTTCGGCGAAGGGGGTGCTGCGCAGATCGCGATCGTCCAAGGCGAGCAGGTCGAAGGCCACGAAGGAAGCCGGTGTCTCGGTGGAGAGCAGCGCGACCCGCGAGCCGGCGGGGTGGATGCGCTGCAGGAGAGCGTCAAAGTCCAACCCGTTGGGCCCAGCGATGATCACCTCACCATCGACAACGCAGCGCTCCGGCAAAGAGCGCAGCAGCGGCTCGAGCAGTTCTGGGAAGTAGCGCGTCAAGGGTCGCTCATTGCGGCTTGTCAACTCGATGCGGTCCCGGTCACGGAAGACGATGCAGCGGAAGCCGTCCCACTTGGGCTCGTAAATGAGGTCGTCGCCGAGCGGAAGCTCGCGGGCCAGTTTGGCCAGCATGGGCGAGACGGGCGGGTTGACGGGCAGGGTCGTGACGATTCCTCCGCAGCTACCGCGATCAGACCGCGGGCATCGTAGCTCCCTAACTTCTGGACTGCTGGCGTTGCCGGCAGCGGAGTCATCGGTCAGCACATCAAAGTCGACGCCTCGGCCCAACTTATCGTCCTCGAGCGCGCTACGGCGCCGAGGTTACGGTGGCCCTGTTCGCTCAGCGTTTGCGCGAGGACGTCGACCTGGACGTGGTCAGCGCTGAGCTACTGCGTGTTTCGGTCGAGCCGGTTCACCTGTCACTCTGGGTACGTCCGACGGGCAGCGCCGCCAATCGGCGGCAGAGAAATCCCTGCCAAGACGTCGCCCCGGGAGCGATAGCTGCGGCGGTCGCCCGGACCCCGAAGTACATTGTCACCACCTTTGGATCCATCGCCACTCTGGGCCCGTCTGGCCTTTCCCGAGCCTCCCAATCCCTTCATCACAATCCCCGCGATGTTGCGGGCGAACTGATCGGGGTCACCCGGCTCGTCGTCCAGGTAGGCAGTCAGAAAGACGGCGTGGAAGCAGGCGCCGAGCACGATCGCCGCCGCGGCGTCGGTGTCGGCGTCCGGCCGGATCCGGCCCTGCCCCTGCTCGGCGCGTAGGTAGGCACCCAAGAGGGCGGCGGGCCGCCTTGGTCCGGCGCCCAACTGAGCCACTCGCTGTTCGCGTTGTCTGACCCACTCGGGTTCGCCGGCGAGTTCAGCTCCCACGGGCATGGTTTCGGTGAAGAAGCGCATGGCTCTGATTGCCACCCCGGCCAAGACCGACTCCACCGATTCGTCCGGCGCTGATGCCGGCGTCTCGCCGATCCCCATGTGGCGGGCGAAGCTGCCCATTGGCACCCCGCGGACAGGAAGCTGCTGACTAAGATCGGTGGCATCACTTCCCTCGGTGACTTGAGTCGCGACGCGGTCCACTTCGCGGAGAGCATTGTTCCAGCGGCCCAAGAGGTCGTCGAGCGGCCTGGCGCCACGCTCCACGGAGGTGTCCGGGGGCTGGTCACCTGCACCCTTCCGGCTCGCAGCTGATCGAACCGTCAGTCGCGGTGCCGGCACCTTCTGATCGACGCCTTCACGAGTGTCGCGGTTACCTGAGCCGAGCAAGTCGGTTCCTCCCTGTCCATGTTCAGGAAGGGCCCATCTACTTGCCGTCCCTAGATTTGCCCCACGTGCGGGGTACACTAGGGCACGATCGGCTAATCCGTCGGTTCGCTGGCGAACCCAGTGCGACCCGTGGATATCGGTGTCAGGAGTGCGGCGATGGAGTACGAGGAAGAGGTCGCGAACGTAGACGTACACGGGAACCGGATTCTGGCGTGTCTGCCCGCGGAGGATCGAGCTCGCCTGATGGCCAAGCTCGCCCCCATCTTCCTCCGCGTGAAGACCGTGCTCTTTGAGCCAGGCCAACTGGTTGATGCTGTCTACTTCCCGCTCGATGGGGTCATCTCCTTGGTCACCCCGCTCGAGGATGGAGCCATCGTCGAGGTCGCCACCGTCGGCAACGAGGGCTTGGTGGGCGTGCCGCTCATCTTTGGTGGCGCCCTTGCGGTGCGGGCTATCTCCCAGGTGGCAGGCCGTTGCCTGACGATGTCGGCGGACGCCTTCCTGGAGCTGATGTCCACCAGCCGTCCAATCAGCCAACTCGTCCAGACGTACGTGCTCGCTCTCTTCGGCCAGATCTCACAGGCGGCCGCCTGTAACCGCCTCCATACCAATGAGGAGCGGCTCAGCCGCTGGTTGCTGATGAGCCACGACCGCATTGGTGCCGACCGGTTCCTGATCACCCAGGAGTTCTTGGCCCAGATGCTGGGTTCGCGGCGGGCGACCGTGACCCTCTCCGCCGGAGTTCTCCAGAAGGCAGGACTGATCCGCTACCACCGCGGTCACGTCGAGATCGTCGACCGGGCGGGCCTGGAGAGCGTGTCCTGCGAGTGCTACCGCGTCATCAAGAGTGAGCTGGACAAGGTCACCGCCAGCCGCGCCTTCGCCGCCTGACTCCAGCGCGACCAGCCAGCACCCACAAACCTTTCGCGGCAAACCTGCGGCCTCTGAAAGGCCTGTGCGAGATACCGGTTGAGTCCACAGCGACGGCCTGCCGGATTTGGAGAGGGGCGGCCGTGCTGTGGACTCGTCGAACCGGTGTCACGTTGGCAGGCCATGAACCTGGTGGTTCTGGGTTCTGCCGGGGGAAGGAGGTCGCGGGAGGGGAGAGTACTCCCGCACCAGGCAGACTAGGGACCCGGTTCTGTTACGTCGGTCCGGTGGCGTACCCAACCGATTACCCAACTAGTAAATATGTGGGGCGACATAGCCTCGATTTCAGGCGCGGGATCGGTATGGTGCTGACGCCGCCGGGCGGCTGACTTTGCTGTTGATCACACCGGCAATGTTGCAATTATTGCAAGAGAGGCGAGCCGGCACTGATACGGGTGGGTGCTCAGGCGCCGACGAACCGGACGCTAGCGAACGGCACTGGTAATCCCCTGTTACATGCTTATCTATTCTTGTCACAAGAAAGGGCTCAGCCCGCCTCGCCAGTCCGCGCTTCCGCACCGGCACGGTGTCCGCGGCGCTCTCCGTGCCGGATCACCCGCGCTTGCTTTAGGTCGTAGTGGTGCCGGGCATACAGGTAGGCCGCCCCGCCATAGATGGTTGCCAAACCCTTGTCGGCAGCTCGCTGCAACACGGTGGCGGCGACCGCGATCTGGAAGGGCAGACCAACCACGATGAGCATGCCCACCCCGGCCGCCTCGAAGCCACCCAGGCCACCCGGTCCCAGCGAAAGCACACCGGCGATAGAGGCAACTGCGTACGCGAACGCCGCATCGGGCCAACTCACCCGACCCGGATCGATGGCCTGGATCACCAACCAGAACATGGTTATCGTTCCGACCGCCTGCAGGGCGC
>DATLRN010000073.1:0-42702 GCA_035534695.1 Candidatus Dormiibacterota bacterium
GATGCGGCACCACGAGTTCGACGCCTGCGAGCTGTCACTCGGCTCGTTCGTGGCTCACCGTGCCGCCGGCGGCGACGACCTGGTGGGGCTCCCCGCCTTCCCTCACCGGCGGTTCCGCCACGGGTACGTCTTCGTCCCCGCAGAGTCGAATATTAGCCACCCGGCCGAACTCGCTGGGGGTGCGATCGGCGTGCGGACGTGGCTCAACACCTCTGGGATCTGGCTCCGCGGCACGCTCGCCGAGCACTACGGGCTGGACCTGCGCGCCGTCCGGTGGACAGCACAAGATTCTGAGAACGTGGCGTTCGCCATGCCTCGCTCCGTGGAGCTGCACCGGCCCCCCGAGGGGGCGCTGGTCACCGACATGTGCGCCGCGGGCGACCTTGCAGGCCTCATCTACCCCGAGCTCCCGCGGCAGGTGCGTGATGGCGAAGGAACGATCCGCACGCTCTTCGCCGACCCGAAGAGCGAGGAGAAGACCTATTTCGAACGCACCGGGATCTTCCCCATCATGCACATGGTCGTTGTACGCGCCGAGGTCGCCGCCGCTTACCCGTGGGTGCCGAGAGCGCTGCTCGAGGCCTTCGACGAGGCCAAGCGCCTCGCCATGCGGCGGCTCGAGAACCCCCGGACGGTCAGCCTGGCTTGGCTCCGGTCCCTCCAGGAGGAGGAGCGGGCGCTGCTCGGACCGGACCCGTGGCGGTACGGCTTCGACGACGTCAACCGAGCGACGCTCGCTACCTTCCTCGACTACGCCGTCGACCAGGGCGTCGCAGCTCGCAAGCTGACGCCAGAGGAACTTTTCTTTCCGAGCACCCTGGACAAGGTTCCCAGCTACGTGTGACCTGCGCTACCCCGCCACGCCGTCCTCGATTCGAGGATGGGCGAGGTCGTCAACGCGCCCGCGACTAGTTGCACCCAGGTATCCTTCACTCCGCCGACTGTGGCAACCGGGCGTGGCCCGACGCCGCGGATGCTGCGGGGCCCTGCTAACCGAACGTCTTCTGGGGCCCCTCTCCGGGGTCGTTGCGTTATCGGCTGTCCGCTAGCTCGGAGGCCGTCGTGGCGGGCGCCCCGAGGGTAAGCAGGCTCGTGAGGTTCGCCTCGCGGGCAGAGAGGCTGCCATCCGTTGAACCGCTATAGAAGATGTTGAAAACGGCGGCGAAGGCGATCTGTCCGAGGATGTCGGCGGGAAGGTGCCGGCCGAACGAACCGGCCGCCCGCCCTTGCCGAACAAGATCCGTGATGCTGTCGTCAACGGGCTTGAGAAGAGCATGGATCTCTCTCTCCCGTATTCGCTGCTGCGGAGAACGACCAGCACGCGGTAGCGATGCGCTAGTGGCCACACGCAGGAAATGAAGTCGGCCCACACCTGCGGGGCGGTCCTGCCGGTCGCGTTAGCGCCGTCGAGGACCTCTTGAACCTCGTTTACCGCCAGCTGGACGAGAGAGCGGACCTGGCCGTACATGGTTCTGCGCAGAACTCCGGCAGCGAGGGTGATGTCACCCATTCCTGCGTCGGGGTTACTGGCGAGGACTTGTAGGGCCACGTCGAGGATGCGAGACCGTGCCTCGGTCATGGACCGCTGCCTAGCCGATTCGATCACCGTTCATCAATATAGATTGCACAGCCGTGTGCAGTGCATTGCTGCTCCGGGACGAGAGGACAACGCTTCACGGGCGTTGCTGCCAGGCGAGATTGAGGAGTCCGGTGACGACCACAGCTGCACAAGAACGCATCCGCCGACTGGAGAACCTTCCCTTCGTCGCGGCGGGCGCTCCCGACGCGACGCTACTCGGAGGATTCTGGGGCGACGTCCGCGACGTCATCCTGCACAAAAGTCTTCTCAACCTGCTCATCCGCCGCGAGCTGAAGTCGCGCTACAAAGACTCGAGCCTCGGCTTCGTCTCCTCGTTCATCCGGCCTTTGACGGTGCTGCTCATCTACTACATTGCCATCGGGCAGTTCCTCGGTGCCGCTCGCGCCGTGCCACAGTACGCGATCTTCGTCTACTCGGGTCTCACCCTCTGGGGGTCTCTACAACGAGATAATCACCTTGAGCACGAACGAGTATCCTCGCTAACGCCGGGTTGATCAAGGAGGTCTAAGTGCCGCGCGAACGGTTCCCGTTGGCCTTGATCGGGTCGGCCCTGTTCAGCTTCGGGATCCAGATGATCGTGCTCCTCGGCGCGATCGTGGTGACCGGGCAGTTCCCACTCAGCTGGAACCTCGTCTACGCCTAGGAGACTGCTGAGCAACAGGCTCATGCTCCCGGGGCCATGCCGAGGATCGCTCCGCCGCTGCCGGAATGTCCGATACTCCTCGTCGTGGGCGGATTGGGCCGTTTCTGGGGCCGAGATTACCGCCTTGCGCCGCGGTCCTGGAGCGAACAGGGCGGACGGGAGAGTGCCCATAATCCTGAGCTCGCCGTAGCCCATAAGCGCCACCGACAGCCCACTTCGGCCACAGAGGCGTTAGGTTGTGATCGTGTTCGCTGCAACCCTGACATGCCATTCACCATCTTGCTTCATAAATATGGCCGTCATTATTGCGCGCCTATTTGCTGGTCGGAGATTGCTGCCAATGTGGACAACCGCGATGTCGTCGCGCAGGGAACTAATTGTGAGGTCTTCCATCTCCATCTCGATCCCCGTGGGTGCCAACTCACGTTCCCTGATGTGTTCGACCTCGATTGCGTCCCGCCCCTTGAAGCGTCTGCCCGCCGTGTCCACAAAGTCCACATCTTCACTGAAAATGGAGTCGAATGACTTCATGTCATTGCGGTTCCACGCGTCCCCCATACTCGTCACGAGCTCCCGGATGGTATCCGTCACCTCGGTGTCGCGGCTGGTCAATGCATGGTCACCTTGCGTCATGGGGCTTTCGGCTGTGCGAGGTGGGGTCGTAGATGCTTCGTTAGCCATGGTGGCTCCTTTCGGGGCGCTGGGTGTGCGATCGCTGCTGGTCTTGCGACAGAGGATGGCCACGTAAACCTATGTCAGTCACTGAACTAACTCTGCCAAGTGTAGCACCGACTGTCATCACCGGGATAAAGGCCCGGTGTCCTATCCCCTCCATATTGCTCCGATACGGTCATCGGCAAACCCCTGGACGAGCTCGTGCCCACCGCCTGCGACTCAGTACTCCAGCCGTTCTCAAGTAGCTGGGCGCGGCAGTCTTCAACCGATCGGTCTAAAGCTCGGCCACCTGACTTTGCCGGGATCTTGATAGCCTCGATTGCATGCGGGCCTGGGAGGCGTGCGTCAAACCAGAGCATGGGCACAATGCCGAGGGTTGTCAGCAGCGGTGGTGGAAGCGGTGGAGCTGGAAGGCGCGAGCGACACCGTGGTAGTCAAGGTGCGGCTTCCGTCGCGGAGCTGCTGGCGGGCCCAAACTGAACGCCGGGGACCGCATGCGTTCCGCCAGAACACCTGGGTGCATACCAGTGCCGAAATTCCCCACCGTGCACGCGCCTACTGCTGCATCCGATCGAAGCGGCCGCAGTCTTGGGAATCAGCCGCACGCAGATCTACTCTCTCATGAAATGTAATCAGAAGTCAGGTCCGGAGCTCGGATACGTGAAGATTGGACAAGATCGACGCATACCTGCGAGTCAGGTGCAAGCCTACGTGGTGCGGTTGGAGCAGCTGTATATCCCGGCTTACCTTTGGTCGATCGACTCTCCCAAGAGGGCGGCCTGAGGCTCAATCAGCAGCCGATCCACCAGGTCGGCCACCAGACGCATGTCTAGGCGGTTGATGTGGGTGTACGTTCCAAGGGTCATCGACTCAGCCCCGTGGCCGAGATAGGGCGCTTGCACTTTCACCGGGACGGTACCGGCCAGGTGCTCGTGGGTCTGCAGGGTATGCCGGAAGTCGTGGAGGCGACATCCGGCGAGGCCAAGTTGCTCCCTGATCGGATGCCAAACCCTCCGTGTGAGGTAGCCGGAGTCCATCGATCCCCCAGTCCTCGGACTGCAGAACACGTACTCCTCGTCCCGCCACCCGGGATTTGACTTTCGCTGCGACGCCTGCCAGGCGCGGTGGCGTCGCAGCAGGTTCGCGGCCGTCCGCGGAATGCTGATCTCCCGCTTGGACTCCGCGCTCTTGCGCCGGAAGCGAGCGACTTCAGTCCTGGGCCCATCATCCGGCGCCTCGTGGATACGGACCCGCTGGAGTGACGCCGATACCGATAACCAGGGCTCTTTCTCATCCTTTCCGTCAAGGTGCACATCTGCCCAGCGAAGGGCGAGAATCTCCCCCCGGCGAAGCCCCGCGAGGGCGGCGAGTCCGACCGCCGCACCGTTTGGGGTTGTCTCTACGGCGCTCAAAACTCGGCGCAGATCCGCAATCGGGAGGACCTTCGCGTGGAAGGTCGCCCCCTCAGGGATAGCTGGGAGATCCACATTGGCAATCGGATTGCGACGGATCAGATTCCGGCCGACGGCATCTTCCAGTGCTTTACCGAAGGTCCAATGTAACTTGACGATGGTCTGAGGGCTCAGCCCCCCACCGGACTGGCTCAGCTGGATCGCTGGCCGACCGGTAGCCCGGTCCGCGGGTACGTGGCCCACGGCCAGCCACGCATAGAGGCGCTCGATGTGCTCTGACTTCAACTCGGTGAGTAGCAGCTGGCCGAGCACCGGGACGACATAGCGGCGCAGCTGCCGCTCGTAGCCATCGATCGTCGTCCTGGCCCTCGGGAGTTCCGACTTGCGTCTCTTGGTCACGCTAAGTCTGTCGGCCCAGCCTTCCAGGTACTGCGCCACCGTCTGGCGGCGGACCCGGCTGGGGTCGTGTCCATCGAGGTAGTCGTCACGAAGCTCGGCCAGCCACTTCTCCAGCACATCCCGGTCAGAGCCATAGCGCCACATCCTCTTCCCGCCTGGAAAGCTGTAGTAGGCGGCATACCCGCCCCGCTTTCGGGCAGTGATCCCCCCGAAGTGGTTCCCCCTCCTTCTGGCTCTCAGCATCGGTTATCACCTCGGGACTCTGAGGGGCGACTGGCTACACTAGACCCGGTGTTCAGAGTACAACAGTTAGTACAACAGTTGGGCTGCTCAGAGGCGGTCTCAGGCGGACGCTGGCGGACGACGCGGCCCAGAACCGAGATCAGATAGACCCACGCCGAGGTAGCTCAGTTGGTAGAGCACGGGTCTGAAAAACCCGGTGTCGGCGGTTCGATCCCGCCCCTCGGCACCAGGATTTGATTTCAATTCGGCTCCACTCGGCCGCCCGATTCGCGGTCGGCCTCCGCCACCAGTCGATGTGATCGCCCGGTCCCACATGCGTCACATTGCGGTACAACGATCCGGGTTTACCACCTCATCTGGGACGACTGGATGTCGCACATATCGCGTAGCACGACGTCACCCCCAGAAGCAGTTGAGGAGGTGTGCCAGGCGCTACCTCTGGCCAGTACCTCATATGGCGGCCGACTCCGGTTGATCGGCGTCACGAAGGCTGGTCGGATACTCACTGTGATCCTGGCTCCCCGCCAGCGCTCCGGAAGCTATTACCCAGTCACCGCCCGCCCCGCGAGCAAGGGCGAGCGCCAGCGATTCGATGAGTCCCTAGCTGACCCGCCGGAGAAAAGGCATGAGCAAAGCCGTCAAGCAGCGCGTCCCCAAGTTCCACTCCGTCGATGAGGAGGCTGAGTTTTGGGCTTCGCATGACACGACCGACTATGAGCTTGAGTGGGAGTCAGTGAAGGTCCGGCTCGCTAAGAACCTCTCTCAAGGGATCACGATTCGGTTCTCGCCATCGACGTTGGCGCAGCTGCCCCAGACAGCCCACCATCAGGGCGTGGCCCCAACCACTCTCGCCCGTATATGGGTTCTGGAACGGCTGCGCCGCGAGCACTCCTCGACAGCCACCGATTCGGATTGGGAGCCGCTCGCAGCGGCCGTGACCGCTCCACCGTTGGGGGAGTTGGTATCGCTCCGGCCGGCATCCCCGACGCTGCGGGGTGGCAGCAGCGGGGGTAGCCCGAGCCTGCAGTATGCCGCGGAATTGACCGTCTCGCAGTCATTCCGGACGAAGAATCGCCGAGCCACCTGATCGGTCGTGACCACCCCATGTCCGATCTCTCTGCCTGCGGCAGCGTACCTCTCAACAGCCAGCCGGCAGGGCCATTGCCGCAGCTTCGGAGTCCAGACGTTCGATGCGGCTGATGAACGATTTGGGTCCAGAGGGTCACCTCCCTGGCTTTGCCGCAGCCGGCACTCAGGTGACGGCGGTGGTCAGAGACGGGGCTGGGGCATCCGGAACGAATTCTCTAGCTGCTTCTGGGGATTCTCCGCTCACCTCCTCCAACGACTTCCCTGCCGGCTCCGGCAGCAAGCGCGTGAGTAGCAAGCCCACCCCAGCAGTGCCCGCCGCGATGCTCATGACGCCGGCTAAGCCGAGGCTGCCACTGACCAGAGGAAAGGTCAGGGTTCCCGCGAAGGCTCCAACCTTGGCCAGTCCCGCCGAGATGCCGTGCCCGGTGGTGCGAGCCGAGACCGGGTAGAGCTCGCTGGCGAGCAGGAAGGTAGTGGTGTTGGGACCGAACTCGGTAAAGAAGTAGCTGATTCCGTAGACAAGGACAAACGGAACGATGAGCGTAGTCAGCCCCGGGATTACTCCGATCGCGAGAAAAGCCAGCCCCATTACGGTAAAGCCAATGTATTGCAGGCGACGGTGACCGATTCGGTCGACCGTTAGGAAGGCCAGCAGGTACCCCGGCGCAGCGGCAATTGTGAAGATCAGCAGCGCGATGGCTGTGTCGGTGATGAGCGAGGCGTGGGGCACCACCGCTTTGAGGATGAGCGGCGTGGAGATGGTGTTGCCGTAAAAGGCGTAGTCGAACATGAACCAGCAGCCGGCTGTTCCCAGCAGCAGGACTAGGTAGCGAGGGTTGGATAGGAACTGACGAAGGCCTAGTCGGACCTGGCGTCCCACCGCCCGACTGCCCGCGTCGACAACTCCTTTGGAATAGCGCCGTATGGCCTCCGCAGCCTCCTCCGCTCGACCCTGCACTTGGGCACGGTAGCGCGGCGACTCCGGCAGCGTCCGGCGCAGGTAGATGACGGCTAGGGCAGGGATCGCACCCAGGCCAAGCATGAGTCTCCAGGCGATGTCGTGATTGACCCCCAGGCCCAGGATTACCAGCGCCACCAGGGGACCGGCGATGAGCCCGAGCGCCTGCATGGAGAAGACCATGCCCACCAAACGGCCGCGATTCTTGCGGTTGGAGTACTCGCTCATGAGCACGGCGCTTACTGGGTAGTCGCCGCCGATACCAATACCCAGGACGAAGCGCCAGACAATCAGCCAGGCCAGGTTCGGGGCGAGCGCGCTTCCGACCGCGGCGACGGCCATGATCGCCGCCTCCAAGCCATAGATCTTCTTGCGCCCGAAGATATCCGCGATGCGACCGAAGACGGTCGAGCCGATGAACGCCGCCAGTAGAGCGGTACTGCCCACCAGGCCAATTACCACGGCGGAGGGGTGGTACTCGACCTTGATCAGAGCCAGCGCCGTGCCAATGATGAAGAGGTCGTAAGCATCGGTGAAAAATCCGGTTCCGGCGGTCAGGACCGCTCGGAGGTGGAAGCGACTCAGCGGCGCCTCGTCTAGGGCCTCGATTACACCCCGGGCCACCGTCGTCTGCGACACGGCTCTGAGTGTCCTGGGCCGCGGTTAGGAAAGCATTAAGGCGAAATCCGGGTGATGCCGACTCGACTTGGGCTCTGGATGCGGGCTCGGTACTTTGCCCACCAACGGAACCGGGTGGAAATGCCTCGCCTTCGGAGGCCGACCATGAAGAGGCGCCTAGTAGGGCGGGGAGGGTCGCACCGGGTCCAGGACGACCTCCAGGCCGCGCAGGATCCTGGCTCCGGTCGACGAGATGAGACGGGCCGCCTCGGGGCCGCCTCCTGACCAGGTGGCCACGTAACCCAGGCTGTAGTCCGAGCTATCCACGCCCAACTCCTGGCAGACCAGGTAGGCAACGCTCTCCGCCTCCAACTCGGCGAGCGCCCGGGTGCCTTGAAAGTCAGGTCCATGGAGCACCGCATGGGCCAGCTCGTGAGCCAGCGTCTTGAGCTTGTGATCGGCGGGAAGGTCTTCCCGGATACGAATCCGCCGGAGCGCGTGGGAACAGTCACCGTTGCGGGTTCCCCAGAGCTGAGTGAAGCGGAGCTGAAACTCCAACTCCACCGCCCGCTGGGCGAGTCGAGCGAGCTCGGCTCCGGACCCCTCGCCCGCCAGGACCCGTACTGGCTGGGCCAATTCCCTCCCTTCGGTTTGACTGAGGTCGAAGACCCGGGCGACGCGGAACCCGAGGAGCGCTGGGACCGAGACCTCGTCGCCTGCCCTCGCCTCCGGAGAAGACAAGCAGGGAGCCAGGATGCGAATGGCCCGCTCACCTTGGCGGACCTGGCGACCGAGACAGAGCCAGCTGCGGTAGCCGGCGACCCAGGAGGCATCAGGCCGTTGCTGGAGGATGAGCACCTGATTGGGAAAGCTGTAGCGATGGAAGCGCCGGCTTGTCCTCAACCAACGCTCCCAGGCTGCCGAAGTGGTCAAGCCCAGGACTGCCTGGGTTAGTTGCTCGAGCAGGTCAGTCTTGGCCCGACCTCGAGCTGAGGTCGCGGAGGCTGGTCTCTGCAGGGCGGGAACGGCGGCCACGCTGAACTAGTCCCCTGGTCGGGGTGGGAAGGGCCGCTCCAGGATCAGCTGGCGATCACAATCCCCAGGTCTTGGTAGGCCGTCCGCAGTAGCGCCGTCACCTGCTGGGTGTCCTTGCCATGGGCGAAGATGAAACCCAAGTAGCGGTCGCCTTCAGGCAGCGGCCGGACTGCGCCCCCCGGGGGTATCGCCATTTCGACACCGTCTATGCCATCCCGGCCCACAACCAGATCGCGCCCGGTCACGGATTGCAGTTTCCCCGCCCCAGGGACGGGCATCATCATGACTCCCCGAGTCCCGGGCTCAAGGTCCAGGTTGCCAAGGTCCTCGCCAAGAGCGCTCAGCAGCACGATCTCCTCCAGGCTGCGGCCCGAGGTGAAGCGGAGAACCGCCGAACAACGGCCTCCGATGGTGCGGGAAGCTAGGTCGACAACTTGAGGCTCAACGCCGCCCAGACGAAGCTCGGCATGGACCGCCCCCTGGGATAGGCCGAGGCCCCAGGTGGCTACCTGAACCGCCCGTTCCACGCGATCCAGCTCCGCGGCAGCCAACTCAGAAGGCACCGTGTACACGGTCTCCTCGAAGAAGGGGCCGTCCAGGGCTTCCGGCTTGTCGTAGACGGCGAGGACGCGCAGCAGCCCGCCGCTGAGAACCCCCTCGACGGCAACCTCTGGACCGGGGATGAACTCTTCCACCAACAGGTCAGCGCGGCGGCCCGCCTCCCCGCCGTCGGGGCGATCGCTTGCGGCCCGGCGTGACCTCTCGCCCGCACTCACCAGCTGAACCTGGTCATCGGCCCGGATCACGCCCCGGCTGGCGGCCTGGTCAAGCGGCTTGACCACAACCGGGAAGGTGGCAGCTGGGGGCGGTTCGCCGTCGTGCCAGAGCCACCATCGCGGCTGGGTCACCCCGGCATGGGCAAGGCGCTGGCGGAGGAGAAACTTGTTGCGCGTGGCAGCCACGGCCTCCGGGGAGCTGGTCGGCAGGCCCAGCCGCTGGCTGATGTGAGCTGCGGCCAGCACCGCCCCGTCGTCGGCCGGCACCACAGCGTCGATAGCGATCCCAACCGCGCGCTCGGCCACCTCCCGGACCGCCAGGACGGGTTCGTCGAGGTCGATGACCAACTCGGAGTCGGGCCGCAGGTGAGCCAGAGTCGAACTCTCCTCGCTGGCTACCACGACGTCCAACCGGAGGCTCCGGGCGGCCTCCAGGAAGGCCTTGGCTCGATACGTTCTGGTGGGCAGAATCAGGAGCACCTGCTTGACCATGGCGTCAGACTAGAGCGATGTCGGAAGGAACTTCCTCAGCCCGGCCACAACTGGACCTGAACGATCAGGCGGCGAGCCGCATCCGCGGCTTCCGCGAGCGCCAGGGCCATCCTGAGGCGTGGATAGCGGTAGGACCCGGCGGTCTTCAAGGGGAGCGCCTGACCTTCACCTTTGCTCTGGTCGAGCCGAGCGAACTGGGTCCGGACGAGCTGCTGGTCGAGGGCGCCCCGGACATCCTCTTCGTGACCCCGCGGATCCTCTCCCGGCACGTGATCGGCGCACGAGTCAACTCCGATCCTGTCTCGGGCGCGCTCAGCCTCGAGACCAGTTACAACCCGGATGCAGATCCGCTGGCTCAGGCGGTGCAACAGCTGCTTGATAGCGAGATCAATCCGGCGGTAGCCGGCCACGGCGGCTACATCAGCCTGCTCGACGTCGCCGACGGCGTCGCCTACGTCCAGATGGGCGGCGGCTGTCAGGGCTGTGGTCTGGCCGAGGTCACCCTATCCCAGGGGGTCCGTAGCGCCATCACCGAACGCTTTCCCGACATCGTGGAGGTCGTCGATACCACCGACCACGCCTCGGGGACTAATCCCTACTACGAGCCGTCCAAGAAGTAGCGCCTTGGGACCCGGCTTCAACCCCTAAGGCGGCGGTAGGTGCGCCGTCCGCCAGACTCGCAGGAGCCGGGCCGGAAAGTCGGTGGGGCGGCCCCGGGTTGAAGCCAGAGACCCGGTGCTGATCCGCAATCCGATAGGCCTCATCGAGAAGCTGGACTCTCGCTTCCAGCTTTCCCACTGCCTCCAGTGCGGCCAGGGCCAACTGACGCACCTCAGCGTCCTGAACCTGGCTCACGGACCCCACGGCGGCGGTCAAAAGGGCGCTCGCCTCACGGGAGTGCTTCAGCCCATCGGCCAAGCGAACCCGCTCTGATGTGCTGGGCACGTGCCATGTAACGGCGGGACGGCTCCGGGGTTTCGCGGAGCCGCAAGGAACACCCCGAAGCGCTGGCTGAACTCGCCTACCTGGCGTGCGATAATTTCGACAGGTGAACCTTCAACCAGCCGATGTATCTACCGCTGCGGCCAACCGTGGCACCTCTGCTCAGGATGTGGTGGAGCGTGTACTGGAGCTACAGCCCCTGCTCCAGCGGACGCTGCGGGTCCCTCTCCCAGATGATGTGAGCGCCCGGCTGGGCGCCGTCACGCCCCACCAGTTGGAGGCGCTCGGACGTCTTCCGCCCGAAGGAATCACGATGCGCGAGTTCGCGGCCGCAGTAGGGATCAGTGGCGCCGCGGCAACGGCCCTGGCCACCCGCATGATCCGCCAGGGTTTGGCGAAGCGCCGGTACGACGAGAATGACCGCCGAGCCGTGTGGTTGGTTCCCACCGCCGAGGGCCAGGAGACGGCGGACGCCGTAAGGGTCTGGCGGCATCAATCGGTGACCAAGATATTTGAGCGCCTGGACGCGGCCCAGGTCTCGACCTTCCTGGAGGTATTGGTGGCTCTTTCCGCCCCGGCAGCTCTGGGAGACGCCATCGCCCCTAAGACTCCGGGCGGCGAGGGGTAGCTACCTAAAGCCCCTACTGGCGGACTCGGTCTTGCCATGCTTGTCGCGACTGCCCCTTGGGTTAGCGGGAAATCGCACCAGTCAGGCCGGTTGGTACCCGAGCGGACCGACGGCCGAGGTCCCGCCAGTCAAGCTGGGTCTCACACAGCGGCCCAGCCGGAGCATCCGGCCTGGCCGATTCCCGGCGATCGCGACTGTCGGACCCGGTCTCGAGTGCCGAAACAACCTTGTGTCAGCGCCGTTAGTCCTAGCGTGTCCGAGGCGTGGCGAGCCCCGTTCGAGGGGCCTGCGTCGGAGTACCAGGAGGAACTAGACCATGATCGAACCCGAGGTAAGCGAGCGCGAGGAGGCAGTCACCCGCGTCGGACCGAGCGGTTACGGCGAACGCACGGTGACGCGGACGACCAGCACCGTGACCCCCATGGGCTTCCGTCTCAAGAGCACGGTCTGGTTGGCGGTCGGCATCGTTGACGTGGTTATGGCCCTCGACTTCATTTTCAAGCTGGTGGCGTCGGCCAATGTCGGCTTTGTCGGTTTCATCTACAGCGTTGCCGGCGCACTGTCCTCGCCCTTCCGGGGCGTTCTCACCTCGTCGGTCTCAACCGGCCGTTACGCCTACTGGCCCGATGTGGTGGGCATCGTGGTCTACCTCATCGCTGCCGGAATAGTGGTTGGATTGATCGGGATCATGGCCGCTCGCCGTCCCCCCAGTTCGACCACCCCGGACAAGGTCGCCTAGTAGCACTGGAAGACGCAATCGATCCAAGGTCCTACTGGGGTCTGATCACCTCTCGATAGACACCTCGGGTCAACGCTCCCATGCGGCCAGCTGAGAAGCGGCGCCGGATCCGGTCGGGTCCCGCCGCGCTCAGCCCCGCGTAGCGGGGATGGTCGGCCAGCAAGCCGGCACTGACGCTGGCCAGGGCCGCGGGGTTGGCCGGCGCCACCACCAGCCCGGCTCGCGGGGGGTCAAGGATCTCGGCCAGACCGCCCACCCGGCTGGCCACCACCGGCAGGCCGGAGCTCATTGCCTCGCAGGCGCTCAGACCGAACGGCTCGGCCCGGGACGGGACCCAAGCCAGATCACAGGCGGCGAAGAACTGCTCCCGGTCGGTGACCTCGCCCCAGAAGTTGACCCGGTCGGCGACTCCTGCGGTGTAGGCAAGATCGACCAGGGCGGCCATCTCCGGTCCGGACCCGCCAATGTTGAGTGTGAAATGCCGGCCTGACGTGGTGGCCAGGGCGAGGATGGCGACATCCACCCCCTTGGACTGGGTCAATCGGGCGAGAACTCCGACTCGGCGTCCCCCGGGAGCGCTGCGAACCAAGGGGGGGAGGGGCTGAATCCCGTTGGGGATGACGCGAATGCGCCGGGAGTCGGCCCCCACCTGGTCGGTGAGGAACTGCGCCACCGAGTTGGAGACCGCGATTTGCAACTGGGCAGCACGGTCCAGGGAGCGCAACTCGAGCCGGTGGATGGCCACCCGCAGCGGGCTGGCGGTGAACCAGCCGTCGAGATGGTGGGTGTGGACTTGGGGAACCCGTGGTCGAGCGCGACGGACCAGAGCGCCCGCCCGCAATCCGTGGCTGTGGATGACCCCGGGCTTCCAGCGTCGGGCCAGCTGGCGGAGCTGAACCGGGGCCGAGGCCCAGCCGCGGCCGCCCATGGCCATGTTCGAGACGGAGAGGTCACTGTTTCGACAGCGCTCGACGAGCTCGCCCGGGGGACAGGCGACGAGCACCGACCAGCCCGCCGCGCTCAGTTCCTGGCCCAGGGTGAGGACGTGCTCGGGGCCTCCGCTCCGGGAGCTGTCGGCGATCACCAAGAGGACCCGGGAATCTCGGTTCATGGCAGCCATTGTTCCACCTGCCCCGGACGGTAGCGTCTACCATCGTGCCCATCTTGAGTTCATCTCGCCCGGGCGCGGAGCACGTGCTGGTGGCGGTCGCCTGGCCCTACGCCAGCGGGCCCCGACATATCGGCCACGTGGCCGGATTCGGAGTTCCCTCCGACATATTCGCCCGCTATCAGCGGCTGCGTGGTGCGCGGGTACTGATGGTCAGCGGGACCGACGAGCACGGTACCCCGATCCTGGTCGCTGCCGACCGCGAGGGGGTCAGCCCCCGGGAGATTGCGGACCGCTACAACTCCGTCATCGTCGAGGACCTGCAGCGACTGGGCCTCAGCTACGACCTCTTCACCCGGACCACCACCCGCAATCACGCCGAGGTGGCCCAGGACATCTTTCTCACCCTCTTCGAGAAGGGCTACCTGCTCCGGCAGACGCAGCAGGGAGCCTTCTCCGCCGCCACCGGCCGAGCCCTGCCCGACCGCTACATAGAAGGAACCTGCCCCCACTGTGGCTACGCCGGAGCTCGGGGCGATCAATGCGACAACTGCGGCCAGATGCTGGATCCCGCCGACCTCATCGAGCCCCGGTCCCGGATCGACGGCGAAGCACCGGCCTTCCGGGAGTCCGAGCACTTCATGCTCGACCTCCCCGCCTTCGCAGGAGCGCTGACCGATTGGCTGGAGGCGAAGACGGGATGGCGCAGCAACGTGCGCAGCTTCTCCCTCAACGCCATCGCCGAACTCCGACCTCGAGCGGTGACCCGGGACATCGACTGGGGTATCCGCATCCCCCTTCCGGAGTTCGCCGACCGCGACGACAAGCTCCTCTACGTGTGGTTCGAGGCGGTGATCGGCTATCTCTCCGCCGCCATCGAGTGGGCCCTGGCCCGGGGCGAGCCGGAGGCGTGGCGGGCTTGGTGGCAGAACCCCGAGGCCAGTCACTTCTACTTCATGGGCAAGGACAACATCATCTTCCACACCGTGATCTGGCCGAGCATCCTGATGGGCTACGGCAGCGGGGGCAAGTTCGGCGGCGGACCGCCCAACTTGCCCTTGGTCCTGCCCGACAACGTGGTCAGCAGCGAGTTCCTGACCATGGAGGGGCAGAAGTTCTCCAATAGCCGAGGGATTGCGATCGAGGTCCGTGACTTTCTCGAGCGCTACGACCCCGACCCCTTGCGCTACTACCTGACCGCCGCCGGGCCGGAGACCCAGGACACCGACTTCACCTGGGCCGAGTTCATCCGCCGCAACAACGATGAACTGGTGGCCACCTGGGGCAACCTGGTGAATCGAACCCTGACCATCGCCAAGAAGCACTTTGGCGAGGTTCCCCAGGCAGGCGCTCTCAGCACCAGCGACGAGGAGCTGATCGGCGCCGTGGAGAAGGGTTTCGACTCGGTGGGAGCGCTCCTGGCAGCGGCTCGGTTCAAGGCCGCCCTGGCCGAGGTGATGGCGCTGGCCGCCCGGGTCAACCAGTACCTGACCGAGAACGAGCCCTGGCGCCTGGTGAGCACCGATCGCGAGCGCGCCGCGACCGTGCTCTACGTGGCTTTGCGCTGCATCGACAACCTCAAGGTTCAGCTGCTGCCGTTCCTGCCCTTCAGCAGCCAACGGCTACACCAAATGCTGGGGTTTTCCGGCGTCATCGCTCCCCTGCCCGAGAAGGTGACGGCGCAGCCCGACGACGACCCCCACCTGGTGCTGACCGGAGACTACCTGACCCCCGAGGCGCGATGGGAGCCGAGTCGGCTGACGCCCGGGCAGGCCCTGGGAGAACCAGCGCCCCTCTTCCGCAAGCTGGAACCTGAGCAGGCCGAGGCGGAACTGGCCAAAATGGCCGCCTCCTCCTAGGGCAGGGTCAGGCTGGTAGCGGCCCCGGAGCTGCCCGCGGGCCGCCTGACCACGATCGCCAAGGTGGAGTGAGGGGGAAACGCCGACAGAGGCAGCACCAGGACCTGGTACCTAGGGGGTCCGATCAGTTCGAAGCAGGCGTGGCCGGGCGCCAGCCTGTGCTGGGCGACGGTCAGGGTGAGCTGCGCTCCGGAACCGAAGTGGACCTTGGCCAGGTAGAAGTTGCGGCAGCTGAGGCGGCCCAGGGTGAGACCCACGAAGAACTCACCTTCGAACCGTCTCTTGAAGGTGAACCCGTGGGGCGGCGGAAAACCCGCCTCCACGGTGGCCAGATTGGTGCTGGCCAGAAGCGCCGGTGCCGTGCCGAGCGAGTCCAGGCCAAGGTACATGGAGAAGCTAGGGATGCCCGAATGCGCTGGGTCGGAGACCCGGGGAGCGCTGCCACAGCCAGCCAGTAGGAGCAGGGCGGGGGGCAATACCACCCCAACAAGAGCGCGGAACCGGGGCCTGACCCGGCCAGACGATGAGCAACTGTTCACGACAAGTAGACGCCGGCGCGGCGTACGCCGTTCCCTGGCCGGTCCCGAGGCTCCAGGTACACTCGCGGCGAAATCGGCCAGCGAGGGACCACCTTGAACTTGGCGGACGTTTCGATCCCCCTGGCTATCGCGGCTGGCGCCACCTCCTTCCTCTCCCCCTGCGTGCTGCCGCTGGTGCCCGCATACCTGGGCTTCCTGGCGCAGTCAGCGACTGGCGGTCGGGCTGGGCCGATCGGGGCGACGGCCGATCGGGGCCGGGTGCTGCTCGGCTCACTGGGATTCGTGATTGGGCTGGGTCTCTTCCTGATCGCCTTCTTCTACGCCCTCTACCGGATCTTGGAGCCCTGGAGGCATCTCGCCCTCCCGATCATGGGTACGGTCGTAATCCTGCTCGGGCTGGTCTTTATGGGCGTCCTGAGACTGCCCTGGCTCTCCCGGGAAGCGAGATGGCTGCCCTCCGGCTTCAGCCGAGGCGGCTTCCTGGCTGGTCTGCTCCTGGGAGTGGGGTTCGCCGCCGGCTGGACGCCGTGCATCGGCCCGGTACTGGGTGCGGTCCTGACCTCCGGGATCGAGCAGGGGACGACTGGGCGAGGGCTGCTCTTGATCGTCGCCTACTGCTTCGGTCTGGGTCTCCCCTTCGTGGTAGCCGCGGTTCTGGTCGATCGCGCCGCCCCGGTGTTGCGGACCCTGAACCGGCATCAGCGGGCCATATCGGTTGTGGGAGGCGCCCTAGTGGTGCTCATGGGAGTTTTGGTCGTGAGCGATAACGTGCCCTTGCTCTACAGCTGGTTCTCGACCCATCTGCCGGCCTTCTTCAAGGACCCCTTCGACCTCTAGCTCGGGCTCCCGGCGCTCCTTCTCCGGGTCCATCCCGGCGGCGTTCGCTAGAGTCAGCTTCCAGGTGAAGTCACGTCGCCGGCAGGTGCTCGACGTCTATGCGGTCCTGGGCGCTGAGCGCAGCGCGACCTGGAGCGAATTGCGCCGCACCTACCGGGCGCGAGCTCGCGAACTGCACCCCGATGTTCAGGTGCACCGGCCCACCCCGGCTCGTCTCGACCAGCCTCGGGCCACGGCACTGTTTACTCAGCTCCAGGAAGCCTGGTCGATGGTGGCCACCCCCGAGCGCAGAGCGGCATATGACCTGAGTCTGAGGGGACGGGTTGAGGAAGCCCCACCGCACCGGGTGCGTCCCACCTCGGCCCCGCGCTGGAGCTCAGGGCCGCGCGCGGGAGTTCTTCTCCGCACCGGTCCGGGCGATCTTCACATCGCCATACCGGGCGGGGCTTGGGACCTATCCCTGGCCCAGTTTCTGCAGCGGGCTCACGCTGCCGGGCACCCCCCTCTTCTGATCGGGGACCTGCCGCCCCACCCCGCACTCCGCGATGCCCTGCGCGCGACCGATTTCGTCGAGCGCCATCGCCTGACCACCATGGTTGGGCTCAACGAGCCCCTGGAGGACCGCGGCGGTCCGGAGACCGAGCTGGACGACGACGGGGTGTGGAAGATTGCCCAGCTCGATCGCACCTTCATCCGCTGGTCGCGGGCCTTGCCCGCCCGCCGAGCCGAGTTGCCCTACGCCGACGACCTGAGGGTGATGGGCCAGCTCTCACTGGCGGGATATGAGATCAACCTGCCCCACCCGGCCGGGCTCTACGCCGCCCTGGAGCCCCGACCGGCCGACCGCCAGGAGGCCAAGCTGCGCACCGCCCAGGTAGTTCTCGATGTCCGCCTCCCTCCAGCGCCTCTGGCCTTGGTCGCCCGCTGGGCCGACGACGAGCGAGCGATGGCCGCGCTGCGGGCCGGCTGGGAAGGCCTGGCTCAGCTTGCCTATCTCGATGGCCCGGGGCTGGTCGCAGCGCAGCGGGCTCTGGAGGGTCGGAGAATGCGACGCGACGGCCACGACCCGCTGCCCGGGTCGGCGCTGGACGGAGGGCCACCACCACCGTCGCTGCTCCCGATTCTCCAAGCCCTGCCCATGTCACGACATTGGCTGGAGCAGCGCCTGGGCCCCCTGCCGGCTCTGCCCTGGGGTGATCCGCTCTCCCAGTCCGGAGACGACCGGAGCCTGGGCGATGCCAGCACCCGGCTTTTGGGCCGGGTACTCGGCCGCCTCCTGCTCTCTCCGCCCCACGGCCTTCGCCTGGTGGCCCTACGGGGGAGCCGGGTGCGATTTCGCGTCGAGGACGACCCGGAGCCGGCCGCGGAGTGGATTGACTCAGTGGTGGCTGCCGCATTCCAGGAGCACATGGGCTTTCCCGCCCGTCCTAGCGTCGCCAAAGTTTAGATTTGACAGAACTATTTGGTGCTGCCTAACCTTTGGGGTCCTTCGCCCGTCCGGGTGCTAGCCGCGATCGCGAGGTTTTAGTGGTGTCAATGAATCAATCGGTGCTGCAGCTTTCTCAACGAACCAAGCTCGCCATCGTGATCGCGGTGATGCTGGGGCTGTTCCTCAGTGCGCTCGACCAGACCGTCGTCGGCACCGCACTTCCCACCATCGTCACCGACCTCGGCGGCAACAATCTCTACGTCTGGGTGGTGACGTCATACCTGCTCACCAGCACCATCACCGTGCCCGTCTATGGCAAGCTCTCCGACCTCTTCGGGCGCAAGCTCCTCTTGATCATCGGCATTGGGCTCTTCCTCATCGGCTCCGCCCTTTCCGGCCTCTCCCAGAACATGGGCGAGCTGATCTTCTTCCGGGGACTCCAGGGACTGGGTGCGGGGGCGCTCTTCCCCATCGCCCTGGCCGTCATCGGTGACCTCTTCACGCCTCGGGAGCGGGGCAAGTACCAGGGCTTCTTCGGAGCCGTCTTCGGGTTAGCCTTCCTGGTAGGTCCCTTCCTGGGCGGCTGGATCACCGACAACATCAGCTGGCACTGGGTCTTCTACGTCAACTTGCCGATCGGGGCCGTCGCCCTCGCGGTGATCATCTTCAACCTGCCCAACCACAAGCGGGAGGGCGCCAGCCCGTCGATCGATTACCTGGGCGCCCTGGTCTTCACCGCCGCCGTGGTCCCGATCCTGATCGGGCTCACCGAGAAGGGTCTGACCAACACCGCCGGCTCCGCCTACTCCTGGTTCTCCTGGCAGGTGGGCGGGCTGCTCCTTCTGGGCGCGGTCCTGGTGGTGGCCTTCCTCTTCGTTGAGAGCAGGGCCAAGGAGCCCATCTTGCCGCTCGACCTTTTCCGCAACCGGACCTATGCCGCCTCCCAGGCGGCCATGTTCCTGATGTCCTTCGCCTTCTTCATCGCGGTCATCTTCATGCCCCGCTACTACCAGGCGGTGCGGGGCATCAGCGCCACCGCCTCTGGCTACATGCTCTGGCCCCTCTTGGTCGGTCTCATGGGCACCAGCATCGGCGCTGGGCTGGTGATCGCCCGCACCGGCAAGTACAAGACGCTCCTGGTGGGAGCCATGGTGACCATGACGGTGGGCATCTTCCTGATGACCCAGCTCACCGCGACCACCGGGAACTACCCACTCTGGATCTGGCTCTTCGTGCTAGGCGTGGGCATCGGCCCAGCCATGTCCGGCTACACCCTGGTGGTGCAGAATGCCGTGCCTGTCGCCCGCCTCGGGGTCGCCACCAGCACCCTCACCTTCGTCCGCCAGATGGGTGGCACCATCGGGCTGGCCATCGCCGGGACCTCGCTGGCCTCGTCGATCTCCAGCGACCTGCCCAAGGACTTGAGCAAAAACCACGTTCCCGCGGCTCTGGCCAGCCACCTCTCGGCCAGCTCCAACAGCAGCCTGACCGGCGTTGGCAACGTCGGAGCCAAGCTCGCCGGCGTCCTGCCGGCACAGGCCCATCCTTACATCGGGGCAATAGTCACCTCCCTGCACCAGGCCCTCGCCCAGGGCATCGCCGGCTCCTTCTGGATCGGACTGGTGGTGGCAGTAGTGGCCGTGGTGGCGAGTCTCTGCCTGCGCGAGATTCCCCTGCGCACCACCCATCACGACAACGCTCCGGCCCCCCCGCCAGCCGACGACGCTCCCGAGCCGGCCCAGGAAGAGCTGGTATCGGCGAGCTGAGTCAGGCCACCATGACCACGACCAGCGGCGCCCCCCTCTCCGAGCTGCAGCGGCTCCAGGAGCAGGCTCTGACCACCTTGGAGGACCTGATCGCCCACCACTGGCGCCAGGGGCCGGGCGGGCGATGGGCTCGGCGCGACCTATCGGTGGCTCAGATGCATCTGCTCATGGTCCTTCGCGAGCATGGCCCGGCCACGGTCGGCCACCTGGCCGAGTTTCTCGAGATCAGTCCACCCTCGGTGAGCTCTGCTCTGGACCGACTCGAGGAGCACGGTCTGGCGGTGCGCCGCCGGGACCATGAGGACCGCCGCGTGGTCCACGCCGCGCTGTCAAGCCGCGGTCGGGCGGCCGCCGAGGAGGCCTGCGGCTTCCGGCGACAGAAGGTGCGCCACCTGGTCGAGCACTTCAAGGTCAACGAGGTGGAGGCCCTGCTCACGGTTATCAAGGCGGTCCAGCGTGAGATCAGCGGACCGTCGCGCTCGGGCGAAGGGAAAGGCTAGCCGGAGCGGGATCAGTGGCCGACGGCCACGCGGTCGCGACCCCGGCGCTTGGCGCTGTACATGGCCGCGTCGGCTACCCCGAGAAGCTGGCCGATGGTGCGCCCATGCTTGGGGAAGAGGGCAATCCCGATGGAGCCGGTGACGCGCGCCACAGTGCACTGGGGAGGCAGAGCAATCTCGGCCAGGCCGAGTCGGATCTCCTTGGCGATGCGACGAGCCGACAGGAGGTCGCAGCCGCGCAGGATGAGGACGAACTCCTCGCCGCCGTATCGGACTGCGGCATCCTCGGCCCGGACGCACTTTTGCAGGGTCCGACCCACGCTGCGCAGGATGGCGTCACCAGCCGCGTGGCCACAGCTGTCGTTGACGTGCTTGAAGTTGTCCAGGTCGATCATGAGGATCGCCAGAGGCGTCTCGCTGCGCTCGGCCATGGCCAGTTCGCGACCGCTGGCATCGCGCAGCCAGCGGGTGTTGAGCAGTCCGGTGAGCGAGTCGGTGATGGCGTACTGGACCTGCTCGGCATAGAGCTGGACGTTGCGCCAGGCGGCGGCGGCCATGTGGGCCACCAGGCCGGCGATGGTGAGGTCGTAGGCGAGGAAGCCGTCTTTGTGGAAGCGGACCATGTTGAGCATGCCCAGCCGGTAGTCGCCGGACACCAGCGGGATCAGCAGCATCGACTCGTCCTCGGTGGTGGTTCCAGGGACGTGTCCGGCGGCGGGATGGGCGTCGGCGTCGTTGACCCGCTGCGGGGCACCCAGGTCGAAGGCCCAACCGGTGAGTCCGGTCCCCAGTGAGAAGGAGTGGTCCATGACCGCCCCGGCATAGGTGGGGTCCTTGACGGAACGGGCCAGGATGGGCCGGAAGCGCCCCGAGTCCCAGTCCGCGGCATAGATTGAGAGCCCATCGGAAGGCACCACCCGCTCCAGGTAGTCGGCGCCCAGCTCCAAGATGGCGTTGGGGTCGTTCTCGCTCTGGAATGCCTTAGCCGCCTGGCTCAGCATCTCGGCCATGCCCAAGTGGTAGGAATCCACGGCACCGTAGCTGACCTCGGGGGAAGCCTCGTTGACCGTCTGCACCGTGTCGGTCACCAACTGGAGGCTCGGTCCATCGTCGAGGGAGAGCAGATGAAGGGGAGCGGGCAGTTCCACCTCCATGGCGCCCTCGCCAGCGACAGTGCGCGGCTCGCCAAACAGGGGTCCCTGGCCGAACTCGACACCGAGGTCGATGAGTACGCTTTGCTCGGCGAGCGATGATATCCCGCTGGCGACGAGCCGGGCGTCCATATGCCCTGCCAGGCCGACCATGGCCGAAACCACAGCCCTCTGACCGCGGTCGACGTCGATCCCATCGATGAGGACGGGATCCATCTGAATGACGTCGGGCTCGATCTTGCCAATTGCCGCCAGCTGGGTGCGCACCGCCCCCAGCTGAGCCAGCCCTACCCGGAAGCCGCGTTCGTGAAGCTGGGCGGCGAGTCCGAACATGGGCCCGGTGTCGAGGCGGTCCTTCTCGTCGGCCTGGTCGACCAGCTGCCAGACGATCTGGGAGGGATCAAGACTCGCCGCCCGTACCTCACGCAGCAGTCCTGCCACCAGCCCCCGGCGCCTGCGCCGCCAGGGGTGCATCTCAAAGAGCACCGCCCCGGGGCTGAGTTGGCGGGCAACCTCAAGCTCGGCCCGGAGCAAGGTGTCATCCAGGGTGTTGACCAGGTCAACCTCCTGGGCTCCCTCCCAGATCTCGGCAAGGGACGGGACGATGTCGATCCGGGGAACTCTCCAGCGCACCTCGTAGGCGAGGATGCTCTCATCGCGGAGACGGGTCAGCGGTTCGGCGGTGATCCGCAGCGCGCCCGGATGGAGCAGATCACGAATGGCCAGCTCCAGGGTCTCCGGGCCTTGCTTGGCCCGAGGCCGAGGCTTTCGGCGCGCGCGAGGAGACGGAACTGGCCCGTCGCCTACCGACGTCGCCTCCCGGGTCGCTTCACGCAGGGTCGCCGCCACAACGCGATATTGGCAGTGTGCGGCCGGAGTCCAAGCCACGGGACCGTCACGTTTGTGTCGTCACGTTTGACTACTTGGGGCGCTTGGACCCAACCCGGGGGAGGCCGGGGGCGACGAAGCAGAGTTCACTGTAGGCCAGGTGGGCGGCGACGGCGGGCCAGATGGAACCGCTCCTGATCCTGAGCCAGCCGGCCCCGGCGCCCAGGAGCAGGGCTCCGAGAGGAGGCAGCGGCTGCAACGACCCCGCCTGGACGGCGGCGTAAACGAGAGTGGTTCCGACCAAAGCTCCGATCTCGGACTGCCCCCTATCCAGATACGGACCGAGGACGGCTTCTCGCCAGAAGATCTCCTCCCCCATTCCGGCCGGGACCACCAAAAGGGCTGCCCAGGGGCGACTCACTCCCTGCGAGCACTGCTGGATCTCCTCGAGCGAGCGCCGGCCGATGGCGAGCCGACGGGCCACGACCGCCCCAGCGGCAGTCACGCCGTATCCCCCCAGTCCCGCCAGCAGACCCAGGCCGACCCAGCGGCCGGAGGTCTGACCGGGATGCTGCCGGAGGCGGGAGAAGCCGGGTATGCCGGAGCCGCCGAGACCCACGGTCATGAGCGGCCAGAAGTACCTGGGATGTCGAAAACCGAGATAGGAAAGTCCAGTCTGGGCGACTGCCCCGAGCACCAGGGTGAGCCGCGGTACCGCTTCGCCTGGACCGCCTCGAGATATCACCTGGAACCTCGCTCCTGCCAGCGATCGAGGGCGGCAGCAACGGCTGACGCCGCCGCCAGAGTTGCATCCGCCATCCCCCGGCTGGCCCAGGACGGCGAAGGGCCGCCACCCCGGGCCGAAGGTCCGGTAACACCAACTGGCAAGTGCCGCAGCAGCTGACTCAGAAGCCCGCCGATCTCAGCCTCTTCACGGGCTGCCGTTCCCCCGGCGTCGGCCGGATTGGGGCGAAAGGCGAGCGCCCCTGCCGCCAGGCGCGTGGCACCGACCCGCCGCGAGCCCCGGGTCAGCAGTCCGTGCGCCCAGTCCCGCTCCAACTGAGCTCGTTCGGCGGATGCGCTCAGCGCCTTCTGGGTGCGTGGATCGGCCACTAGCACGGCCATCCCCGCGTACCAGGGGGCCGCCGCGTTGCGACGAGCGAAGAATTTCTCCAGGAGTACCCAGGCCGACTCCGTCAATTGCAGCGAAGGCGCGGTTTCTGTCCCTCCCAGGGCCAGAGCCAAGGTCATGTCCGGCGGGCTCACCTGGTCGCGGTCCGCCACCTTGGCCGCCTGGACCAGGGCGGCCAGCCCGGCCGCCAGGTCCCCAACCACCCCAGGGGGCTTGACGAAACCGTAGGCACCCCGGGTCTGCAAGCGGCGGGAACTGCGTCCGGGCTCGAGTGTCCCAATCCAACCCGCCATCTGGGCCACTTCGAAGGTGTCGTCCACCACCCGGACCGCCAGGGTGCTGTGGGCAAGCCGTCCGGGGGGAAGCGGAAAGTTGGTGTCGACCCGGATCTCCCCGGATCCGTCGATCCTCGCTTTGACCGGCCAGACCGAAGGACAGGCACCCTCGCTTCCCACGCTGGCAAAGGCCGCCGCGACCCCGGCTTCGAGCAGGGCCCGGCCCCGTCGATCGACTAGGCCGCGGTGCCGCGAATTTCGCCGCCGCGGGTGTGACGTGGTCCTGATGGGCCGCTTTGATCGGGACCAGCTACCAACCCGAATCGGCTCCCAGCCGTCAGGACTCATCTGACTGATCTCGACAATCCGGATGGCGATGAGATATCTGTGCCAGTAGGAGCGGTAGAGACGGCTCCAGAAGGGGTCTCTGGCCGAAGTGGCGAAGAAGCGCCGCGCTCCACCAGCTCCGCCCATGAGCCGGAAGAGCTGGGCCAGGTTCAGGGTGCCATCACCGGCCACCACCCTGGCCTCGCCCCGTACCAGGACGGTGGGCTGGTCGGGATGGACTCGCAGCAGAGCCACCCGGGGATGCGCCTCAATGTTGCGCACCTTGGCCGCATATCCGACCGTCGTCGACGTCCATACCGTCGCCTCGTCGGCAACCAGCCGCGCTCCCACCGGGGAGATGGCGGGGCTGCCCCAGGGGTTGACGGTGACCAGATCCCACTGCACGAATCGGTCTAGGCCAGCGAAGAGCTCCAGCACCGCCGGGTCAACTCCGGGCACGGCCTCAACCCTACGGGATATCCTCAGAGTAGATATGTGTCAGCTCGCCCGTGCCTGAGGCAGGAGACCGGATCACGGTCCCGGTCTCCCAGGAGGCGGCCTGGGACTTCGCCGCGGACGCTCGCAACTCACCCCGCTGGGTCTTCGGCGTCCGTGAGGTGTCGGGAGACCTCCGCCACCCCTTGCTCCCCGGCGACCATCTCAAGGCCCGGCTGGTGGCGGGAGGCCGGATGCTGGACAGCGACTGGGAGGTGGTCAGCTGTGAACGCCCCAGCTCCCTCAGAAGCAAGGGCCGGGCCATGGGAGCAACAGCCGTCCTCGGCATCGAGTTCGTGGCCCTCGGCCCTAAGTCGACCGAGGTTCGCTACAACCTGAGTTACCAGCTGCCCGGGGGCGTGATCGGGGCGCTGGTACCGAGGTTCGGTCTCCAGAACCTTCTCGAAGCCCAAGCCAAAGCTTCGGTGCGCTCGCTGCGACGCCTGCTCTTCAGGGCCAATCGGCCCAACCAAAGCGCAACTCGGTTCAAGGCAGGGGACTCCCAGTCGCGATGAGCGATGCCGCCAGGCCGCCGGGCCCCTGGCCGGTCCTCGTCGCCGGAACCGCCGACGAGGAGGACCCCAGGCTTCTGGCCGACCCCCGGGGAGGCCTCGAGACAGAGCCGGGCGAGATCACTTTGCTTCTCCTGCGCAGCACCAGGGGAGTCACCTTGGGCACTGCCCTGGTCCGCCGCCCCGAAGTGGTCGCCGAGATCCGCAGGATCCACGGCATCGGTGCTGTGCGCACCAGCCCCTTGGGAGGCACGGTAGGTCCTGGCGGCGGGCACTGGCTCGGCTTTCTGGCGGTGGCCAGGCTTCCCGATCCCTGTCCCCGCCCGCTCGACCGCCTGACCGACTCTCTCTGCGCCTTCCTCGAGGATCGGCTCCGTCCCTTTTCGGTCCAGCTGACGAAGGGTCGGGTGGACGGCGCCTGGTGTCCCGGCTTCAGTGACCTGGCCATCGACGGGCGCAAGCTGGCCGGGCTGGGGATGCGCCTCACCGCGGGCTGGGGACTCGTCCGAGGCGTGGTCGCGGTCCGTCCTCCCAGCCCGGAGGAGCTGCACAGCCTCGACCTCTGCCACCGGGTCTTCGGATCGGGTGTGGAAGCGGACCGTCTCATCTCCCTGGCGGAGATCGACGGCCTGGCGGGAATCGACCTGGAGGGAGCGATCCGGCTCCTGGGCAACTCCCCACAGGCGCCTGCGAAGATGTCGGCGTGACGTCCCCCAAGGCCCCGTTGCGCCTGGTGCTCGCGCCGGCCGAAGTACTGCGCCACAAGAGTGCCCCGGTCCGGGTCTTCGATTCCGGTCTGCGTCACCTCGTGGACGAGATGTACGTCCGCTGTGAGGAGTGGAGCGGAGTCGGCCTGGCAGCACCCCAGGTGGGCGTCAATGTCCAGGTGGCGGTGATCGTCTACGAAGGCCGTCGCTTCGCTATTTGCAATCCCGAGATCATCTCCGCTGAGGGCCAAGTCGACGCCCCCGAGGGGTGCTTGTCGATGCCCGACCACAGCGGCGAGGTGCGCCGCTCAGACCGCATTACGGTGCGCTATCGCAACGTCCAGGGCAAGGGCGTGCAGCGAGATTTCGAGGGCTGGCTGAGCCGAATCGTCCAGCACGAGTCCGACCATCTGGTCGGAACCCTGTGCTCGGAGCGACTGGCCCCGGGCGCCACCTTCGGTCCGGTGACCGCCGAGGTCGAGCCGGATGAGGCGACGGGTGGCACAGCTGCCAAGCCGCGGGCTCGAAGTGGTCGGCGAGCTGGGAAGGGAGAGGCGACCCAGCCCGCCGGGCCGGAGCTTTAGCTCAGGCGGCGGCAGCCACTTCGGCGGTTACCTCGTCCACCTCGCCGTCGATGCGAAGCTTGATCTCGTCGCCAACAATGAATCCGCCCGCCTCCAAGGCGACGTTCCAGGTCAGGCCGAACTCCTCGCGACTCAACTTTCCGGTGGCCTCGAAACCGGCAACCCTGAATCCATAAGGACTCTTCTCCATACCCAGGAACTCAACGTCGAGCACCAAGGGCCGGGTGACGTCCTTGATGGTCAAATCCCCCTCGACGAGAAAGTTGTCGCCACCTTTGCTCTCGACCTTGCCGCTCTTGAAGGTGATCAGGGGAAACTTGTCGACGTCGAAGAAGTCGGCCGAGCGCAGGTGGGCATCTCGAGCCTCCTCGCGGGTGTCCAGACTGGCCGTCTTGATCTCAGCTGTGACCCAACTCCGGGTCTGATCCTCAGGGTCCAGGTCGACCTCGGCCGTGAACTCGTTGAAGTGGCCACGAACGGTGCTGACCATCATGTGCCGCACCGCGAACTCGATCGAGGTGTGGGCGCCATCTACCTTCCAACTCATCTATCCTTCCTCCTGCGTCTGCTGTTCCAATGCGCGATAATTGCTTGTGCAAGCATAATACAAGGGTAGTTGATCGTGCAAACATCGGTCGAAGATGAAGCCCCGACGTCGCTCTCGCCAGCTCAGCTGGCCGCCTGGAAGGCGTTCCTCAAGGCCCATGCCGTGATCACCAGGGCCTTGGAGCGCGAGCTGGTGGCCTCCCACCGGCTGCCGTTGGCGGAATACGACGTTCTAGTCCAGCTCCAGGAAGTCGAGGGGGGTGCCCTGCGGATGGCCCAGCTGGCCGACCAGGTCCTCCTCAGCCGCAGTGGCCTGACCCGCCTGGTCGAGCGCCTGGAGCGGGCCGGTTTGGTGCGCCGGCAAGCCTGTCCCAGCGATGCCCGCGGCTACTTCGCGGTAATCACGGAGGAGGGAAAGGCCCGGCTCCGCGAGGCGGCTCCGAGCCATGTTGGCTCAGTGAGCTCTCACTTTGCCAAGCCCCTCCGCGACGATCAGCTCGAGATGCTCCGGATCGCCATGGAGGAGCTGGTGGCGGCGATCCCGTCGGCCTGCGCCTCGGCGTTACCCGATCCCGAACTTGAGGAATCCCCGACCGCCGCCGGAAGATTGACCGGATGAGTAAGGACGAGGAGCCCGGCTGTCCCTTCCCGCAATCTCCCCCATCGGCTGAGCCGAGTGCCCCTGCCGGAGCTCCGGGGTGTCCGGTCCCTGCTTCCGACCGCGCCGGAGATGTGAAGTGGGACGTCGAGGCGCACGTGGCGGCCATGCGCAAGGCCCGGGCTGCCGCCGATACCAGTCACCTGAGCCCGGTCAAGGCTGAGCAGATGGCCCACAACGTGCTGGAGCAGCGGGCCACCCGGAAAGGACTGGACGAAATCGACTCCAAATTCGTCGACGTCCTGGGCAAGAAGCTCGGCTATGGGCATCCCCTCAGCGAGCGCAGCAACCTTCCCGAGTTCACCTGGACGGCCGCGGCTGAGGCTCGCCTCATGGAAGTCCCTGAGTTCTGCCGCGAGCTGACCCGGTGGCGGGTCGAGTTCACCGCCCTGAAGGCGAACCTGGGGACGTTGATCACCCCGGCCATCATGGACGTGAAGTTCGAGATGTGGGGCGAGGTGTCGCACGCCATCGAAAAGCGCCACCAGGATGGAATGACCTGGACGGAATCAGCCCGGGAGCGCTTCGAGCGCGTGCCCGACTTCGTTCGCGGGCAGGTGCTCGAGGCGGTCGAGGGCAATGCCAGGACCATGGGAGCGACAGTGGTGGACGACACGGTCGTCGATCGGGTGATCGAGCGCTGGGCTACTAGCGGCGATTTCCACGAGGGCCTCTACGGCTTTCGCTGAGCAACCGTCCCCTATCAGGGGCGAAGCCGCGCCTCTGCCTGATCCAGGTCGACCTCTCCCCTAGCCAGCGCCCGGAGCACATGCAACTGGGACTCCGGTTGCGCCTCCCGGGCCTCGACGCCGAGCCGGTTCAGGACGGAGTCCATCCTAGCCCGCACGGTGGGATAGCTGACTCCCAGCTGGCGCTCCATCGCCTTCAGGTTCCCCCGCGAACCCAAGAAGAGCTTGAGCAACTGCCGGTCGGCGGCCGAGAGAGCACAGAACTCGCAGCTCTGAAAGTCGCCGGACAATTCGGTACCGCACTCCTGACAGGAGAGCCGGGTCAGATGCAGCAGCTCGCCGCAGACAGGGCAACTTCGGGGGGCATGGTTAGCCGTCAAGTACCGACCTCCTCGACCCAGACCGCACCCGTGGTGGTCTCTACATCGAGCCGCCCCTGCCCCTCCCCGATCGTCGCCTCGCGCTGCTCTCCTCCCATGGTCCAGCCTTCGGCGATGCCCGCAGTCTCACCGGGAAGAGAGATCCGACCCAGGGTGCTTCGCGCCTGAACCTTCACGCTGGAGCCCGGCTCCAAGCCGATCTTCACCGTTCCTGCCTCGCAGCGAACCTTGGAGTCGCCAGTCTGGAGCACACCGGTGGCGGAGACGGTTCCCCAGGTGACCTTGAGATCGAAGGGACTGGCAAACTCTTCAACCTTGGCGCTGCCGGCCTGGATGTCGGCCTTGATCGGTCCCTTCACTCCTTTAACAGAGAGCAGGCCGGCCGACATCTCCACCTCGAGAGCAAGGTCGGGATTCATCCTTACCTGGATCGGCCGCAGGGAGCGTTCTGGGTGGCTGCCGCCAAAACTCGGAATACCTGCTCGTCCGGGCCAGCGGAAGGCGAATCCGGACTCGTCATCACCAGCGACGCTGGTTCGGATCACCAGGGTGTCGCCCTCGCGATGCACCTCGTGCAAGCCGGTTACCACCGCCTCGCGAACGTCACCGTCGCCGGTGATGCGCAAGGGGTGCAGGGCACCCACCACGCGAACCTTGCGGATGGCGGCTTCGACCACCGCGACCTGGCCCAGATGCAGCGCCTCGATCTGGGCGCTGCCCTCCTCGGGCGAAAGCTCGCCAGCGGCTACCTTGCGAAGAATGTCCTGGAGCGATTGATCATCTTTCATGCCATATATATAGATCACTTTTACCATTTACACCAGTTGTGAAGTAATTCTCTGAAGCGCGATGGGTGATGCGGCGCAGTCGTGAGGGCGGCGCTACGATGGCCCAGTGGCTGACGACCGGGACCGGGACGGTGGGCCGCAAACGGTTCCGCCGCTACCGCTGCCGCCGCAGCTGACCCGTACCGAGAAGGCCACCTGGATCGTCTACGGGCTGGTGGCGATTCTGCTCATCGCCATTCCCCTGGCGACGCATTCCTTCAGCCTGCCCGACCTGGCCGCCTGGGTCCTACTGGTAGGTACCGTGGCGATGGCGGCGATCTGGTATCGGCAGCGCACCCTGCACGGCCCTGAGTGGCTTCGACCCGACGACTACGAGGCCTTCCTGAAGGCCATTCAGAAGATGCCCGAACCTACCCCGGACGAGTCCGTTCCACCCAGACGGATCGGGCGGCTCTCAGGCCCAGCGCGGTCTGACGACCCGCCACCACCACCGTAAGCGCCTCGGCTCCGATCTCGCGGCGCACCTCCACCTGAACTCCAGGCTTCAGGCCCTCGGCCTGGAGCAGCCGCAGCAGTTGGGGGGCCTCGTGCTCGGCCACTTCGGAGATGCGCGAGATGACCGCCGGCGAGCCCGGCTCCAGTTCGAACAGACTGACCAGCTCGCGTTCCCGAATCCCGGCTCCGGGGATCTCGTTGCCGTGGGGACAGGTGGTCGGTCTGCCTAGGGCTTCAAAGATGCGCTCCAAGACGAGGTCCGAGAAGAAGTGGGACATTCGCCCCGCCTCATCGTCCGCCTTGGCCCAATCGAGCCCCAAGGCATCGGTCAGCCAACGCTCCACCACCCGGTGGCGGCGTACCACCTCGGAGGCCTGCTTCTCGCCGGACGGGGACAGGCGGAGGCTGCGGTCGGAGTTGAACTCCACCAAGCCCTGCTCGTGGAGCCGCTGCATAACCCCGGTGACGGTCGGGGCGCTGACCCCCAGCCACTCGGCGACCCGCGAGGGACGCACGATCTCGCCCTCGTGGGAGATGTAGTACGTCGCCTCCAGGTAACGGGCCGCAGTGGAGGAAAGGCCATGCCCGGGAAGGGGCTGGCTCAGTTCAGCCATCGATTCACCTGGAGAAGGGCAGGCGGGCCTGGGGCCGCGGGCTTCATGAGGTCATCCTAATTGGCACCCGGCGCCGGCCTGGGATCAGACGGGTTGGACGACGGGGGCCCGCCGTAGGATGGAATCCGTCCAACTGTCACAGGGGAAGTGCATGAGCTCGGTTCACAACAACCACGAGGACATCGTGCTCGACTTTTTGGGCCTGCCCCCCGAGATCGAGCCGGGAAACATCTTCCCCATCGAGTGGCACGAGGAGACCCCCCAGCTAACCGACATCTACGAGAAGGCCAAGCGGGACGCCTGGAATCCCTCCCACCTGCCCTGGAACGAACTGGACCCTGGCGAGTGGAACGAGGAAGAGCGGCTGGGGATGATGTACTGGTTCGGGGTGCTGGCCAATTTCGACGCCTCCGGACCGGCCGTCTTCGCCAAGGCCATGGTGCGCAGCTACGAGCTCCATGAGGAGGATCCGGTCCGGCGCTGTCTCTTCTCGGTGGTCCGCGACGAGCAAAACCATGAAGAGGTCTGCGGCCGGATGATCCAGACCCTGCGCGAGGATGGGCCCATCGGCTTCCAGCCCAAGTCGGAGCTGGATCGGCTGGCGGTGCGCAACCTCAAGTGGCTCTATTACAACGGCGCTCGTTACTGGAACGGTTACAGCAAGGCACTCTACAAGTACCCCCTGGCGATCCTCTTCTCCTCCTTCCTCATGGGCGAGGTGGCGTCATCGACGCTGTTCCATCACATGTTCAAGCACTCCACCCATCCCGTCTTTCAGCAGGCCTTTCGCAACATAGGCAAGGACGAGGCCCGCCATCAGGCCATCTGCATGCGCATGCTGGAGAATCACTTCTCGACCATCAATGACCAGGAAAAGCAGATGGTCACTCGCCAACTCCGAGCCGGCTTCGTCTTCCTCTCGATGATTCTCTTCGAGCCCCCTGATCAGTTCTGGATCATCCCACCCGATTTCGCCGATGTACACCACAAGATGGAGGACATCGCTCGCGGTGCTGGGCTTGGGGTTGCCACTCTGGAGCAGAAGACGGAGAACTGGCGCCAGGCAATGCTCAAGATGAAGACGATTGTGGAAAAGCACGGGATCGCCTTTCCGGCGATGCCTGAAGTTGGCATCAGCGGTGAAGAAGTAGCCAACTTTTCAGAAGAGGATTTGATTCCCGTCTTCTGAGCTAGGCGGCTCCTGCGACGGCTCGCTGCAGCCGCGATTCCACGTGCCGCCCCACCTCCGCCGCGCCCACCGAGATGGCGATGGTGTTGCGCAACTGGTCTCCTTTCAGCTCCAGGCGACGGCGTACCAAGCCCAAGGCGAGAGAGGCTGGCGAAATGGCCACGGTGTGCGGCTGGAGCGTCATGACGCCGTCGTGCAGGTGTCCCGTGTGAATTTCCGTATAGCCGCCAGCAATCGCGAGGATCAGCTCGACTGCTTGCGCCGGGAGGAGCCGGATAAAGCCTACCTCTGCGTGGGTCAACTCTCCAGTCAGAGAATCGGTCGCGCTTTGGCTGAAGCGCAGCACAGGGCGCTCGGGAACCGCCTCGATGAGTACCGTTTCGTGGTATCGGAAGCGTGGCTCAGCCGGCCACAGTCCGCGCCCCTCCCCTTGCCACCGGCCCAGCCAGGGAGCAAAGGGGGCCTGCAGCTCGGCGACACTCACCGGTGGACCATAGAGCCTCAACTAGGCTTCGTCAATCGAGCCCAAACTCAGTCGCGAGTGCGCGGGTAGTCGCCGGGTACCCTGGTGAAGTGAGTCGTGAGCCAATCGGACGGGCACTGCTGCTACGTCTGCTGGCGGCCGGGCTTCCCCCGCCCGGCCAGTTTCCGCTGCGCCAGCGGCAGCCAGACCCCGGCCTCTTCGGCCCGGGCAGCGCCACCTGGCAGGTGATGCGGGAGCCCCTGCTCATCCTGGGCGCCGCTCGGGCTCTCCTCATGCAGGCGGCCCACCCCTTGGTGGCCCAGGGCGCTTTGGATCACAGTGACTTCGAGGTCGATCCAATCGGCCGCTTCCAGCGCACCGCCGGTTGGGTGACAACGGTCATCTTCGGCACCACCGACGAGGCCCAGGCTGCGACCCGGACGGTAAACCAGCTGCATCGCCGGGTGACCGGTCAGTTGCCTGCCGATCACGCGGCGGGAAAGTGGGCGTCGGGCAGCCGGTACCAGGCTCAGGACCCCCAACTCCTGCTCTGGGTGCACGCGTCACTCATGGACTCCATGCTCACCGTCCACCGAACCGTAATCGGCAAACTTCGGCCCGGCGTGGCCGACAGGTTCGTCCGCGAGTGGGATGCCCTGGCCCGCCTGATGGGGATCCTTCCCGGGTCCACCTGGACGACAGAGGCGGCCATGCGCGACTGGATCGAGCGCCGGATTCACCAACGGATCGTCGCCCCCGGCAGAGGGTCGCGCCGCGTGTCTGCCGTCATCCTGGCCCCGGGGGCGACCGGGCCTGCTCTGGCCAAGGTGACCGCTCTCTTCAGCGCCGGCATGCTCCCGGAACCCATCCGTCGAGAGTTCGGGATTCCCTGGGGCCCAGCTCAAGAATTCGCCTTCGAGTCCCTGGCCCTGAGCTTGCGGACGGCTCGGCCGGCGTTGCCTCGAGTGATGCGGATCACTCCCGTATACGACTTCGCCATGGCCCGCGTCAGTGGAGAGTTGCTGGCGGGAACGGAGCGCGCCGACCAGCTCTTGTCGCGCCTGCGCCTGGCCTAGTCCTCAGGTAACGTCCCATACCTCGATGGCGGGGGTGTCGTGCTCCTGGCTCAGGATCGAGATCGAGGCCACCTTCAACGTGAGATGCCGGGCCAGGCTTACCGGAGTTCCCAGATAGGCGACCGTCACCGCTCTCAGGGCGTGCCCGTGACCGAAGAGGGCATAGTTGAGATCCGGCTTGGGAGCCAGCTCCGCCAGCAGCCGGCCGCCCCGATCGACGGCCTGCTCTGGGGTTTCCCCACCTGGGCAGCCATCACGCCAGAGGTCCCAGTCCGGCCGCTCACGTCGGATTTCGGCGCCGGCGATTCCCTCGTAATCGCCGTAATCGAACTCGGTAAGCAAGGCGGTGATCTCCGCCTCCGGTTGGACACCTGAGAGCTGGGCTGTGAGCCGGACGCGCTGCAACGGGCTCGCCAGTACCCGAGTGAATTGCACTCCACCAAGCCTCCGCCCAAGGCTCCGGGCCTGGTCCTCGCCCGCCTCGGTAAGGGGGATATCGGTGCTACCCGTGTGTCGGTGCTGCAGCGACCACTCAGTCTCGCCGTGGCGGATCAGGTAGACGGGCATCCGGAGGCAAGTCTAAGGTCGCTGGGTATTCGGCCCCCACTTCAGCCCTGGGTATACTTGGCGCCCTCGGGAAGTAGCTCAGTCCGGTTAGAGTGCACGGTTCGGGACCGTGAGGTCGGCGGTTCAAATCCGCCCTTCCCGACCAACTCCCCTGCGGGTCTCTGAATTCGAACTCAAAGTGGTGTTGCTACGGGCCGCGCGTCGCGTTTTGACACCCTATTTGACACCCTATGCGCTGAAGTGAAGGTTGGCCACTGACTCGGCGGCCAATATCGGACGAGGAGCTGGTGCAATTTAGGGCAACGGTATACTTGGGACACTAATCTTCCGCGCGCCCTTTTTAGGGCAATAACAACCTTGACTCACACCCCGTAGGGGCGCATGATCTCCCCAGCATGGGAGATCGGCGGAGCCGTTGGCCGATTGAGCAGGGTGGTACACCCGTGGTCGAGTCGGAAGCGCCTATTCGCGATGCTTGAGCTTACGGCGTACTTGGACGAGAGCGAGACCGAGCATCGGATTCACTGTGTCGCCGGGTACTGGGCCACCGCCCGCGCTTGGGAGGGCTTCGAGGCGCTGTGGAAGGCTCGACTCAAGGCGCTAGGGCTTGCAGAGTTTCACGCTGCGGACTGTGAGCACGGAAAGGGTGAGTACAAGGGTCGTACGGACCGCCCCGCGATCCGCGAGAGCTTTATCGAGATCATCGACGGGTCACTGATCCATGGCGTTATGTGCGCGATCGATCTGCGAGGCTGGGATCCCGTCGCGGACGAAGTGGCGCACCTGCGGAGGGCAGGCGGCATGGGCGACCCTTACTACGTCGCCTTCCAAATGGCCATGGAAGCCATTGCGGGTGACGTTCGCTGTTTTTCTCCCGAAGAGCGGGTCGCTTTGGTCTTTGATGACCGCCCCGATGCCGGAAAGGTGGTGAGGTTGTACCAAGACCTAAAGAGCACCACAATTCCTGACTTTAAACGCATCGCCAGTCGTTTAGGATCGGTCACAAACGCCGCTTCGGAGGAGCACCCTGGACTACAGGCGGCTGATCTTTTGGCGTACGAATCGAATAGGTATCTCGTCGAAGTAAGGTGGGCTGTTAGTCCTAAAGCGGTCCGTTCGGGGTGGCCCAAGCTTCGCCGCAAGGGGCTTGCTGGGGGTCTCATGACCGAAGCGGGCATCCCCGAGCTGTTGGACGCAATGGAAGTCTTGCGCCCTGGTGCTAACTTCCTGAAAGAGGATCAGGAGCGGAAGAAGGCGGAGAGGACCGCTCGCGGTGCTGAGCGCGCTCGCGCTCGTAACGCGCCTTCCGCTCGGCGATCTCCCGAGAAGGAACCGCCAGAAGGGACTTCATAAAGCGGTCGAACTCGGGAGGCGTCGGTGCCTTCCGGGGCTTGGATGCCACGTCTCACAGTTTAGAGCGCTTCCCGCGCCCTTGCCGCGGTCTAGTTGGTAAAGGCGACCGTTTGGCCGGTCAGGTCGCTGTAGGTCAACCGCCTACCAGTTACCTGACCGAGAACCTTCTCGAACCGAACGCGGTCGCTGTCGTCTCTGGTGTTGAACCGAAGGGCCTGCTCGTCGAGGTAGCGAAACAAATGGAAGGGCTCAACGCTGACGTAGGTACCCTTAAGGGACCGCTTGAGCAGGCTCCAGAAGTTCTCGATCCCGTTGGTGTGGACGTTTCCCTCGACGTAGCCGACCGCGTGATTGATGACTTGGTGGATGTAGTCGGTGTCCAGGTCGTCGTAGGAACGGAAGGCGTCAGTGAAGACCTCAACCCCGGCGGTGACGTTGGCGCGGACCTCCGGAGTCAGAGTCCGGCGACGCACGTTCTCAACGATCTTGGCGCGCACCATGCTCTTACGTTCGGGACTGGTGCGCTCCAAGAGGCCCATGACGGCCACCTTGCCCAGCCCTCCGGTCCCGCGATGAGCCCGCTTGCGCTCATGCTGGAACTTGGCGCTTCCGCCGATGAAGGTCTCGTCAACCTCAACGTGACCGCTCATTTTCTCGAAGGTACCGGTTTGCATCGCCAAGCGGATTCGGTGGAGCATGAACCACGCGGACTTCTGAGAGACGCCCAGCGAGCGGTGAAGCTCGTAAGAACTGATCCCGTTCTTGGCGCCGGTGATGAGCCAGATGGCCGGGAGCCACTTGTCGAACCCAATCGGGCTGTCCTCAAAGATGGTGCCGACCTTGATCGAGAACTGCTGCCGGGGATGCTTGACCTTGCAGCGCCACAGAGAGCGGGTAGCGATGAAGTGGACTTCTTGGCAGCCACAAGTCGGGCAAGTGACCTTGCCATCCGGCCAACGCTGCTCGACCAAGTAGGCGAGGCAAACGTCGGGGTCCGAGAAGTACCGGACCGCTTCAATCAGAGTCCCAATCTCTCGCTGTGCCATGTCCAGAGTATAGCACAGTTTGTGAGTCAAGTCTATTATTACCCTTTTTAGGGTCGGCAGTTGAGGTCGCCCCTACCTCCGAAGGTAGCCTGCGAGGGATCCGACCAAGATCCCTCGCGCAAACAACAGCAGCGCCTTCAGTGCGTCCAGCCTGATTTCCGCTGGCTCAGCCCCTCCCACGCGGACCAGCACCAGCGGGGTTCCGTGGATCTCTATCTCAGCGGGTGTCTTGGATCGATGGAGTTCCTCGCCCGCCTTCACCGCTTTGCGGATACGCGGGGTGATGATCTCGCTCCGCTCACCGTCGATCCAGAGCTGTGCACCTTCCAAGGCGACCGGGACGGTCGTGAGTTCGCGGTGCTTGTCGGCGTCGGAGAGGCGTTTGAGCGCGACAAGGAGGTGGAACTCGCCTGGACGCGCACCAGCCGCGTAGGGCTGGAAATCCGCAATGACGCGGAGCGCGGCAGGCTCAACTCCCTTGGTATAGCTCCTCCACCGTCCGCGGTCCGTGGGACTACGTTGAAGGTACTTCCGGCGGTTCTGGGGGTCGCGGGCAAAAGGATCAGTGGCGAAGATTGGGTAATACGTCTTGCGTCGCCTAGTGGACGGGACAAGGCGCTCATCACGTAGTCGAGCGAAGCCTCACGTTGTGAAGGAAGTCTCCGACGATGGCTGGCACGGACTCGTCGAGGGGCTGGGAGAACTGGAGTCGGTAGACGTATTCGGAATCCTTGCCCTCGATCCCCTCCGCGACTTCGTATGGTTCGCTAGACCGCCAGGGATTGACTACGCCCCAAAGCTCATCGAGGTGTGCGTCGGCCCGAGCCAACTTCAAGTCGATCTCGCGCAGGGTAGCGCCCATGACTAGGTTCTGCTCGCGCTAGGGAGACGGACGCTTAACGCGTTGTCGTTTGGTGCGCTTCTCCTCGGCAAGCCGTGTGGCAAGCTGGCCATGGACTCGCAGCGCGGGCAGACGACCCCATCGGGCCAACGAAGTTGCGCCACAAAGTCCTGGCACACGGAGTCCTCCGAGAAGTATCGGACCGCTGCGATCGGTGTCTCCGGGAACCTCTCTACCGAGTTCAGAATGTGTGTACAACCTAATCACGTGTGTGTCAAGCACCTAGCCAAAGGAGGGTGATGGACTTCCCAGACACCGACCCTAACCTCTACCTAGACCTCGGACGAGACCAACTCGCCTATCAACTAAACGCCGCCGACGCGATCGAAGCCAAAACCGGGACGTGGGGAGGTCGGGATCGCGACCCACCCACACCCCCTCCTGCCAATGCTCTCCGCGGGCCGCCATGAGGAGAGTCTTGTCGTAGATGCGGCAGACGACACCGCCCGTGTTGGTCCCGGAGCACGGAGGCAGAAAGCCGCAGCAAAAAAGCCCTGTAGGGGGGATGCCCGCCACCTTAGCCCTGCGGTCAATCCCCGCACTCCCGTGCTCCACGACATTAGTGGTGCGGATCGAGAACCAGGCCCACTGAGGCGCCCAGCCAGCAAACGATGTCCGGCCCAGCGTCGCGTAGCAGCCTGACTATCCCGCGATACCCGGACTCCAGCAACTCGAGCGACTGGGAGATCGCCACATTCGCCGCGCGCTGGCTGGGCTGGGCGGACACCGCTCTCACCAACGCAGGCACCGACGGCCAGACTTGGCGGGTGCGATGTTCGCCGGTAAAGTGGGCACTGCAATCGCCACCGTAGGTCGCCCCAACCCACAAACATCTCTGGCGCCTCACCATCCGCACCAGCGGAATACCGCATCGTTACCGCAGCACGTTGTAGATGTCACCGCTGCACCCGAGGCAACTCTCGCGTCGTGGCGTTTCCGATATAACTTATAGCACAACTAGTCCTATCATCCCATTGACATTCGCGAGCAGCAACGCTAGGCTCCACGCCATCGGCCCTAGCGAGTGGCCACAACGCCCGCTCACGGGAGGATGTTCATGCGCGACCGCAAAACTCTATGGCTCGTACCAACGCTGATTGTCGTGCTCAGCGTCATCGGGCTCAACACCGCAGCTGCGGCGTCGGCTGAGCAGTCAATCGGATCGACTGCTGTTGTGAAAGGCGCGACCTCGGAAACGGTGACGCTGCCAAACAGCATTCTTCGCATCACATTGGGTCAGCCAGGTGTGGCGAGCCCGAACGGCTACGTTGAGCAGTATGCAAAGGTCGACGACATAGGAACGGGTATCTTCAGCGGCTTCGAGGCTACGATGTCCGGCGATTGGGAGTACAACGGGACCTACGCGTACACCGTGGGGTCGGTGTCACACCACGTTACCAATGGAGGTGCTACCTATTGCCTGTGGAGCTCAACCAACATCTATGGGAACGGAGCAAAGAATCCGGCCAACATGAGCTGGGACGGAGCTGGCTATTGCGATACCCCTACGCCAGCTAACTTTTACCTCTATCTCTACTTCTGGGGCTCAGGGACTGCTAAAGCTGCGGTTAGTGGGCCCTAGGCACTAGAGCGCTCAGGGGTCTCTCCCAACGATCAGCCGGGCGGAGTGCCTATCACAGCAGTTCGTCCGGCTCGTGCAAAGCGAAAAGGCGGGACCCGTTGTGAGAGGTGACCTTCCGAGCGTCCTCGCCAACTCGAGCATCACGTGCACCCAGGGACCTGCTCGGGCCTTCGGGCAAGCCGTGTTTTGCTCCAGTCACAGGGGCTCACACCATTCGCGTGCCACGTTTCAACTAGACGCAGCTGGGCCTCCTGATCGCGGCTATAACTTATTATGACGGAGGTTCTATGACTTCTTGCCAAGGGCCGGGAGGAGGAATAGACTACCGCCATGTCGCAAGAGGCGGTACCCGTGGTGGCAGCGGCTGTAGCGATGGTCGCTGCGTCCAGATCTGTCGCGGTTCGTGCCCGCAGCGTCGATCGTGTCCGAGTTCGCACGAAGGGCAAAGCCGCCTATGATGAGATTAGGGCACGAATCGTAGATCGAGCCATTCCCCCAGGCACACCCATCAATCAACGTGAACTGGCCTCGGTTCTAGGGATCTCCATCATCCCTCTGCGGGAAGCGCTGAGGCGTCTCGAAGGTGAGGGGCTGGTGGAGAGCTGCCCTAACAACGTGATGAGAGTGGTTCCGCTCCCATCACGCGAGTGGGAGGAGCTCTTGACCGTGCGGGCCCACCTCGAAGCACTGGCCGTCGCGATCGTTGCCAGGTCGGCCGACGAGGGTCAACGACGCACCGTGGTCGCCCTCGCGAGTGCTCTTGCGGCTTCCCGGCCTGGCAAGTGGGATTCCTCGCACCGCGCATTTCACCAGGCGATCTACAACATCACGGATAACGGTATCCTCATCGAGTCGATGAAGCAGCTCTGGCTTCGCATTGATCGGCATCCCGAGAGCGCGCCACCACGCGCCGAGCAGCATGCGGATGCTGCTCGGCGCCACGTTGTCATCGCGGAGTACATTCAGGCAGGAGCGGAGGGCCTGGCTGCCGACGCCGTGGCCACCCATCTAACCCTGGCCGAGGCGGTTCGAATTGCGCCTCTCCACGACGCAAGTATCTCCCCCAGCGTAGCGCAGAGATAGTTGCTCGCGGTGGGGAGATCTGCGCGAGGGCTATGAGGCACGAGTCACCTACTCTCGGACCAGTCCCTGATTGTGCTATCCCGAGTGGACACATTCTCCCCACTGGGCCATTAGCGCGATTTGAGGCTCCCCGGTACATGCCGCTGACAGCTCCAACCCAGCGTTCGTCAAGTCCGACACTCCGCGCGGGCTTGGGTAGTCCGCCCTCTCATTGGAAACTACAGCGACACTTCTCGTCGGTGGCCGAGCGATGACTTTCGTGCTCGCGTTTACGAACCCGATGGCGCCCCCTCCATCTAACCCAGTCGAGGCCCTGTTTTTCTACGTGCTCCTCACCCCAATAGGTGTTGTGCTGCAATTCCTTGATCACGCGTTCAATTCCCTTGCAGCCACTTCCAGCATTGGAGCATTCGGTTTGGCGATCGTCGTCATCACGGTCGCGATTCGCGGACTGCTCTTCCCACTGTTCCGCTGGCAGATTCGAACGCAGCGCAAAATTCAGGCCGACCAGCGACGTATGGGACCAGAGCTCCGGGACATTCAGGCGAAATATAAGAAAGATCGCGCTAGGTTACAGACAGAGACGATGGCGCTGTACAAGAAGCACCAGATCAATCCGTTAGGACAGCTGTCAGGATGCCTCCCGCTTGTCATTCAGATGCCCTTTCTGTACGCACTCTACGGCACAATTCATCGCTTGTCGCAAGTAATGCGTGGACATACACATTTTCTCTGGATCGGGAACCTAGGCGCGTCTGCCGTGCATGCGGGAGTACTATCTCATCTCGATTTGCTGATCCTTCCAGTGTTGGCAGGCGCGCTCACGTTCATGCAGTCGAAGATGATGATGCAGCAGCAGCGCCCTGACATGACCGACCAAGAGCGTCAGATGTACCGAGTAATGGCCCAGACCACGTATCTGATGCCGGTTCTCATCGCGGTCTTTGCCGTGACGTTCTACCAAGGTATCGCCCTGTACTGGGTGACTCAGAGCACAGTAATGGTGATCCAGGTCTTCTCAGTGATGGGATGGGGCGGCCTCAAAGTTCCTAGTTGGATGCCCGGCTCGGAGCGTCCGAATGTGGGTTCCGTGGCCGTGCTCACCTCGGTCGAGACTTCCCTTCTGGAGACTGAGGGCACCCCTGAGCGTAACGCGGGCCGCCAGGACCATTCGGATACCGGTAGCGATCGTCAGCCGCAGGTGAGCCATCGGTCGGGGCCTGACCGATCGACTGGTCGGAGAAGTCGGACGCCAAGGGGTCGGCGCGGGAGGCGGTGAACCCAGGCCCGTTACCCGGGGCAGGGAACTCCGGGTTTGTATCCCTTGGTTAGCTGCTATCCTTGGGCGTGGAGTGATATCTCCGACCCTCCTGCCTAATCCGTTCGACCGCAGCCTAGGTCGGGCTAGGGGCACGACCAAGCGCCGGATTCCCATCCGCATGGTCAGGTTCTGCCGCTCGATGTCGCTGGTGGTTACAGTCAGGCATTTGCGAAGATCTAGAGGCCCCAGCCGGTGGGCCCGTTCTGATGCGCCGAGGAGCTCTTTTCCGGCCCCCTTTCCCCCATTTTTCCAGAATTTGATCTCAGACACCTTTGCGGTCGAGATCAGACCTCACCTGACTAGTACCGTACAGCTGGCCATAGAACATGGAACTCCCACCTGTTCCTGCCAGGGCGTCGTGCCCGGTTAGCTCCAGTTCCTGCTCTGGATCCTCTCGGCGATCGATGGTCAAACTTATCGGTACCCCAAGCGGCTTCGCAGTACGGAGCGCTGGCGACGCGATACGCGTTGCTGCCATCGTATTCCCAGTATCCGTACATAGTTCCCGAAAAGGCAAAGTCTACGCCTGATCCATAGAGCGTGACAGACGCCTTCTCTTCCTGGTAAGCGTCTGGCGTCGGGCCGTTCTCAACCGCGGTAGGGCCGCTAAATTCAACCATTACGGTCGATCCACCACCCAAGTGGATGGTTTGCGTCTCCGCACCGGTGACCGTCGGCGACGAGTGTGTATCAGTGGTCGCAGCAAGGGCCGGCAGCGTTTCCAGCCAGGAGGACAGCGGTTACCGAGAGGAAGACGCTCACCACGATGTGTCGCTGGCCGAATAGCATTTCCCTTGAGACTCTACACCCATCGGACACCAGAAGAAATCGGGTCGAGCAGTGAGTAACTCGTGCCGAAGTGAATTCCCGTTGAACTCGCCACGGCTCCCGCGGAGCCCATCTCAAGTATCAGAGTAGTAGCTTGCGCTTCCTGTCATTTAGACGTCCCAGTGGACGTAGTCGGAGATCGGGGCGTACGCCGCAGCCGACGCGACGGACCGCGCCCTCGCCGAGCAACCGTCGTACCGGTCCAGACATCCAGCACCTCTGCGCTCGCGCACACCTCCTCCGTGGTATGGGAGGAGACCGCCTCCCTCGTTGCTCCGACCCCGGGATTCCCCAAGTATGGCCCGGGGTTTCTCTGTGCTTTGGCCTGTTGGCATGGTCTTGCCACGGCCAGCCCTCCCCTCGGATTACGCGGGACTGAGGGTAGGCGGGAGTGAGGGGACCCCGTTTGTTAGTCCAGTTTGATATGGACCTCCTTTTCTGGACTCGGTTTGTGAGAATCGAGCTGTTCAGCAAGGGAGATGGTGATGCCGAAGGTGTACGCCGCAGAGTTCCGGCGGCGGGCCGTTGCCCTGGCCCGCTCCGGGCGACCAGTGGGTCAGGTGGCAGTTGATCTCAAGGTGAGCGAGGCGACCCTGTTTCGCTGGGTTGCCCAAGATCAAGTCGATCGGGGAGAGCGACCCGGGCTGCCGACCGTCGAGCGAGTAGAGATCGCTCAGGCCAGGGAGCGGATCAGGGAGCTCGAGACTGAGTTGGAGATCACCAAGCGGGCCTCAGCCCTCTTCGCGGAGGGCGAGGTGCGCCCAAAAGGAAGTACCCGGTGATCGCGGTCCTGGTCGGGCAGGGCTACCGGCCCAAGCAGTGCTG
>DATLRN010000074.1:0-9841 GCA_035534695.1 Candidatus Dormiibacterota bacterium
ACCAGCCTACCTCGCTCGGTGACTTCGACCCTCCCGCCCGCCTTTGCCTCATCCAGGTAGCGGCTGGCGTGTTGGCGCAGCTCTCGAACACCTATTCTCGTCACTCACGAACTGTAGCACCTCTTGTGCTATTGACCGGTCCGCCGGTCTTCGACACCGGCCACCCGCTCCTTGACGTCACTGACGTCGCCGAGGCGCTGGACCGACTTGAGCGCGGCTGAAACCGAGCAGGCGTCGCTGGTGGACGCCAACTTGCTCCTCTGGGCCCATCACGCCCAGTTCCCCCAGCACGAGCCGGCCCGGCGCTGGTGGAGTGGTCTGCTCAGCTCCAATGTCCCGGTCGGCATTCCCTGGCCCTCGATCCTGGCGTTCCTCAGAATCTCCACCCACCCCTCGGCTCTGGAGCGGCAGCTGGAGATCGGCATCGCTTGGCAGGTGGTGGAGGGCTGGCTCGCCCGTCCCAACGCCTTCTCTCCTCTCCCCAGCGAGCGACATGCCCCGATCCTGAAGCATCTCCTGGTGAGCACCCGGGCCCGGGGCAATCACATCCCCGATGCCCACCTGGCAGCGCTGGCGCTGGAGTGGGGCCTGCTGCTCTGCTCAGCGGACCACGACTTCAGCTGCTACCCTGGCCTGCGCTGGCGGGATCCCCTGGTAGGTGCGTGACGGCTGCCCGCAGGTTGATTCGCCCGGAATCGAATCAGTGGTCAGTTGGGCTGTCTGTCCAAGCGGGATTGGGCATTCGGGCTCTTAGCGTCGCCAGGCGCGAGAGGTCGTCCAGGCCAGTGACCGACGTCATGGCCAGCACCAGGAGCAGCATCGGCGCGCTCACCTCCGTTCCCGTGCCCCAGGGGAAGCAGCCAGCCACCCAGGCATAAGGCGAATTCGCTGGGACACTGGCAACGCCATCCTCAGACACTCCACGGATCGCCCCGCTTCCCTGGCGAGGAATCGCAGCGCGTTCCCCTCCGACTCCCTTCCGTCCTCCCGGGGCCCGTACCAGGCCCTATCGCCGCCAAAGCGCGGCCGCGGCTGGCTCTGAATGCCGGCGAGCGAGCAGCCAATCTGGCTTGGCGTCAGGGCGCCGACTGCTGGTCGCCCACCTCCTCCAACTTGCCCGTCTCAACGTCGTAGACGAATCCCCTGATCTTGTCCTTGCGGGGGATGAAGGGGTTGGCCCGAATCCTCCCGATCGACTGGCGGACATCCTGAGCCGCGTCCGGGAAGGCCTCCAGGGCGAAGCTGGGCCGCAGGCCCGTCTCCTCCTCGATCCGTCGCTTCAGGTCGTCGTCGCGGAAGGTGACCATGCCGCAGTCGGTGTGGTGGACCAGGACTATCTCCTCGGTTCCCAGGAGCCGTTGGGAGATGAGCAATGAGCGGATTGCGTCATCGGTCACCGCCCCGCCGGCGTTGCGAATCACGTGGGCGTCACCTTCCCCCAGTCCGAGGATTCGACAGATGTTCAGGCGGGCGTCCATGCAGGCGAGGACGGCGATTTTTTTAGCTGGTGGACTGGGCAGTCCGCCCTGGTCAAAGGTGGCCGCGTAGGCGGCGTTGTTGGCCAACAGTTCGTCTGTGCTAGACACAGCAAAACCTCATCAATGATCAATCAGAAACGGGTGGAGCGGAGGCGCCCTCACGCAGCGGGCCGCTCGGGGCGATCTAACGCTCGGTGGTCAGGTCAACCTCTCCAGCGCGCGGTGTTGAAGAGGCGGTGGTCCAGCGCTAACCGCTCAGTCGGGTGGCGCGTCATGAGCGTCATGCCAACCAGTTTAGAGAGGCGGAGGCTGGTCCTGGCCCGTCGGGTTTGGGCCGGCGACGACTGGGAGCATCGTCGCTCAGGCACCCGGGCGCAGGCATCGGGTCATGTTCTCAACTGCGATCAGAGTCACTCCGCCCAAGCGCGGCGCCATCCCAGGAGCTCGGGGAGCGGACCCGGAGCTTCGCCGGTCATGGGAACGGCAACCGCAATGGCCGCCCGGTTGCGTTCCCTTCCCTCAGTGGAGCTGTGGTCGGGGGGCGCTCATGCTCCCCCGAGTTCGCTGCGGCTCGACCCTAGGCGGGTCGGCACCACTGGCCGGGGCGGCCGTGCCCAGGGCTGGGGATCAGCGGCGGTGCAGGCGCAGCCCTGGTACCTGCTTGAAGTCGCGCTGGTTCTTGGTCGCCAGGGCCAGCCCCTGGACCAGGGCAGTAGCGGCGATCAAGGCGTCGGGAAGGCGCAGACCCAACCGCTGGCGGCGCAGCAGACCCGCCCGGTCGGCAATCCGGCGGTCGATCGGGATCTCCTCCATTCCCGCCAGGAGCCGGCGGACACTGGCATCGAGCTCGCCGGCCCCGGCCAGCAGCTCGGCCCGAGTTATCACCGAGTAGGCGAGGCGCCCGGGCCCGGCGGGTAGGCGCCGCACCCCGGCCAGGTGGTCGACGCAGATGTCGGTGTCGATCAGCAGCTCAGCCACGACCCTGCCACTCCCCGCGCGGCGGTACTCGCTCGCCGATCTCCGGCGCCGATCCAAAGCTGGCGTCCAGGTCGTCCTCGTCCGCCAGGAGTTGATCTATGGCCTCCCGAATCAGCTGGGCCATGGTCGCCCCCTGCTTTTGACCCCGCTCCATGAGGCGGGCCCTCTGCCCCTCGGTCAGATAAATCTGGGTTCTCACCGCCATATACATTACGTAGCGTACAGCAGGACTGAATTTAGCCGGTACAGCTTCCAAATCGAGTCCAGCCCCTCACCTTCCTGGAAAACGGCGGCGCGCCCGGCACCTCGGGTGAGTCCGCATTCGCTTTTCCTTGGTGATCCGCTGGCAGAGGTGCCCGAGCGCGGTGGCTTTGATCAGCCGGTCCGGGCGTCGCCGGGGAAGGCGCCCCGAAGCGCTTGGCGGCGGCAGGAAGCCGTCGCCCGGGATGCGCTTGAAAGGCGTAGCAGCATGTCGCCCTCAGTGCTACGGTTGCGGGGAGATGGTCAAAGTGATCGCGCAGCGAGAGCTCCGCAACCAGAACGCTGCGGTCATGGCTGCTGTCGCATCCGGGCAGGGGTTTGTGATCACTCGCAACGGCACCCCGGTGGCGGAACTGCAACCCATCAGCCGGGGCCGCCGGACGTTTGTTCCGAGGGCCGAGATCATTGAGCTGGCTGCCGGCAGTCCGCGCATCGACCAGGCGGCCTTCCGCGCGGACCAGGAGCGGCTGGTGGACCAGGAGCTGTAGGGTTTTTGGCCGCTGGACTGCTCGACACGTCGGTGCTGATCGCCTGGGACGACCCAGCGGTCCTGGCCGCTCTGCCGGAGGAGAGCGCGGTGTCGACCATCACCATGGCCGAGCTGGCGGCCGGCCCCCATCTGGCCCACGACCCGGCGGAGCGGGCCCGGCGCCAGGAGGGTCTGCAGCGGGCCGAGTCCCTGTTCGACCCGATTGATTTCGATCTTGCCGCCGCTCGCAGCTTCGGCCAGGTGGTCGCCGCGGTGGCCGCCTCCGGGCGATCCCTCCGTCGCCGCGTGGCCGACCTGCTCATCGCCGCCGTCGCGCGCGCCAACGGCCTCGCCCTCTACACCAGAAACCCGGACGACTTCCAGGGGCTCGAGGCCATCGTCGCCGTCGTCGCGATCTGAGGGAGAGGCCTGCCCCCCGAAGCTCAGCCCCTCTGCCCTAAAAGATTGCCGCGGCTGGGGCCGGCCCAGACGCGGCAAAGGGGACGTGGCGCCCCCCGACGACTCCAGCCGCCTTACGACTGCTCCTAACTACCAGACGGTGGTGGGCCTGGTCAGCAGTGCCCTCTCTCAGCGGGCTTCAGGTCAAGGCCCGGGATCCGAATTTGTTGCGCCTTGGCCAAAATTACTGCCACACAACACTTGGCCCCACGCTCCGACTAGACAACCAGGATCCAAACGTCTACCACGCCGCCGCCTAAATGGTAGACTGGACCAATGCACAAGACCGCATTGCGGCTCGACGAAGAGCTGCTGGCGGAGGCCCGGGCCGTGCTGGGGACCAAGTCGGCCACGGATACCATCCACCGGGCCCTGGCCGAGGTCGTGGCCGGCCGGGGTCGGGCCCGGCTCTTCCAGCGCCTGCGCACCCTGGACGGCCTGGACCTCGCCGACGAGACGGTCATGCGCTCGGCGTGGCGCTAAGCAGGGCCCGCTACCTTGCCGACAAGTCGGCTCTGGCCCGAGTTCACCTCGATCCGGTGGCCCAGCGGGTGGGGCCGCTCTACCTGGCCGGCGAGGTGGCCACCTGCGGCGTCGTTGACCTGGAGCTGCTCTTCAGCGCCCGGAGCTGCCGGGACTACCTGGACATCCTCAGTGACCGCCGCAGCCTGCCCCGGGCGGAGGTGGGCGAGGCTCAGTTAGAGCGGGCGGTCGAGGTTCAGACCGCTCTGGCCCGCCAGAGCCGGCATCGCGGTGTCAGCATTCCCGATCTCCTGATCGCCGCCGCCGCTGAGTCCGCGGGCCTGACCGTGCTCCACTACCACCAGGACTTCGACCTGGTGGCCGAGGTGACCGGGCAGCGCTGTGAGTGGGTGGTGGCAAGGGGAAGTGTGACCTAGCCGGGCTCTGTCCCTGGCCAGATCCGCCAGGGCCTCTTGGCTGATCGTCCTCGGCCCCGCGTTCCCGCTCTCTGAACCGCCGAGCCGGGGATCAGCTGCGATGCTGTCGCAGTCCAGGGACCTGCGTGAAGTCGCGCGGGTTCTTGGTCGCCAGCGCCAGCCCCTGGACCAGGGCGGTGGCCGCGATCAGGGCGTCGGGAAGCCGCACTCCCAAACGCTGACGGCGCAGCAGACCCGCCCGGTCAGCAATCCCGGCGGTCGACGGGGATCTCCTCCATTCCCCCCAGCAGTCGGCGGACATTGGCATCAAGCTCGCCGACCCCGGCCAGCAGCTCGGCCCGAGTTATCAATGAGTAGGCAAGGCGCCTGGTGGCATCAGTCAGTCGTCACGGCTCGTCACGGCCGGGGCTTCCGAGGGGGTTTCTTCCGCGCGCCTGCTGCTCCGCCCTCGACCAGCGGAGCCGGCCTGGCGGGGACGTGCTCCCGCTCGCAGCAGATGCCGGCGAACCCGCACGAGCATCCTCACCATCTCCTCACCCAGCTCATCACTTCCTCCTCGCGGGTGGTTGTAGACGACGTACTCCTTGGCCACCAGGGTGGCCAGGTAGTCGAGGAGCGCAGCCTCCTCATCCCTCACCAGGAGGAAGTCTGGGTGACGGTCGTTGTAGTAGACGGTGCCCAGCTCCGGCTCGAAGCGGCTTCGCGAAGACCCGGGAGCAGGATCGGCCGCGATGGTTGGCAGGGCCCGCGACCGCCGGCGGTCGGGCTCAGCCTGATCACGGCCTGGGAAAGCCGGTGGTGGCGGGGGCTCAGCCGCCTGCCCCGGCCGTCTCAGCAGGAACAGGTCTTCGCCAGCACCGTAGGCTGCCGACTCCGCGGAAGGATCTAGCTCGTCCAGCGTGGGCTCGAGCGGCTCGGCCATGGAGGCGCCGACCCCGGAGGCCTCTCCCATCCAGCTGCGCATGGGGTTGTCGATGTCAGCCAGCTCGCGCAGCACCCTGGCGAAGATCACCCGGACCCTCTCCGAGATGCGGTCGGTCAAGGCGCGATCCAGCTCCCTGGTGATGCGCTCCAGCGCCCTGCTGACGGTTGGCTCCACCGCCCGCACCGCGGCCTGGAATGCGGGGAAGGCGTCCCGGTCGCGGAGGATGGCCCGGCGCCCCGCGGCCTGGGAGAGGGCTTCGTAGATGATCTGACCGCCCACCTGGTCGGAGTTCCAAGGTGGGTACTGGAACTCCTCGAGCTCGCAGAGATCGTCGAGGATGCTGGTGCCAGCCCGCCCGACCACCGCCACCCGGCGGTGCCGGTCGGGCCGGGCCACCAACCAGAGGGAGAAGTCGACCCGGCCGAGCAGGGTGGAGCACGGCGCCAGGGGCAGTCGGACACCGTCGATGGGCTCCGCCGTGACCAGCTCCGAGGCCCGGCCCTGGACCACCTCGATGGTGTAGTCGCCTCGAGCCAGGGCCACTGACCTCCGCCGCCTCAGATAGTCGACCACTTTGCGCCGGGTCAAAAGACGCACCACCTCGGGATCGAGGTCGGAGAGGTAGACGGTGGTTCCCGGGGTAATGCGGGCCCGGTTTACCTCAGCCAGCTCCAACTGGGCGGTTGCATGGCCCCGCTGGAATCGGAGCCGGTGGGTGTGATCCGAGCCCTCTGGCCTGGTCACCACCTCGCAGCGTCCACCCAGCTGCTGGAAGGCGAGGATGCCGATCGCCTTCTCGCCCAGCGTCCTAGGGTCTCCGGACTTGCTCGACTCGAACAGGCTTCGGGCCATCTGCCGCAGCCGGTCCGGATCCATCCCCCGTCCCGAGTCGTCGACCGCGACCAGGGGATGCCGCCCCTGGCGCCGCAGGTAGACGGTGATCCTCTCCCCCCGCCGACCCGCCTGGGCGTACTCGTCGGCGGCGTTGGAGATAAACTCGTTGAGGGCGTCACGGGGGTCCTGGTACGCCTGACCGGTGATCAGGACCGCCTTGGCCAGGTTGCCGATCCGGAGCCGGACCTCCTCTGGTGGCATAAGGCGCGATCTTAGCCCGCTCTACGTGGCAGCAGGGCAGGGAGGCCTCGGTCAAGATGCGGCGGCGGACCCACCCCCACTTCTTGTTCACCAGCTCGAGCGCGAGGAGGACCTGTCGGGCGGATAGGACCGCGCCAGCTCCAACCTCCACATCCCGTCAGCACGGCGAGTGGATCTCCCTGGAATTGCCAGGTCCACTCGCGACACGCCCAGCGGATGGCGACTAGGCGGTTGGAATAGGTTCGGGGGCGATCGTGCCGTCCGGTAGGACGACCACTGTCCGGGATGAGAAGGCGCCCTTCTCGATCATCAACCGGGGCCCGACCGGATGAGGAAGTCCTTCCGGCAGCTCCAGGCTCGGCTTCGCGTCAGGCAGAAGGTGCTCCGGCATCAGGGCCGAGCCTCGTTTTCGATCCACGTTCATAGCCTACCCTCTGCAAGCCCGGAGGGTCTGTCAGGTCGGCCCTATCGTCAATCGATCATCATGATCGGCCCACTTGGACGGGTACCAGCGGCAAGCGCTTCGGCAAAAGTGCAGTTGTGCCTATTCATGTACCCACTGAGCCAGCCCGCAGCCTGGACCGGCACACGCCCCCTGTGGGCCCGAAACCGCTCCCCAACCGACTGGTACGCCAGGTCATCGATTCGGCAGACGTGTCCCTCCGGCGGCACCGCCTGCCAGGGTTTGAGCGGCCGCGGGCGGGGAGCCGTCGCCTCGTCCGGCCCCTGGGTCGCAGAGGAGTTCTCGGTGTCGCCCCGACGCAGGCTCTCCTCGGCCCTCCCTTCCACGCCGACGCCGACGCCCATATGCTCCAGACAACAGATCGCACCAGCCTGGGCGGACGCTATGGGTAGCAGGAATGTTCATGGAGCGATAGGATAGAACAGATGTTCGTCAACTCGCCGAATACCAGGTTGGACGAGGCGGCGGCCGTACTAGCCCTGGCCGCCGCCACCGCTGGACCGTGGTATCGGACGGCATCCCTGATCGAGGATGCCGGCAGCGCAGTTCGCGTACTAGATCGGGAGTGGTCTGGATTTGAACTGCTCTCTGCAACCGAGTTGGCCGCCCTGGTGGATCGGGTGCCATCCGGGGCTCTACCGCGCTACCGGGACATCCTCGAGAGGTACCAGGCGAGCGGAGTCCGCGTGGTCACGGTGTTGGACGACAACTACCCAACCAACCTGCGCCAGATCTTCAATCGGCCTCCCTTTCTATTCATCAAGGGAGATCTGCGCGAGGAAGACACCCGCGCCATCGCAGTGGTAGGCACACGCCGGGCATCCGACAGTGGGCTCGCGCTGGCGCGCACTCTCTCCTCTGAGTTAGCGAGTCGGGGAGTCACCGTGCTGTCGGGACTGGCCCGCGGGATCGATGCCGCCGCCCATGCACCGGCGTTGGCTTCGGGCGGTCGAACGGTGGCGGTGATGGGCACGGGCGTCGACCGCGTATATCCACCTGAGCATCAATCGCTGGCCGAGGAGATTGTCTCGGCTGGTGGCGCGCTCGTGTCCCAGTTCATGCCCCACTCGGGACCAACCCGATACGCGTTCCCGATGCGCAATGTCGTGATGAGTGGGATGGCCGTCGGAACCGTGGTGGTCGAGGCATCCGCTACCAGCGGCGCCAGACTACAGGCACGCTTGGCCCTTGAACATGGCAAACGCGTCTACCTGGTGCGTTCGCTAGTCCTCCAGCAGGAATGGGCGCAGCAATACGCCAAGAAGCCAGGGGTTCGTGTGATTGAATCCGTTGAGGAGATCGTCGCCACAGTCGCCGAGATTACCAGGCCCGCGGCTCAGCTGACGTTGCGTTGATCTTCCTTGCCTACTGTCGACACCCTGACAGATTCGGCGCTTGGCTTTCTGACTACCGTGCCACCGACCAGCCAGGGAGTGTGCGACGTCTGCCACGGCGCGCCAGGCGCCGGATACCGGCGCTGCTATAGCTGCGCGCAAACGTGCGCTCAAGTCTCCGAACCAGTAACCAGGGTCGTCCCGATCTCGCTGTATCAAAGTCTGGGTCAGTTGCACCTGGTCCTGCGAGGGTATGAGGACAGCCGGGATGCCACTGCCCGGGACAACTTCGCGCTGATCGTCGCCGCACTGCTCACTCGCTATCTCCGTCGACACGGAAGTTGCGTAGCAGAAGCCGCCGGAGCCGATTGGGACTCAATTACTAGCGTGCCATCCAGCAAGGATCGCCCCGTGCCCCACCCTCTGGAGCGCGCGATCCAATGCTCGCTGTTCTTGCGGGAGCAGTTCGACCAGCCGCTCGTCCGCGGGACCGGGCCACTCGGTCATCGGCGGGCAAGCGACGGGGCGTTCAAAGCCTCGCGGGATCTGAGCGGACGTCGAATACTGCTACTCGACGACACCTTCACGACGGGCGCGGCCCTCGAGAGCGCTGCCTCGTCGCTTACCAATGCCTGGGCCACGGTGGTGGCGGCCGTGGTGGTCGGCAGGGTCATCAACCCTGAATTCGGCCCAGAAGCAGCCGCTCTGTGGGAACGCGCGACGCGTGTTCCCTTCGATTTCGAGCGCTGTTGTCTCTGCTCCAGCGACTAGGCAGCTGGAACAGGCTCCGGTGCGAGGGTGCTGTCAGGCAGGACGACGACGGTCCAGGATGAGAAGGCGCCCTTCTCGATCATCATCAACCGTGACCCGACCGGATGAGGCAGTCCTTCCGGCAGCTCCAGACTCGGCGTCGCGTCCGGCAGAGGATGCCCGGGCATCGTGGCGGCGCGCTTTCGGTCCACATTCACAATCTACCCTGTGCTCGGAGTCAGGCCAGCCCTATATCGGCTATGGAAGCCGCGAAACAACCCTTCGCATCCCCCTTCGCGCCTCACGCAAATCCTGCTTCGCATATGGGTATCGGCCAGCGGGACGTGGAAAGCCATAGAGACACTGGGATTCAGGAACTCCGAGCTCATACAACGCCGTGGCCACCGCCACACCTAGCGGCACGATCAGATCCCCCTGGAAGCCGGTTAGCTGTGGTTTGAAAACGGACGTAATCACCGAAGTGAGCAGGGGACTCGAGATGGGGCACCGCCCCGTCCCTGAGTAGTTTTCGCCAGCCTCCCCGACGAAGGCCGGGTAGCGGATCAGACTGGTGGTACCAAGGAGATCCCGCTAGTACAGCGAGCCTGAAATAACTTTCCGGTTGGCGTGGGCCAGGATCTGGTCTGGGGTCTTCACCCAGGTGAAGGGGTGGCGGTTGTCGTTCCAGGCGTCGAGGAAGCGCTGAATGGCGGTGCGGAGTGCGGCCAGA
>DATLRN010000075.1:0-63818 GCA_035534695.1 Candidatus Dormiibacterota bacterium
ATGCGCAACCCAGGAAGTAGAGAGCTCCGCCGCCGTCAGGCGCGACTCGAGAGCCAGCAGCGCGGGGCCGTCCGGGAGCAGACGCCGCCGCCCCGGAGGGGCGACATGATGCGTCGCGGGGGGCTGCTCGAAGGGCTGTCCCCGCGGGTGGTCACCAGGCTCACCCTAGCCGTCACCACCGCCAGCCTGATCATGATCGCCGTCTCGGTTTGGGGCCTCCTCGTGGAGATGGGTCAGAAGGACCTGATCCTGGGAGTAATCGTCGTGGTGGTGGCTCTGGTCATCACCGGAATCACCGGCTCGGTAGTGGCGCCGGCAATGAGAGCAGTCCGCCGTGACCGCCGCATCCCGGCTCGCAACGTTCAGGGGCCGCTGGTGGGCGCAAGCCTCGTTTCTCCCACCCCCGGGTTGGCGACCCTGGCGATCACGGTCGGAAAGAACGTCGAGCAATTTCGGGTCCGAGCCGACCTCTTCGAGAAGGTTCGCGGGGGAGCGACCGTGATCGGCCTGACCGTGACACCGGGGCTCAACTACGTCCAGACGCTGACGATCATCCGCCGCGACCGACTGGCCACCATGACCACGCCCCCGGTGACCAGGGCCATCAAGATCTCGGTCTGGCTGCCGCTGGTTTCGGTCGGGTCAATGGTGGTGGCCCTGGCCCTGGGCTGTTTGATAGGTGCCCTATTGCCGCTCGGCAATACGCTGATCCATCCCCTGGTGACGGCACTCCTGGCTGTCGCCTTGGCCGCCGGGGTCGCCCTCTTCACCCGTTGGTACGGCGGACGCCTGGTGAAGGAGCTGGGACTGGGGCTCTAGCCGCCATTCCGCCAACGGGCGGCCGGCGCTGCGCTGACCCGAATGCTAGACTTCGACTCTCCTGCACCCGGTCCCCAGCCGGCTGCATACCCACAGGATCTGGGAGGCGTCTGCCTTGAATCGCGAGTACGAACTCTTCTACATCATCCGCCCTGATATCGATGAGGATCAGGTGCGCGTTGCCATGGACGAGGTGGCCTCGTTGATCGCCGGCCACGGTGGCGAGATGACCAAATCATCCCTCTGGGGCCGCCGCCGTCTTGCCTATCCTATTGCCGGCTACAACGACGGCTATTACGCCCTCAAGGAGATCGCCCTACCGGCGGAGAAGGTCCGAGAACTAGAGCGCCAGCTCCGGCTCGACGAGCGCGTCATCCGCCATCTCATCAGCCTCAAGCAGGTCTACTACCTGCCCGGCGACGAAGACAAACGGGGCCGGGTGAGGCCGCGCGGTAAGGACCGCGGGGAGGGGGCGGATGGCACCGCCCCTGAAGTAGGTGCAGTAGGGGACGACGCTCTGGAGGCCGAGGTCGCCGAGGATGATGGTTTTCGGGAAGACCCCGATCCGGTGGAGCTCGCCGCCGACGCGGACGGGGAGGAGTAGAAATGGCAGGCTCGCTCAATCGTGTGATGCTCATCGGTCGCTGCACTGCCGATCCGGAGATGCGCTATCTCCCCAGCGGGGTCCCGGTGACTCAGCTGCGGATCGCCACCAACCGCTACGGCAGCTCCCAGGATGGCGAGCGCCGTGAGTTCACCGATTACCACGATGTGGTGGTCTGGAACATTGGACAACGCAAGCTCGCGGAACTGGCCGGTCAGTTCTTGCATAAGGGCAGCCTGGTTTACATCGAGGGGCGGTTGCAGACGCGGTCCTGGGACGGTCAGGACGGGCAGAAGCGCTACCGCACCGAGGTCAACTGCAATGACATCCAATTCCTGGACTCCAAGGGAGCAGCGCCGGAGGGAGGGGAGGGCAGTCCGCGAGTGCAGGCATTTCCGGGTGGCGCAGGCGAGGAGCCGACCCCCAGCTCCGCCGACCTGCCTGACGGGGACGTTGACCCCGACGACATTCCCTTCTAATCCAGTCATGAACCATCCCATCGGAGGCTGAGAAAACAGAGCATGTCGGAGTACGCGCGGCGTCGTCCGCGCAAGGTTTGCAACTTCTGCCTGGAACGCATCGTGGAGGTAGACCACAAGGAGGTCTCCCGCTTGCGTCGTTACATAAGTGAGCGGGGCAAGATTCTTCCCCGCCGCGTGACAGGCACCTGCTCGCTGCATCAGCGCCGTCTGACCGTGGCGCTCAAGCGGGCTCGCCATATGGCGCTACTGCCCTTCGCCACCGACCAGCACTGATTCGCCGGCGGGACGAGCCGGCCCGAAACCGAGCCGGGCGCGGTACAGTGCCTAAGGGTTCGCAGAAGGATAGGAGGCCAGCCGAATGGTGCGTCCCAGCCAGGCAGTGAGCCGGACTCGGTCAATTCCAGTCCGGCGCCCGCGCCGGGAGATCACGCTCAGCATTGACGTCGGTGGCACCGGCATCAAAGCCGAGGTTCTAGATGGCTCCGGCAAGGCCCTGGACAAATCGGTTCGGGTCAAGACCGAGTACCCGTTGGCTCCGCTCGGCATGATCCAGGTGTTCAAGAAGCTAGCCGAAGCGGGTCCTAGCTTCGACCGGATTTCGGTGGGCTTTCCCGGCGTTGTCCGAGGTGGGGTGGTGCGCAGCGCACCCCACTTCATGCGCGAAGGTGGAGAGGGAACTCCGATCTCCCCGCCATTGCAGCGAGCCTGGGATCGTTTCGACCTGGCTCGGGGCACCGCCAAGGCTCTCGGCAAGCCGACCAGAGTGGGCAACGACGCCGAGGTGCAAGGCATGGCGGTGGTCAAGGGCAAGGGTCTGGAGGTGGTGATTACCCTAGGAACCGCCTTCGGCAGTGCCATCTTTCAAGACGGTGAGTTGGCGGTCCATCTCGAGCTGGCTCATCACCCGTGTCATAACGGCAAGACCTACAGCGAATACGTGGGCGAGGCGGCCCGCCAAAAGGTCGGTGAAAAACGCTGGAACCACCGGGTTCTGCGCGCCGTCGAGCTGGTGCGCGCCCTCCTCCTCTTCGACCACCTCTACGTTGGGGGCGGCAACTCCATCCACGTCACGATTCCGCTCGGTGACGACGTCACCTTGGTCGACAACGCCGCCGGTCTGCTGGGCGGAATCAAGCTCTGGACGATGAACGCCAGGACCTCAACTAACGTTCGATAGACTGGGGTTGGCCAGGGAGGCATCGCTGTCGGCCAGCCGCCCCCGCAGCCCATCGTTCGAGATTTCGAGGAAATTCCGATGTCTTCTCCGTTAACGCCGAGCCGGCCTCGAATCCTGGTGGCTGATCCCATCGCCGCCGATGGCATCAAGCGGCTCGAGGCGGCCGGCGATGTCGAGGTAGCCCTCAAGCTCAACGAGGACCAGCTGGTGGAGAAGGTCACACCTTTCCAGGCCCTGGTGGTGCGCAGCGAAACCAAGGTGACCGCCCGGGTGATCGCCGCCGGCGTCGAACTTCGGGTGATCGGACGGGCCGGAGTCGGAGTTGACAACATTGATGTTGAGGCGGCCAGCGCCGGGGGCGTTCTGGTCGTGAACGCCCCCACCGGGAACACCGTCGCTGCCGCGGAGCACACCTTGGCACTGATGCTGGCCATGGCTCGGAACGTGGCCCGAGGCGACGCCTCCCTTCGTGCCGGACAGTGGGAGCGCTCCAAGTTGGTGGGCAGTGAACTTCGCGCCAAGACCTTAGGTGTGGTCGGGCTGGGCAAGATCGGGACCGAGGTGGCTCGGATGGCTCAGGGACTTCAGATGCGTGTCATCGCGTTCGACCCGCTGGTCTCCCAGGCGCGGGCCGAGCAGCTTGGCGTGGAACTCCTCTCGCTGAATCAATTGTTGGCTCAAGCCGAAGTCCTGACTGTCCACACTCCCCTCAGCGACGCCACCCGTGGTCTGATCGGAGCCGAGCAGCTTGCCCGCTTGCCGAAGGGAGCGCGTGTCCTCAATGTCGGCCGCGGCGGGATCATTGACGAGGCCGCTCTCGCGGCGGCGGTACGTGAGGGACATCTCGCGGGGGCTGCCGTTGATGTCTTCACCAAGGAGCCGCCTCCCTCCGACAATCCCCTGCTCCACGAGGTGGGCATCCTGGTCACCCCTCACCTGGGCGCCTCGACTGTTGAGGCTCAGCTTTCCGTGGCCACCGATGTCGCCGACCAGATCGCCGACGTGCTCGCCGGACAGCCCGCCCGCTGGGCAGTCAACGCCCCGGCGGTCGCTCCCGAAGAGGCGGGTCTGATCGTTCCGTACCAGGCCCTGGCGGCCAAGATGGGCAGCCTCTATGCCCAGTTGGGTGGAGGTGGGATCCGGCGCGTGGAGATGGTCTCCCGGGGCAACCTGTCCACCGTCCAACCCGGTTCGCTGACCGCCGAGGCTCTGGGCGGCATTCTCAGCAGGTTCACCCAGGATCGGGTGACCGCGGTGAACGCCGGCGCGGTTGCTCGACAACGTGGCATCGAGGTCTCCGAGCAGCGCGGCTCAGGCCCGGGGACGTGGGCCAGCTCGTTGGTACTCAGGGTCGACGGTGAGGGGCCCTCTGAGATCGAGGGAACCACAGCCGGGGGGGAGGCGCGCATTGTCCGCCTGGACGGGCTACCCATCGATCTCGTTCCCGACGGTCTCTTCCTCTTCTTTGGGCACCAGGATCGTCCCGGTCTGATCGGAGCGATCGGACAACTTCTCGGTCAGAGCAACGTCAACATCGCTGAGATGCGCGTGGGCCGGGATGCTCCGCGCGGCCGGGCTGTGACCGCACTCAAGGTCGATGAGATGGTAGACGCGGTGCTGGCGGAGAAGCTGCGGGCGATCGACGGTGTAACCGAACTGCATTTGGTCGAGCTCTAGCGCCGGTGGCCGAAGTCTCCGCGTTCCGGGGAATCCACTACGAGCCGGGGGTGGTCCCTCTGGAATCGGTCCTGGCTCCTCCATACGATGTGATCAGCCCCGAGCTCCAGCTCGATCTCTACTCACGGGCGATGCAGAACATCGTCCGGATCGAGCTGGGGAGGGACTTCGAGGGTGACGTTCCCGGGGAGCGCGACCGCTACACCCGAGCCGGCGCCCACCTCCGCGCGTGGCTCCAAGAAGGCGTGCTGGTTCAAGACGAGCAGCCCTCGCTATACGTTCACCGGCATTCGTTCCGGCCCCCTGGAGGCGGTGGTCCCCGCCAGCGATTGGGCTGTTTTGTGGGAGTCGAGCCAGTCCCCCACGAGCGCGGCGAGATCCTTCGCCACGAGCTGACCATGACGGCGCCTCGAGAGGACCGACTCCGGGTGTTGCAGGCCACCAAGGCACAAACGTCCCCGATCTTCCTGCTTTACGAGAACTGCGTTGAGGTGACCCAAGAGCTGGAAGCGGTGACCGAGCGGGACTCTCCTTTCGCCGAGGCGGTCGTGGCCGGCGAGTACGGCTCGGAGCGCCATCAGCTCTGGCGGGTATCCGACACGGGAGTGGTCGAGACAGTTACCGCCAGCCTGAGCCAGACCCGACTCTTCATCGCCGACGGTCACCACCGCTACGAGACGGCTCTCAACCTGGGGCTGGGCTCCATCCTGGCCTTGGTCTCGCCGCTCGACGACCCCGGTAACGTGATCCTGCCCACCCATCGGGTTGTCCCGGAGGCCAGTCGAACGGTCGGGGAGGTTGGGCACTCACTGGCCGCCGAAGGGTGGCAGATCGAGTCGCCAGTGGGGCTGGGCGAGGCTCTGGCCAGCCTGGCTCGGCTCCGCGACTCGCACCATGCTATCGCCATCGTGGGCGCCACCGGAAGGCTCCTGGCGAGTCGCCTGCGTTCGCCGGACGAGGTCAGCAATCCGCGACTTGGACTGGACGTCTCCGTGCTCGAAACTGAGATTCTGCAGCCCCTTTTGGGCGTCGGCACCGGCGACGCCGAGGCGGGACGCCTGCTCTACAGCCGAGACGCCCAGGAGGCGCTTGACATGGCTTTGGCCGAGCGCGGCATCGCGTTCTTGCTGAACCCGACCACGGTTGGGGAGATGGCAGCGGTGGCGGCGGCGGGCGAGGCGATGCCCCAAAAATCGACCTACTTCTTCCCCAAGGTACCGGCCGGCCTGGTGATCATGAGTACGACGTGATGCGGCGGGGCACCTGGCAGCTCACCACCTGCCGAGAAGGCGTGCAGTTTGGAACCGGGGTCAATTCGGGTAGGGTTTAGGACGGAGTGCCTACCTACGCCTACCGCTGTCAAGCCGGCCATCAGTTCGAGGCTGTCCAGGGGATAACCGAACCGGCACTCACCGCGTGCACTACCTGCGGGGCACTGGTGCACCGGGTGGTGTTCCCCGTCGGCATCGTATTCAAGGGGCAGGGCTTCTACAAAAACGACTCCAGGTCGTCCAGTTCCAGTTCGATTGCCCCAGCAACTGGTGAAGCCAAGGACGCCCCGGCGGCTACCCCAGCTGCGGCTCCGACCGAGAACGGCAAGGCCGCTACCAAGACCGAGACACTGAAACAGGATTCAGCGTCGGGGAGCGCCACCCCAGCGGGTAAGGGCGCCTGACGCCAGGAGAACACCATGGCTGAGCCACTTCAGGTGAGCGACACGACCTTCGACAGCGAGGTCATCAAGTCCGAGACCCCGGTCCTGGTGGACTTCTGGGCCGACTGGTGCACGCCCTGCAAAATGCTGGCTCCGATCGTCGAGGATCTCGCCTCCGAGTACGGAACTCGGGTCAAGGTAGCCAAACTGGACGTGGACGCCAACCCCAACATCGCGGGCCAGTTCGGCGTGATGAGCATTCCCACGCTGATCCTGTTCAAGGGAGGCGAGGCGGTGCAGCGGGTAGTGGGATACCAACCCAAATCGGCCCTCAAAGCCAAGCTCGACGCTCTCGTCTGAGATGAGCCCAGGCGCCTGAAGCGATACGATCGGGCGCCTATGCCAGACCTCCAGGAGACGTTCTCCCGCGCTCTGACGGAGGCGGCCCAGGGCCTCGGGGTCCCCTCCGTGCCAGACCCGGCGGTGGAACCCTCGGCTCTACCCGAGATCGGGGACTACTCATCGGCACTCGCCTTCCGCCTGGCGGGACTGCTTCGCCGTCCGCCTCGGGAGATCGCCGACGAACTCGCTCGGAGGGTCGCCGAGGCGACCCTTGAACACTGCCGGGAGATCACGGTCAGCGGGGCTGGCTATGTCAACTTTCGCATCGACTTTAGGTCCTTTTCCCCTCAGGTGCTCGAGCATGCGCTCCACCTGGGGGCGGTGGTGAGTCCTGACCCAGATGCCGGGGCCAAGGTGATCGTCGAGCACACCGCAACCAATCCCAACAAGGCCGCCCATGTGGGCCATCTTCGCAACGCCTGCATTGGCGACACCGTGGCCCGCCTGCTGCGCGCCCGGGGACACGAAGTCGAGGTTCAGAACTACATCGACGACACCGGGGTGCAAGTAGCCGACGTCCTGGTTGGGATACGTCACCTCGGGCTCTTTGCCCGAGTAGACGAGCCCTTCGATCGCTTCTGCTCGCGGGCCTACGTCGAGGTCTGCCGTCGTTACCAGGCTGAGCCAGAGCTGGTCCAGTTGCGCGCCCGAACCCTGCGTCAGATCGAAGACCGTGATGGGGAGGTCGCCGTTGCCGCCAAGGAGCTGGCCAGCAAGATCGTGGACGCCCATTTGCAGACGATGGCCCGGGCTGGCATTGGCTACGACCTGCTCACCTGGGAATCCGACATCATCGAGCTGGGTTTCCTGGGCCACGCTCTGGACTGGATGCAGGAGGCGGGTGTCATCCGTCAGCCCAAGAAGGGCCCGTTGCGGGATTGCTGGGTACTTCCTCTCGACGACAGCTCCGAGGACCAGGAGCTAGGCCAGGGGGCGGCCAAGGTGCTGGTCAAGAGCGACGGCGTCGCGACCTATACAGGAAAGGATGTCGCCTACCACCTCTGGAAGTTCGGGGTGCTGGGGTTGGACTTCTCCTACCAGCTTTGGTCTCCGCAAGGTCCCGCCAGCACGACCGCCGACCCCGAACGTGCCCAGCTCAACCCCGATCGGTTCGGTCGCGCAGCCAGGGTGGTCAATGTCATCGACCAGCGCCAGACCGCGCCGCAGGTAGTGGTCAAGGAGGCTCTCCGCCGTCTCGGATTCGAGACGCAAGCTGCCGCGTTGCACCACCTGGCCTACGAGGTGGTGGCACTTTCGCCCAATGCTGCGGCAGCTCTTGGGGTGGACACCAGCGAAGGCAAGGCCACGTACGCACTGAGCGGACGCCAGGGTATCGACGTAGGCGCTGACGATCTCCTCGACGAGGCGGAACGGCAGGTCCGTGCCAAGGCTCGCGACCAGACGGTGGCCTCACGACTTGCCGCCAGTGCCGTTCGCTATTACCTGCTCCGCTTTGGACTCAATTCGATCATCAATTTTGACTTCGGGGAGGCGCTGCGAACTAGCGGGGACACGGGGGTCTACCTGCAGTACGCTCATGCCCGGGCCTGCGGCATCCTGGCCAAGGTCGCTCCCCTCCCGATGCCCTCAGAAGTGCCCGAACCGACCCCTAGCGAACAGGTGCTGATCAAGCTCGTGGAGCGCTTCCCCCGGGTGGTCGCGGAGGCGGCCGATGGGCTCAGCCCCTCAACCCTGGCCAGCTACACATTCTCTCTCGCCACCGCCTTCAACGACTTCTATGAGCACTCAGACCGCCTCTACCAGCTCCAAGATGAGGTACTTCGTGGCTTTCGCCGCCAACTGGTCGAGGCCACCCGGTCCACGTTGGCGCGCGCTCTGGAGTTGCTCGGACTGACCCCCCTACCGCGGATCTGATTCACTCCATATCGGCTCGGGCCCACGATGTGCATACTGGGCGACTTGTCCGAGCTGCCCCTCTTCCCACTCCGGACGGTGCTCTTTCCCCACATGGAGTTGCCCCTCCACGTATTTGAGCCCCGGTACCAGGCTCTGATACGGGACTGCCAGGGCGCCGCCGGCAATTTCGGTGTGGTCGCCATCCGGAATGGGGCAGAGGTCGGCGGTCCGGCAGAGCCGGAAGGTATCGGGACCGAGGCGATCATCAGCGAGCTGCAGCCCTTGTCGGATGGTCGGTTTCACCTCGTGGTGACGGCCGTCGCCGCTTCCAGATCAAGGCGCTGATCAGCGATCGGCCGTACCTGAGGGCCGAGGTAGCGCTTCTCCACGACCTAGCGCCGGACCCGGCGGCATTCATTCTCGCCAGCGAGGCACGCTCCGCCCTGAGCCGGTACCTGAAGGCGCTGGCCCGCATCACCGGCCGCCCGGCCAGCACCAGCCCCCTGCCATAGACCCCCCTAATCCTCTCCTGGGTGATCGCGGCAACCCTGGTGGTTGAGGGGGCTCACCAGCAGCGTCTGCTGGAGCAGCCCAGCGTCAGTCAGCGACTTCGGCTGGAGATCGAATTGCTGAAGCGGGAGGCGACACTACTCGACTTGGAGCTGGCCAATCGGCTCCAGCCCGTTCCCACCTACGGCCGAAACTGAGGCACTACTGGAGGATGTCGACGTAGCGCTCGCCAGCTCCGCCCGACTCCGTGCCGGGAAGCAATGACGGCGAGACCTGCATCGGCTTGGTCAGGTGAAGGATGTACACAGCTCCGGTGAACCCCGAGACGTGGCCGACGGTGATGCTGCTGACCGCGGCCCCCGCGGGAGGCTGGGCCACCGAGGTTCCCGGGGCGACGCCCTTCATTTCCACGTAGAGGGTCTGCGGCCCATCGAAGCCGCAGGTGATCTGGGGACTGCCGCTGCCCTGCACCATCTGGAAGACGACCCAGTACTGGCTCCCGTGCACTCCATAGCGCACCGTCTGAAGCTGGTAGCCGCTACCGGAGCTACCCACTGTCTGAGTCCCTGTCAAGGCGAAGGGGGTCGGAGTGGCAGACGGGCTGGTGCTTGGCGAGGGGCTGGCCTTGGCCGAGCTAAGTGGAGTCGCCTGCCCTCGGGCGTGGTGTGACACCGGCGTCTTCCCGCCGCCATGGGTGACGTTCCAAAGGATCAGCACTAGTGCCAGCGCGGCGACTGCAATGAGTCCAGTCCGGGTCCAGCTTCTGGCCTCGGGCCCGTCGCCGCCCGGCTTGGGGCCGACCGGCCGCCGCGAGCCACCACCTCCGCTCCGTCTCGGGATCTCGCGGTCGACCACTACCGACCTCCGATCCGCCTGGAGTCCTGGGACCGCTGCGGCAGCCGGGCGGGCAGGCGGAGCCGAAGCCGCGAACGGGGTCGCGGGTGGCAAGGGCGAGGCATCGCGGGACAGGGGAAGGGCGGTCAGGTCGGGGGTCCAGGTGTCGGCGGTCGGGGTTGCCGGAGGAATGTCCCGCCAGGGAACCTTGATTTCGGTGGCTGGTTCCCAGCCAGGGACGACGATCGAACTGGGTCGGTTGGCCGAGGTCGTGTCATCGCCGCCGCCTAGGACAGGTTCGGCCTCGGTAGGGTCGTCGCTGGGAGCCTCGGGTTCCGGACCCGTGGCTGACTCCTGGACTTCCTCGAGGGCCGCGGAAGAGTCCCAGGCGATATCCGTCGGCGCCGCCTCGGCGAGCTGGGTGTCGGGGACGACGTTTTCCGGAGTGACCTCTTCGGGGGCCTCCGCCAGCCAAAGTTCCTCTGGAATGGCGGCCAAGGCGTCCAAATCAGAGTGGTCGGCCTCCATGGCCTCATAGGCGCTGCCTTGCTCGAGGTCGGGGGCGATCTCATCGGCGAGCGAGATGGTAGACACTTCAGCATCAGCAGGCTCATCCAGGATGGCGGGTGCGATTCCTAGCGCCCCAAAGGGATCCGGCGCCGCCCGGAGCGATTCGCCTACCTCCTCCTCGCCGGCCTCGCTCTGGGGCAGCGCAGAGGGCATCCCGGCGGGCACCACAACACGCGAGCGCTCCAGGAGAGCGGTGGCCGTTCCTCCGGAGAGACGCACCGGAGCGAGAAGGGAGATTCGCTCCGTCTCTTCACGCAGGTAGTGCATCCCCGTCTTGCAGCGCTCACAGGTGATCAGGTGAGCGTCCAGTTCCAATTGGCGTTCTCGCGACAGCTCCCCGTCGAGCGCGCAGCTCAGCGTGAGGAGACTGCACTTCATATGGAAATATCGCGATAAATACTGCCGAATTCACGTCGGGCTGAGGCTACCAATCGCGATGCCGCCTCCGGCGAACACTCCATCGCCACGGCAATTTCGCGGTACGAGAGTTTGGCCAGATCACGCAAGAGCAGGGCCGCCCGACGGCCGAATTCGGTTGCCAGCAAGGCCCTCTTGGCGGTGTTGATACGAGCAGCATCGGCAGCCGCAGGTCCCAGGCTGATGAGTGGCGGCCGCTTGGCGAATAGTCGCGCCACGCCGCGGCGCTGCGGTGGGTAGTGCTGGTTCTGCCGGGCAGCCCGAGTCACCGCCCGGTAGAGGATGGCTCGTCCGTCACGCTGCAGCGCAGCCGCCGGAAAGTGCCGAGCATGAAAGAGACCCGCCGTCACGTACTCCACTGCATCCTCGGGTGTGCCGGTCAGATGGAGGGCGTACGAGACTAGGGCGTCGAGATGCTGGCGGCCAAGGTCTTCCAGCGTGCTCGCGGCGATCTGAGGTCTTTCTAGGACGGTATTCATGACGTTGCGTGTTGTGACACGCGAGCTGGCGCAAGCATAACCTGCCGAAGGTCAGGGCGCAACTACCTGCGTCCCGAGTTCGGGGGAGTCTGGTTCAAAGGGCCTTCACCCGGGGCTGGGTATCGCTGCAAGCCGCCGGCACTGAATGTTGGCGGCTCGACGCCGCTGTCCCAATAGGCTTGAGCCGGGATACCGATGTCCGCCAACCACAGCCGCCCGACGAGGGCGCCTGCGTCGGGGATCAGGCAGCCAGACTTGGGAATAGCCAGCATGAGCGTGTCGTCAGCACGCACCGTGTCCCCGTCGGCACCTCCGCCGGTGGCCTCCAACCCACTGGGCACATCGATGGCTAAGACGCGCGCACCGGCGTGGTTGAGCTGGCGGACGGTGTCGAGGACGACACCCCGCAGGGGCCCGCTGCTACCAGTTCCCAGCAAGCCGTCTACGACCAGAGCGCTGCCGGCCAGGGTCCATGCAATAGTTTCCTCGTCGCCTTCGCCGACATGCCGAAACTCGACCCCGGACGCCTGGGCGGCGCGCCCTTGGCGTGAGGTAACGGACTCCGAGGCGTCTCTGTCGGCCAGGGTCAGCGCCCTCACCTTGAAACCCCAGACGGCAAGGTGACGAGCACACCCCAGGGCATCGCCGCCGTTGTTGCCCCGGCCGGCTAGGACGGCCACCGGCCCAGCCGACTTCATCTCTTCAAGAAGGATCTGGGCCAGCCGGGCGCACTGGAAGCCGGCGATCGCCATCAGGGCGTCCACCGAAATGCCCAGCTGCGCTGACGCGGCGTCCAAGGAGCGCGATTGTTCCACCGAGGCGGACTGGACGGCCCGCTCCGTCAAGAGGCTGACGACCGTCCCACGCTGCGAGCCTCCTCAGCTATGGTCGTGGCCGCCCAGGCAACCCTGACCACGTCTCCGGCGTGGAGGTTGAGCAGGGCGGCGGCGTTGATTCCTTTACCGGCAATCTCCAGGTGCTCGGCACTGTTCCAAAGCATCCCGAATTCCCCTTCAATCTCGCCGTAGGTGTGCACCAGCTGGGAGATCACCCGGCCCTGGCTCAGGGAGATGCTGGCCGGTAGCGGTTGGTACCAATGGGTGCGGGCAACGGTGAGGATGGCGTTGCCAAAGCGGTCGACCAGAAGCACCCTCGCCGTGCTGCCCCCGCTGTCCCCTTGGGGCAGAAACTCGCTCACCAACTGGGGACTGGGAATGCGGGGACCGAGATTTTCGAGTCGAGTGGACCCGGCCGCCAAGCGCGCCGCCAGTGGGCCAATGACATCACGCCCGTGAAAAGTGGCGCTGATGGGCTTGGAGTCGAGGCTGCTGGTGTCAACGCGAACTGCCATCCGTTCCTGGCCTCGACTCCAGAGGAAGTGGAGCAGACCGTTGTCGGGAGCCACCACCAGCTGGCGATCGACGCGGGCCGCCACCAGGGGACGATCGGTACCAACTCCGGGGTCCACCACCACGCAGTGAACCGTGCCGTCCGGAAAGGCGGGTGCCGAGGCGGCGAGCCAGTAGGCGCCAGCCCCGATGTCGTGCGCCGGAACCCCATGGGTGATAGTCACCACCCTGAGTTGGGGAGCTACCCGGGCGATGGCTCCCTTGAGAGCTCCCACGTAGCCGTCAGCGGAGCCGAAGTCGGTAAGCAGGGTGAGGATGGCGGCCATGGTTCGGGGCCATTGTCACCCATGACTGAAGGCGCAATCGGCTCGCCGCACGGTCTCGAGTCCGCCTAGCCGTGAACAGTGATCGTGGCGCTGGCCACAGCTTCTGATGAGGGGACGGTGACGGTCACGCGATATCTCCCTGGAGGCAGCGCACCTCCCTTGGTCGTGTGGCCGGTCCAGATGATCTCGAAGGTAGCTTCCGGAACGCCGGACGCCTCGCCTTGGGAGTGCACTCCGGACTGGACGGTGACCGTGACCGCCGCCGGTCCCGTTACCGACACCCTGGGGGCACAGACGCCGTGCGTCTCATCGATTGAGATCCGGGTCGACCTGCCCCTGGCGAGGGTGGCCCGGGCTGGGGTTACTGTGAGCCGGAGCGCTGCACTGCCACAGCTGGCTGGGGCGGCAGCAGCCGAGTGCGGACCTCCGGCATTGACACGCGGCGCCAGAGTGAAGTACTGCCGACTACTTGAAGGCGCCGGATGCTGCCCCACCAGGGGCACAATCACCGCCGCAGCCAGGCCGGCGGCGGCGACGCCAGCCACCCCCACCAACACGCCGTGCCGGGCGAGCCCACCCCCGCCCCCCAGCCATCTAGGCCAGCGGGTGGCCGGGGTGGCAAGCAGCTGGCTCTTCAGGGCGCGGCGCAACTCGGGGTCGAGTCGCATCTGCGCCAGGGACCGGCGCAACTCACCCCGGAGCTGCTCGGTCAGTCGTTCGTTGGGATCCATATCAGGCGCAGGGCCTCCAAGGCGCGATTGAGCCGTGACTTGACCGTCCCCTGTGCCACCTTGAGAGCGCGGGCGGTCTCCTCTACCGACAGGTCGAGGTAGACCCGCATCGCAATGACCTCACGCTGATCCGCCGGTAACTGGTCCAGGGCTTGGCGCAGGTCGGCTGCGACGGCCAGGTCGGAAAAGGGGTCCCGGGTGGTCGGGTCCTGGGGCACAGAGTCGGTGGGGATGGGTATGCGACGGCGCAGGTGGGAGCGCGCGGTATTGGCCACGATGGTCATCAGCCACGCCCGTTCGGCACCCGGATCACGCAGGCTGGAGCGCGCTCGCCAGGCGCTCACAAACGCGTCTTGGACGCAGTCCTCGGCTCGGCCGCGATCTCGAAGAAATAGGTAGGCGGTGCGCAAGGCGATGTCCCCATATAGGCTGACCCAACGCTCAGCCAGGGCTTCTGCTTCAGCATCAGGACGCCTTGACGACACGAAGTGGTTCCTCCAATCTCCGAAATCGTCGCTCCGGAGCAGCCGGGGAGCGGATCTTGACGGCCGCGGCTAGGAGTTGGAGCTTAGTTCAGGAAAGATTTGCTGGAGGCGGCAAGCCCATGCGAATGAGTTGTGACCGGAGCCTTCTCGATCTTCTCTGGCAGCTGCCAGAGAAGGACCTACTCGATCCCTCTCTGCATCTGTGGCTACAAGGACGACCACTCTGGCTACAGGTGGTGGTACGTACGTTCAGGCATCCCGGCGGTCACCTGGGGGAGTACTGGCTCCGCCATGATCAACCCGAACCAACGCTCCGGCTCCACCGTGCTGGAGTGGCGATCGCCGACGCGATGTCCCTAGCTGAACCAGCCCTAGGCATGGCGAGATGTGCCCTGGCCTGTGCCGAGGCGCGGACGGGGAACACTCGGGAAGCGCTCGAGGAGGCGACGAGGGCCACCGCAGCCAATCCAGACCCCGGCCGAAATGCCACGCACGATCGCGACCTTGAGCCAGTCCGGGCGCTTCCCGGCTGGTCGACGAGCACCGGCTGAGTCGCCATGGCCTCCGACTTCGTCCTCGTCGCTCTGGCTTTGGGCTTCGCGGCCAGCATCGGTGCCCATTACACCGGTGCCTGCATGGGGATGCCTCACGCGCTCCGGGTTGTCAGCTCCCGGCGAGCCCTCCTCTTGATGGCTCCGCTGGCATTCCTCGGGGCAGCTTTGGGCAGCGGTGCCGTCGAGAGACGAGTCGGCCAGGGCCTGGTACTGCACCAGCTCACCGTCTCAGATGAAATCCTGATCTTGGCCCTGGCCTTCGCCCTCACCACCTTCTACAACCGGGTGCGCGTGCCCACCTCGACCATACAGCTCCTGTTTTTTTCCTTGGTGGGAGTCGCTCTAGGTTCTGGAGCAGGTATCCGCTGGGGAACTATTCTCAGCCTGATTGTTCTCTGGGTCGTGGCGCCGATCGCCGCTTTGGTCCTCGGCTTCAGCCTCACCCGTGGGCTGGACCGGCTGCGATACCTCCTGAGGACGAGCCGGCTCGCTAGTCGAGCCGAACCCGTTTGGCGGGTGGGCGGCCTGACGCTCCTGGTGATCGGCCTCGCGGCATCGTTCGCCATGGGGGCTAACGATGTCTCCAACGCCACGGGTGCCCTGGTAGGCGCGAGGGTGGCATCGCCCGGCGTTGCCGGTGTCATCGGCGGGTTCGGCCTGGCAGCTGGAGTCATCATCTGGGGACGGCCGCTCCTCGCGCGGGTGGCGTTCGACATCGTCCGTGTGGATCGGTCGATGGCCGTCGCCGCTCAACTAGTCCAAGCGGCTGTGGTTCTGGCAGCCGTCAGCCTTGGCTACTTCACCTCCCTCAACCAAGCGCTGGTAGGAGCCATGGCTGGAGCCGGCCTGGCCCGGGGACGGGAGACGGTTCAAGGCCAGGTGTTGCGAGGGATTCTCCGGGGCTGGCTTCTCGGACCTACCTCGGGACTAGCTCTCGGCTTCGGACTTAGCTCGTTCCTGCTTCTGGGGCCGCACCTAGTCGCGCCCTAGGGTTTCAGGAAAAAAGAAAAGGGGGCGGGCGGCCCACTGGCCGCCCGCCCCTGAATCGCTCCGGCCCCGAGGCCGGTCCGTTTTACTAGTACTCCGGCATCGGGGGTGCAGCGGCACCCTTCTTCTCCGGGATGTCCGTGATCAGCGACTCCGTGGTCAGCAGCAGCCCCGCAATGGAGGCCGCGTTCTGAACCGCCGAGCGGGTCACCTTGGTGGGGTCGATGATCCCCGCCTTAACCATATCCACGAACTTTCCAGTTGCCGCATCGTAGCCCTGGCCGACCGGGAGACTGCGGACTCGCTCCACGATCACAGAACCTTCGGCTCCGGCATTGTTGGCGATCTGGCGAGCCGGCTCCTCCAGCGCCCGGCGGACGATGGTCACACCAATCTGCTCGTCGCCTGCCAGCTTGACCTTGTCAAGCGCGGTTTGGGCCAGCAGCAGGACCGTGCCACCACCAGGGACGATTCCCTCCTCGACGGCGGCTCGGGTGGCGGACACGGCGTCCTCCATCCGGTGCTTGCGCTCCTTGAGTTCCGTCTCGGTCGCGGCCCCGACCTTGATCACGGCGACTCCACCGGCCAGCTTGGCGAGCCGCTCCTGGAGCTTCTCCTTGTCCCAGTCGCTGGTCGACTTGTCGATCTCGGCCTTGATCTGCTCGATCCGGCCCTTGATGGCGTCGCTACTGCCCGCTCCCTCCACCAAGGTGGTGTCGTCCTTGGTGACCTTGACCCGGCGCGCGTGGCCGAGCTGATCAAGGTGCACCGAGTCGAGCTTGAGGCCCAACTCCTCACTGATCACGGTGCCTCCGGTGAGTACGGAGATGTCCTGGAGCATGGCCTTGCGACGATCACCGAAGCCAGGGGCCTTGACAGCAACCGCCGTGAAGATGCCCCGGATCTTGTTGACGATGAGGGTGGCCAGTGCTTCACCGTCCACGTCCTCGGCGATGATCAGCAACGGCTTACCGCTTTGGTGGATTTTCTCCACCACTGGTAGGAGGTCGGCGATAGCCGAGATCTTGCGGTCGGTGATCAGGATGTAGGGGTCCTCGAGAACCGCCTCCATCGCCTGGGCATTGGTCACCAGGTAAGCGCTGATGTAGCCCTTGTCGAACTGCATCCCCTCGACCAAGTCCAGCTCGGTCTCGATCCCCTTCGATTCCTCGACGGTGATCACGCCATCCTTGCCTACCTTCTCCATGGCATCGGCGACCGTCTCGCCGATGGCGGGGTCGGCGGCCGAGATCGACGCCACCTGGGCGATCTTCTCGCGCTCACTGATCGGCACGGAGTGCTTCTTGATCTCTTCCACAACCGCGTCGACTGCCTTCTGGATGCCGGCCTTGACCTGCACCGGATTGGCGCCGTGGGCGACGTGGCGAAGCCCCTCGTTGATCATCGCGGAGGCCAACACCGTGGCCGTGGTGGTGCCGTCGCCGGCGATGTCGTTGGTCTTGCTGGCCACTTCCTTCACCAGCTGGGCGCCCATGTTCTCGAAGGGATCTTCGAGGTCGATCTCCTTGGCGATGGTGACGCCGTCATTGGTGATCGTTGGGCTGCCGAATTTCTTGTCGAGAACCACGTTGCGGCCCTTGGGCCCGATCGTGATTCGAACCGCGTCCGCGACCTTGTCCACACCCCGCTTTAGGGCTGACTGGGCCTCCGTGTCGAATAGCAGTTGTTTGGGCATTCGTCTCTCCTGTTGTCCCCATCCAGAAGCTGAGGTTTCTGGCCTTCATGTTAGCACTCAAGGGCGGCGAGTGCTAGCGACCTGGGGAGACAAGTGCCAGGTCGGAAGACGCTGCCCGGAGCTGTCCGCGATCATGTCTGGATGACCGATGAAGGGGTCTCCCCCGAGGTGTCCTTCCAGCCCGTGTCGGGACCAGCACACGTTGAGCGCGCCCGGCAGTTCCTTCTCGCCCAGGGCTGGGCAGGTCTCGCTGCCGGTGCGCATCTCCTCCGGCTCGTCGACCAGGGGGTCGATCCCGAGGACGTGATCTGGTGGGTGCTGGGTCGGGCAGGGGAGCCGCTGGCGCTGGCCCTCCTGAACCAGGGTGTGTTGGGCCTTCTGCTCACCTCGAGCCAGGAGGCAGGAGCGGCCCGGGCCTTTCTCGAGGACAACCGGACTCGCCTCCAGCAAGTTCACGTCCCAGCCGGCCAGGTGGATTGCTCCTCACTCGACGCGTTTGACAGCTACCGCCGCGATCTGGCGGTCGCCCCTGCTGTGCGGCCGCTGGCCACGCCTCTCCCCCCCACCCGGGAAGGCGTGAAGGAGGACGCCGAGCAGATCCACCGGGTGTATCAGCACGTCAGCTGGATGCGTCGCGACAGCCCGGAGGAATGGCGCGAGCGGATCGCGCAGCAGAGGAGTTGGGTCGCTGAGATCGAGGGTCAGGTTGTCGCTGTGGCCCGGTGGACCATGTCCTTTGGGAATTGGGTGGAGGTGGGAGGTGTTGCCACTCACCCCGACTTCCGACGAAGGGGTGCCGGTGCCGCCGTTACCTTGGCGGCAACATCTTCGGCCCTGACCGAAGGCCGCCAGGTTGCCCTGCGTTACGGAGACCCTGCCCTTGCGGAGCTCTACCACCCGCTCGGATTCGAGCACGTTGGCGGGGAGCTGGTGTTCTATCGGCGTAGCTGAATGGGGCCCGACGTATGATCGCATCATGCCCGACCTCAAGTCGGTGCTGGCCTGGTCGGCGGTCGCGGCCGGGGTGGCTATCGCGGCGGAAAGACGACTCTCCAAGTCTCTGGCAGACCCGGAGGCGCCGATTCTCGACTGGGAGCTGGTCCGGCGAACCGCCTACTCCCGCTGTGGCGGGGACGGCATGGCCGAGGTCGAGAAGGCGGGACGCGACTACGATCCTTTAGTCGCCGAGCTTGTGCCCATGCTGGCCGAGGCCTGCAACACCAGTCCCCAGGAGGCGACCTTTGGCCGGGTGAGAGTGGTCGGTCGGCACGGTTTTATCGACCAGAACCTGGACATGATGCGGCGCATGCTTCGTCCCATCGAGACGGGTGGTGCGGGCTGGGGCCACGTCCGACCAAGTCCGCTAATGCGAGTACCCAGCAGCCTCTACGTGGGCACCCTGCTCGGCTTCATGGCCCGCCGAGTCCTCGGCCAGTACGACCCCGTGCTCACGCTCCCGCCGGCAGAGGAGCCAACTCCAGAGACAGCGGTGCCCTTACCTGTAGCGGCCCTCCTGATCGTGGAACCCAACGTCCGCCACTTCGCCGAAGCCTCCAACCTACCCATCGACTCCCTGCGCCGTTGGCTCATGCTTCACGAACTCACCCACGCTTGGCAGTTCGAACTCCACCCCTGGCTCCGCGAGCATCTGGGAAAGATGGTGGGCGAGCTGAGCCGGGGACCAGGCCCAGGTAAGGGACGGGGTCTGGAGGAGTTGGCCCAAGCGGCCCGCAGCCTCAAGCCCCAGATCATCCTGGTGGGTCGAGTCCAAGCGGTGATGACCGTGCTTGAGGGCCACGGAAACTACATCATGCGCGAGGCGGGCCGACGCCATTTCCCTGACTTCGACACCCTCGACGACGCCTTCCGGCGTCGCCACGATCCGCCTCAAGCAGCGGAGCGACTTCTGCTCTGGATCTCAGGTGTCGCGTTCAAGCTTCAGCAATACCAGCAGGGCGAGCGATTTCTCCGCGAGGTCTACAAGGCTGCCGGCCAGGCTGGCCTCGACCGCATCTGGACCGGTCCGGAGAGCCTTCCTGGCTGGACCGAAGTCCGCCACCCCGAGCAGTGGCTCCTACGGACCGGTCTGCGCCGTAAGGACCCCGATGCGGGAGCAACCAGCCCCCAGCCGGCCCCCGCCTAACTCAAAGCTGCGGCCAGGAGGTCACCTCCTCTCGCCGGAGAGCAATCGCCGACCAGCGCGGCTACACTTCGCAAGTGAAAGGTCTGGTGTGGGCTCTCCCTGGCGCGACGCTTTCGGCTGTCCGCTCAGACGCAGTACAGGAGCAATTGCCATGAAGTCTCCTCAGCGTCGATCGAGCGCACCATCACCGCTGGCCGCCTTGCGCGCTGAGCTCGAGCGGGTACGGGCGGGGCTCCGGGAATTGCTAGGTTCCCGTCAGCAGGAACTCCGTCCAGCCCTGGTGCCGATCCCGGTCGGCGTGTACCCGCGCCCTGTCCCCGAGCCGTCCTCCGAGCCAGTGACCTTCCACCGCGCCTTCGGACGCAAGAAGGACAAGTCCGATGACGATGAGGAAGACAGCGCCGGAGCCGAGGACGGCACGGATGTATTAGATAGCGGCGGCGATGCTGATCTAGACGAGCTACCTCCCATTCCATCAGCGATCGGCAGTTCCGACCCCATCGAAGGGACGACCAAAACAGATCCCGGTCAGGATTCGCCTGGCTCTTGGCGCCCACTCGACGCGACCAGCGAAACGGCGTCGTCGGCCGACGACGCCGATGAGCCCACGGACGATGCAGGGCCGGAGAGGGAGCTGCCAGCCTGGGGCACAGCAAACTTCAACTCTCCCCGCCCCGCGGACTCGCTGGAATCCGAGCCAGACGTTGCCGAACCCGCCCCTTGGGGGGTGATCGGCAGCGATGACGAGCCGGCTGCCTTCAGCCCGGCAGTGGTTGGGCCCTCGGAAGAGCAGCCAGAACATCTGTCGTGGCTGCAATCGGGAGCCCCGGAGGAATCGGCGCCATGGGCCCTCGCTGGCGACCCGCCCAGTGCCGAGACAGTAGCTGGAGCCGAGGAAGTTAGCGACGTTGTCCAGATCGACGACGGCGAGGAGATCGAGCCCGAGACTCCCGTTGAGGTAGGACGAAGTGGTGCAGCTGTCGGCCTCGACACCTTCAGCGAAACCATCACGGTCGAAGAGGAGCCGTGGACGAGCCCGGTCGCAGTTGTGGAGGAGACGGTCGTCTTTCAGACCAGTTACCCACCCATCAACCAGACCACTTCGCCTGCGCCCCTGGACCTCGAGACCCGGTCCTTCCCGCTTCCCGAAGGCGAGATCGTCTTCCGCAATCTGCGAGCTGGCTTCACCGACCCTGCGCGCCTGCTCCGCCACTTGGCCGGCGAGGGCCACACGGGGGTGCTACACGTGTTGGGAGTGGACGGCAGCAACACCTATGTTGTGCTGGTTGACGGCTACGTGGTGGCGGTGGCGGTCGACCGCCAAGGCAACATCCGCACCACCAATCGGATCTCCTTCCCCAACTTCCCCAACAGTCAAGACACCATCAACGTGATCAGCTTCTCGCGCCAGATCGCACGCGGTCTCGGACTCCTACTCCATGCCCCGGTTCGCTTTGCGGGGTTGGGCGCCATGTTCGTCAACCTGGAGGGGCTGCGCAGCTACCTGAGCAAGTACTCCTCCAGCGGCGGTCTGATCGTGCACGCTCAGGATGGAATCGGGGTGGCGCTCTTCGAGGACGGGAAGTTGCTTGGTGCCTACGCTAACGGCAATTCGCCGACCGCCGATCTGGGCCAGCTTCGCGACCTGGTCAAGGACTTGGAGGCGGAGATCGATGTGCGCTTCGGCGGCCCGCAGGACCTGGAGCCAACTCCGCTCGACACCCTACTGTCCGGCCATCCCTTGTGACCGCTGGCCCGGGGCCAAATCCAGGTGATGAGCTCACCGAGAGTCAACGTCAGTTCTCCCAGGTAGCGGAGGCTTACCGGCGCAGCCCTAGCCACGCCGACCCAGTCTCTTTGGCGCGCTTTCTCGGATTGGCTGAACTGCGCCCCAACCACCGGGTCCTCGACCTGGCTACCGGCACCGGCAACGTCGCGCTCGCGGCGGCGGCGCACGTGGCGGAGGTGGTCGGGCTCGACATCACCCCCCGAATGCTGGAGCAGGCCAAGCAACAGGCGGCGCAGCGGGAGATTCGCAACGTCACCTTCATAGTCGGAGATGCCGAGCGCTTACCCTTCGCTGCCTCCACCTTTGACCGCGTACTCGTCCGCTCCGCTCCTCACCACTTTCAGCAGCTCATTCCCGCACTCGGTGAGGCATATCGGGTCCTCCGCCCGGGCGGAGTCTTCGCCGTCAGTGACTGCTCGCCCCCGCCGGTTGTCCGCGACTGGCTGGAAGTGGTCGAGGTGGGCCGCGATCCTTCCCACTTCCGGAGTCGCGCCCTGGAGGAGTGGCGGGCCCTGCTCCAAGCCCTGGGCTTCACTGTGGAGCACGCCGAGCGGATCGAGCAGGAGAAGGACATCCTGGAGTGGTTCGATGTCGCCCGGGTGAAGGACAAGCGCAAGCGCCAGCTCCTCGACTACTACGAGACGGCTCCCCAGGCGGTACGCGGTCAGCTTCTGGCTCAGTGGCGTGACGGTCGTCTCTACCACCGCTATTGGCACGCCCTGATCCGAGCCCGCCGGCCGATCCACCCGCCGCTCTGATCTCAGCCTGGGATAGGCTAGGAAGATGGCCGAACCGGTCGATCTGAGCGGCGTCCATCGGGAGCTCGACTCCGTCAAGCGCGCCGTCTGCCACTGCCAGTTGCGCGGCGAGTGCCTGGGCTGCAAGGGCATCGAGATGGTTCGGCAACAGATGGAGGCGGTGGTGGCCGCCGCTTCCCAACCGATCCTGCTCCAGGTCGCCCACGAGACCGCAGCCAAGGACATGCTGACCCAGTTCTCGCAGATGCAGGAGCGGTTGATGGACGACCCTCAGATGCGCCAGGCAGCTGACGCGGTCCGCCAGCGCTTGATGGACGATCCCGAAGCCCGTCGCATGATCGAGGATCTCATGCAGCGGATGGGCCAGGGGGAGGATCTGGGCCAGGATCAGCCCGAGTGAGGCGCTCCCGCCGCTCTGTTCTGGTGCTTCCCGGAAGCAGCCGGCGGATGGCCGAGAAGGCGGCGACTCTGGACGTCGCCGAGGTGGTATTGGACTTGGAGGATGGGGTTCCCAGCGGGCTTGCTGAGAAGGAGCAGGCCCGCGCCCAGGTGGTGGAGACCCTCCGCGAGCTGGACTTCGGTGGCCGCTCAGTCTCGGTCCGGATCAACGGGGTTCAGGGGCCTCTAGCCGTCCACGATGTTCTGGCCCTGGTACCCCATGTCGCCGACAAGATTTCCTGTCTGGTGGTTCCCAAGATCTCCACCGTTGGCGAAGTCGCGTTCATCGACTATCTCCTCTCCGGGCTAGAGGGCGCAAGCGCCTCCTCTCCCATTGGGCTCCAGCTCCAGATCGAGACTCCGCGCGGCTTGGAATCGGTGGCTGAGATCGCCGCTGCCTCGACCCGGACCGAGGCGCTCATCTTCGGGCCGGGCGACTTCGCCGCTGCCATGGGCATGCCCCAGCTGGCGATCGGTCAGGAAACGGACGCCTACCCGGGAGATATCTGGCACTACGCCCTCTTCCGGATCGCTACCTCGGCCAAGGCCCACGGCCTTCAGGCAATCGACGGACCCTGCTCGGATATCTCTGACATGGCACTCTTGGAACGCTCCTCGCAAAGGGCTGCGCAGTTGGGCTTTGACGGCAAGTGGGTGATCCACCCCTCGCAGTTGGAGACCGTCAATCGGGCCTTCACCCCAGATGCCAACCAGGTCCGCAAGGCCGAAGAGATCCTGGCCGCGCTCGAGGGTCAAGGTGGCGCCAGCCGTCTGGGCGGGGAGATGGTCGACGAGGCGCACGGTCGGATGGCCCGCGAGGTCCTGCTGCGCGCTTCCCCACCGGCGTCCGACTGAGCTGGCCGTGAGCAGCGACGACCGCACGCCCGAAAAGGTGACTTTGGCGACCCGGGTGGTCCACGCTGGCAACGGACGGGACAGTGCCAGCGGGACCCTGGTGCCGCCCCTGCAGATGTCGGTGGTATACCGCCACGGCAACTCGCGGAACTACTCCTACGGTCGGGACCACAACGAGAACTGGGAGCGACTCGAGGGAGCGCTTGCCGAGCTCGAAGAGGGTCAGGGAGCCCTCGTCTTCGGCTCTGGCATGGCGGCAATTTCAGCTCTTCTGGAGTCCTCTGCCATAGGGGGCAAGGTCGTGGCTGCCCGCGATTCCTACATCGGCACGCGTGAGCTCCTCCATCACCTCAGCGCGTCTCAACGCTGCACCATCGAGTTGGTCGACACCACCGACCTCGATGCGGTCGAGCACGCCTGTCAGAGGGCCGCCTTGCTGCTCATTGAGTCCCTCGGCAATCCTATGCTGACAGTTCCCGACATTGCCGGCTGCGCTGAAATTGCCCACCAGGCCGGAGCGCGGGTGGTTGTCGACAGCACCTTCACCACTCCGCTGTTGGTACAACCGCTCCGGTTAGGTGCTGATGCAGTGGTCCATTCGCTCTCCAAGCACATTGGTGGGCACAGTGATTTGATGCTCGGCGCGGCCATCACAAACGACAGCGATTTGCTGCCTAAACTGCGGTACCATCGAACGAATGCCGGGGCCATCCCGGGGCAGCTCGAAACCTGGCTTGCGCTGCGCGGGATGCGCACGTTGGATGTGCGGCTGCGGCGCCAGACCGAAAGCGCCGCGTTTCTGGCGGAACGACTGCAAGCACTTGCGGTGGTAACCCGCGTCCATTACCCGGGATTGGCCGACCATCCCCAACACGCGGTGGCTCTGCGCCAGATGCCCCAGGGGTTCGGCGCCATGCTCGCGGTGGAGCTGGATTGCGACGCGCAGACGGCTGAGCGTGTCTGTGCCTCGACCCGAATCTGGACCAATGCCACCAGCCTTGGTTCCGTCGAGTCGCTGCTGGAGCGGCGGGCTCGCTGGCCTGGTGAAGAGCACGTCCCGGAGAGCTTGCTCCGCCTTTCCGTCGGGGTCGAGGATGCCCAGGACCTCCTGCAAGACCTGACACAGGCGGTGCACCTGGTCCCGGCCCGTGGCCGCGCCTAGCGAGCCGGGTGGGAGCGAGGGGTGAAAGAGTCAGACCGCCGCGGTCCTGCTTGAGTCGGTCCGGGCGACTCGTAAGGCTCGCCCGATTGACCTCAAGCCATCCTCTTCGCGGGCGCGGCGCGGATAATCCCATTCATGATCTCGGCATCTGCGGAGACGACCGAGCGGCGTTCGATCCTGCGCCGTCTCGACGACCTGCTCGAGGCACTGGAGCAGCTGAATCTGCACGAGAGTTCTCAGCTCACCGACCGGATCCGCCAGTCACTGGCCTCCCACGGAATCCCCTTTGATGACGGCGCTGAGATCCGGGTCATCATCGAGCGGGTCTGGCGCAAGCAGGAGGGTCACATGTCCGGTGCCCGTCCCGACCGGCGCAGGACGCCGTCGCGCAGAAGCGCCGCCCACCGACCGCCCGGCCACGACGTCATCGAGGGCATCATCCGGCAGAGCCAGCAGGGGTCCGACTGACCCTGACGCGTCCTGACCCAGCCACAGTCTGCGTTGCCCTCGTAAACTCGACTGATGCTTACACCTGAGGTTTTCGCCCTCTTCCCCAAGCGACTGGCGGCGATTATTCGTTGGAGCGACCGTGACCAGGCCGCGCAGGCGGCAGAGGTAGCCGCGCGGGCCGGGATCGGCTCGGTGGAGATAACCGCGGCAACTCCTGGCGTATTCGAGTTGATCCGGGACCTTCGGTCTCGTCAGGACCTCGGCCACGAGTGCTCCTTCGGAGCCGGTACGGTGACGGACGCGGCGCTGGCCAGCCGAGCGGTCGAGGCCGGAGCTCAGTACCTGGTGACCCCCTACCTGGTCCCGTTAGTCGCGGACGTTGCCCGCCAAGCGGGAGTGCCATTAGTGATGGGCGCCTTGACCCCGACCGAGATCGCCCGAGCTGAGGAACTGGGAGCCCAGTTGGTCAAGGTGTTCCCCGCAGCCCCGGTCGGTGGCCCCGCCTATATCCGGGCGCTGCGCGGCCCCATGCCGAACAGCCCAATTTGGGTCAGTGGAGGTGTCGAGGTCGAGAATTCGCTGGAGTACCTGCGGGCCGGTGCCGATGTCGTTGGTCTGACCAACGACCTTTTCCGACCGGAGCTACTGATGAGTGAGGACTGGGCCGGCTTGACCAGCCTCTGCGAAAGAGCCCTCATGCTCGCCGCCGGAGTTGCTCCAGGCCCAGCCGCTCACCACAGCGGCGGGAACGGCACCTCCGGGTCCGGCTCGACGCCGACACCGAGAGAGGCCGTCAACTCCCCGACCAAGTAGATCGAGCCGAGCGCCACCACGAGGCCGTCAGCACCGGCCAACTCGCGCGCCCGTGCCAGAGCTCGGGCGACCGGCTCTACGTCTTCATGCGAATAGGCCCACCCCTTCGCCAGAGACGCTGTTGAAGCCGCTCGCGCGGAGTTCGCCCTGGTGAACACGACTCCTCGGAAGTCGACCGATGCCAAGGCTTGCAGCATGCCGCGGTGGTCGTGATCCTCCATCGCTCCGAACAGGAGGATGCCGTCCCTCCTCTCCAGGAGTCGCTGGATTCCCGGGATGGCCGCCTGTACCGCTCCGGGATTGTGGGCGGCGTCCACCAGGCACCAGGGCGGAGAACCGATCATCTCCATGCGGCCCGGCCAACGCACCTCTGCCAGCCCCTGCCGCAGGGCGGTATCGGAGATGGCGAAGCCTTGCTCACACAGACAGTCCACGACTGCCACCGCCAGCGCCGCATTGGCCACCTGGAAGGATCCCTCGAGTCCCACCCGGAGTCCCGGCCGAGTCCTGACCGGCGTGCTCACCTCGAAGCGTTGAGCGGGACCGGCATCGGCCTGAACGGCGATCTCTCGGCCTAACCGCCAGAGACGGCCGCCGGCCGCCGCCGCGGCGGTCTCCACGGCAGGCAGGGCCTCCGCAGGCACGCCTGAGACCACCAGGTTGCCGGGCTTGATGATCGCAGCCTTCTCTCGGGCGATCAGGGGGATGGTGTCTCCCAGCAAGGCCTGGTGGTCGAGGCTGATCGATGTCAGTACCGCCACGCCGCCATCCCAGACATTGGTCGCGTCGAGCCGGCCGCCGAGCCCAACCTCGCACACGACCAGATCTGCTCCCCAGCGTCGGGCCGCCAGGAAGCCCATGGAGGTGAGGAGTTCGTGGTGTGTGGGGCGCCCCCCGTGCGACGCCATGCCATCGGCGGCATCGCAGACGGAGTTGGCGATTTCGACAAAGAAGTCCTTGTCAATAGGCTCGCCGGCCAAGCGAATGCGCTCGCGGTAACTGGTTAGATGAGGTTTGGTCAGCAAGGCCACCCGGATCCCGGCGCGGCGCGCCATCTCCGCTACTAGGGCGCAGACTGATCCCTTGCCGTTGGTGCCGGCCACCAGCACTCCCCTCAGGTCCGCTTGCGGATCGTCGAGTCGGTCCAGCAAACGCCTTGTCGAGTCCAATCCCAGCCGCATACCCGGCGAGCTGGCTTCGACAAGTCGCAGCAGCCCCGTGCGATAGCTGTCCCGGGAATCCCCGGTGGACGCTGCTGAGCACTTCACCGGCGGGTAGTCTCCGCTCCCTGGCCGAGCTGAATCAGCTGTCCGCGAAGCTGTGGCGGCCGGCTGTTCGTAGCAAACCTGGATGAGTTCCGCGACCGGCTTCCGTCACGTCTGCGAAGGGTCTGTAGAGCACTCGTGGCATTCTGCACTGGTGCAGATGTCCCGCACCCAGCTACTGCTCCCGCCGGCCCTGACCGTACTCGCTCTGGTCCTGGTGGGCTGCGGTCCCGCAGGCCCCCACCATCCCGGCTCGTCGCCCTCCGCATCAGCCAGCGCGACCCCCCCGGGGCTGCTCGGCCTGGCCGGCGAGACAACCGGACCTTTACTGGCCGCCCGACCGTATGCAACCGACGGCGGGAGCTTTGGCACCAGGGGGGGCACGGTCCGAGCCGGCACTGTCCCGGCGACCGCCATGGCCGCAGCCACCGCTCTCGCCCTGGCCCTCAACACTCCGGGACCGCCGATTAGTACCTTGACCGGGCTGGGCTACAACCTCGGTTCGACGAGCGGCTACCAGCTCACCACCAACTCGGCTCTCACTACTTTCAACTTCCATCCCAACACGCCCACCGATGAGGTCGGCACCACCCCCACGTTGGCCGGGGCCAATCAGTTCGCTGAGGCGTTTCTGAGTGGCGCTCATGTGCCGGCTGGGGGTGGCGTGATTCCCCTCCCTCAGATGAGCACCACCAATGGTTCCGATCGCACCGTCTACTTCCAGTGGTCGCTCTATGGACTTCCGGTAGTCAACATCCTGGGCCAGCCGCAGGAGATCGACGTCGATGTGGCCACCGACCAGCACCAGACCACCCAACTGGTGGGAATTTCCGGTGATATTCCTTACGGATCGATCGGCAACCCGGTTCTCTATCCGGCCCTTCCGCCCGACCAGGTCGTCCAAGACCTGAACTCGGGGGCAATCAAGCCCGGCGACTACCTTCTCTCGTTGAGTGGCCAGCCCTTCGCTTCCCCGTCTCCCGCTCCCACCGGGCCGACGGCGCTGAGCAGTGCGTCCCGGGCCATCGTTGACAGCTATGGCACCGCGGTGCCGGTTTACGTCTTCGTCGTTACCGGAAACCCCAACGTCAGCCAGTTCGTGACCTGCGCTGTCTCCCCGGACGGCTGCGTACCGCTCCGTTTCACTAGCGCCACCCCTTCTCCGAGTCCATCGCCTAGCAGCTAAGTGAGTCAAACCCGGGCTCGACTAGAGATAGCGCGACTACGGCTACCTCTCGGATGACGAGAATAGGAGTTCGCGAGTTGGGCGGGCCGAGGTCGCCGAGCGCCGCAAGCTGGTGGCCTTTCTAGTAGGCGCTCTCGTCCAGCTCAAATACCGGTCAGTTGGCCGGCACCAAATCCTTGAGCGCAGCGATAAGATGCACAACAGATTCACGTGCGTCGCCAAAGAGCATCAGAGTTTTGGGATTGTAGTAGAGCTCATTTTCAATTCCTGCAAACCCAGGATTCATACTGCGCTTGAGCACCACTACATGCGCTGCTTGGTCGACGTTGAGGATCGGCATCCCGTAAATGGGACTACTCGGATTACTCCGGGCGGCGGGATTGGTCACATCATTTGCTCCAATCACCACGGCCACGTCGGAGCGAGCAAAATCGGGGTTGATGTCGTCCATCTCGTAGAGCTGCGTGTAGGGAACGTCGGCCTCGGCCAGGAGCACATTCATGTGCCCAGGCATCCGTCCGGCAACAGGGTGGATGGCGTACTTAACCTGCACTCCACGTTTCTCCAACTGCGTTGCCAGCTCCTTGACGTCGTGCTGTGCCTTGGCGACCGCCATGCCATAGCCAGGGACGAATATGACCTGGCGGGCGTAGCCAAGGAGAATCGCCACATCCTCCGCAGTAACGCTGTGAATTGACTGGTCGGCGCTGGGACCGGTATCGCCGCCGGCGGTGGTCGTGCTGCCGAAGGCGCTGAACAGGACGTTCGCCAGCGACCGATTCATGGCCCGGCTCATCAGCTGGGTCAGGATTGTGCCCGAGGCGCCGACCAAGGCGCCGGCGACGATGAGAACTTCGTTGTCGAGGACGAAGCCGCTGATCGCCGCCGCCAGTCCCGTGAAGGAGTTGAGCAGGGAGATGATCACCGGCATATCGGCTCCTCCGATCGGGAGCACGAAGGCGACCCCGAAGGTCAGCGCCAGTGCCTCGAAGAGTACGAACAGCCAGGGTGAGGCGTCTAATCCCACCAGGGTCACCCCCAGGGCGACGATGACTGCCAGCAGGACCCCGTTGGCGATTCGCTGATTGGGGAAGGTGATGGGGCTGCCCCGCATCACTCCTTGCAACTTGCAGAAGGCGATCAGGCTGCCGGAGAAGCTGATCGAACCGATCAGACAGCCGAGCACGATGGGAACGGACTTACCGGGGGAGATGGTGCTGATGCCGGTTGCCAGATGCGCTGTGCGGCGCAGGAACTCATCGGCACCGATGAGAGCTACGGCACCACCACCCATGCCGTTGAAGAGAGCGACCATCTGCGGCATGGCGGTCATCCGCACCGCGCGAGCGGCGACGGCGCCGACGACGGCCCCGATCACGAGTGCCGGAATTACCGCCAACCAGGGCAACGCGCCCAGACCGACGAAGGTGACCACGAGGGCGACCAGCATTCCCCCCGCCGCCAGGCGGTTGCCCTGCCGCGCTGTCGCTGGGGACCCCAGGAGCCTAATCCCGATGACGAAGAGAACCGCCGTCACCAGGTAGCCGAGGGCAACCAGTTGTGGGTAGTGGATCACTTCGGAGCCGGTCTCTCGGGCTCGGGTCGGCGCTTGAACATTTGCAGCATGCGATCGGTAACCACGAAGCCGCCGACAACATTGATCGTTCCCAGCAGAACAGCTAGGAAGGCGATCACGGTTCCCAGCGCCCCGTGCACTCCCGCCGCAATTGACAAGGCGCCTACCAGAACAATTCCATGGATGGCGTTGGTCCCCGACATCAAGGGGGTGTGCAAGGTGGCGGGCACCTTGGATATCAGGTCGAATCCAATGAAGATGGCGAGCACGAAGATAAAGACGCCGATCAGCAGCGTGCCCCCAAAGGCGTTCACGACTTGCTCACTAAGACTCTGCCGTCGTGGGTGACGCAGGTAGCGGAAACCACCTCATCGTCGAAATCAGGACGCAGTTGTCCTTCTTTGATGAGGGCAAGTGCAAAACGGGTGACGTTGCGGGAGTACAACTGGCTGGCGTGATTGGCCATTCGCGAGGGCAGGTCCAACGGACCAAGGATCCACACCCCACCTTTCTCAATGTCCTTGCCGGGTTGGGTCAACTCGCAGTTGCCTCCGGCCTCAGCAGCCAGGTCGACCACTACTGATCCCGGGCGCATCTTGGCCACGGCCGCCTTGGTCACCAGCACCGGTGCTGGGCGACCGGGCACCAGGGCAGTGGTGATGACCACGTCCGCCTCGGCTACTTCCCGCTCCAGCGCCTCCTGTTCCCGTTTCTGGGAGGCGGCGGAGACCTCGGCCGCATAACCTCCTTGCCCCTCGGCCGCCTCGACCGGCTCGCCGACGTCAACAAATTGAGCTCCCAGGCTCTCCACCTGCTCTTTCACCTGGGGCCGCACATCGAAAGCCCGGACCACCCCTCCCAGCCTTCTGGCGGTGGCGATCGCTTGGAGGCCCGCCACGCCAGCCCCGAGCACCAGGACCCGGGCCGGGGTGACGGTTCCCGCGGCGGTCATGAGAAGAGGGAAGAAACGGGGCAACCGGGCGGCCGCCATGAGCACCGCGTGGTAACCGGAAACGGTGCTCATCGAGGAGAGAACGTCCATGTCCTGAGCTCGACTGATGCGCGGCAGCCGCTCCAGACTGAAGGCGGTCACTCCCCGCGTAGCCAGCTGCACCATCAACTCTGGCTGAGTCAGAGGCTGGAGCATTCCCACCAGCAGGGAACCCTTGCGGAGCAGTGCCACCTCGGCCGAACTCGGTGGGCGCACCTTGATGAGCAGATCAGAGGAGGTGAGCACCTGGCGCGAGGTGCCCAGGATCGACACGCCCGCCTCCCGGTAGCTGGAGTCGGGAAAGTAGGCGCTCGCGCCGGCTCCCTTCTGGATCGCCACCTCCGCCTTGACGGCGATCAGGCGGCCCGCCGACTCCGGAACCAGGGCGACACGGCGCTCCTCCGGGACAACCTCGGTGACCACCCCAATGCGCATCGAGCGACTTTACAAGCCCCCGGGCTGCAATAGCGAGAAATCCGCTTACCGCTCGGGTCCGTCATCCTAGCCGGGTGCCGGGGATCGAACCGTACCTGCGAAGGATGCTCCATGGCTGGCAGCCCATCGTGGTGGCCAACCGGCCACCGGTCGAAAGTCAGCTCGAGCCCGGCGGGTCGGAGCGGATCACCCGAGGCGGTGGCGGGCTGGTCACCGCCATGTCTGCCCTGGCACAGGCCAGCAATGCGCCTTGGGTGGCGGTAGCTCGCGGTGATTCCGATGCGCGGCTGGCGGCTCGGGCCGACGACGAGGGGATCGTCCAGGTGGACTCCGAGGACGGCAAAAAGTTCCAGATCGCTTACATCCATCCCGAGGCGGAGGCCTACGACCTCTACTACAACGAGATCAGCAATCCCCTGCTCTGGTTCATTCAGCACTACCTGTGGGATCTTGGGCGCGAGCCTATCCTCGACTCTCGCACCGAGCACGCCTGGCGGGATGGCTACGTCAAGGTCAACTCTGAGTTCGCCGATCGGGTCGTCTCTCTGGCGGAGAGAGCCAGCGGGCGCCCCCTCATCCTGAGCCAGGACTATCACCTCTACCTGCTTCCGGGAATGGTCCGCCAGCGCCTGCCCGAGGCCCACCTGCAGCACTTCATCCACATCCCCTGGCCGACGCCGCAGTACTGGAAGGTGCTTCCCCGGCACATGCGCGACGGTATCCTCACGGGCCTGCTCGGCAGCGACGTGGTTGGGCTGCAGACGTCCCTCGACGTCCGCAACTTCCTGCTCACCTGCGAGGAGAATCTGGGGCTGGCGGTCGACCACCGCCAGTCCACCGTCTTCTTCGAAGGTCGGAGCGTCTGGATCCGCGCGTATCCCATCTCCATCGACGTTCGGGCCATGGCCGAGCTCACCACCCACGAGGAGGTTCTCCGGCAGGAGGGGCTGATCGCTGCCTGGCGTCCCGAGTTCCTCATCCTCAGAGTCGATCGGACCGACCTCAGCAAGAACATCGTCCGCGGCTTCCTCGCCTATGAGCGTCTGCTGGAGAGTCACCCGGAGCTCCGCGGCCGGGTCATCTTCTGGGCGCTGCTCCAACGCAGCCGGCAGAATGTTGACGCCTACCGCTCCTACCTGGGGGCTCTGGTCAGCGCCGCAGCCCACGTCAACCGGCGCTTCCAGACAGGCACCTGGATGCCCATCCGTCTGGAGGTGGAGGAGAACATCTTCAAGGCAGTCGCCGCCTACAAGTCCTACGACGCCCTACTCGTCAATCCCATCTACGACGGCATGAACCTGGTCGCCAAAGAAGGTGTCATCTGCAATGCCAAGGATGGGGTCTTGGTGCTGAGCGAGAACGCCGGTAGCTACGAAGAGCTAGGCACCGAGGCCCTGACCATCAATCCTTTCGACATCGATCAGACGGCAGAGGCCCTCCACTCGGCCCTGACCATGCCCAAGCGCGACCGCTCCACTAGAGCCCGGCACATGCGTCAGACAGTCCGCAAGCACGACATCGTCCGCTGGATCACGGCCCAGCTCCAAGACCTAAATGAGTTGGTGGCCCGCTGAGCCCTCCGGCACGACGCCTCAGGCCGCCCTGGCCAACTCCGCGAGGACGCCACTGAGCAGCTTGGCCCACTCCTCCGGTCCGTCCAGGCAGACGTCCGCCTCCTCCCGTACCTGATCCGGGGTCTCCGGACTGAGCACCCCGAGGGCGAGTGCCAGTTCCAGGTCCCCGGCCCAGCGATGCAGCTGGACCATGGCGGGGAGGTCGCCGAGATCGTCCCCGGCGAAGACGCAACCCCGGGGGGAGATGCGCTCCAGGAGTTGGACCAGGGCGGTTCCCTTGTCGCCGGCGTGGCGGTCGCGCAGCTCCAGTACGCGCCGGCCCCGGAGGAGCTCGAGATCCTCTCGCTGGGACACCAGGGAGAGGCGTCGGCGCAACTCCAGGCCGGCCGCGTGACGGTCGGGAGCGTTTCGGTAGTGGACCGCCACGCCCAGTGTCTTGACCTCTACATCGACCCCGGGAAGATCCTGGAGCGACTCGCTGAGCTCCTCGGCGATCCGCTGCAATCGGCGGGAAGGGTTGGAGGCGGGCAAGGGCAGTCGGCCGGGACCGGCCTCGCGCCAGGGTTCCAGGCCGTAGCTGCCGAGGAGCAGGACTCCAGGCAAGGGGCACTGCACGAACAGGTTGGCCAGGTCGCGGCCGCTGATGACGGCGACCGGGGTTCGCTGGGCCAGGGCCGTCAACGCTGCCGCGGCTTCGGGTAGGGGGCGGGCCCGGCGGGGGTCGCGGACCACCGGAGCCAAGGTGCCGTCGAAGTCGGTCGCCACCAGCAGGCTTCCGGAGCGGGCCAGTCGGACCAGGGGAGCGGCCAGTTCCTCGAGGGACTGGCGGTAAGGGGCCGACACAACTTGATGATATGCGGCGCGGAAGCTCGAGCCCCGATCCGCTACGCTGCAGAGATGGCCAGCCCCGAAGCTCCCGAGCAGACAGTGACGGAGCTTGTCCACGGCCTGACCAGCGACGTTCGTCAGTTGGTGAGTGACGAGGTCGCTCTGGCCAAGGCCGAACTCAAGGCGGCCTTGAGAAGGGCAATCCGGGTCGTTTTGGGGGCGGTTGCGGCCCTGCTGGGGCTGGGGGTTCTGCTCATCTTCGCCCTGGTGACCCTGGTCGAATGGCAACCTAACCACACCCTGGTCGCCGGGATCGTCGGCCTGGCCGGCTTGCTGTTGCTGTTCCTGGGAGGGATTGTGATCTGGATCAATAGGCGACTCTGGCCGTTCAAAGAAACCAAGGCAAGTCTTGAAGAGGATTTCCAGTGGGCACGTCGTCTGAGCAAGCGCGTCAGGCCGTAGTCGCCACCCGCGGGCGGCTGGAGGCCAAATCCGATCTCCTGGAAGCGCGCCTGCGCTACGACCTAGATCCCCGCCAGCGGCTGCGCCGGGACGGAGTCAAGTTGGCGGCGGGTCTGGCTGTAGTGGTACTGGTCGGTACCGTCTACGTAGTCCGCGCCCGGCGGCGAAAGAAAGAGGAGACTCCGGTCGCCACTGACTGGATCGCCGACATGCCTCAGGGTTGGCGGGAAAGGCTAGAGGACCTGCTCGCCGAGGCAGCGGATCGAGGTGATCTGCCTCGCCCACGTGGACGCTCCGGCAAGGGCCGCTCCCTGGCCACCAACCTGGCTCTGCGTGCAGCTCGCCTGGCGGCTCCCGTGGTGATGTCGGCCGCGGCGGAGCGGATCGGGCGCCGACAGGCGGTCGCCGCGGCGGGGAGACGGGAGGTCTAGGAGCGGCGGCCCGGTTCCTCGCTGCCCAACCAGTAGAGGTGCGAGCGACGGCGCTGCAGGATCGCACTCAGGATGAGCAGCAGGTAGCCGCAGACAAGTAGAGCGATCCAGAGAATGGATGCGTCCTTGGTGTACTGCCCTGAGTCGACGAAGGCCAGCACCGTCTCCCCGGCGATTCCGGCCGAGAGTGCCGCCACCACCAAGCGTCGGCCAGTCCGCCGCTTGAGCAACATCAGCGCCCCCCCGAGAACGGCCACGGTGGCGGCGCAGACGTCGAGAAGTAGCCCGATCAGACTGAGCACGACCGGCCAGAAGTAGATGATTCCGTGGGAGAGGAGCGGAGAGGCTGTCTGCACCGCCCGGTACAGTTCCGATCCCGTGAAGACTCCCGCCGCCGCCGCCAGGCCGAGCGCGGCTACGCCGAGGGTTCTGGGACCCACCAGGAAGCGCATCAGCGACAGGGGCACCATGGGAACGTTCATCGGGCCTCCGCTCGGCCGGAGTACTCGCTGGGCGAGTTCAAGCGCCGACCGTGGATGGGTCATACACGAGCGGCCAACGCTCGTCAAGACCTAACGTGGCCATCTCCGATGCTTGCAGATGCTCCGAAACTCCGCACGCCCGTCTGGGAGTCGGCTCTAGCGGCCCCGTGAGACGAGCTCCAGGGGCTCACTCATAGCGCAGTACTTCCAGCGGGCGCACGCGGACCGGCCGCCAGGCCACCAGCGCGGCGGTACCGACAGCCACTGCTATGGCACCCAGGACGATGGCCAGCGCCAGCGGGGTGGGAATTCCCAGGGTGACCTTGAGAACAAGCCGCCCCAGAGGAACCAGAACCAAGGCGATCGCGGCCATGCCGAAGGTGGCGCCCAGCCAAGCCACCGTGGCCGTCTCCATCAGCACCTGCGCGTAGACAGCCTTGCTGCTCAGACCCACCGCCTTCTGGATTCCGATCTCGCGCCGGCGTTCCAGCAGTGAGAGTGCCACCGAGTTGGCCACGATCACGATTCCAGCCAAGAGGGCCAGGGAGGCAATGGCGGTGAGGAAGAGGATGGCGTTGTTGAGGAACTGATCGATGATCAGTGTGAAGTCAGCCAGGTTGACCACGTCCGCCGACGGATCAGCCTTGCGCAGCTTGGTGGCTGCGGCGTCGACCCGGTTGGGCGGGAACTTCAGCTCCACCACCCGGTCAATCTCGGTGCCCGCAATCGCCTCGGCCGTCGATGTTGCCCCGAGAATGGGCACCAGGGTGACGTTGAGCGATACCCCTTTACCCTTGGTGACGATCGGTATGTAGAACCCGACTACCTTCAGAGTGACGGGAACCGGGTGAGCGGCCACCGGGTCGGTCACCGTGATCGTGTCGCCCAGTTTGAGGTGATAGGGCGCCTGGCGCAGGGCAGCGCTGAGCAGCACCCCGTTGCTGGCCGCGTCGATGGCACGGAGCTGGCGCCCACTGGTGATGTCGACTTGGGGAAGGGCTCCATCGGGGAGGGAATACCCCTGAACACCGCTGAGAAGCTCGAGGGCGCTGCGGGCCCTGGTTAGCTTGCTTGAGTGAGTCCCCAACTCGGCAAAGGGACTTCCATTGACCGAGACCGGGGAGGTCGGGGCCACCTCCGTCACCGACTCCTGCTGAGCACCCAGGTGCGAGCTGGCCCGGAGCAGAGGCGCGGAGCCTCGGTCGGGGGCGACCGCGATGAGGTTGAAGGTCGTCGACTTGGTGATGAAGCTGTCCAGATCACCGCGGATGTCGGTGCCCAGGACCAGGATCAAGCCCACCGCGAAGACGCCCACGAAGAGCGCCACTGCGGTGGCGGCCGTCCGAGTGCGGTCGCGGGAAGCGTTGCGCATGGCCAGCCTGATCACCGAACGCGCTTGCCGGGGTACGTAGACCACGATGAAGCCGAGCAGGGAGGCGGCGATGAGCAGCGCGCCCACCGCCCGCAGGCTGGCCAGGAGAGCGATCCCGATCGAGATCACAAGCGCCAGACCCACCAGGATGACGTAGGAGGGGCTGAGCCGCTCTGGGACTGGCAGGCGCCCAACCACCCAGAGGGCGACGCTGAACACCAAGGTGAGCAGACCTAGGGCGATTCCAGTGCCGATGACCAGCCAGAGAGCGAGCCAGATCGAGCCCAGGATTGCGGAGGCGAGCAGCCAGAAGAGCAACGCCACCAGGGCCAGGAGGGCCAGGCTGGAGCCCACGACACCAGCAGTGGGGCCACCGGTCATATCCCGCAGCACGGCTACCGGCCGGACCCGACTCAAGCGGACGATGGGCAGGATGGCAAATATGCAGGTGGTGGCGACGCCGATGCCGACGCCGGCCAGGATCACTTCCGGGCTGAGAACAAAGTTGATCTGTACGCTGGAGACGTTCTCGACGAGAATGCGGACTCCGTCGGAGAGGACGATCCCGGCGGCAGCGCCGGCCACGCCGCCCATGAGTCCGAGCAGCGCTGCCTCCAGCCCGAAGAGCAGGTAGAGGTCGCGACGGCGGTAGCCGGTGGTTTTGAGCATGGCGATCTCGAGGCGGCGCCGGGCCAGACTGACCTGCATGGCGTTGACGATGCCGATCCCCCCGATCAGAAGCGCTGCCAAGCCGGCGACGGAGAGGAACTGGGTCAGGTCCGAGCTCGCCTTCTTGTCGGAGTTGAGGGCCTGCTTGACCGTGGAGACCGTCGCCAGCGGCATCTGCTTGCGCAGGGTCTTGGCCACCCGAGAGGCGTCCCCGGGATTCTTGGTGGTCACGTAGATAGCGGCATAGTCAAGCGCAGTTCCTGGGCCTAGAACCGAGTGGAGCTGGGACTGTGAGACGAAGATGTCCTGACTGAGCCCGACCGGCGGCGAGCCCGAGAGGACCCCCTCGACAGTCCACTTGACGACTCCCCTCGAGCCAAACACGGTCACCGTCACCTGCTGCCCTGCGCGCACTCCCAGCAGCGATGACACCGAGCCGGAGAGGACCATCGTGCGCGGCCTGGTGATTAGCTGGCGGAAGGTGCCCAAGGCGCCCGATCGAAGGGGCAGGTCGCCGGCCAGCGGAAAACTGTCCGGCGTGACCGCGTCGATCGTCATCGAGACGCCCTGGCCGTTGGGCCGGATCAGGGTCCCCGACCTCTCTTCGACGGCGGTGTAACCGGTGATCCGGCCCTGGTTGCGGAGGGTCTGGAAGAGACGGAGTTGGCTGGCCGGGAAGGGCACCGCCACCGAGACCACCGAGACGTCGCCTCCGTTGGCGGCGCGGACGTTGGCAGTCAATGAGGCGGTGACCATCGCCGCCGCCAGTTGCAGGCCAACGATGGCCATGACCCCCACTCCGACGCAGAAGCCCGCCAGCACTGTCCGGTTGCCACCCCGGCGGAGAGATCGGGTCGCGTAGCGGAAGTAGAAGCCGAGCTTCACCGCGGGGTGGCTCGGGGCCCGGGCGCGTCGCTGATCAAGTTCCCGTCCGCTAGCTGCAACCAGCGCGTTGCGTAGTCGCCCACAGTCCGGTCGTGGGTGGCGATCACCAGGGTGGTGCCGAGCCGCTCCTTCAGGCTCCAGAGGAGGTCGAGGACGTCCTTTCCCTGGGCGGCGGCGAGGTTTCCGGTGGGCTCGTCGGCGACCAGCAGGGGCGGCTCGGTGGCCAAGGCCCGGGCGATTGCCACCCGCTGCTGCTCGCCCCCGGAGAGCTGGTTGGGACGGTGCTCCAGGCGATGGCTCAGTCCCACCAGTCCGAGCAACTCGGTGGCTCGGTCGGAGGGCGAGCCCTGCCAGCTGCCCGCGTACAGGGGCACCTCAACGTTCTCCCGAGCCGTCAGGGTGGGGATCAGGTTGAAGGCCTGGAAGACCATGCCCACCGTCCGGTTGCGGATACCGGCCAGCTGCGACTCACGCATGGTGGAGATGTCGGTGCCGTTGAGAAAGACCTGGCCAGTAGTAGGCAGGTCCAAGCCGGTGATGCAGCCCAGGAGGGTGCTCTTGCCACTCCCGGAAGGCCCTGCCAGGGTGACGAATTCGCCCCGCTGGATGCTGAAGTTCACGTCGTGGAGAATTTCCAGCAACTCGCCCCCCAGAGGTAGGGAGCGGCCAAGGTGGCGCACCTCAAGCACGGGAGTGCTCGAGGTGCTAGGCGCCGGAGGCGCCAGGGCGGATGGGCTAGTGTCAGTCAACGACGGCGTAGGCGCGGACCGCCTTGATCCTGAGCACGTCGCATATATTGAGGGATCTTGCTAGCCACTGCACACCGCTCTGCCGAGGTCTCCATGCCGCGCGGCGCCAGCCTCGTCTTGGTGCAGCGCGCCCTGACCCACCTTAACGGCGCGATCAATCTCGTGGGACTGACCGACAACCACATGGGCCGAGCTCGGCTCTCCCCCCTGGCGGCCATTCCCGACTGCCTCAGATTCGGCCTCCGTCCGGTCCTCCACCTCTCCTGTCGGGACCGCAACCAGCTGGGTCTGCACCAGCAGGTGGCCGGCGCCTCGGCGCTCGGCGCAGCCGGGGTTCTGGTTGTCCAGGGCGACCGTCGCGGTGGTCTTGCCGTCGATTCGGCGATGCGGGCCACCGAGGTACTCCGGCTGGTGCCGGAGTGGGCGGCCCCAAATCGGGTCCTTCGAGGGGCGGTGGTCAACCCCTTCGCCGATCGCCGACGCGAGCTCTCCCTACTGGAACGCAAGGTGGCGGCCGGGGTCGACTTCGTCCAGACTCAGATGGTCTTCGACCTGTCCCGCTTCGACGACTTCCTGCGGGATGCGGAATCGGTGCTTCCGCCTCACGTCGGCGTCTTCGCCAGCGTGGGCATCCTACGCGCTACCCGTAATCTCGAGTTCGTGCGCCGGGCGATCCCCGATTGCCCGATTCCCGACGCCCTGGCCGAGCGGATCCGGGCCGGCGCAGGGATCGAGGTTGCCGCCCAGCTGGCCGGCGAGATGGGTCGGCGTCCCGGGCTCCGGCTGCACGTGATCCCTCTGGGCGCGGAAAGACATGTCCGAGATGTGGTCGAGGCCTTTGATGGCGCTCGTACCTTGCAGAGGGCTGCCCAGGGCTAGCTCAGGTCAGAGTTGGAAGAGGCCATCCAGGCGTCGGTAGCGCTCCCGCCGCCTGGTCGGGTTCACTCCCTCCTTGACCAGCTGCTCCAGCTTCGCCTCCAGCCGGGGGCGAAGAAGGGCTCCGGTTGCGTCCCAGTCGGTGTGCGCGCCGCCCGGGGGCTCGGGCACGATCTCATCGGCAATCCCCCACTCGAGCAGATTCGTGGCCTCCAGTCGGAGCGCTGCCGCGGCGCTCTGCTTGCGCCCGGCATCACGGAAGAGGATCGCTGCCGCCGCCTCCGGGGAGGCGACCGACAGGAAGGCGTGTTCCAGGATCAGCACTGAATCGGCCAGCAATGTCGCAAGAGCTCCCCCACTCCCCCCCTCACCGATCACGACCGCCAGGTAGGGCGTGGGCAGCGCCAGCTGGGCTTCCAGGGTCTGGGCGATCGCCCAGGCCTGGCCCCGTTCCTCGGCGGCGACGCCGGGATAGGCGCCAGGAGTGTCGATGAAGCTGACGACCGGCATCTCGAGGCGGCCCGCCAGGGCGAAGAGCCGCTGCGCTTTCCTGAACCCCTCCGGATGGGCCATGCCGAAGTTGCGCCGACCACGCTCTTCCAGAGTGCGACCCTTCTGGTTGGCCACCACTCCGAGCCGCCGACCACCCAACCGGGCGAGCCCGATCACGACGGCCGCGTCATCTCCGCCCTGGCGGTCTCCGTGAAGCTCGATGAAGTCGTCGAGGCAGCGTTGGATGAGATCGAGCGAATAGGGGCGATCAGGGTGGCGGGCCCCCTCCACCTGAGCCCAGGCCGAAGCCATCTTCTCGGTGCTGGCGCTGCCGTCGCCCTCGGCGCCGGTCATGCCGCGGACTGGGCGGTGTCCCCTGATGAAGTCGAGAGCACCCGGAGCAGGTTGGACACCACCTCTCGCAACTGGCGGCGATCCACGACCTGATCGATCAGCCCACGGGCGTGGTGGAATTCGCTGGTCTGGAAGCCGGCGGGCAGTTGCTCGTAGGTGGCCTGGGTGATGACCCGGGCGCCGGTGAAGCCGATCATGGCCTTGGGCTCGGCCAGGATCACGTCGCCCAGAGCAGCGAAGCTGGCGATGCTGCCCCCCATGGTGGGGTCGACGAGGATCGAGATGTAGGGGAGATGTCGCTCGGCCAGGTCGTGCAGGGCGGAGACGCTCTTGGCCATCTGCATCAGCGAGAAGACCCCCTCCTGCATCCGGGCGCCGCCCGAGGAGGTCACACAGATGAACGGCACCCTGGACTCGGCGCTGGCTTCGATGGCACGGGCAAGCCTTTCCCCGACGGCGGTCGAGAGGCTGCCGCCCAGAAAACCGAAGTCGAAGGCGGCCAATCCAACCGGGATCGAACCGATCTCCGCGGCCCCGCTCAGGATGGCGTCAGGCAGATGCTGGCGCAGTCGCGCCTCGTCGAGGCGCTCGACGTAGGCCCGGGTGTCGAAGAAGCCCAGCCGGTCCCGGCCTTCGAGCCCAACGTCCCAGACCTTGAACGTGCCCGGGTCGGCGAGCTGGCGGATGCGCTCGTGGGCGCTGATCCGGGAATGGGCGCCGCAGGCGGGGCACACGTACAAGTTCTCCGCCGCCTCTGTACTGGACTGGGGGGAACTGCAGACGGCGCAGACGACCACTCCATCCTCCTCGGCCGTGGCAGCCGGAGGCTGGGAGTAGGTGGGGCTTGCCGACATCGCTTCCTCCCTCACGAGTTCGGCGCTCGAGGTGCCGCCAGCCAGGACGGCTCCGACGCACCACTGAAAACAGAGTCCCCGAGGACCCCGCAAGGTTACGGTTCCGCCCCGAGTCCGACGGCCAGGCCGTAACTAGGAGGCCAGTCTCCGGCTTGAATCTGTGTGGGGCTGCCCTGGCGCGGAGAGACGGGAGCACCAGGCAGCAATGGGCGCCAGTCCGACTCTGAAGGGTGTCGGGTCATGGGGATAGGGACTTCGCTGCCCGCAACTCGGGTCTCCAATTCCGAGATCGAAAGCTTCCTTGACACCTCCGACGAATGGATTCAGTCGCGTACCGGAATCCGCGAGCGGCGGGTCGCTGAGCCCGAGCTGACCCTGCTCGAACTGGCTGCTCGGGCCGCCCGGTCGGCCCTCCAAGCGGCTGACCTGGAGCCCTCGGCGATCGATGCCGTCATCTGCTCTAGCAGCTCCCCCGACGCAACCTTCCCCTCGCTGGCCTGCCGGCTGCAGGCCGAGCTGGGCTGCCCCAATGGCCCAGCCTTCGATCTCCAAGCAGCCTGTTCCGGAGCTCTCTACGGGATGGCGTTGGCCCAATCGATGATCCAGGGTGGGCTGTGCCGGACTGTCTTGGTGGTGGCGGCTGAGATCTTCAGCCGGGTGCTCGACTGGAATGATCGCTCGACGGCGGTTCTTTTTGGTGACGGCGCTGGGGCATTTGTGATCGGCTCCCCCAACCAGGAGGGTGCCCAGATCGTTGCCCTCGACCTGGGCGCGGACGGAGGCGGGGCCTGGGCGCTGGATACGATCCGGTACGCTCCCCCGAAGGAGCCATCGGTTCGGGCACGCCCGGAATACACCTCTTCCGCCAGGGCCTTGGACCGGGTTGTGCACATGGATGGGCGCGAGGTCTTCCGTTTCAGCACCAAGATCCTGGAGCAGATCGTGCTGCGTCTGGCCGGCGCCGCCAGAATCCAGGTGGACGAGATCGCGCTGGTCGTGCCCCATCAGGCCAACTCCCGGATTCTGGCCACCGCGGCAGGGCGTCTCGGGTTCCCCTTCGAGCGCTTCAGCTGCAACGTAGATCGCCTGGGAAACACTTCTTCGGCCTCCATCCCCCTGGCCCTGGCCGAGGCCGACCACCAGGGACGCTGCCACACTGGCGAACTCGTCTGTTTGGTAGCCTTCGGAGCCGGGCTGACCTGGGGCGGAGTCCTGCTCCGTTGGCAGCCGACCGGGGTGGTGATGGACGATCCCGGTGATCTTGAAAAGTCCAACCAGCACAGTGGCGAGACGGAAGAGCCCTCCGTCCCCGGCCGTGAGGAGATCTCGAGGTGACCACCAAGACGGCTGCCGAAAGAGTCCGGGTAGTAGTCACCGGTATGGGAGCGGTCACTCCCCTGGCGGTGGGGGTAGCTCCTACTTGGGAGGGGCTTCTCGCCGGCCGTAATGGCATCGCCAGAATTCAGAGCTTTGACCCCGACCCCTACGCGTCTCAGATGGCCGGGGAGGTCCGCGACTTCGATCCGGTGGACTTCATCGATCGCAAGCAGGTCAATCGGACCGCCCGTTTCACGCAATTCGCCCTGGCCGCGACGATGGAGGCGATGGATCAGTCGGCGCTGGCGATCGACGACTCCAATCGCTACGAGGTCGGTGTCATCGTGGGTTCGGGTATCGGCGGGCTCAGAGTCACTGAGGAAGCCAGCTACACCCTGCGTGACCGAGGACCGCGACGGCTCAGTCCGTTTACCGTGCCCATGATCCTGGCCGACATCGCCGCCGGCGAAATCGCCATGAAACTCCAGGCCTGCGGCCCCAACTTTGCCCTGATCTCAGCCTGCGCCACCGGTGCCCACGCCATCGGCGAGGCCGCCGAGATAATCCGTCGGGGAGATGCGGTGGCCTGCATCGCCGGCGCCAGCGAGGCATCGGTGACGCCCCTGGCGGTCGGGGCATTTGCCGCCATGCGGGCCCTGTCCCAGCGCAACCAGGACCCCGAGCACGCCAGCCGACCCTTCGACAAAGGTCGCGACGGATTCGTGGTTGCCGAGTCCTGCGGCATCGTCGTCCTCGAGGAGTTGGATCACGCCCGCCGCCGCGGCGCTCAGATCCTCGCCGAGGTGATTGGCTACGGGGCGACCGCAGATGCCCACCACCTCACCGCCCCCGACCCCAGTGGCCGGGGGGCGCGATACGCCATGACCAAGGCGATGGCCAGGGCCGGGGCCAGCCCCGAAGACGTCGACTACATTAACGCCCACGGCACCTCAACCGAGCTCAATGACGCGGCGGAAACATCCGCCATCAAGCAGGCGCTGGGTGAGGATCGCGCCCGCCAGATTCCAATTTCCTCGACCAAGTCGATGACCGGTCACAGCCTGGGAGGCGCCGGAGCCATCGAGTCGATCTTCTCGGTGATGGCACTGGTGGACGGGCGAGTACCGCCGACGATCAACTACCGGGACGCCGATCCCCAATGCGACCTTGACTACGTGACCGAAGGCGCCCGCCGAGTGGATCCCGAGCTTGTCCTCAACAACTCCTTTGGCTTCGGCGGGCACAATGCCTGCCTGGCCTTCGCCCGCTTCTCCGACTGAGCCGGAGCGGCACCCTGGACCTCGGCTACGCCACCTGATGGGGCAGCGAGAGTCGGCCGGCTTCCGTCCTCGCTCCACAGATATCCTCGGTCGGTGCGTCAGTCGCTCGGCGCCGGATCTGCCGCCAAACTCGTCTTGATACTCCCGATCGCGGGGTTGCTCCTGGCCAGCTGCGCCGGGATGACTCCCGGTCGAATTCCGCCCCGAAACACCAAGCCGTCTCCGTCCCAGGCCGCCTGCACCAACCAGGCGGTCTTGGCGACCTGGCCGGTTGACCAACTCGCCGAGCAGGTGGTGGCAGTACCAGTAGAGGAGACCGACGTCGGTGCCGTTCAAGCCGAGGTGGCCCAGGGAGTCGGCGGCCTGCTCATCTTTGGGACTGCTGGTCCGAACGATCTCGGGGAGCAGCTGACCTCACTGGAGGCAGGAGCAAGGGGCGGGATCCGGCCGTTCGTGATGACCGATGAGGAAGGCGGCGGGGTGCAGCGGATGGCCAATCTGGTCGGCTCACTTCCCTGGGCCCGACAGATGGGGAGCACCATGACCGCGGCCCAGATTGAGGCGGCTGCCGAGTCGATCGGACAGGCGATGCTGGGACAGGAGGTGACCATGGATCTGGCTCCCGTCCTGGATGTAGACGGAGGCGTCGGTCCCGATGCAACCGACCCGGATGGCGCTCGGTCCTTCAGCGCCAATCCCAGCGTTGCCAGCACCGATGGTGTTGCCTTCGCCGAGGGTCTGGTGGCCGCTGGGGTGGTTCCGGTGGTGAAGCACTTTCCTGGCTTGGGCGGTGCCAGTGCCAACACCGATGACGGTCCCGCCACCACCCAGCCGTACACCGACCTGAAAGCAGGCGGACTGCTGCCTTTCGAGGCCGCCCTGACAGCTGGCTTGCCGGCGGTCATGGTCGGCAATGCCTCGGTGCCTGGTCTGACCAGCCTGCCGGCGAGTCTGTCGCCCACCGTCATCCAGGGGCTGCTCGAAGGGCAGCTTCACTTTCAGGGCCTGATCCTCACCGACTCCTTGAGCGCCGGCGCGATCACAGCACGCGGCCTAAGCGTGGCCCAAGCGACTGTCGAGGCCATCGCCGCCGGCGCTGACATGGTCACCTTCGGGACGGGCAGTCCGGCCCTGGTGACCACGGCAGTCGATGCCGCCATGACAGAGGCGATCGACGACCACCAGGTGTCGCGAGCGCGGCTGATCAACGCCGTCGGCGAAATCCTGGTCGCCAAGCGGGTAAACCTCTGCGCTAGTGCCGGCACACGGGCCCGCCTGGGAGAGGGGTCCAACCTTGGTTCAGTACTCGGACAGAGATAACCCCAGCCATGGATGAGTTTCGCATTGTCAATCTGAAGGGATGGGACGAGCGTGCTCCGGCGCATGCCAAGTCCCCCGACTATCAGGTCGAACGCTTCCTGAGCGAGCCTGATTTTCTTAGCGGAGTGGTGCGTTTTGACCAGCCCCGGCTGGGTGACATCGATGGTGCGCGGGGCGTGCACCTGCAGTGTCATATCGGTACCGACACGATTTCGCTTTGCCGTCTTGGCGCGCACATGACTGGGTTGGATTTCTCACCGGCTGCCCTGCACGAGGCGCGTCAGTTGGCCAGCGCGACATCGGCCGACGCAGAGTTCCTTGAAGCAGATGTCTACGATGCTCCGACGGTGCTGGGAGAGGGCGGGTTCGACCTTGTCTATACCGGGATTGGTGCCCTCTGCTGGTTGCCTGATATCGCCAAATGGGCAGCTGTGGTTGCCAAACTCCTGGCACCCGGTGGCCGCCTTTTCGTGCGCGAAGGGCACCCGATGCTGTTGTCTCTCGGCGACCCCCGCCCCGACGGGCTACTGGCCGTGGAGTATCCCTACTTTGAGGCGCCCGACCCGCTGGTCGACACCGACGGGGGCACCTATGTACAGACCGACGTTGCCTTTCTGCAGAACCTGTCGTATGAGTGGAGCCACGGCTTAGGCGAGACCGTCAGCGCCCTGCTGAGCCAAGGGCTGCGCATCACCGATCTCGTGGAACACGACAGCGTGCCCTGGAACGCTCTACCGGGTCAGATGGAGCGTTTGGCAAATGGTGAATACCGGCTGGCCGACCGCCCTGGACGGCTAGCTCACAGCTTCACATTACAGGCGAGGAAGGAGTCCCAATAGATCCGGGGTGCCCCCCGGGATGCCGGCTGAGCTGATCCCCTAGCTGGGGCTGGCGAGGACTGGATCGCTGCTACCGAAGGCTGCCATTGCCTGCCGTCCCCCGTGCTGCAGTACCGCCCCCGGCACGATCTCGGTCGCGGCGCCCGGGTGGGTGACCACCTGCCCGTCCACCATGCCAGCGATAATTACCCGCCCCCAGTTCTCGACGTCGCCGGTAGAGGTTCCGTCAAGCACGGCATCTCCGAAGCGCTCGACCAACAGTCCCCCGATGGTGCCCGTGACGTAGGCCACGCCGCGCCTACCCACCACGATGCCGTCGGTGACGACACCGGTAACCGCCGCAGCACCCCCCGCTTCGACTACCACCGTGCCCTCCACCACCCCGGAGATCCACTCCTCGGTGGTGACACGGAGATCGCCGACGTAGCGGGTCCCGCCGGGAACGCTGACCTGCGTGCTCATATCGAGATCACCCCCGACTCGGTCCTGCTCGGGCCTCGGTTACGCCACGAGAGAGTTAGCATTCGACGGAAGAATTCTACCGCATATAGTGCTCGAGCGGCCATGCGATACACGATGTAGTGCTAGTCGCCGTTGAGTAGAAGGTACGATGGCGCCGTTCGGCGAAGCGGCCTACTGGCTCCGATCCCTGATGAAACCGAGCCGGCACGATGAGGGCACAGATTTAGTCCGAGCTTGGAGGAACTTCCACGACGGCGATCCCGGTGATCTTCTCCTGGAGCGCCGGCAAGGACTCCGCGTTGGCCCTCTCGACTGTGCTTCAGGACCCTGGACTCGAGGTGCGGGCACTCGTCACCACGCTCACAGATATGTATGGTCGAGTCAGCATCTCAGGGGTACGAGAACAGTTGCTTGACCACCAAGTGGCGCGGCTCGGCCTGCCCCTCGTCAAGGTATGGATTCCGCCAGGCTGCCCGAACGATCTATATGAGGATCGGATGGCACTTGCCCTGCAACGCGAACCGCTTCGAGGTATCCGCCATGTGGCCTTCGGAGACATCTACTTGGCCCAGGTCCGACGCCACCGCGAGGAGCACTTGGCCGCGGTGAGTAAGGTGGCACTGTTCCCCCTCTGGGGCCGGGACACCTTCGACCTCGCCAACGAAGAGCTCTCCGCAGGGTTACGGGCTACGGTGGTGTGTGTCGACCGCCGCGTTATGCCAACTTCATTTGCCGGCCGTTCATTTGACGCACGCTTCCTAGCAGATCTCCCCACAGACGTCGACCCATGCGGCGAAAACGGCGAGTTTCACACGCTCGTCTGGGACGCGCCGATGTACTCGTCTCCGGTAGATTGCCGGACAGGACAAGTTGTGACCCGGGGAAAATTCGATTACTGCGATATGCTACCGGGCCGGTAAAGCCCCCGGAAGAGGCCCTGGCACACCGTGATCCAGATACGTGTCGCCTACGGTCAGCCCGACGGTTCCCAGTCTAATGCCACAGCCCCAGACGATCAACGTGAATGTCCGGCACTCGAATGGCTGTTTCTCGGGTTGCTGGACCTGGCTGGCCCTCCTATTCGCCCTCGGCCTTCTGATCGAAGCCTGGCAGGGTAGCTCTCCGCTGGAGCGGGCAGGCGAGGTCGCGTTCCCCGTGCTGGCCGTGCTCGGGCTCGCGAGGTGGGGCTCGGCGACCAGGGGAGGCCGCATCGCTCGGAGAACTGCGGCATCGACTGGTCGTCCTCAGCGTGCTTCGGGCGAGATGCTTTCTCACCACCTGGCCCACTGTGATTCGTGCCAGCGGGACCTTCCGTGTGATGAGTGGGACAAGCTGTACGACGGGCCCGAGGCCGTCGGGATAGGACCCGGCCAGCTTCGAGATCGGTTACGCGACCACCTCAGCGAGTGCGACCGCTGTGACCAAGACCTCCCATGCGCGAAGTGGGATGAGTTGTACGCAGCGTTCGAGTCGGATGGTGGCGACGAGAGTGAGGCCAGTACTACGGACTGGGCTCCCCCTTAGAGGGCGTAGAGGCGCCCCCATCCAGACGAAGACGGTCAGGCAGCAGCGTCAGCCTGACGCCCGAGCCCGCTCTAGGTTGAGTTTCAGAAGTCGACCGAGGATCGAGTCGTCGTCAAGGTCCGCTGGCCATCCGTACGCTTCAATGACAGCCTCATCGAGATCCTCATGCAGGTTCGCGAGCCACGCCGGGCGCTCGTTGTATAGGTTCGTAAGTGTCCGGGCCTGCAACTCAGCAGCCAATAGGCCTGGTGGATTGAGCCAGCCATTTCGTAGATGATCGAGATCGCGGGCGACCTTGGCTATGGCATTACGCTGGTCGTGTGTCGGCTGGGGAAAGGGGAACTTCTCTAGGCATGTGGTCGGCGTGTAACGGGGCCGCGTCTCCAGCTGGGTGCCGACCGCGAGGGACCACCGTTCGTGGATGCGCGATTGGAGGACGCCAAAGAGGTAGTCGTCCTCGCTAGCAAAGACAACGAGAGCGTGGTCCGCGAGTGTTCCGGATGGTAGCCAAACGAAGAGTCGGTGTTTGGACGTCTCGGGCGTAGCGATGTAGCGCGACAGACCTGCCAGTGCAGCCCGCATGGAGTGGCCCGGCCGCTCGTGGATCCACCAGTCAAGCTCAGTGGTTCGAGAGACCGCGCGCTCTGGGCGGACATGTTCGCGGACATACTCGAACGGGGCCTCGTACAACGCCGCCTCCGACTCAGTGAGGTCTACCCCGAAATCTATAATCCACATGTGCCGAGGTCGGCGCGTGACGTCAAGTCCGTTCACCCAAGGGCGGACTACATCTGCGTTCGCACGCCCGTCGGGGTTCGGCGCGCGTAATAGACGGAGAGCAGTGAACTCATCGATGTCGAACGGCCCGCCTTTCACGTCGGGAATGAATGCGATCCCCTTGTTCTCGCTGAGACTGCGCGCTGATCGTAAGTCCGCGCCCGTCGTCAGGTCGGAATTGACGGAAGCGACCACCTTCCCGTCAAGCGTTCGGACTTTCTCGGATCCGTCGTCCTGTCCGATGAAGCTGATATGGACCGCGGCGCCGGAGAGTACCCAGGGTTCGTCGGCATACGCAAAGAAGATCGCCCCGCTCTCGTTGATCTTCTCTAGTACACGTCCGCCGCGGCCGCCTCTGATGCCCTGCGTCGCGAGTAGCCCTGCCCGCTTCAGCTTCCCGGCTTGAATCTGCGCTCGCGCCTTTTCGTGCCAATAAGCGCAGAGATCGCTCATGCCTGGCAGGCGGCTGCCATAGACCTTGTAGAGGGACTCGACGTAGGAGTCGCGCAAGCCTGCCCGTAGTAGTTTGGCGCCTAGGAAGGGTGGATTCCCGACAACCACGTCGGCGTCTGGCCATTCCGCCTCGCGGGGAGATGTTGGATCCGAGAGGTCCAGGAGAGCGTCCTGCTGGATGATGTTATGCAGTGGCTGAAGGATCGGGTTGCGCCGATAGCTGAATCCATTGGCCAACATCCATTGCAACTCACCTATCCAGATCGTGACCCTCGCCAGCTCAGCGGCGTATGGATTAATTTCGAGCCCGACCAGATTGTGTGGGCCTACCTCCGGGAACTCCTGGGGCTTCTGGAGCACGAGCGATCCCCAAGCGAGTGCGTCCCGCTCGAGATCCTTCAAGAGCTGCAGAACCACGTAGAGGAAACTTCCCGACCCACACGCGGGGTCAAGAACACGTGTTGCCCTGAGTCGCTCCAGGAAGCTCCTGAAGACTCGGCGCGGGTCATCTTGGGCGGGTGTACGGACAGACAGTTTCCGACCTGCCTTGACAAGTGCCGTCACCCGCACCTGCATTTCAGCGTAGTCGCGTCTGAGAGGCGCCATCAGGACCGGTTCAACGAGTTTGAGGATCGACGCTCGATCCGTGTAATGCGCTCCAAGTTGGGAGCGCTGTTCCGGGTCAAGCCCCCGCTCGAAGAGGGTGCCAAAGATAGCTGGCTCGATCTGGCTCCAGTTCAGCGCAGCCGCCCGGCGGACGGTCTCGATCTCTTCGGTCGTCAAGGGCAGGACAGTCGAGTCCTCGAATAGCCCACCGTTGAACCAGTCGACTCGCTCTACCCCAAACAGACCTCCAGCGGTCGCCATCTTCGAGAATAGCTCGCCGAGGCTCGCGGAGAACGCATCGGGCTCGCGGCGAGTAGCCTGGGCGAGGCGCTCAAGGATCCCCTTCGGCAGAAGCCCCGCGTCTTCTGCGAACATCGTGAAGACCATCCGGTCGAGGAAGTTGGCCACGGCTAGGGCTTCGTGACCGCGAGATCGGAGTGCAGCCGCAAGCTCGGCGAACTGCTGGGCTGCCTTCTCTGTGAGTTCCTCTTGGTAGCGAGTGGGACGGAGCGACTCGGGGTCAGTGAACGCCGCCCGAAGGACACGCAGGGGCCCATCCGGACTGGCCGCCAGATCCGCAAGGGTGAAGCGATGGGTCACCTTGGCGGTGCCCGTGAAGTTCGTGTGGACTTCAAATCGGTCGAGGTCGCAGACGATCAGAAGTGGGGGGTTGTCGAGGGCCTCTCGGTACTCGTTGAGCTGGAGGTACGCCGCTGCCAAGTCCTTGCGCTTCCCTTTGTATTCCCACGCGAAATGGTCGCGCATACACGCATCGGCGAATCCATCACCGCCTCCCAGCTTCTCGGCCCCCTTCTCAAAGGCATACCAGTCACCTGTCGGGTCAGCCTGGTTGGGTGTTGGCACATCCAGCATTCCGCAGACGTCAATGAAGTGCTCTTGCGACGCGGCGCGCTCAGGCCTGGTGCTGCCCATCCACTTGACGGCGAACTCCGCCGGATTCACTGGGGCGCCAGGCCAGAGGAGGGCATAGGCGCGAGGATAGTTGCCGCGCGGTGCCCGGCGCATGGCCGGTCGTGGCTGGGGCGAGGTCGCTGCCGAGGTGCGGGCCATCGGGTCCAAGATCGACCAGCTGCCTCGTAGGTACAACATGATCCTCAGGAGCAACTGACCGAGAGGAGCAACTGACCGAGGCTGTCAGGGGCCTCAGAGAGCCAGCCCCGTGGCCCGGACCACGACCAATACCACCAGGGTGACCACAACGATGGTGAGGACGCGCCGGAGCCAGCGCCTCCGATAGCGCTTTGAGGCGAGTAGCCCGACCCCCAGCAGCGCGACACGAGTCCTGGGCCTCACGACGCCTTGAGTTCGGTGTTGTAGACGCTGTCGGGGTTGAGTGCGCTCGGAGTCCACTGCAGGAGGAGCTTTCCTGACAGCGGCACCTCAAAGTAGAGCGTGGCCGAGGCACGGCCGCGGGGCACGAGACTGTCGATCGAGGTCGACGATGGGCAGTCCAGTGAGCTGTAACTGTCATACGACTGCCCGCTCGCGTCCACGGCCGTCAGTTCGTACAGCGGGAGTTCCCACGGAGATGAGTCTCCGTTGAACAGCGCGACCCGCACGCTGACGCACTGATCTCCGGGGTTTGGCGTCGAATACGCCGAAGGGGCCACCGCTTGGGCGAAAGCTATGACCGTGACCTTCTGATGTGCTCCGTTGGTCATGGCTTTCCCGACGGCATAGAGCTTAGGACCGCTCGACTTGTGGCGCTTCTTCTTCTTCTTGTGCCCAACGGTGACCACGTTGGGCATGTGCTGAGGCTGAACGCTCACGCGACTTGGACGCTGGATTGTTCGGGCGCTGAACCCTGAGCCGAGGAACAGAGCACCAGCCACGAACATCGCGGCCACCCCAATGGCCAATAGACGGATCGAAGTACCTGTAGGCATCGCCAACCTCCTTTCCGAGTTGGCGCCAAGCTAGGGTCTGCGAAGGCCGATCCGTATCAACTCGCTCTCTCTCTCGACCCTACCACGTACCCGGTGAACGTGCCGGTTCCGCCGCGCCTCGTAACAAGACTGCTCTCCGCTGGGACTTAGCTGGCCCCCTGCAGGGGCAACCACCTCTCGGTCCCTTGGTCCTGGACGTTGCGTAGCGAGTCCTGGAGGCTGCTAGCGGACCGTACATTGAGGACTCCATGCTGGTTCCCCGGTTCCTTCCTGGAAAGGAGAGACGCGATGAGGCGGCTCGGGTACCTCACGCGGCTGACCTGGAGGGACCTGAACGGCCGACCCAGCTCTTTGGACCGGCTGAGGGAGACCTGATCGCAGAACTTTTTCTTGGGATCAACGACATTTTGGATCTAGATCCGTCAGGAACCATGTCTGCTGATGAACTTTTCATTAGCCTGGGACTGAGAAGCCTGGCGGCGCATGATCCCCAGGCGGCCTCCAGCTTCATATCGCCCCAGCCAGCGGTGGACCGTGCGCCGGTCCACTCCCCACTGGACGGCGACCTCCGAGATCGACCGACCGTCGCTGATGACCGCCAACACCGCCTGGTACCGCTGTTCAGCCACGCTCATGTACCTCATGAGCGCCACTGTGACCAATCAGCCGAAGTTGCTGGGACACCTCAGCCGAAGTTGTGCGACCCATCAGCCGAAGGCCTTTGGCGACGCGTCACCCGAATTAGCACACAACCGTGGTGCCCGCAGCAGGACTCGAACCTGCAACCTTGGGATTAAGAGTCCCCTGCTCTAACCAGTTGAGCCATGCGGGCCAGCCTCCTCGTGAGTCTAGCGGTGGCAGTAGTCTGAACGGGGCGGCGGCAGATCCAATGCCACTTCAGACGAGCTCCGAGCGCTCCACGAACCAATCGCGCTATCCTCCCGCAGCCGGCCCGGGGCCCCAACCCCGGAGCCGGTACGCGCCCAGGCCCCCGGAGTGTCCTGTTAGGGATTCTGGTCCGCTGGACGCGGAGGGTCTGACACCTGTTCGGGACCATCGGAGTCCCACGGGCTATACGTGCTAGGCGCATGGGTCTTGGCTCGTCAGCCGCGCGCTGCCAGGTCTTAGGTGTCGCGCCAAACGCATTTAACCACCGGTTTGCACGATTGAGTGTGCCTACACGCCGATAGCTCTACGCGTCGGCAGAAGCTTCTCCTACGTCTGCGATACTCGGGCTACGGTAAGTCGGTCGCAATCTCTTGAGGAACCCCTATCGATGTCTTCCCAAAGGCTCTTTCACGGGGATCTGGTTCGACTAGCGGCTCCCCGCCCGGAAGACGCGGAGGTCCTATCGCGGTGGAGTGAAGACGGCGAGTACCGGCGAGCAATGGATACCGACGCTGCCCGTCCGCTACCGACCGAGGTCTTCGCCGAGCGTGACCAGGTATCTGAGGCGTCGGCAGGTGCCTACGAGTTCCGGGTCCGAACCGTTCAAGATGACCGCCTGGTTGGATTCGTGGCGATCTTTAGCATCGAGTGGCCCAACAGCCACGGCTGGATCGCGGTCGGTATCGGCGACGCTGACGATCGGGGCAAGGGATTCGGCAAGGAGGCCACCAGCCTGGGCCTGGGCTACGCATTCCACGAACTGGGGCTTCGGCGATTGAGTCTGGACGTGATCGCTGACAACTTGCCCGCCATAGCCCTGTATCGCGGACTGGGATTTCGGGAGGAGGGTCGGCTTCGGGAGCGGCTCTATCGGGACGGCCACACCACCGACCTGATCTACATGGGGCTGCTCCGGCGGGACTGGGAGTCCGGAATCAGGCCGTCTTCGTCAAGGTCTGAGCCCGGCCAGGATTAGGTCACAAGTGCAGGAACCGCCCTCTGTCTCACCGAGCCGGGGCAGCTGGCCGCCGTGGTCTCATCGCGATCAATTGCGGGCTTCCGACGTAGACCGGGAGCAGGTCGTCATGGAACTCAAGGAGCACCATGTCCAGGGTCGGCTCAGCACAGAAGAGCTCAGCGAGCGCTCCCGCCTCGCCTTCGCTGCCAAGACGAGTGGGGAACTGAACGGCCTCCTGGCAGACCTTCCTGGCCGACCGCGAGGGCCGATGACGGTCTGGGAGGGGGTGCGCTCGCTTCGCTCCAGGGGGCCATTCCCAGGCCTTGGCTACCTGGGCTTCTGGCCCCGCGGGGGAGCACTCGTGACCGATCTGGTGCTGCTTGGGGCAGCCGGGGCCGTCCTTCAAACACTCAGCCGCGATGGTCACCTCTTCGGTCCCATCGCCGTGGTCCAAGTTGGCTACTTCGTGGTTCTCTGGGCGACAACTGGGAAGACGGTCGGGCTCTGGCTGGTGGGGGGCCGAGTCGTACGAGAGGAGGACGGAGGACGCCTAGGTTTGGGCCGGAGCCTGGTCCGGATGGTCGGATATGTGGTCGACGTGGCCACCTGTTTCCTGGGGTTCGCGTGGGCCGGAGTTGACCGGCGCAAGCAGGCGTGGCACGACAAGATGGCGGGAAGTTACGTGGTGCGCCGCCTCCACTGAGGAATCTCCGCTGAGCAGCGGCCCTGCTCTCCTGGCCGGTCCGCTCACCCATTCACTGCCGAATCGTCTGGAGATCCGATGCAGGGCCGCCAGGACGGGAAGTCCGAGCACCAAGATCATGACTCCGTTGCCGCCGGCACGGAAGGCGTCGTAAGCGGCCGAGGTCACCGCGTAGTACTTGACGAAATGTTCCAGAGCGGTCAAGGGCGCCAAGTGCGGGCTCCAGCCGATCTGCGGCGACGAGAAATAGAAGGTCCAGTTCCAAACGTCCATCACCGCCCCGAACGCAAACCCGGTGACCACACCAACCCCGGCCAGCAGGAGTACGTCCCGACGGCGCGGCCGCTGCTGGGCCAGTACCAGGCCGACCAGACCGGCAAAGGCACCCACCCACCCCACAGCGAACAGTTGGTACGGCACCCAGGGGCCGATACCACCGGTGACCAGCGCCGACACCAGGAGGGAGCAGGCGCCCAGGAGGAAGCCGAACTCAGGTCCGAGGGCGTAACCGCCGCAGAGCACTAGAAGGAAGATCGGACTGAAGCCGCCAACCCCAGTGACAAGAGCGGCTCGGAGCCCAGCATCAATTGCACTCAGGGCGGCCAGCAGGGCCAGTTGGCGTGAGTCCATTCGTCTGGTGCCGACCTCGATTGCCAGCAGGCCCAGTACCGCCCCGAGTCCGATCGCCAGAGCCGGTGTTGCTGCTGGGAGTCCTAGCCCGCTGAAGGGCCAGAGGAAGAGGCCGACCCCGAGTCCGGATATGACGAGGAGCTTCATGCCGCCTGCTCGCTCGACTCCCGGAGGTGACCGCCGGCCAACTCCATCACCCGGTCACCGATCTGATGGGCAAACTGGGTGTCGCTGGTCGCCACGAGCACTGCCGACCCCTGGGCTGTGAGCCGATCCAGGACCTTCAGCAGAAGCGCCCGAGAGTTGGGGTCGGCTCCTCTGGTCGGCTCATCGAGGAAGACCATCTCCGGGCGTCCGACCAGGACGGCGGCGAGCGCCGCCCGCTGCCGTTGGCCGGTGCTCAGGTCGCGCGGATCAGAATCCGCCAATGAGGAGAGCTCGAACTCCTCCAGAATCGGCCCGGGCTGGCAGTCCAACTGCAGCCAGCGGATGGTCTGTCTCACCTCGTCGAGAAGGGTTGCCTGATGGAGGATTCCGCCGGGTTCTTGGGGCAGGTAGGCGCAGCGGCCGGGGCGGCGGAAGAGCGCTCCCGAGAGCGGTCGAAGGAGGCCAGCGGTCGTCCTAAGGAGGGTCGTCTTACCACTGCCGTTGGGGCCTGTAAGGCAGACCACCTCTCCTTCCCTACCGGCCAGGTCGATTCCGGTACCCACTGGCTCTGCGTGACCGACGGCCAGGTCATTCAGCTCCCAGGCGACAGCACCCGTTGCACGGCCACGCCTGGCGGGGAGAGCCGGAGGTCCTGACCGGCGCACTTGGGGAGACGCTAGCGAGCCCTGTTCGAGTTCCAGCTGGTGACAGCCCGGCATGTCTACTCTCCAGGGTCGGTGCTCGGCGATCACCACCGCCAGCCCTTGGGCCGCCAGCCCCTGGCATGCCAGACGCAGCGAGTCTGCGCCGCTGTCGTCCAGCTGCGAGGTTGGCTCGTCGAGGAGTAGCAGTCTCGGCCGCATGGCCAGGGCGGCGGCCAGGGCCACCCGCTGTCTCTGGCCTCCGGAGAGGGTTGCGATCCTCCTCTCGGCGAGCTCGGGGATGCCCATGGTTTCAAGGCCGCAATCCACTCGCTGGGCTATTTCCAGAGGCGGCAGGCCGAGGTTCTCGGGGCCGAAGGCAACCTCCCGGCGTACGGTGGCCAGGACGAATTGGGACTCCGGTTCCTGAAAGACCATCGAGACGGCTCGTGCCAGCAATCTGGTTGAAGTGGTGCGAAGGTCGGCCCCCAGGACGGATGCTCGTCCCCAGGCTTGTCCGCCGTGGAAGTGCGGTACCAGGCCATTCAGGCTGCGCAGAAGAGTGGTCTTGCCGCTCCCGGAGGGCCCCCCGATGAGGGTCACTCCCCCGGCCAACTCAAAGCTGATGGCACGCAACGCCGCATCAGCGGCCTCCGGATAGCGGTAGCCAAACTCCTCGAACCGAGCCAGTTCAGCCACGGGCCAGGACCGGAGCGAAGAGTGCCAGGCAGCAGGCGGCGGGCCACCAATTGAGAGCGGGGAGTAGCAGCGTCGGGTACGGCTGCCAGCTGGGAATCTGACCTAGGACGAGGGCCAGGACGAAGGCTACAATCGCCCCACCAGCGGCGGATGCCGTCAGCAGATCCGACGGGTGCCAAGTCGAAGTGGCCAGAGCTGACCGCGATCCGGAACCGAAGGCCCTTGCCTCCATCGCCTCCGCCATTAGCACCGACCCCTCGATGGTGGTCAGCACCGAGGGGACCAGGACTGCTGTCCAAGAGCGCAACCCGCGGGGACGCCAGCCCCGCATCTGCTGCGCCTCCCGAACCGCAACGAAGCTATGCCCCAGGCGCGGGACCAAGGTAAGGGAGGCGCCCACGGCAGCTCCGGTGTGTGACAGGGCCGCCGGAAGAGAGTCCACCAGTTGGTGGGGCTCGACCACCAGGGAGAGGGTGATGCCGGCGACGAGGCAGGCGGCCAGACCGAGCGCGATATCGAACCCATAGACAGCTCCTTCGACTGTCAGGGGCCCGCCCAGGGCTGGCAGCCACCCGGGCAGGGCGACCACGATGTTCTGTCCGGTGTGGCTCAAGAGAAAGTTGAAGAGGATGGTCAGAGCGGCCGCCGCGCCAACCGCCAGTAGGGCCGGTCGTAACCGAACCTCGTGCCGACGCCGGACGGCGAGCACCACCACCGCCGCCCCCAGAGTGAGGACCCGGCAGACCGGATCCTCACTCCCCAGGCTGAGCAGGAGCACAGCTGCCACCCAGACGGCCAGTGCGCGCGGGTTCACCGGGTCACGTCATCGGCGGCCGGGGTGGAGGCGCGGCCGTGCCGCTGCTGGGGTCATAGCGCCAGCCGAGCCCTTGGCCAGACTTCAGCTCGACCTCACCGATCCCGGTGGAAGCGGACTTCCACTTGCCGCCGCCCGTCCAGAGGAAGAGCGCCCAGTACGGCTGTCCGGTAGGGAAGCAGGAGGTGTACGACTTCGGGTCATGATCAATTTGGCAGATGCCCTCGCCGTAACTGAAGTGCTCACTCGAAAATTCGATCTTGCTGCGTTTTAGAGCGGTCTCCCCGGCGATTTCGCCGCCGTTGAAGTTGACGCAGCTGTCCACCACATGGTGGTCACCGGTCTCGACCACAACTTCGACGTGGTGACCGGAGCCGGAGCAGCTAGCTCGTGGGGTGGACCCGCTGCCACTACCGCCCCCGCAGGCGGACACCAACACTCCCAAAGCGATCGTAGCCAGTGCTGCGCTGGCCAATTGAGACGATCTCACCGTCTCTACCTCCTGGCGGCGGTTTGGTCCCGTCACGCCAGAGGTAGACCTGCCGCCGAAGGCCGACCGTCCCGTTGCGCGCGGGGGTGCGTCGATCCCGCCGGGCCGGTCTCCTGGCTCGCGGATCAACGCCTGTAGCCGCCTTCCCGGGACTCTCCCAGTGGCTCGCTGGCTCAGGTTCCCCGCACACAGTTGCGCGACAGCTCCGGCCTTGGGGGCAGTCCCCGCACCGGATTCCCATTTGCCCTTCGGGCTATTCGGATGTGTGTTGAATGGTACGGCGAGGGTGGCACCTGTGGCGGCGTCCCGCCCCCCGTTCCCAATCGTGGGCATCACGGCACGGTTCGCGCAGAGACCGGGCTCACTGCCAGACTTGAGGGCAGATTTGAGCCATGGAGACTCTCATGTCGGAACAGATGCCGGCCTCGCCCGAACCGATCCAGTTCATCTCCGCGGTGCTCCTCACCTCGGATGATCCAGACCGGCTGGTGACCTTCTACCGCGAAATTCTGGGGGTGCCTCTCGTCCCCGAGCGGCACGGCGACGGCCGCTCTCACTTTGGCTGCGAGCTAGGCGACGTTCACTTCGCCATCCACCCGGCAGTCGGCACGAGTCCCGGAGGTGCGCTCAAGTTGGCACTTTGGGTTTTCGATCTCGCTAGCCTGGTGGCGCGCCTTGACGCGCTAGGCGTTCCCCTCGAGTATCCGATCGAAAACTTGGGCGAGGCTTCGCTAGTAACCGCAGTTCGTGACCCCGACGGCAACGAAGTGGAGCTGACGCAAATGGGCGACTCGTGGTGGCAGCACCTGGCTGACCGCAGAGCCGAGGGAATCGACCTAAATGAGCCGGAGGCCCCAACCCGGCTGAGCACCGCGACACTGCCGCTCTGGTGGCTGGGTGTCACACAACACGGCAAGGTCGACCAGCTCAGCGATCATCGGCGACGCCGGGGTCTCGCAGCTAGCTTCCCCGGAGCTTGCCCCAGCCCACTGCTGAGCCAGCTTCGAGCGCGGAGTGGTCAAGGGCCGACATGCCCGTTCCCGAAGTCTGTACGGGAATCTGACTCGGTCAACAGTTGCCCAAGCACACCTCGGTCGCTACAATCCCGATCCAAATTGGCTGGACCGGGAGGGGGCGAAAGATGACTGTGATTGCAAGCGAACGGGTGTCCGAGTCGCCCGGTCTCCGAAGGGGCGCCATCGGTCTGCGGGAAGTGCTCTTCCAGAGCATCACTGACATGGCTCCCGGCGCCGCGATCGCGGCCTCCATCCCGGCCGGGGTGGCCTTTGCCGGAGGGGCCTTGCCTCTAGCCGTGATCGTGGCCCTGATCGCGTGCATGCTCTGCGCCTCATGCGTCGGGGAACTGGCCCGAGAGCTGCCCTCGGCCGGATCGATGGGCACCTACACCGCCCGTGGCCTGCATCCCTCGGTCGGCTTCCTGGTGAACTGGGGCTACGTGGCGGTCGGCGCCTTGATCCCGCCCTTGGTGCTGCTCCAGTTGGGGTACACCGTGGCCGGCACCATCAACAGCTACGACCACGGGTTCTCTTTGAACATGTGGTGGCCCTTCACCATCCTCGGAGCGCTGATCGTTTTGGCGGCGGGCTACTACGGGATCCGAACCTCGGCCCGACTGGGGACCATCCTCGGTGCCTTCGAGATCATCGTCTTCGTGGTACTGGCCGTTCTCTTTGTGGTCAAGGCAGGAAGCGCCAACACGCTCAGCGTCTTCACCACCAAGTACACCCCGCTCCACTACCAGGGTCTGACTGGGGTCATCGCCGGCTCGGTCTACACCGTGCTCGCCTTCGGCGGATTCGAGGGTGCGGCCCCACTTGCTGAGGAGACCAAGGACCCCGGGAAGACGATCCGCCGGGCGGTCCTGCTGGCCACCTTGGGCATCGGCATCATCTACGTCTTCACCACCTACGCCGCCGATGTCTACTTCGGTCCCGGCCACTTCTCATCCTTCAGCAGCGCGGGACCGGCCTCATGGGAGGGGATCGCTAAGTCGTCCTACGGGATCTTCTGGCTGTTCGTCTTCCTGGCCATTGTGAATTCGACCATTGCCAACTCCAATGCCGGTGTGAACGTCTCGACCCGGACCGCCTTCGCGATGGGCCGTATCCGCGCCTTTCCGGCATTCTTCGCCAGGGTCAATTCCCAGCACCGGTCTCCCCACTGGGGAATCCTCGCTGCCTTCATAGTCAGCGTCGCGGTCGCGCTGGGCCTTGGGCTGCACTTCGATCCCTTTGTGGCGTTCTCCATGGTGGGGACGGGGATCGTGATCATCCTGGCGGCCATCTACATCCTGGTCGATGCCGCCTGCATCGGCTATTTCACGCGCACTCGAGGCCGCCAGATCAACTGGTTCCTCCACGTCATAGTGCCCATTCTCGGGATCATTGCCTTCATCCCGGCCTGGTTCAGTGCGGCTGGGATCCCGGTTTTCTCATTCATCTCGCCTTTGCCGGCGCCGTATTCCTACATGGGTCCGGCGATGGGCGTTTGGATCCTCTTGGGGGTTGTCTACATGATCTACCTCTATCGCAAGGATCCTCAGCGAGTGGTGCAGGTGGGGCTGGTTCATCTCGACCTGGACGTGGCTCCGGTCCCGCCGGTGGCCAGCTGAGCCGGTGGGGCCTGCCGAGGCAGGCCAGCTAGATGAGCCAGCTGGAGGTGCGGGCCTTCAAGCCCGAGCCAGGGCAGTTCGCCTGGACCTTCGGCGGCGCCCCGCCCCTGGCCCGCGTCCAACCCGGAAGCATCCTCGAGGTCTTCACCGAGGACTGTTTCGCCGGCCGGGTCAAGAGTGAGCGGGACCTGGTCTCAGAGGTCTGCGAGTTTCCTTTCCTCAACCCTCAGACGGGACCCTTCTACATCGAGGGGGCTGAGGTGGGTGACACCGTGGCGGTCCACTTCATCTCAATTGAACCGGCCCGCGACTGGGCCGCCTCGACAACGGTGCCCCTGTTCGGGGCGCTCACCGCCACTCACCTCACGGCGCTCCTGAACAAACCCCTGCCCGAGGTGGTTTGGATGTGGCAGCTCGACCGTGACCGCCGCCTCTGCCGCTTCGAGGCCCGCTCGGGCGGCTTCGTTGTTGACCTGCCGATGGACCCCATGCATGGCACGGTCGGGGTGGCGCCCGCCAACTTGGAGGTGCGCTCCGCGCTTGTTCCCGACGCCTTCGGGGGCAACATGGACACCCCGGAGATGCGGGCGGGGGTGACTTGCTACTTGGGCGTGAACGTGGAGGGCGCCCTGCTCTCGCTGGGGGACGGCCACGCCCGCCAGGGGGAGGGCGAGACTTGCGGAGTGGCGGTGGAGTGTGCCATGAACAGCGTGATCGCGGTCGACCTGATCAAGGGTCGACCCTGTCCCTGGCCTCGTCTCGAGACCGACGACTACATCATGTCGACTGGTTCGGCTCGGCCTTTGGAGGATGCCTTCCGAATCGCCCAGAGCGATCTTGTCCACTGGCTGGGAGAGGACTACAGCCTGGAAACCCTCGACGCCTATCAACTGGTCACCCAGGGAGTGCTTTCTCCCTTGGCCAATGTCTGCGACACCAACTACACGTCGGTGGCGAAGTTTCCCAAGCGGTTCCTTCCCGGCAATCCCGCCATGGAAGACAGCCATCGACACCTCCGCCAGCTCTCCCAGGAGTACCGGGCCGGCTGACTGTGGTCAGGGGGCCTTCGCCAGTGGTCCCCGGTTGGCACTCGCTGGTAGGCGCCGTCCCAGACGCTCGGCGAAGACCACTAGGCCGGCCGCCACCGCTGCCCAGAGGAACCACATCCCGGGCCTGACCACTGACCCGATCACAAGCCCGCCTACGGTCGGTCCAATCAACAGGCCGACTCCCCAGGATAGGTTGAAGGCCGCCATGTAGCGCCCCCGCACCGCAGCCGGAGCCAGGTCGGCTACCAGGGGTCCGATGGTGGCGCTGAGCAGGCACTCACCCAGCCCAAAGCACACCGCGAAGACGCCCAGCAAGAGGCTGGCTGTGAGGCCGTGGGTCAGGCTGGCCACCTCGCCGATCAGCCAGGCCAGCAACCAGGCGCTTGCGCTGAGGGCGAGGGTGCGACTCCGGTTGAGATGGCGCACGGCTCGGCTGATGGGCAGCTGGGCGAGCACGATGAAGGCGGTGTTGGCGGCCAGGATGATCCCCAGGGCCACGGTGGGAACCCCGAGGAAGACCCGTGCGTAGAGCGGCACCGATGTTTCCAGCTGAGCGTAGGTGGAGAGCACCAGCACCGCGTTGAAGGCGATCAGCGCCAGGAAGGTACGGTCGCGCAGGACCACCCGGTAGCTGGGCCGCTCGTGGCCCTCGGCCCGGTGCCGCCCGGAGGGAACCAGGGTGATGACCAGGACGCCGAAGAGAAGAAAGCTCACCGCATCGACCAGGTAGATGGTGGTGAAGCTGCTGGGCGAGGAGGTCGACACGATCAGCCCGCCGATGACGGCTCCCACCCCGATACCGAGGTTGGTGGCTGCGTACTGCAGGGCCGCCGCCGCCGACCGCTGGGTGCGGTTGGTCACCGCTGCCAGCAGCGACGCCATCGAGGGATAGAAGCAGCCCAATCCAGCGCCGATCAAGAGCATCGAAACGGCTGCCGTTGCTGCCGAGGTGGCGAAGCCGAACCCCAGGTATCCCACCGCCTGCAGGAGGAGGCCGCCCAGCATCATTGTCCGCGGCCCGAGCCGATCTACCATGCTCCCTCCCACGGCCCCCGCCACCAGTGACGCGAGGGCCGTGGTGGAGATGATCACTCCGACGAGCGGGATGGGCAGGCCCCGGACCACGTGCAGGTAGATGGAGCCGAAGGGCAGGACGAAGCCATTCCCCACCGAGGAGATGGCGACCCCCAAGATCACCGTCCAGACGCTGGCGGGAAGTTCGGGTTTGAGGCTGCGGAGATACCCGGCGGGGCCGCCCGGCGGACTGGTTGGCGAGGCTTCAGGAGAGAACTGGCTCGGGTCCCCGTCATCCTCGGTGCTCTCGACCGGCGGCGAAGGCATAGGAGCGCCCCCTGCGAGGAGTGGATAGGGTCGAGCGAGCGATCCAGGGTAGCAACCGCCCTTCTTCGAGCTGCAGGTGCGGACCAGCACCCTGACCCATTAGGCCAGCCTGCCTGAGGCGGTCCGGACCAAGATCTCGGTGGCGGCCGCTCAAAGTGGGCTGCCCCAGGCGCTGATGGAGGCCTCCAACGCGGATCGTCAGCGCGTCGCCGCGGTGGTCCGCAACGCTCTGGTCTCAGGAATCCACGCCGTCCTGCTCGCGGCCGTAATCGGAGGCCTCCTGACCGGGTTGGGCGTCCTGGCAACAGCCCTTAGGGGACTCTGTGCCGGCCAATTAGGCAGGCACGGCGACGTTGCTGTTCAGCTCGACCCTTCGGCTCTGCGCAGCGCCAGCGCTAGGCGCTCGCGTTCTGCTTGACTCACCCACTCCGCTTCGGGCCGTTTCAGATAGTCGAATACTCGGCAAGCCTGCAGGTCTTCGGGGAGATCGCTGGCCCGGGGAATCACGTGCACATGGAGGTGCTGAAAGCCGGGTGCTTCGGCGAACATGACGGCATAGGTCTTGGCGCAGCCCACCACCTGGATCAGGGCCCCGGAAGCCCGACGCACCAAGGTCCCCAGAGCCTGTGACTCTTGGTCGGACAGCTCATGAAACGACTCGACGTGGCGTAGCGGCAGAACCACCAACCAACCCGGCAAAGCCGAATTGAACGAGTGGGCGACGAGCCAACCGCTCTCTACCCAGATGGCCTGGTCGGGCCGCGCAGTCCCCAAATGAGAGATCTGCTCGCAGGAATAGCACGGTGTGGCTGCTGTGGTCACTCCAGTGCCCCGCTCGCAGG
>DATLRN010000076.1:0-56726 GCA_035534695.1 Candidatus Dormiibacterota bacterium
GGACGGGTTCACCTGCTATGCGGCCTACGTAGGTACCACCTATGGCGGCTGCCGCTGGGGCGACTACTCGTTCGCAGTCGTCGCTCCCAATGGTCTGGTGTGGACGGCCGCGGAGTGGGTGCCTGCGGCCAGCTACCGGGACTTTTACACCAACTGGGGCACATATATCTCCAGCAGTGCAAGCTAGATGTAGTTCTCTTAGACTTTATTGACGGAGTGAGGGCCTTCTGACCACGGTCTGGGTTGTGGGACCCAGATCGTGGCGGGGTCCTCATTTGGAATATAGGGCCAAGGGCGCGCTTGGCACACCAACCAGTTGGCACGCCGAAGCGGAAGTTGGCGCGTGACTGTCAAGACGGCACAAGATGCCGCTCCAGCGGAGAGTTTTGGTCAAGCGGACATCCCGATTGAGCCAGCCTCCCTGTCAAAGTGCTGTTTTGCCCGATCTGCCTTCTTCGCCGGGCCGGGGAAAAACCGTCTCTCTGGGCGGCAAGTCATGCATATCTATCCCATAAATATGCAATCATGATCCGGACATGAGTGGGGCCAGCGGTTCTGTGCGGGTAGCGGTGGTCGGGTCAACCGGGTACGCCGGTGCTGGCTGTGTCGCTCTGCTTCTGGCTCATCCAACTGCAGAGTTGGTCGAAGTCGCTTCGAGAACCCAGGCAGGCCGTAGCCACGCCCAAGCCTTCCCCGGCTCAGCTTGCGACTTGGTCCTCACGGAAACCATCAATGGCCAGGGATGCGATGTCGTCATCACGGCATCCCCCGCGGGCGACGCAGCTCGTCAGACTGCTGGCTGGCTGGCTCAGGGGGCCGTGGTGATCGACGTGTCGGCGGATTTCCGGCTGCGCTCGCGGGATGACTTTACCCGCTGGTATGGAGTAGACCATCCCGCTCCGGACCTTCTCTCCGAAGCCGTGCTGGCCTTACCCGAGCTCCGCCCGGACGCCATCGCTGCAGCTCAGATTCTCTCCCTGCCTGGATGTTTTTCCACTGCTGCCCTGCTCGCCTGCGGGCCGGCCGCCATTCATCGCTTGGTCGAGCCAGCTGTGGTGGTGGATGGCAAGACTGGAATCAGCGGTGCCGGTCGCAGCGCCTCCGCGGACTACCTGTTCACCGAGCTGAACGAATCGGTCAAACCCTACGCCGTCGCGGGCCACCGCCATCAACCAGAGATGGAGCAGGTTCTCGGTGAGCTGCGGGGCGAGCCCTTCGCAGTGACGTTCGTTCCCCATTTGGTACCCATGACCAGGGGCATCCAGGTCAGCTGCTATCTCACCCCGTGCCCCGGCGTGACCTTGGAGCAACTCCGTGAGGTCTACCTGGACCAGTACCGCGACCAGCCCTTTGTGCGGCTGTCTGACACACCCATCGCCACCAAGCAGACCTCCCATACCAACCTGTGCTGGATCACCCTGGCGCAACAAGGTCGCCACTTCGTGGTTTCAGCCGTCCTAGACAACCTGGGACGGGGCGCCTCGTCGCAGGCCATACAGGTGATGAACCTGCGCTTCAATCTCGATCCCCAGGCCGGGCTCGAGGGCGGTGGCCAGTGGCCGTGAGAGCGGCTCGTGAGCTGCGAGCCGACGCAAGGGGGGTGACCGCGCCCCTGGGATTCCGCGCCGGCGTTGCTTGCGCCGATGTCCGTGGTGAGGGGTCGCCGCGCTCCGATGTCGCCCTCCTCATCAGCGACCAGCACGCCACCGCCGCTGGTGTCTTCACCCGCAATCGGGTCAAGGCGGCTCCGGTGGTGGTGAGCCAGCTCCATCTAAGGAAGGGTGCCGCTCGGGCGGTGGTAGTCAACAGTGGCAACGCCAACGCCTGCACCGGGTCCCAGGGGCTGGCCGACGCCCTGCGCATGGTGAAAACTGCCGCCGATGTAGTCGACTGTGAGCCCGGCGAGATCCTGGTGGCGTCGACCGGGGTGATTGGACGGAGCCTGCCGATGGAGCGGATCCGGGCCGCCATCCGGGAAGCCGGCGAACATGCGGACCGCGCCCAAGGCCCGCTCGCCGCCGAGGCGATCATGACCACCGACACCCGCCCCAAGGAGTCGGTGGCCCGCTTCACTGTCGCCGGGGTCACCCACACCGTGGGGGGGATGGCCAAGGGAGCCGGGATGATCCACCCTGACATGGCCACCCTGCTCGCCTTCGTAACCACCGACGCGCGCATCCCGGCCGGGCCACTGGCGGAACTGCTGGAGGTTGCCGTACGCACCAGCTTCAACACCATCAGCATCGACGGCGACACCAGTACCAACGACTGCTGTCTGATCCTCGCCAACGGCGCCGCCGGTGGTCCTGAGCTGGAGCTCGGGACGCCCCAGTGCGAGCTCTTCGCCGGTGCCCTCCAAGCGGTTCTGCTCGATCTCGCCGAACAGGTGGTCGCCGACGGCGAGGGGGTCACCAAGACCTTCGAGGTTAGGGTCAGGGGCGCCGCCGATCCCGAACAGGCGGCGCAGGCAGCCCGGACGGTGACCACCTCACCGTTGGTCAAGACCGCCATCCACGGCGGCGACCCCAACTGGGGTCGGGTTCTGGCAGCCCTCGGTCGAAGTGGGGCCGACTTCGCCCTGGACCGCTGTCGGTTGAGCATCGCCGGGTACGAGCTCTTTGCCATGGGCCGACCCACATCGGTCGCGCTGGATCAGGTGGCGACCGCGCTCGGGCAGCCCAGATGCACCATCGAAATCGACCTGGGGGTGGGGGAGGCCGAGGCCTCCGCCCTGGGCTGTGATCTCACCTCGGAGTACGTGAGGATCAATGCCAGCTACTCAACCTGACATCACCCCCGAGCTGGACCAGGCGAACGCCCTTAAGCGGGCCCAAGTCCTGGTCGAGGCGCTCCCCTACATACGCCGCTTCCAGGACCTCTTGGTGGTGGTCAAATTAGGTGGCGCGGCGATGGACGCGGGCCCGGCCCGCGACACCGTCCTCCAGGACTTGGTCCTGCTCCGATTCGTCGGCCTGAAACCGGTTCTGGTGCACGGCGGTGGTAAGGAGATCACCGCTATGGCGGCCGCTCTTGGCCTGCGCACCCAATTTGTCGACGGGCTCCGGGTGACCGACGAGCGGACCATGGAGGTCGCCAAGATGGTCCTAACCGGCAAGATCAACCCCGACCTGGTCGGTGCCATTCACCGCTTGGGCGGCAAGGCAATGGGTCTATCCGGTGAAGATGGCCCTTGCATCCTGGTTCGTCCCCAGGCCGGTCCCAACGGGGAGGACCTGGGTCGGGTGGGGGAGATCCAGGAGGTCAACTCCGAACCGGTACTGGCCCTGACCGATCGGGGAATGATCCCGGTCGTGGCTTCCGTGGGCTTGGGCTACGACGGTCTCTCCTACAACGTCAACGCCGACACCGTCGCCGCCGCCCTGGCGGCGGAACTGGGCGCCAGCAAGCTGCTCCTTCTGACCGATGTTCCCGGCGTCCGCAACCGCCAGGGCCAGTTCCAGAGCCGGCTCACCGTGGATCAGGCCGAGGTTCTGGAACAAGACGGTGCCGCATCGGACGGCATGATCCCCAAGCTCAAAGCGGCCTGCCAGGCGGCCCGTGCCGGAGTCACCGTCCACATCGTCGATGGCCGTCAGCCCCACTCGATCCTGCTCGAGTTGCTGACCGAGGCCGGTGTCGGAACCATGATCGACCCGGGGCCGTCTGATGCCTGAAAGCAAAGTCTGCGGCCGCGCCCTGGCCGACACGGTTCTGCTGGCCAACTACCAGCGGGTACCCCTCACCGTTCTACGCGGGCAGGGTTGTTATGTGGAAACCGACGATGGTCGGCACCTGCTCGACCTGGTTGCGGGTATCGCGGTCAACCTGCTCGGTCACTGCCATCCGGAGGTAGTCGAGGCGGCGACCGAGCAACTGCAACGTTTGATCCATGCCAGCAACCTTTATTACGCGGAACCCCAGATAGAGCTGGCCGCGCGACTGGTCGAATCCGCCTTTCCCAGCCGTGTCTTCTTCGGTAACAGCGGCGCCGAGGCCAATGAAGCGGCGATCAAGATTGCCCGCAAGTGGGGGCAGCTCAACCGCCACGGGGCATTTCACATCCTCACCCTGCAGGGAGCTTTTCACGGGCGCACGCTGGCAACTCTGGCGGCGACCGGAAACGCCCACCACAGCGATCCCTTTCGGCCGCTCCCCGACGGATTCACCCAACTCCCCAAAGATGATCTGCCGGCCCTCGAAGCGGCCCTGTCCGATCGCGAGCGCACCCCGGTGGCGGTGTTGCTCGAACCCATCCAGGGAGAAAGCGGTGTCTTTCCCTTGGACGACGAATACCTGCGCCAGGCCCGCCTTCTCTGCGACCGTCATAAGGCTCTCCTGATCGTCGACGAGATCCAAAGTGGAATGGGGCGCTCGGGCACCATGTGGGCCTATCAGCAGGCGGGCATCGTGCCCGACATGATGACGGTGGCCAAGGGCCTGGCTGGTGGTCTGCCTTTGGGGGCTGTTCTGGCCGGTCCGCAGGCTGACGTTCTGGTCGCCGGGGACCACGGCAGCACCTTCGGTGGCAACCCGGTCGCTTGCGCTGCCGGTCTGGCCGTCCTCCGGGTGCTGGAGCGAGATCACATGCCGGTCCAGGCCGAGCGTACCGGCGCCATCCTGCGCTCACGTTTGCTGGCGCTTGGCGATGCCGGCCTGCCGGTCGCCGAAGTCCGCGGCCGGGGACTGCTCCTGGGGATCGGTCTGAGCCTCCCCCTGGCTCAGGAGGTAGCTGCGGCGGCTCTGGAGGAGGGCATCCTGGTCAATCCCATCGGAACCTCGACGATCCGGCTGGCCCCGCCCTTGACCCTGAGTCAGGCCGAGATCGATGTGGCGGTGGCGGGGATCGAGCGGGCTCTGACTGCCGCCCAAGCGCGCGGAGTGCCAGATTGAGCGCCTCCTTGGACAGGACATCGCGCCAGTCGGCGATCCTCGAGGTGCTTCGCAGCAGCTCGGTCCAGACCCAGGCTCAGCTGGCTAGCGAATTGCGTCGTCGTCGGATCAATGCGACCCAGGCGACCATCAGCCGCGACCTCCGTCAGCTTCGGGTCGCCCGGGTACCGGCTCCGGAGGGCCTGCGCTACCTACCTCCTACCCAGGACGCCGACTCCGAGGCCCGGCTGGCTGCGGCCCTCGCCTCGCAGCTCAAGAGCCTGGAGGTAGTCGGCCCCTTCGTGGTGCTGCGGACTCTCCCCGGGGCCGCCCCGATCGTCGCCTCGGCGGTGGATGGGCTGGCTCTTGAGGATGTCGCGGGGAGTGTGGCCGGCGACGACACAGTCTTCGTACTCACCCGCACCAACTCCGGGGCGAAGGCGGTAGGACGCTACCTCCAGGCGGCCCAGGCGCGAGGCGCAACGTGGAGCTGAGGTCGGTAACGGCTTCGGCGGAGGTATCGGTGTGACTGAGCGGCCACGGTGCGTGCTGGCCTTCTCGGGCGGCCTGGACACAACGGTCGCGGTCCATTGGCTCAGCCACACCCGGGGCTTCGAGGTGGTCACCCTCTCCGCCGACCTGGGTGAGACAGTCGATGCCGAGGTGCTGCAGCGGCGTGCCCTCGGAGCCGGTGCCGTCGCCGCCCACGTGGTCGACGCCAAGGAGCTCTTCGTCAACAACTTCGTCTGGCCCACCCTCCAGGCGGGAGCGCTCTATCAGGGTGTCTATCCCCTGGCGACAGCGCTTGGTCGTCCTCTCATCGCCCGCCTCCTGGTTGAGGTTGCCGGCGAGGTGGGAGCGGCGGCGGTGGCCCACGGTTGCACCGCCAAGGGCAACGACCAGGTTCGTTTCGACGTCGCCGTCGGGGCACTCGCTCCCCGCCTGGAGGTGGTGGCTCCGCTGCGCGAGTGGCGCATGGGTCGCAGTGACGAGATCGCCTATGCGGCGGAGCATGGTCTGGAGATCACCGCCACCAAGGAAAGTCCCTACAGCGTCGATGCCAACCTCTGGGGCAGGAGCGTCGAGACGGGGGTCTTGGAGGACCCCTGGGCGGAACCGCCCGGGGACGCCTTCGCCTGGACCGTCGAGCCCCGGCGGGCACCGGCCGAGGGAGTGGAGCTGGCCATCTCCTTCGAATCCGGCGTCCCCACCGCTATCGACGGCACCGCGATGGCCTCGGCCCAACTGGTGGCCGAGCTAAACCGGCGGGCCGGGGCCCATGGCGTGGGCCGGATTGACCATGTCGAGGACCGCCTGGTGGGGATCAAGTCCCGCGAGGTCTACGAGGCCCCGGCGGCGGTGGTACTCGGCACCGCTCACCGGGCCCTGGAGTCGCTCACCCTCTCCCGGGACGTGCTCCGCTTCAAGCGCCTGGTCGCCGACGAGTGGGCTCAGCTGACATACGACGGCCTTTGGTTCTCCGCTCTGCGCCAGAGCCTGGGCGCCTTCGTCGCCTCCACCCAGAGCTTCGTCACGGGTGATGTCCGGCTCCGGCTTCGCCAGGGGGCGGTCACGCTCCTGGGCCGGATCAGCCCGACCTCCCTCTATCGCCAGGACCTGGCCACCTACGAACTGGCTGGGGACAACTTCCGCCATCAGGCGGCGGAGGGCTTCCTGACCATCTTCGGACTGCCGCTGCGCACCCAGGCGGCTGCCCAGGGGAACCTCTGGGAGGAGTCGCAGCCCCTCCTGCCATCGGTGCCCCGGGGCATCGCCACCACGGAGGTCGGGGAGACCGACGCCGATGCCCAGAGCGACTGAGGGCAAGCACCCCAGGCGCGGGGTGCCCGGCTCGGCCTGGCAAGGCCGACTGCCAGGCGTGACCGAGCCCAGCCTCCAGCAGTTCACCACCTCGCTGCCCGCTGACCTTCGAATGGCAGGCCAGGACATCGCCGGGTCCCTGGCCCACGCCCGCGCTCTGGGCCGGGCCGGCCTTCTCGACGCCAAGGCGTTGCTGGCGATCGAACGCGGGCTGGCCACGGTGGGGCGGGAACTGGAGCTGGGCCAATTCGCCTGGCTTCCCGCCGATGAGGACATTCACATGGCGGTGGAGCGGCGGCTGATCGAGCTGGTCGGGGAACCTGGCCAACGTCTCCACACTGGACGCAGCCGCAACGACCAGGTCGCTGTCGATCTGCGCCTTTGGTGCCGCTCGACGACGGTGCAGTTGGTCGCCGCCATCGCCGAGCTCCAGACTGTTCTCCTCCGCCGGGCCCGCCAGCAGCAGGCCAGCATCCTGCCTGGTTACACCCACCTGCAGCGTGCCCAGCCGGTGCAGCTGGCGCACTACTTGCTGGCCTATTTCGAGATGCTCGACCGCGACCAGTTGCGTCTCCAGGACCTCGACCGGCGGACCGACGAGTCGCCCCTCGGCGCCGGAGCCCTGGCGGGCAACACCTTGGGGGTGGATCGTCGCCGGCCCGCCCGAGAGCTGGGCTTCAGCAGGGTCAGTCAGAACAGCCTGGACGCCGTCTCGGACCGGGACTTCGTGGTTGAGCTCGTCTTCGCCTGCGCTTTGGCCGCGGTCCACTTATCCCGGCTCTGCGAGGACCTGGTGCTTTGGAACAGCAAGGAGTTCTCCTTCATCACCCTGCCCGACCGCTGGGCCACCGGGTCGAGCCTGATGCCCCAGAAGAAGAATCCCGACGTCCTCGAACTGGTGCGCGGTCGCAGCGGTCGGCCTGTGGCGGCCTTGATGGGACTGCTCACCTTGCTCAAGGGCCTCCCGCTCAGCTATGACCGCGACCTTCAGGAGGACCGGGGGCACCTCTTCAGCGCTGTTGACTCGCTCAAGCAGAGTGTCGAGATCTTGTCCGGCTTGCTCGGCGTGGTGCAGTTCAACCGCAAGCGCCTGGCGGAGGCGGCGTCGGATCCTGAGCTCCTGGCCACTGACTTGGCAGAGTGGCTGGTCCGAGGTGGGGTCGCCTTCCGGCTCGCCCACGGAATGGTGGCTCGGCTGGTTCGCGAGGCTGAGTCGCGTCACCTGGGGTTGGATCAAGTGGTGCGCCAGTCCTGGCGCCGGCTGGGTTTGTCGTCCGAGGCTGAAGCGGAACGCATCTTCCGGCCCGAGCACTCGCTCTCCCGGCGCGAGGAACCGGGATCTCCTGGACCCAAGCGAACCGCGGCGGCCCTGAGCGCTGCCGCCCGGCGGGTCCGGGTCCATCGAGCCTGGGCTCGCTGGCTGGCCCGGCGCCTGCCCGCCTGAGAACGCCGCTAGTTGTTAGCATCGGAACCAGCCTTGGCCCCGGAGTTCAGCTGGTAGGGAGATGTACCGCAAGCTCTATTTGCCGCTCGACAACTCCGACCATTCCGTGGCCGCCTCGCAGGTGGCGATCCGTCTTGCCAAGGCCAGTGGTGCCGAGATCATCGGGTCTCACGTCTACGCCGCCCGGCTGCACGACTACCGCTTCAAGCAGATGGAGTACACCCTCCCCGAGGAGTATCAGGACGAGGCGGAGCTGGAGCGACAGCGCAAGATCCACGACAGCCTGATCACGACCGGCCTACAGCTGATCTCGGATTCCTACCTGGACGAGACCCAGAAGCGCTGCCTGGAGCAAGGCATCCAGTTCACCCCTAAGACCTTCGACGGCAAGAACTGGGAAGTTCTGGTCAAGGACATCAACGAGTCCGACTACGACCTGGTGCTGATGGGCGCCTGTGGCCTGGGCCAGGTCAAAGAGACCCAGATCGGTACCTGTGTTGACCGGGTGGTGCGCCGGGCTCATCGGGACACCTTGGTCGTCCGCCACCGCGAGGGCCGCGAGCCCTTCCAGGGACCGATCGTGGTGGCGATCGACGGATCCCCGCAGTCTTTCGCCGGCCTGCGGACGGCGCTGGAGCTGGGCCGGATGCTCGATCTGCCGGTCGAGGCCGTCTCGGTGTACGACCCCTACCTCCACTACGTGCTCTTCAATGGGATCGTTGGCGTGCTCAGCGAGAAGGCGAGCAAGGTCTTTCGTTTCAAGGAGCAGGAGGCGCTCCACGAGGAGATCATCGACACCGGTTTGGCCATGATCTACTCCTCCCATCTCAAGGTGGCCCGCGACGTAGCCAAGGCGGAGGGCGTCGACCTGCCCATCACCCTGCTCGACGGCAAGGCCTTCGAGCAGGTGCTGCGCTACGTGCGGGAGAAGGACGCCTCGCTGCTCGTCTGCGGCCGAATCGGGGTCCACTCCGACCAGGGGATGGATCTGGGCGGGAACACGGAGAACCTGCTTCGCTTGGCCCCCTGCAGCGTTCTCCTCTCCTCCCGCACCTACGTCCCCCCGATCGACGTCAGGGGCGCCGCCTCGGTGGTCTGGACCCCCGAGGCCAACTCGGTGATCGAGCGCATCCCCTGCTCGGCCCAGGGACTTTCACGCACGGCGGTTCTGCGCTGGGCCATGGAGCGGGGCCACTCGATCATCTCCCAGGACATCGTCACCGCTGCCCTCGGCGACATCCTGCCCCCAGAGGCCTCGGTCGCCATCGGGGTGCCGGTACCGGAGAGGAACGGGGCGGCAGTCGACTTCGAGGTCAATGTGTGCCGCGACTGCGGCTACACGGCGCGGGGTGTGCTCCCGGTCGTCTGTCCTGTCTGCGGCGGCCCGCCGGAGCAGTTCTCCAGGGTCGATCACCGCGGCCTCATGGAGGCCGCCGCCGACGAAGGTGAAGTGACCGAAGAACTCACCTTCGACAACCGCAAGATCGGCTGGTCCAACGACGCCCGCACCTTGCTCCACGAGATGCCTGCCGGCTACCTGCGCCGGCGCATCAAGGCCAAGGTGGAGAAGGTCGCTCGCACCCGCCGGCTCTCGGTAGTCACCCTGCAGGTTGCCGCTCCTCTGATCGAGCCGGAGCTGGGCCGGTCCGCCAATGCCCAGCCCCATCGCACACCCCTCGAAGGTGAGTTGGCGGGGGTAGCGGCCGCCGCGGAAGCAAATTCGGGCTTCGATGGTGCGACACCGGACTCCGACGACGTCGACCGTGCCCTCCTGACCTACGCTGCCGGGGGCGCGGGGGGCAGGTACGTCCCCCGCGAGGCTTCGCCCACGATTGCGCGGCTGAGGCCCCGGGAGGAAGGCACCACCCCGGGCTTCGCCGTCTCGCCCGAGACAGCTGCCGAGGAGGCTGCCGAGGGACCGCCGGAATCCGGGGCTGAGCTGGCCAAGTGTCCGGTCCTCCGCCGGGATGAAGAGTAGGCGCTCGTCGGCCGGCGACTTTAGCGCTCGAGACAGCCAGAGGCCCCCGAAACGCTGGCCCAGTTGGTACGGCTCCGGCGAGGTGTTCTGCGAACAGCTGCTTCACCTCTCGCACCAAGCCATCGGTCTCGGCAGCTCACAACCGACGCTGGATTGACATAACTCGGCGGGCGGATAGGGAGCGCGTTTGGATGGTGAACATTGGATGCTCTTCCTCTCTCAAAATCGCGTAGATATGACGTACTAACGAGCGGCGGCTTGTGTGTCGGTTCTCCAGTTCGAACAGGTGCGCGTTCAGCCGTTGGCCGGCGACACCGGGGCTCTGGGAGAGATCGACTAGGAGTTCTCCTACCTCAGACAGGCTCATGTCGATGCCGCGCAGCATGGCGATCAGGCGGGCCGTTGCCAACTGCTCTCCGCGGTAGCGGCGGTAGCCGTTGGACGAGTCCACCTCGGCCGGCCTGAGCAGACCGATTTGGTCGTATATCCGGAGCGCCTTGGCGCAACCGGCAGCGGCGAGCGAATTCGCCAGTGCTCAGCGTCGCACGGTGCGGCGGTGCGGGCATGGCTGGATCGTCCTGCCTGCCCCAAGGGCCGGGTCAAGTGTGAGTCTGATCTACCTCAATACGGGCGCTTCGGAGGTGGGTCCAGCCGGTCCACCTACTAGGGGCGTCGAATTGGACTTACCCGCCGTCTCAGCCGAAGAGTGACAGCAGGTCTCCGTTGCTCGCCTCGGCAGCCGCCCCCAGAAGGGGGAGCCGGAACGTCTCTTCAATGGAGCGAAGGGTGCCGTACTGATCTCCGGTGATGGAGATCGCTGCTCGGCCTCGGGCCTTTCTCGAGATGACCAGCTCGGGAATCTGGCCTCCGGCGGCGTCGTCACAGCAGGAGCCGGTCGGCTGGTCGTCGTTCTCGTCATCGGTGACGATGACCGTGCTCTGAAATCTGGTGAACCAGGGGGAGGAGAGCACGGGCCCCAGGTTCGCTTGCAACCAGGCGTTGCCCTGGGCCAACGTCCCGTCGTGCATATCGTCGAGCAGATTGGGCGTGATCCAGACATAGTCGGGCGAACCGGTGGCGTCGAGGGCCGAGAGCAAGTGGCTAACACCGGGGTAGGGCAGGACGTGTTGGGCGCAGGCTCCTTTGTCCAAGAGGTCGGAGTAGAAGGAGAAGGGGTCGTGCTTCTTGGCGTACTCGCCCAGGCTGAGGCCGCGATAGCAGGGGGTGGGCATCGACTCCATGTAGGCAGCCCAGGGAATGCCCGCCTGGGTCAGTTGATGGCCGAGATTGTCGACGGCATAAGGCCCCGGGCAGCCGTCGGAGAGGCAACCCTGCGTTGAGCCCGAGGTGAGCGCCAGGTAGTTGGGCAGGCTGGGGTGGGTCACCCCGTACCAGGGCACAATCGACGCGTACTCCGAGGCGAGCAGGCAGAAGTAGCTGTTGTCAACACCGCAGTCGACCTGGGTGGAGTTGTACCCCTGGTTCTCCTCGACGATGATCAGCACGTGGGGCTCAGGACTGGGCGTCGGCCTAGTTCTCGCCGGCGATGCCGTGCCCGTCAGCCGCGGCGTACCGGGCCTCTTGCCCTCGAGGTGCCCGAGCCCGAAGATCAGTCCCCCGACCAGGATCAACACGACCACGATGGGGAGAGCAATCCTGGTGGCCCAGGTCGGGCTCAGGCGCACAATCTGGCGCCTGGTCTACTCGAAGCTGCCCGGTCGCCCCAGCAGCGGCCGGGAGCCGGCCGATCCGTCCTCAGTCCTCTTCGTCGGGGGCGCTAAGCGGCTCTGAGAAGCTCCCCAGTAGCGACGGGCTGCCCTCGTCCCAGGTGAAGACCGCTCCGCATTCCGGGCATTCCAGGTCCAGCGCTGGGTCGTGATCCTCCGGAGCCAGGAGGCGGGATCCGCAGGCGGGACATTGCAGACTGGGCGGTGGCGCGTACCCGGTGTCGCGGGCGCGGGCACTGGCCGCGGCGGCCAGGTCGATGGCGACCACCTGGCACTCGGCGCAACGAAAAGTGGCCACCTTGTCCTGGTGGCTGAGGTACCGGCCACTGCTGTCGACCAACACCGGGGCACCCAGGATCTCGAACTTACCCTCGCGGCAGCCGGAGGGGCAGACCAGGTGGCGGCGCGCTCCTGAGGCCAGCTCAGCCCTCACCGGAGGTGAAGTTGGGCCGATGCCAGCCGGTAGGGCCCTCGCCCGCGTGCAGGATCTCCCGGTAGAGCTCATCGAGGTCGGCCTGGGTGAACAGGTCAGCCACTCGGGCGCGGAGCCGCGCGGCGCCGTCGCAACCCTTGATCGCCCAGACCACGAACTTGCGGCTTAGACGTACACCCCGCTCCTCACCGTGGTGGGCCACCATGGCGTCCCAATGCCGTTTGGCCAGGTGGAGACGATCTGCAAAATCGGGGGTTGCTCCCGGTGTACCCCAGCGCAGCTGGCTCACCGTCTGCTCCAGAAAGTTCCAGTCGCCGAGCATGCCCCGGGCCACCACCACGCCGTCCACCACCCCCGCCTTGATGCGGGCTTCGAGGCGCGCGGTATCGCGGACGTCACCTGAGCCCAGCACAGGAATCCGGCGCACCGCCTCCTTCACCCGGGCAATCTCGTCCCAGTCGGCAAAGCCGGTGTACTTCTGGCACCGGGTGCGGCCGTGCACGGTGACCGCCGCCACCCCGACGTCCTCCAGAGCGCGGGACAGCTCAGGGGCATTGATGCTCTGGTAGTCCCAGCCGGTGCGCATCTTGGCGGTCACCGGCACGTCCACGGCCCGCACCATTGCCTCCAGAACCGCCGCCGTCTTGGAGATCTCCCGGGCCAGCGCCGCTCCTGATCCCAGGCGCACCACCTTAGGCACCGGGCAGCCGAGGTTGACGTCCACCAGGTCGGCTCCCAGCGCGACGCAGATCTGAGCCGCGTCGGCCATCATCTGGGGGTCGTTGCCGACCAGTTGGGCGGCCACCGGCTCCTCCTCCGGGCCGACGTCGAGAAGGCGGACCGCCACTTCCTCGGGGGCTCGAACCAGGGCGGCGGCGGCGGTCATCTCGGTGCAGGTGAGGCCCACCCCCATCTCTCTGGCGAAGGCCCGGAACGGCCGATCGGTGATCCCAACCATGGGCGCGATGAAGATCGGAGTCGAGAGCTCGAGGCCCCCGATCCGCAGACCGCGGCCAGCCCGGGGCGCCGTCTGTCGGGAAGGAAGTACGGCGGTCTCGGTCAAGATGTTGGTGCCTCCGGATGGGGCGGGAGAAGGAGTCCAGTTCGAGCCTGCCCTGCCATGATCGCCGAAGTGGCTGCAGCCTGCTCGCGAAGTACTAGATCAGGTGGCGCAGGACGCTCAGGACGCTGACCAGAAGGGCCAGCCCAAAGAGCGCTGTCCAGAGCACGCAACAACCGGCCGGAAGGGCGCAACAGAATCCCGGGAGCCAGCGGGCCTGGCGTCCAGGAAAGCCCTGACGGTAGCGGTAGCGGCGAGGCACCTGATCATGATCTCATTCGCGGCACCGGGGAAGAACTCCCGGTTGGCGCCGATATAGTCGGCAGGGGAAGGAGAACTCGCCCACCGGCTGGAGGTTTGCGCTTGCTGCTGGCTATCGACGTCGGCAACTCCAACATGACCCTCGGTCTCTTCGAGGGGGAGCAGCTGCGCACGCATGGACGCTTCACCACCAGAAGAGAGGCGACCCCGGACGAGTTGGGCGGCCAGCTACTCACCTTTCTAAATCAGCGCGACGTGTCGGCTCGTGTGGACGCCATTGCCATCAGCTCGGTGGTGCCCAGCCTCAACCAGCCCCTGGCGGAGTTGGCGCGTAGCTACTTCTCCCTAGAACCGCTCATGGTCGGTCCGGGCACCAGGACGGGAATCGAGATTCACTACGATCCGCCCCGCGACGTCGGGGCAGACCGCATCGTGACCGCAGTCGGGGTGCATCACCGCTATCGGGGCCCGGCGATCATGGTCAGCTTTGGCACCGCCACCGTCTTCGATGCCATTGACGAGCAGGGCACCTATCTGGGAGGTGCCATCGCTCCCGGACTGCAGCTCTCGGTGGACGCTCTCTTCGCCCGGGCGGCCCGCCTACCTCGAGTTGATCTGGTGGCCCCGCCCAAGGCTCTGGGGCGGACCACGGTCACCTCGGTCCAGGCGGGGATCATGTACGGTGCCGCGGCCCAGGCTGAGGGCATGATCGCCCGGATCCGCGAGGAGGTACCGGGACCGGCGAAAGTCATTGCGACAGGGGGCCTGGCTGAGCTGGTGGCGCCCCTGGTCAAGGGGGTTGACCACATCGACCCGCTGGTCCTGCTGGAGGGACTCCGCATCCTGGACCTACTCAACCGGGGCCGCGAATAAAACCCCCCCTTAACAAAAAAGGGCGCCCCCCGAAAGGGACGCCCCGAGAGGGGGGGGCGATGTTGAGAGCCCGGAGATCTCATCTCGTGGACTGGGCTTAGCCTATCACCGATCAGAAGGGTGGGCAAATTCCGAACTGGTGAAGGAATCGACACAAGAATGTGGAGGATGGGGGCCTCCGGCGGAACTGAGTTAGTCCTCGTGGAGCGCCGGCCATGGCCCCCGCGACGCTCGCTGCCGACACGATTTCGGCTTACGGGGTTGCCCGCGGGCCAGGTGTTCGGTAGACTTCGCATCCCCGGCCCGCAGCCGCCTGAGCGTGCGCGGGCTTCGGAAGTCGCGTCGGCCACGGCCGGCAAGGAGCAAGTGAGAAGAAATGCAGGAGAAGCCGGTACTCCTTACCCAAAAGGGACTCGAGAAACTGCGGGAGGAACTTGAGCACCTGGTCAATGAACGCCGTGCCGAGATCGCCCAGCGCATCAAGACCGCCAAGGAATTCGGCGACCTCAGCGAGAACGCCGAATACGAGGACGCCAAGAACGAGCAGGGATTCGTCGAGGGCCGCATCCTCACCCTGGAGCAGATGGTCCGCAATGCCAGCCTGATCGAGACCGATGACCACCACGACGGCTCAGTCCAGCTGGGGTCCTCGGTGAAGGTCAAGGACGAGTTCGGCGAGACCACCTACACCATCGTCGGTCCGGCTGAGGCGGATGCCGGTTCTGGGCGGATTTCGCTGGAGTCCCCGGTGGGCAAGGCACTTCTGGGTCGCCGCAGCGGCGAGAAGATCAATGTCGAGACTCCGGGAGGCGCCCGTCAGGTCCAGATCCTCAAGGTGGCGTGAGCCAGCCGCCGCCCTCGGGCGGTAAGGCGCTGGCGGAGATCATCGCCGAGCGCCGACGCAAGGCTGACCTCCTCCAGGCAGCGGGCACGCCCGCGTGGGGCGTCGATTTCCGCCCCGACCTCAGCTGCGCCAAGGCCGCCGCCCAGGCCCCCCAGGAGCCTGAGCAGCTGGGCGACCAGGCCCGGGTGGCAGGGCGGATCCTGCGGGTTCGCTCATCTGGTGGCATCGCCTTTGCCGACTGCAGCGACTCCAGCGGCACCTTGCAGCTGATGGCCAGCCGCGACGATCCCGAGGGCGATCTGGTCGACCAGTTGGAGCAGCTCGACCTGGGCGACATCGTCGGGGCCGAGGGCCGCTTGACCAGAACCAGACGGGGCGAGCCCTCCCTGCGTCTGGTCCGCCTAACCATGCTTGCCAAGTCGCTCCGGCCACCGGCTGCCAAGACAAGGGGCCTCGTCAATGTGGAGCAGCGCTACCGACGCCGCTATCTGGACTTGCTCTCCGACCCCAGCCAACGGGAGGTATTCCGCCAGCGCAGCGAGGTCATCCGGGCCCTCCGCCGGGTTCTCGACGAACGGGGTTTCCTCGAGGTCGAGACCCCCATGCTGCAGCCGATTCCCGGCGGCGGCTCGGCCCGACCCTTTCGCACCCACTACCACTCCCTGGACACCGACCTCTACCTCCGGATCGCCATGGAGCTCTACCTCAAGCGCCTTTTGGTGGCCGGCTTCGAGCGCGTCTACGAACTCGGTCGCACCTTCCGCAACGAGGGCCTGTCGCCCCGTCACAGTCCGGAGTTCACCCTCCTCGAGGCCTACCAGGCCTATGGGGACCTGGACACCATGAGGGAACTCTGCCAGGATCTGGTGGCGGCGGCCGCGGCCCCCCTCGCCGATGGCTTGGTGACGGAGCAGGGGGCCATCTCGCTCGAGCCGCCCTTCCCCTCGCAGACTATGTCGCAACTGGTGCACCAGCTGACCGGCCTCGACCTGGACGGACTCTGGGAGCAACCTGAGCGCATGGTCGAGGAGGCGGGGCGGCTCAGCGTTGAGGTGGCCGCTGGCGCCTCCTCGGGACGGGTGCTCTACGCCATCTACGAACAGTTGGTGGAGCCCAACCTGAGCGGTCCCCTCTTCGTCACCGACTACCCGGTCGAGGTGTCGCCCCTGGCCCGCCGCAGCTCCGATGGCCGCTTCGCGGAGCGCTTTGAACTGGTCGTCGCGGGGCGCGAGCTGGCCAACGCCTTCGCCGAGCTCAACGATCCCTTGGACCAGCGCCGCCGGCTCGAGGAGCAGGCCCGGCGGCGCGCCGCCGGTGATTTCGAGGCCCAGCCGTTCGATGAGGATTTCCTGGAGGCCCTCGAGCACGGCATGCCACCCGCGGGTGGGATCGGAATCGGTGTGGACCGGCTGGTGATGCTGGTGACCGGGTCCCAGAGCATCCGCGACGTGGTCCTCTTCCCCACCCTGCGGCCGCAGACCGGGGAGGGGCGGTTGCTCGAGGAAGTTCGTCTTCCCTCATCCCCCTAACCTTTAGGGATGCTCGCTCTCAACTTCATTCGTGAGAATCCCGCTCTGGTGCGCCAGGGTGCTCTGCGCAAAGGTGAGCCGGCACCCGTCGACGAGATCCTCAGTCTCGATCAGCAGCACCGCCAGCTACTGGGAGAGGAGGAGGCCGCGCGGGGCGAGATGAACGCGCGCTCAGGGAAGCTCAGCCAGGACCAGCTGGCGTCGGCCAGGGCCGGATTGGCCCAACTGAAGGGAAAAATCAAGAAACTCCAAGAAGAGCGCCGGCTGGTCCAGGAGCAGCTCTCCGGTCTCCTTCTCCTGGTCCCCAACCTGCCCCATGACTCGGTGCCCGACGGGACCTCGGACGACGACAACGTGGTCGTACGCACCTGGGGGGACCGCCCGAGCTTCCCATTCCCACCCAAGACGCATTACCAGCTGGGCGAGGCGCTGGGCATCTTCGACTTCGAGAGGGCGGTGAAGGTAGCTGGTAGCCGCTTCGCCTTGCTCAAGGGCGCCGGCGCTCGGCTGGAGCGGGGGCTGGCTCAGTTGATGCTGGACCTGGCGACAAATGAGCATGGCTATACCGAGATCGCCCCCCCCTACCTGGTCAGCCGCGACTCCATGGTCGGCACCGGCAACCTGCCGAAATTCGAGCAAGACGCCTTTCATGTACTGGAGGGGGATCGTTTTCTGATCCCCACCGCCGAGGTACCGCTGACCAACCTTTACCGGGATGAGATTCTCGCCGGCGACGAGCTGCCCATCCGGCACGTGGCCTGGACCCCCTGCTGGAGGAGCGAGGCGGGAGCGCCCGGCAAGGACACCAAGGGCTACATCCGAATGCACCAGTTCTCCAAGGTGGAACTGGTGAAGTTCGTCCGCCCCGAGTCATCCCTCGAGGAGCTCGAGGGACTGGTGGCTGATGCCGAATCGGTGCTCCAGGCGCTCGGTCTCCACTACCGGGTCCGCCTGATGTGCGCCGGTGACATGGGCTTCGCCCAATGGAAGAAGTACGACATCGATGCCTGGGCGCCGGGGATGAATCGTTTTCTCGAGGTTTCCTCCTGCTCTGCTTTTGGCGATTTTCAGGCGCGCCGGGCCAACCTCCGCTTTCGCGTCGGCCAGGGAAAGCCGGAATTTCTGCACACCCTCAACGGCAGCGCTTTGGCCCTGCCCCGTACCTTCGACTGCCTGCTTGAGACCTACCAGACGGCGAGCGGCACAGTGGCGCTGCCGGAGTTGCTGGCGCCCTATCTGGGCGGGGAAAACGAGATCGCCTGAGGGCGCGGACGCGACCGCCTTCCCATGCGTGCGCTGGGGGACGGTCGTGGCGCAGTTGCTTCTGCTAACGTGACCGGTCGTGGGTGTCGTGATCGCGGTGATCGTGATCGTTCTGCTGGCCCTGCTACTGAGTCGGTCCATGGTCCGGGTGGTGCAGCAGGGTCAGAAGGGCGTGGTCAAGCGGCTGGGGCGCTTCCACGTCACCCACAATCCGGGGCTGGTCTTCATGCTGCCGATCTTGGACAGCATGATTCGGGTCGACATGCGCGAGGTGCCTCGTCGCGGTGACAAGCAGGACGTGATCACCAAAGACAACGTGGCGGTGGGCGTGAGCGCGACCATCTTCCACCAGGTGATTGACGTCAACAAGGCACTTTTCGAAGTCCAGGACTATCAGGTGGCCATCGATCAGATCAGCCGTACCGCGCTCCGCGCCGTCTTCGGGACGATGAGCCTGGATGAGGCCCTCTCGGAGCGGCAGCGCATCAACGCCGACCTGGCCGCCCACATCGCCGACGCCACCGAGAAGTGGGGGGTACGGGTCAACCGAATCGAGGTCCTCGACATCATTCCGCCCACCAACATCCTGCGGGCGATGGAGGAGCAGAAGGAGGCCGACCAGCACAAGCGATCGGTCATCCTCCAGTCCGAGGGCGACAAGCAGGCGGCCATCAACCAGGCCGAAGGCGAGGCTCAGGCCAACATCACCAGAGCTACGGCTCAGCGCCAGGCCACCATCCTCGCCGCCGAGGGCCGCAAGCAGGCCCAGATCCTGGAGGCCGAAGGCAACCAGGAGGCGCAGAAGCTGGACGCTCTGGGTGAGGCCTCGGCGATCGGAGCCGTCTTTGAGGCGATCCACCAGGGCAAGGCCACTCCCGATGTTCTCGCCTTCTGGCAGCTGAAGAACCTGGCCACGCTGGCCGACAGCCCCAACTCCAAGCTGGTGGTGCCGACCGACTTCGCCGGTCTCATGGGTGCCGCCAAGGCGCTGGTGATGGCGACCGAGTCCGACACCAGCGTCTCCAACGGTGCCAAGGCTGCGCCGGAGCCGGCGCCTGTCTCTGGCTCAGCTCGAGCCCTGCCCAACGGGGGCAAGCGCACAGCGAGACCCTGAGTGGCAAGGCCAGTCCAGCCCGGGACCGAGGTCAGCCAGCAGCTGTGATCAACGGGATCGAAGGCATGGTTGGCGAGGAGGCGGTCGTCTCAGTCGCGATTCCGGGAAGAATCCACCTGGGCGCGATCCGGGCGAGAGGGGAGGAGTGGCCCGCGCTCAGCGCGCTGGGCGAATCCATCGACGCCGGCGTCATCGTGATCGTCCTGGAAGTGCGAAACGGCCATCTGGTCGTCACCCCTAGTTCTTCCACCTGATCGTCTTCTCGTGTCTCCCTACTCAGACGACAGCAATGTCGTCTGACACGCTTCGAGTCGGTTAGCCGCCGCACTTGGCGGCGGCAACCACTTGGGTTGGAGCAAGCGGGAACTTCCAGCCGTAATAAAGAGCCGCCACCGAATACTCGTACATCAACTGAGTTGTAGTTAGGCTTTGGTCGACTTGATCACGGCAGAGAGCGCCTTCTACCTCATGTGGGCTGGCGCGCCGCCCAGCGCCCCTAGGTAAGTACCAGCTGTCAGGGCTTCGACCTTTATGTCGCCATTGGGTCAGGTGGCGCGGCCTCGGTGATGCTGACTGTCGCGCTCGGTGCCGTTCCGCACTTGAGCAACGTATCACGCGTCCCTTGATCAAAAGCGCAGTTGCACCACTGCAGTCCCGGGGCAGATCAGGCCCCAATGGTCAGCTCCCCCCTATCGGGTTGACCCGTAGAGGTTGGAATCCCCCCGGAACTGAAAGATGGCTCAGCTGTCACCAAACGCGCCAGTTGGAAGAGGGGAGCATGCCGCGGTTGGTTCGGGAAGGTGAGCTGGGCTTGGTCTTGGTTTGGGCCTGCCCCAGCCAACTCCGATCAGCATGATCAAGCCGCCGAGTAGCTGGAGGGGGAGGATTCGCTCTCCGATGAGAACGGCAGCGGCGACGACGGCTATGAAGGGCTGCAGATAGGTGTACACGGCGGTACGGGCTGGGCCCAACCGCCGTACCCCGAGCAGGTAGAGCCAACTCGTCAGAGCCAGAGCCAGCAAGGCGCTGTAGGCGAGGAAGCCCAGCCAGGGTCCGCTGACGTGCTGCTGGTGAGTCAGGGCGTCAATGGCCCCGAAGGGAAGCAGCAACAACGCACCCAGCATGGTCACCAAGGCAGCCAGGGTCAAGGGTAGGTATCGACCCAAGAGCCGCGGCAGGAGCATCAGATACACAGCCCAGCTCAGCGGGTTCCCCAACGCCACCACGACACCGATCCAGCTCGTCCAGGCCCCGGCTCCTGCTCCCACCACCATCACAAGACCCAGCATTCCGAGCCCTAGTCCGAACCACACCCTCGGTCCGAAGCGTTGGCGGCCCCGCCAGGCGATCCAGCCCGCGACCAAGAGCGGAGTGATTCCCGAGATCATGGCCACGTTGTCGGGGTTAGTGAGGGAGAGCGCCAGCGTAAAGCTGGCTTGGTTGATGAGCACCCCCGTGACTGCTGCGGCCACTATCAGGAGCGCATCCCGACCTCGTGGGAGCGGCAGTGGTCCGTCCACTCTGCGTGCCACGACTAGAAGTGCCAAGCCCCCGATCAGATAACGCACCGCGGAATAGGTCAGTGGTCCGCCGTCGACCAGGGCCTCCTTGACCACGACGACGTTGATGCTCCAGATGACAGTGGCAGCCAGGACGAGGGCATCTCCCCAGCCGAAGGCTCGCCCCGAGGCGGAAGGCCGCTCATCTCTGGCTGTAACCATCAAGGCAAGGATAGGTAGGTGAGACGCTGAGCCCTGCGGACTCTGGGTCGAGGTCAGCCCTGACGTGTCAGCGGCCGTCACGGTTGGCCACGCACTCGGGAACTGGCCCTGCTTCGGATTGTGGGCGCGAGTCGCCGCCAGGTATTTCGTTCTGTCCTTCTCGAGGCGCTGATACTGGGCTTGGCCGCATCCCTTGTTGGCATCGGCCTGGGCGTCCTCACAGCCAAGGGCTTAGAGGGGCTGCTGGGCGCCTTCGGCATTTCCTTGCCGGCAGGGGCACTGGTCTTCGAGCCCCACACCGTGGTGGCCGCGCTCTTGGTCGGCGTGGGCGTGACCACGGTCTCTGCTATTAGTCCAGCCTGGCGAGGCGTGAGGATCGCACCGGTCGCGGCGATCATCGCCCAGTCCGCCGAACAGGAGCCTTCATCACGACGCCGCTTCATCGTCGGGGGAGCCGTTGCCCTGGCCGCCATCGTATTGCTGGCCCTGGGTCTCGCCCGCCCCGCGCTCGCTTTGGTGGGACTTGGAGCCGCGGGGATCTTCATCGCAACTGGAATGCTGGCGCCGACAGTGACAGGACCCATGGCCGGAGCCATCGGACGCCCACTCGCCCGCGTTCTGGGAATCTCCGGTCGCGTTGGCCGAGAGAATGCCAGGCGCAGCCCCCGACGGACCGCCCAGAGCGCGGCCGCACTCATGGTTGGACTGGCGGTCGTCTCCGCCGTCGCGGCGGTGGGGGCGTCGCTGGCCCAAGCGTCCACCAGCAGCGTTGACAACGCCATCAGCGCCAATCTCCTTGTGACCAGCTCCAGCGGCACGTTCGGAACCTCAGTTCCGCGGACTGTGTCCCGCCTGCCCGGGGTCAGCAGCACCTGCACCGTGTACGGCGCCGAATTCGAGATTCGAGGCGTGGTAGCCGCCTTGAAGGGTGTGTGCACCGACCATTTGGCGGCGTCCGTCATCCTCCGGATGGAAGCGGGCTCCGCCCTGCCGGCGCTGAAGCGGGGTCGGCTGCTCATCGATGCGACTACGGCGCACGCCAAGCATCTGTCGGTGGGCTCGGCGCTGATCGTGGCCAACGCGCTGCTCGGCAACTATCTGGTGAGCAGCACCTTCTTCCGCTCCCACTTCACTGGTCAATTGCCGGGAGGGATCCTCGTCCAAGCCCACCCCGGGGCGACTCACCTTGAGCGCACCGTCAGCCGCGCCTCAGGAGTTATCCCAACCTGACCATCTAGACTGAACAGCTCACAAGATCTGTAGACACCTGCGCCCCTGAGGGGGTAGCCAGGGAAAGAGAAGGCGGCCCATCCTTTGGGTGTTCAACGCTCAAAGGAGGTGGCCGCCGTGACCAATGATGACCTGATCTTCCGCCACCGTGTGCGGTTGTTCGCCAGAGCCGGCGAAATTGGGGTTGCCGGGGCCTGCCGAGAGCTGGGCTACCACCGCTCCTGGTACTAGCGCTGGAAGCCCCTGGTGGAGCGGCACGGTCTGGAGATCCTGATGCCCAGGGAGAGGCGCCGGCCCAGGATGCCCAACCAACTGGCGCCCTGGCTGGAGCAGCAGGTGTTGGCGATGGCCTTGGGGAGCCCCGGACTGGGTCCGCGGCGGCTTTCGGCCCAGCTGCGGCGGCCGATGTGGGGAGGCCATGTGATCTCGCCCAGCGGCGTGTTCAAGGTGCTCCGGCGGCACGGTATCCAGACCAGACAGAGGCGGCTCAGCCTGGTGGCAGGCTACGCCTCGCCACCGGAGCCAGAACCACCGCCTGAACCTTTGGAGCAGCACCTGGACGTGCGTGATCCGGGGGACCTGGTGCAGCTGGACTGCTTCCACATTGGCCGGCTGAGCGGGACCAAAGGGAAGGTCTGGCAGTACACCGCGATTGACGCCTACAGCGCCTACACCTGGGCCAGTGTCCACGTGACGCCGATGAACCCCAGTGCCCGATACACCTCGGCGCTGGTCCACCAGGTGGCGAGGGAGCTCTCCCAGGCCGGCTGGAAGCTGAAGGCGGTCTCCACCGACAACGGCAGCGAATTTCGCTCCCAAGAGTTCCGACAAGCCGTGGCCAAGACCGGCGCCCAGCTCCGCTTCATCCACGCTGGCCGGCCCCAGAGCAACGGCTGCGTGGAGCGGGTCCAGCGGACCGTGCTGGAGGAGTGCTGGCGACCCAGTTTCGCCCGCTCCATGATCCCCAAGTACACCGCCCTGCGCCGCGACCTGGTTCAGTACCTGCGCTTCTACAACTTCGACCGCGCCCACACCGGCCGCCACACCGCCGGACGCACTCCCGCCCAGCTGGTCTATGGTGCTAGAAAGATGCGCCCACGATGAACCGCAACTGTCTACACATCTCGTGCACTGTTCAATCTAGACGCGGTCCCAGTTCGAGGTGTCACAAACGGCCGCGATCAACTCGGTGCTGGGTCTGGTCTACGCTTTGCTCGCCCTGGCCGTGATCATCGCTCTTATCGGAGTCGTCAACACCCTCTTCTTGTCGGTGTTCGAGCGTACTCGCGAGATTGGACTTCTCCGAGCCGTGGGCATGAAGCGGCGTCAGATCCGCATCATGATTCGCACCGAGGCGGTGATTCTCTCGCTCTTCGGTCACTGGACTTGTCGTCGGAGCCGGGCTCGGCGCCGCTCTGGCGTATTCGCTCAACAGCAGGGCATCACCACGGTCGTGATTCCCTTCAGCAGCCTGGTCGTGTTCCTGGTGATCGCTGCTCTGTTGGGCCTGGCCGCGGCGAGCTGGCCCGCCCGACCGGCGGCCAAACTCGATGTCCTAGCTGCGATCGCCACTGAATAATTTACTCCGCTCACAACTTCGTCTGGCGGCGGGGTCAGTGTCCTTGAAAATACCTTCACGGACATAAAAACCCTCTCCCTGGAGCAGGGAGAGGGTTCGGTCCTGGTGTCCGTGTCTTATCGGGCGAAGCGCTTGATCCGGGTCAGACGGGCCATTTGAACGCCACGGAGAAGTCCAGCGTGACGGCGAACATGAGGTACATCAACCAGATCCCAGTGCCGATGTGAAAGAAGCCCAGCAGCCGCTGGCCGATTGTCGGGCCACCCAACTTGAAGGTGGCCATGATGTCGCTCAGATAGATGAGGGTCAGGCCGATGAATAGACCTCCGACCCCGGCGTCACCAGCCTTGAAGAAGACGATCGCGCCGAGGATCGAGATGAGGGTGAACGATACGGCCATGAACCCATTGGGGTGGGGATGCCCACCATGCTGCCGGTTGTAACCGATGGCGAACCAATGGACGCCGTAGGCGGTGAACGCGAGCGCTGCCATGTAAAGGGGAGCTGCGACGATCGAGTGGAACCAGGCCATGCCGATGAAGAGGTACGTGCCAGTTAGGAACTGACAGAAGCCGGGCATCCAGATGCCCCAGACCCCGGTCGCTAGGTCGACCTTCTCGCTGCGGGCGGGGAAGTTGAATAGCTCTTGCGGACCGTAGATGAGATAGCCCGTGCCCAGACCGAAGAAGCCGAGAGCCAGTGGTGGAAACGCCGTAACCGGAAAACTGACGATGCTCATCAGCATTTGGTACGTCCTTATGCTAGTCACAGCCGAGCCCGTTAGGGCCTCGAGCGCGGCTGAATGGTTGTTTAGTTCGGCCCTACCGGACACCAGGACTCGCTGCTCTACCCTCCTTTTGATATCAGAGCTTGGACCGGCGGTCAGCTCCGAGTCAAGGGGCACGGGACCCCTACGAGCACCGCCGCAACTTCACGCAGGCTTGCACCACGCGTCCGACCGTAGGAAGCCGAGCCAACCAGTGGCTTCTTCGGGATCGACTTCCAGGGGCGGCGCCGAGGACAACCGGTTCCAGGGATTGCGCTCTTGCCCCTCACGTACGGCTTCTCTGGTGTCCCACGCATGTTCACGCCCGGCTAGGGCTACTGATCCCACCTCACTCCGATGGTCCTGAACCTGATCAGCCACCCAGGGAGGAGTCACCGCGATGAGTTCTCACCCGGGCGAGCCCGCTAGCCAGCGGACGGTGAGACGCGGGCGTGTCTGGGAGCGCAGCCGTCATATACTTGATGTAGTAGTAGGTCGTTGGCCAGGAGGCTGGGTTTTGGCCCGACGCACGATTACGCGCTGGCCGGTACTGCGTCAATTGGCCGAGGGAGACCCGCTGGGGCTCGGTCACAGCGCCCAGTCTGATCACAGCCGCAACTTCCGCTCGAGAAACTCGACGGCGGAAAAGGTCGTGAAGTCAGTCTGCCCGTACTGCGCCGTGGGATGCGGTCAGCTGGTCTACGCCAACGGCCAGGAGATCATCCAGATCGAGGGTGACCCCGACAGTCCACTCTCGCGAGGAAGGCTCTGCCCCAAGGGCTCTGCCACTAAGGAGATGGTCAACAGCGAGCTGCGGGAACTGCAGGTCAAGTACCGCCGTCCCCACGGCACCGCCTGGGAGCAGATCTCCCTCGACCAAGCCATGGACATGATCGCGGACCGGGTCATCCAGACTCGGAGCCAGACCTGGGAGGACCAGGACGAGCAGGGCCGGCCGCTGCGCCGAACTATGGGCATCGCCAGCTTGGGAGGCGCCACCATCGACAACGAGGAGAATTACCTCTGGCGCAAGCTCATGGTGGGCTTGGGGGTGGTCCAGGTCGAGAACCAGGCCCGAATATGACACTCGGCCACAGTTCCCGGTCTGGGAGCATCGTTCGGTAGGGGCGGAGCCACCACCTTTCCCGGCGACCTCCAGAACTCAGATTGCATCGTGATCATGGGTTCCAACATGGCCGAATGTCATCCGGTCGCTTTCCAATGGATCGTCGAGGCCCAGGGAAAGGGCGGCAAGCTGATCCATGTCGACCCTCGCTTCACCCGCACCAGCGCCATGGCCAACCTGCACATCCCGATCCGGGCCGGCAGTGACATCGCGTTTCTGGGCGGCTTGGTGCACTACATCCTGGAGCAGGAGCGGTACTTCCGTGACTACATGGTCGCCTACACTAACGCCGCCACCATCATCGACGAACGCTTCCTCGACACCGAGGACCTGGACGGGTTCTTCTCGGGGTGGAATGAGGAGTCGGGCACCTATGACACCTCATCGTGGCAGTACCAGGGTGGAGTGATTCACGCCTCGGCCGGGGAGCGCGGGGCTCCTCGCCCGTCTGGGGATGGGGTCACAATCGAGGGTGCGCCGCCCCATTCGGACCCCACCCTGGAGCACCCCCACTGTGTCTTCCAGTTGCTACGCCGACATTACGCTCGCTACACACCGGAGATGGTGGAGCGTGTCTGTGGGGTGTCCCAGCAGAAGTTTTTGGAAGCCGCCGAGACGATCTGCGACAACTCCAATCGGGAGCGCACCACCGCGTTCGTCTACGCGGTCGGCTGGACCCAACACACCGTCGGGGTGCAGTTCATCCGCACCGGCGCCATCATCCAGCTCCTGCTCGGCAACATGGGACGCACCGGTGGCGGGGTAATGGCGCTGCGGGGCCATGCCAATATCCAGGGGGCGACCGACATCGCCACGCTCTTCGATGTGCTGCCGGGTTACATCCAGGTGCCGACCGCCAAGGACTCGCCCGATCTCAAGCAGTTCTGCCTCGACCAAGGTGGCGCGGCGGGCGGCTACTGGGGCAACCTCGAAGCCTATCTAGTCTCCCTGCTGAAAGCCTATTGGGGCGACCGGGCTACTCCCGACAACCAATTCGGGTTCGACTACCTCCACCGGGTTACCGGCGACCACTCCACCTACCAGTCCACGCTGGGCATGGTGGACGGGTCAGTGAAAGGCTTTGTTGTACTGGGGGAGAACCCCGCCGTCGGGTCAGCCCACGGCGGTCTCCATCGCAAGGCGCTGCGCAGCCTCGACTGGCTGGTGGTGCGAGATCTGTATGAGATCGAAACCGCCAGCTTCTGGTACGACTCACCGGAGACTCAGTCCGGCGAGGTTCGCGCCGAGGACATCGCAACCGAGGTGTTCTTTATGCCGGCCGCCGCCAACGCTGAAAAGAGCGGGTCCTTCACCAACACCCAGCGACTGCTGCAGTGGCACGATCAGGCGGTGGAGCCAAGAGGCGACTGCCGTTCGGATCTCTCGTTCACCTACTACCTGGGGGTCAAGATCCGCGAGAAGCTAGCGGCCAGCACCGAGGCGCGCGACCGAGCTCTGCTCGACCTCACCTGGGACTACCCCCTGGATCCCAAGTCCGGCGAACCAAGCGCCGAGGCAGTTCTGCGGGAGATCTCTGGGCGTGGCCCCGACGGAAAGCTGCTGGCCGGCTTCGGCGCACTTCGGGCGGATGGCTCGACCAGTTCGGGATGTTGGATCTACTGTGGGGCTTTCGCCGACGACCAGAATCTCCCCAACCGCAAGCGGCCGGGGCAAGAGCAGAGTTGGGTCGCCCCGGAGTGGGGCTGGGCCTGGCCACTGAACCGCCGAGTCCTCTACAACCGGGCTTCCGCGGACCCCGAGGGAAAGCCCTGGTCGGAGCGCAAACGCTTCGTGTATTGGGACGAGGCGCAGGGGAAATGGGTGGGGCCCGACGTCCCGGACTTCCCGGGTGACCGGCGTCCCGATTATCAGCCTCCGCCGGGGGCGACCGCAGAGGCTGCCCTGTCAGGAGATCGGCCGTTCATCATGCAGGCGGATGGCGTGGGCTGGTTGTTCGCTCCCAGCGGGGTGGTGGATGGACCGTTCCCAACCCACTATGAGCCACATGAGTCGCCCGTCCGCAACCCGCTCTATGAGCAGGAGCACAATCCAGCGCGCCAGATCTTCCGGCGCCGCGACAATCCGTACAACCCCACCGCGGGCGAGCCCGGCAGCGAACGCTTCCCGTTCGTCATGACCACCTACCGACTCACCGAGCACCACACCGCGGGTGGGATGAGCCGCTTCCTCTCCCGACTCAGCCAACTCCAGCCGGAGATGTTCTGCGAGGTAAGTCCGGAACTGGCCCAGGAGCGGGGCCTTCGCCCGGGAGGATGGGCCACCATCATCACGGAGCGGACCCAGATCGAAGCTCGAGTACTGGTCACCGCTCGGGTTTCGGCGCTTCGACTCGGCGACCGAGTAGTGCATCAGGTCGGGCTCCCCTATCACTGGGGTAGCCGGGGGCTGAGCCGCGGGGACTCCGCCAACGACCTCTTCCCGCTGGTGCTGGACCCCAACGTCCACATCCAGGAGACCAAGGCCGCGACCTGCGACATCCAGCCCGGGCGGCGACCGCGGGCGGCGAGCCGATGACCGCTGCCACCACCGGGCGCCGGCCAGCGGTTTCGCTGCCGATGTGGCAAGGCGGCGGCACCCGGATGGGTTTTTTCACGGACAGCTCGATCTGCATCGGCTGCAAGGCCTGTGAGGTGGCGTGCAAGGAGTGGAACGGGGTGCCGGACATCGATACCGGGTTCACCGGGAACTCGTACGACAATACCTCGGCTCTGGGAGCGAACAGTTGGCGCCACGTGGCATTCGTGGAGCGGCCGCGGCCGGATACGGGCGATGGCGTCCAGTGGCTGATGAACTCCGACGTCTGCAAACACTGCACCCGGGCCGCCTGCCTGGACGTCTGCCCCACCGGGGCCATCTTCCGCAGCGAGTTCGGCACCGTGGTGGTCCAGGACGACATCTGCAACGGCTGTGGCTACTGTGTCGTCGCCTGCCCGTTCGGGGTGCTGGAGCGGCGTGAGGAGCCGGACGGCCGAGCCTTCAAGTGCACTTTGTGCTACGACCGTCTCGAGGTTGGAGATGAGCCAGCGTGCGCCAAGGCCTGTCCTACCCAGTCAATCCAATTCGGTCCGCTCGAGGAGCTCCGCGAACGGGCCGAGAAGCGGCTGGAGGAGGTGAAGCGGGAGCCGCGCTTCGCCGGCGCCCGGCTCTACGGTGAATCGAAAGACGACGGCGTGGGCGGCTTCGGAGCCTTCTTCCTGCTGCTCGACGAGCCGGAGGTGTACGGCCTGCCCCCCAAGCCGGTTTACCGGCGGACGGATCTGGCCCTGCTCTGGGGTGCGGCGTCGGTAGCCGCCTCGGTGTTGACGTTGGGAGTAATGGGGTCACTCAGATGGCGGCGCCGGTGACAGCCGAGCCGCGGGTAGGCGGGGAGCGGCAGATGGTGCCTCGGGACAAGCCCCGCTCCTACTACGGCTTGCCCATCGTCAAGCGTCCCGCATGGACCTGGGAGGTGCCCTGGTACCTATTTACCGGCGGTACTGCAGGCGGCTTGGCGGCGGTGGCGATATTCGCCCGCGGAACGGGCGAGGCCAAGCTGGGGAGGCGGGCCCGACGGCTGGCGCTGGCGGGGGCGGTCGTCAGCCCGGCTTTGCTGATCTCCGACCTAGGTCGCCCGGAGCGCTTTCTCAACATGCTTCGGGTCTTCCGGCCCACCTCGCCGATGAGCCTGGGGAGCTGGACCTTGGCTGGCTTCGGCTCCGCTTTGGGAGCGGCCGAGATGGCCGACTTTGTTGGTCTCCCCAACGTGGTGGTCGGCACTCTGGAGGCCGCGGCAGGCATCCTCGGACCGATCCTCGCCAACTACACGGCGGTGCTGCTGGCCGATACCGCGAACCCCATCTGGCGGGGTGGGCGCACCATCCTGCCGTTTGTGTTCACGGGGAGCTCCGTGGCGGCGGCCGGAGCCAGCCTCTGCGTGGCCGGCCCCCCAGAGGAAAGCGTGGCGGCTCGCCGCATGGTGGCATGGGGCACCGCCGTCGAGCAGGCCTCGTTCCTGCTGATGCAGCGACGTCTGGGTCCGCTCGCTGAACCGTACCGCGATGGCCCTGCTGGCCGGCTGGCCAAGGTCCACCGGGCCAGCTCGCTGACCGGAGCGGCCCTGATCTCGGTACTGGGGCGCCGAAGCCGGAAGGTGGCGATTCTGGGAGGCGCCCTGACGCTGGCGGGTTCGGCGGCGCTGCGCCAGTGCGTCTACCGCGCAGGTTTCCAGTCGGCCGCAGACCCCCGCTACCTCGTGGATAGCCAGCGCGAGGCGGCGGCGGCCAGCGGCCAGGGCAAGACCGCGACCGGCTGAACCTTCGGTTCTCGACCGCTGCGCTACCCCCTCAGGGATGTGGACCAAGCACCAACCTTGGCATCCCGGTCGCCAATCACTACGGCTAAGTCACACCACCTCAAGGGTCGGCTGATCCCCGTCGGCGGCCAGCACCTCTCCGATCACGACCGCCCAGGGCAGCAGCTCCACTATCTGAGCTGCCCTGGCCGGGGCGACCGTGATCAAGAGCCCACCGCTGGTCTGGGCATCGCAGGCCAGCAGCATCAGATCGGGCGGGACCCCAGGCCCGATGAGCGTCACCGTCTCGGCCAGGGTCATGTTGCGATGGGTGCCACCCGGGACGTGCCCGGTCTGCGCCAGCTGGCGGGCGCCGGGCAGAAGCGGCAGGTCTGCGGAGCGCACCCGGACACGAACTCCCGAGGCGTTGGCGAGGTTGTGGAGGTGGCCCAGCAGACCGAATCCGGTCACGTCGGTCGCGGCGCTGGCCCGGGCCTGCACCATGGCCTCTGCCGCGGTTCGATTGAGTTGACACATGGAGTCGATCGCCGCGGCCAGTACCGAATCGGTCACTTGCTGGAGCTTGTGGGCGTTGAGGATCACCCCAGTTCCCAGCGGCTTGGTCAGGAACACCAGATCGTCCGGCTGGGCACCCGAGTTGGTCACCATCCGGCGGGGGTCGACGCGTCCCAGCACGGCGCACCCGAAGAGCGGCTCGGAGGTTCGGATCGAGTGCCCCCCGGCGACCGCGCAGTCGGCCTCCTGCGCCACCTCGGCCCCGCCCTCCAGGATCTGTCGCAGGATGGCGCCATCGAGCTGGGCCAGGTCGAAGCCGACCAAGTTGAGCAGCAGTAGCGGGGTACCTCCCATGGCATAGACGTCGGACAGCGCATTGGCGGTGGCGATCGCGCCATAGGCCCGGGGATCGTCGACCGGCGGAGGAAAGAAGTCGGTGGTGGCTACCAGCGCGAATTCGTCCGAGATCCGGTAGACGGCAGCGTCATCCACAGTGTCGGCGGAGATCAGCAAATCGCCCCGGGGAGGGGACGCAATCCCGGCCAGGACCTCCGCCAGGTCGGCCTGGGCGATCTTGGCGGAGCATCCACCCTGTCCGGACAGCTCCGTCAAGCGCATGGGGAAGCGCCCTGGGGAAGGCTCCTCAGCCGGTGCCGGTCACCGACACGCTCGGTCACCCGGAGCCTGGCCAGCCGCTCTAGCAGCGGCACCATCACTCTCCGAGTCGTGTGCAGCTGATCTCGGAGAGCCGCCACGGTCAAGCCATCGGGAGAGTCCGCCAGCAGCTCTTGGAGGCGCGCCTCCAACCCCTCCAGGGCGGCGCTGGATATGAGCACGTCACTCCCCAGTTGAACGGCCTCGCCGCTTCTCACCAAGTAACCGGCGACGGCTTTGCTCAAACCTGCCTGTTTCAGCTCCAGCGCCCCGGGAGCGTCGACCCCGGCTCGTCGGAGCAGCGCCGCGGTGCGTTCCACGGCGGGACTCCGATGGCCTCCTGAGGTGGTTCCCGGTCGCCTCACCAGCGGCCCCCTAGCCTCCAGGACACCCGCCGCCGCCAGCCGCCCAACCACGGCGTCGCCATCGGCGCCGGCATCGAAGCCGAGCCGAAGTAGCAGCTGCCGACGGGAGAGACCGCGCTCCAGCGGGTGACTCTCTTCGTGCTCAAGTAGTTCTACCCTGGTGCGCTGGACGATCTGGTCCCATGTCGACCGTGCCAGGTAGGACTTTTCCAAGCGGATAAGGGTGCCCTCTTCGAGCGCCGCGTCCATGGCGGTCCGAGCGGAGGTGAGCGTCGCTCCGGCGCGTCGCGCCGCCTCACCAACCTCGAGCCCGAGTGGTGCTGACGACGCCTCGAGAACCGCCAACTGACCCGCTCCTCGGCTGAGCCCAGCTGAGAGTGCCTGCTCCCGGACCGCCCAGGAGTCCAGCGGGGCGCTCCACCAGCGGCGATGCCGCGCCGGTTGGGCATCAAGGGCCAAGCCACCTCCCACCACCGCGGCCGGGCGCGGGGCCCGAAGGATGAAGCGATCACCGGGCAGCACCCACAGCGGCGACCGGAGCTGCAGTTGACCATAACCGGAGCACCCGGGAGGAAGTCGATCTTCCCCGGCCAGCCACAGCTGCGCCTGGACCGTAGCCGTTCCGTGGAGCACCTCCACCGTCATCCCCTGCCGCACGCCGGAGGCTCCCAGCTTCGGGATCTGCAACAGGCAGTCCACTCGTGAACTGGGGCGCACGGCGCCGACGAGTCCGATAACGCTGCCTCTTGGGACATCCTTGACTGAGACCCCCTTCAGGGCTAGGGCTAGCCGACCTCCTGGATGAGCAGTCGTCACCGGGTGGCCCCGACGTTGCAGTCCCTGGATCCGTCCTCGTTTGCGAGTAGGGAAAACCTCCACACCATCGCCATGGTGGAGTTGGCCGTCGTCCAGAACTCCGGTCACCACAGTTCCGACCCCGGCTTTGGAGAAGCTGCGGTCAACCAGCAGGCGAGGGCAGCCTCGATCGGGATGATCCTCAATCTCGCCCAGCTCCGAATCGACCGTGGTCGCCAATTCCGTCAGGCCCACTCCCTGGACCACGTTCACTCCGACCCAGCGCCGAGCCGCGATGCCTACGTCCCGCAGCAGGCTCAGCGACTGGGATCCCACCATTTCCACACGGTGAGGGGCTAAATCGACCTTGGTCACCGCCACCACCGTCCGACGGACCATGAGGATCCGGAGGATGGCAGCGTGCTCCTCAGTCTGCGGCATGACCCCGTCATCGGCGGCTACGCAGAGCAGGGCCAGATCGATGGATCGGGCTCCCACCGCCATGGTGCGGATGAACCGCTCATGCCCGGGGACGTCGACCACCGAGACCTCTCGGCCCGAGGGGAGGGTCCACGGGGCAAAGCCGAGTTCGATGGTCATTCCGCGACGGCGCTCTTCGTCCAGCCGGTCGCAGTCCACCCCGGTGAGAGCTTTGATCAAGGCGGTCTTGCCGTGGTCAATGTGCCCGGCAGTGCCCACGACCAACTCGCTCAACTGGCCTTCCCACTGGCGGCTCGGATGACGGCCAGAAGCTCCTCATCCTCGCCGGGTAGCACGCAGCGGGCATCGATCGCGACCCCATCCGCGCGCTCCAGTCCCACCACCGGCGGGCTCGACTGGACCAGCTGGCGGCGGAGCCGACCCGGGTGCCGGCTCCGGAGCAGGATTCCGAAGGACGGGAGCGGAGGCCCGGGGGTGGTTCCACCGCCAACGGCGCCCCGAAGCGGCACCACCTCGGCCGAGATTGCGTCGGCCGACAGCGCGTCAGCCCAGCCGCCGGCTCGCGCGCGGAGTTCGTCGGGGCTGAGCCGGATCATCCTCCAGACCGGGATCTCGTCCCGGCGGCCGGGGATAGCGTATCGGAGCAGAGTCTCTTCCAGGACGGCCAGCTGGAGCTTGTCCGGACGCAAGGCTCTCGAAAGAGGGTGCTTACGGAGCCGACCAACGAGATCCTCCCGCCCAAGGATAAGACCGGCCTGACTGCCTCCCACCAGCTTGTCGCCGCTGCAGAAGAGCAGGTCTACCCCCGCTCCCAAGCTGGATCGTAGGCGGTCCTCAGCAGCGACAACCGGGGCGGCTGGCGGGATTAGGCCGCTACCCACGTCCTCCAGCAAAAGCACTCCGCGCCCGTGGGCGGCGGCTGCCAGCTCGGTCACGTTGGGACGCGCTACGAATCCTGCCATGCTGAAGTTGGACTGGTGAACCCGAAGGAAGGCTGCCGTCTTCGACCCACAGGCGTCGACGTAATCGCTGACGTGGGTTCGGTTGGTCGTGCCGACCTCCACCAATCGCGCTCCGGAGAGCCTCAAGATCTCGGGGATGCGAAAGCCCCCTCCGATCTCGATTGCCTCTCCCCGGGAGACTACGACCTCTCGGCCGTGGCATAGGGTGGCCAGAGCCAGCAACACGGCGGCTGCGCCGTTGTTGACTACCATCGCCGCTTCGCCTCCGCTCAGCTGACACAACAGAGTGAAAAGGAGGTCCTGGCGGTCACCGCGGCGGCCACCAGCGCTTTCCATCTCAAGGTTGGAGTAGCCAGCAGCCACCTGCGCGGCCGACGTGGCGACTTCTGACCCGAGAGGTGCCCGGCCCAAGTTGGTGTGGATCACGATTCCGGTGCCGTTGATCACTCGATGGAGACGGCGCGGTGATCCTTCTAGGAGTACCCGAGTTCTCTCTGCCAACCTGACTTCTTCTGCGTTCCCCATGGAGTGGCCATCGCGGTCGTCGGATTCCGAGACGGCTCGACGAACCGCCTGCACCACGGTCTGGTGCCCCAGCTCAGTGACCAGCTGGGAGATCTCCGGCCTCATCAGCAGTCGGCCCACGGCGGGGGGCCGGCCTTTGCCCCTGGCTTCTTTCGACGGGCTCGCTTGGGGCACCTTGTCTTCTCGATGGCGGGAGGCGAGGGGAACGATCCCTCCAAGGACGCTAACAGCGCCCCCCATCGATTTTGAAGATCGAGGGGCCCACCTGGACCCATGCACTCCCGATCCGATGATAGCCACCAGCGGCGACAACCGGTCGCAAGGCAGCGAACGCGACTCTAAGGAATGAGCCAAGCGGCCTGAACCACCAAACGGGTGTCATCAGAAGAAGTGATCGAAGCATTGGGGAGGTTCAGTCGGCAGGCATCCTTGATAACAGTGGTATTGAGACCGAGCGGCGGTGCGGGAGCGACGCCCGGATTAGGGGCCTGGTGGGAACGAGGCACCAGGTGTGGTTCGTAGCACGGCATCCAGCGTGTGGTGACGCATGCCAGCCGGGAGGGCATCCCGGCGATGCTTGAGGTGGTGGACGAGCTAGCCTTTGACGTCCCCTCTAAGATCATGGCGACCCTGCGGATGGTGCGACTCCGGCTGAGTCCCTTGGTCGTCGTTGGTATAGACCAGTTGCCGACACCCTACTGCGCAGTAGGGAACGCTGATGGAACCACTCGGTCCGCGGCGACGATCCTGCTCCACAGCTCCCCGTGAAGTTCAAGCTGGCCGACGGTGCCAGCCCAGGAAAATCCGCTGCGTAGACTGCGCGAGGCCGGCGAGATACCGGAACGCGCAGCCGGGGTCCCACTGGCTCTGTCGAGTTGAGGGAGCCGGGCGCCACAACACGTCGGCCAAGGCGCGTCCCAGCCGCCGCCACGCGAACCCGGTTCCCGGTCAACATCGACCAGGGAGTTGGCCTACTACTGCCAGAGCTTGAAGCCAGAAGAGAAATCGAGAGTCGACGCGAACGTCAGGTAGATGAGCCAGAACCCCGTCAGCAGGTGGAAGAAGCCGAGAGACCTCTCTCCCAGGGGCACCTTGAAACTGGCGAACATGTCGCTGAGATAGATGGCGGTCAGACCTGCAAATAGGAGGCCCACAGGGATATCTCCGGCATGGAAGAACACGATCATCCCCAAGATCGAGATGAACATGAAAGGAACGGCCATGAATGCGTTGGGACGGGCATCACCTCCTCGAGCCCGGTTGAAACCGATGGCGAACCAGTGGATGCCATAGACGGTAAAGGCCAGAGCCGCGGCGTAGAGCGGAGGCGCGCTGAATAAATGGAGGGCCAAGCCAACGAAAAGGTAGGTCCCGGCCACGAACTGACACAGGCCCGGCATCGCGATCCCCCAGACGCCAGTGCTGAGGTCGACGCGCGTTTCGCGCTTCGGAAAGCCGAAGAACTCCTGGGGACCGTAGATCAGGTAACCGGTGCCGAGCCCGAAGAAGCCCAGCGCCAGCGGCGGAAAGGCTGAGGTGGGAAACGTGAACGTGGTTGCATCCATGGCGTCCTCCTGTGACTGTCGTTGACCCGGTGATCGTATGACGGCTCGGGCGATGCGAGGTCAGCCGCGTCGACACTCACTCCGTTTCGTACATGCAGGTGACACAGAACCCGGTGGTCGCTCTGTTCCCAGCAGACGGGGCCGTGCTTGTCGCCAACTCTCTGCACGAAATCACCTCAGGTTGGATGGTGTCTGTTCGCTGCCGTACCGACGTAGCTCAGGCGGTCGCGCTGCGCATCTACAACTTTGACCGGGCCAACATCAGGCACCACGCCGCAGAACGCATCCCCGCCCAGCTGGTCTATGGTGCTAGAAAGATGCGCCTAAGATGAGCCGCAACTGTCTACACACCCGGTGGACTGTTCAGCTAGCTGGCCCTCTCGGGTAACGCCGCGGGACCGGTAGGGGCGACGGTCGCCGGGAATTGACCATTCAATTCCGGAATGACCGCGCTCTTCAAGATATCCGCCCCAGGGGTCCGGAAGTCCAGCCCGGGGCCCGACCGTCGAGCACCTTGTCCGCGCGTTGGACAGCCAAGACTGCCCGACCGGTTTGCGTCAGCGCGTGGTAGAGGGGCAAGGGACGGCAGCTCCACTTCCGGGTTAGAGCCAGAGGCGGTCTTCATTTTTACCCGCGTCATGCGCACGCTCACCGGGGAGAATTTGTGCTCGACGAGGGCCTTGACCACTTGCGGCGGTGACCTGACTGGTGGCGGCCCAGTGGTAGGCTGTCCCCACCATGATGCAGACGTGGGTCGACCGACTGATCGAGCATCAGCCATGGCTGGAGCCGATCGCCGACCTGGTGCAGAGCCTCGTGGGTCGCGCCTTCGATGTGCTGGGCCGGCCCGGGCAGTCACTGAAGAGCTTGCTGCACGGTACCCGAACCGGCCATCCCCTCCACCCCGCACTCACCGACGTCCCCATCGGCGCCTGGATCGGTGGCGTGGTGGCCGATGCGGTCGCTCACTTCACTACCCGACTCCCAAGCACAGCCGGTGACGTAATGCTGGCGGTCGGCTTGGTGTGCGGGTTAGCTGCGATCATCACTGGCTACACCGACTTCCACGAGACCAACGGACACGAGCGGCGAGTGGCGGTAGCTCACGGACTGCTGATGACGGTGGCGATGCTGGTGGCGGCGGTATCCCTAGGCCTACGGTGGTGGGCGGGCATGGAGTGGCATCCGCTGGCAGTGGGCCTCGCAGCCGCAGCCTTGGGAATCCTCCTCAGGGGAGCCTACCTGGGCGGCCACCTGGTCTTCGCGATCGGCACGACGGTGAATCATTTGGCGTTCATCAGCTGGCCGACTGATTTCGTAACGGTGGGAGACGCCGCGGACTTCCCAGAGGGGAAGCTACGTCGCGCCGACGCGGATGGCGTGGGCGTGCTCGTGGTAAGGCGTAGCGGCACGCTCTACGGGATCGCCGAGGTCTGCGGCCATGCTGGCGGTCCGCTAGCTCAAGGTACGCTCGACGGCATGGTCGTCACCTGCCCTTGGCATGGCTCGCGTTTCTGCGTGGATTCGGGCCGACCTCAGCGCGGCCCGGCCACCTTCCCGCAGCCTACTTTCACCGTGCGCGAGCAGGATGGGACGGTGTCAGTGAAGGTGGGTCCCCCCACGAAGGCAGGCGGTCTGGCGGAATTAGCGCCGGAGCCGCAGTGACCACGGGCCACACCATCGTCAGCCTTAGGGCGGGAATAGTATCTAGGCAAGCGTCGGCTTGTGGATCTCTACCGGCACCTGAGGGCAACGAAGTGATTGCGCAACGGACAGCAGCAACGACTGGGACGGCTCGCTCGCAGATGGCGTAGGCACCTTGAACAGCACCACTGGGGCTCTGGACGGACTAGCTGTGACTTGGGCGTCCCGCACCCAGCGTCCGGACGGCAAGTCCAGTCCTGAGGAACTGGCCGCAGCTGCTCACAGCTCCTGCTTCAGCATGGCTTTGGCGATGGCACTCGGTGAGCGCAAGACTCCCCCAGCGACTGACGGTGACGGCCACCGTGACCCTTGATGAGGTCGGCAGCGTGCCTACGCTGGTGTCCTCAGCTCTTCAAGTAACCGGACTTGTCGCCGGCATCGACCGCGAAACGTTTCAGGCGACCGTCGAAGAAGCCGCCAAACTCTGCCCGATCTCACGCCTGTTCGCCGGGGCCAAGATCACGGCTGCTGCCACCCTTGAGTCCGCGTAAGAGTACCCGCTCAACTCCCCCACCCGGTTCCGAGCACGCAACCATAGTTCCCGCCTGTGACCGGGCGGAATGGACGCAACTCAGGCGTAGGCGGACCTGCGCCATCAAAGTTCCAGGAGGTCCCATCTCAACAGTGGGCTTGCGCCATGCTTGGCGACAAATGGCTGTACCTGGATGGTTCAACCATGGCGTCGAATTCGTTGGCTTGCAGTCTGAATCGTCCGGCAGGCTGAACGAGGTCGGCCTGCCGGCGCCGTTGGCGAGCCACGCAACCCATCGAGTCCGCCTCGGGGCCGGTATGGCCCTTTCAGCTCCCTCCGAACCCGGAGTTCTGGTCCGGCTGCCGGAGGGTCAGGGAGTAGTGCCCGTTCTGGTCCAGTGCCGGCGGTGTACGACATCGCCTTGCCCCTGGAGCGCGGATCGGACCCATGCAGTGTGAGCTCAGGAAGCCCACCGCGTGGTCGATGACCGTGCCGCGCTGAAGCTAGGTCGCGCCATTCTCCCCCTGTGCGTCCGCGAGGATGAACAGCCGTCCCAGCACCGCTCATCGGACTACGTCACCGAACAGATCACTCTGTCTAAGTGACGGCAAATGCTGTCCATCATGGGCCGCGACCGAAAAGCTCGGCCTGGACCTGGGAACGGTCGACGCCAGCTGGTCAGCCTAGGCGAGCGCGACGCCCCGCGTACAGGCACGCTCGGATCTGGCCCTCGCCGGGCTCACTCCCACCCCAGGGGCGCACAGTCGGTGAGCGTTCACAGGATTCCGATCTGGCCAGCCGATCACTCAACCGTGGTGGTTGCTCAACCCGGAGCGGCCGGCTCAATGTCGTCGCGGTAGAGTTCGTAGGCTGCGTGGTACTCCATAACCCGAGCCACCTCGGAAACGAAGGTCTCGTCGTAGCCCGCCCGCCGCAGTAGATGGAATCCCAGTTCCATCCCACTCGCGATTCCACCCGCTGTAATGATCCTGCCAGCGTCGACGACCCGCGCCCGGCTGATCCGGCACGCGGGGGCAATCGTGGCAAGCCGATCGATGGGCACCATGCCCCGGCTGCTTGCCTCCTGCGCATCGGCTTCCTTGCGACTCGTGGCCGGGAGGCCGTCGAGCAAGCCCATCGCACCGTAGATCCACGATCCGGTGCACACACTGACGAGCAGCGTAGTCGTCGGCAGGGTGGTGACGAACTCGTGCAGGCGTCGGTTGTGCATCTCCTGACGGGTTCCCGCTCCCCCTGGTATCAGGAACGCGTCCATGGCGGGACGATCACCGAACGCATAGTTCGGAAGCAGGGTCAGGCCGGCTTGAGCCTGCGTGGTCCGCATCGCTTCTCCCACTAGGAAAACATCCAATTCCGGGTCATATCGACGGGCTACCGAGAAGACGCCGTAAGGGGCGGCGAAGTCGATTATCTCGACATCCTCGAATACGTAGATGCCGAGCCGGAATCCAGGTTTCAGCGCCATGTTGGCCTCCTTACCGCATAGGTACCCTCGACCCACGATACTCCCCGGCGCGCTGCTGGACTGGTAACCGCCTCCGGTGGAGAAGCTCATCACGGCGCGCCCTGGAATGCGAGGTCCGACGTCGGCTCCAGGCGGCCGGCCAACTACTGGCCCAACGAGCGCCGCCGCCGCGCGACCGGTCCGGTCGGCGCCTACTGGGGACCTGAGCACGACCGTGAGGTCGCGGCGCCCTTGCCGCTCGCGGTGCACGACCATTCCCAGCGTCACGCGGTGAGCGTCGCTATGGGCACCCCAGGGGTGTATTACCGGGGTCGGCTCTCAGGCTCGTAAGGTCTCACCCGCGGCCTCCTACGCGGTGCCCGGCGGCAATCTGCTGGGGAACTCGTGGAAGCGCGTGGCCTACCGTCACGGCGGTGGCAGTCCCCGCAGCATGAAAGGGAGAATCCCCCCGTGGAGGTAGTAGGCCAGTTCCATTGGGGTGTCGAGGCGTACCCGAGCTTGGAACGTCACGCTGTCGGCGCGCACCCCGACCTTCTCGGGGACCGAGCTCTCGGCGAGAGAATCGAGGCCGAGTACTGCATAGGTCTCCCGGCCGCTCAGGCCCAGGGCGGCGGCGCTGGCGGGAAGCTCCAGGGGCAAGACACCCATACCGATAAGGTTGGAGCGGTGGATACGCTCGAAGCTCTCCGCCAGCACCGCCCTCACCCCCAGCAGTAGCGTTCCCTTCGCCGCCCAGTCTCGAGAGGACCCGGCTCCGTAGTCTCTGCCGGCCACCACGAGCAACGGCACGCCATCGGCCCGGTAGCGTTCGGCCACCGCAAAGATCGAGTCCTTCTCGTTGTCGGGAAGGTGCAGTGTGACGCCGCCTTCGGTCTCTGGGGTCAGGAGGTTACGTAGCCTGGGGTTGGCGAAGGTTCCGCGCAACATCACGTGATGGTTGCCCCGGCGAGCACCGTACGAGTTGAAGTCGGTTACCGCCACCCCCCGCTCGGTGAGCCATCTCCCCGCGGGGCTGTCCGGCCGGATCGCGCCCGCAGGGGAGATGTGGTCAGTGGTGACCGAGTTCCCGAGTAGAGCGAGCACCCGCGCCCCCACAATGTCGCGCGGCGGTGCGGGCTCGGACTCCATTCCCTCGAAGAACGGTGGGGCGCTGATGTAGGTAGATGCGGCATCCCAATCGAAGGTGGTCGCAGACGCTGTAATCAATGCCTGCCAGCGTGCATCGCCCTCGAAGATCGACGCATAGGCCGAGTGGAACATTCCGGCGCCAACGGCTTCCTGGACAACGTGGTCGACCTCACTCAGACTGGGCCACAGGTCAGACAAATAAACCGGACGGCCGTCGGTCGATACCCCGAGTGACTCGGTGGTGAGATCGATGTCCATGGTGCCCGCCAGCGCGTACGCCACCACCAGCGGGGGTGACGCTAGGTAATTCAACCGCACCTCAGAGTGGATTCGTCCCTCGAAGTTGCGGTTGCCCGACAGGACCGCGCAGACCGCCAACTCCCCATCGGCCACCGCGGCGGAGACCCCTGCCAGCAGCGGACCGGAGTTGCCGATACAGGTGGTGCAGCCGTAACCGACCAGATTGAACCCCAGGGTCTCGAGTGGCTCAAGCAGGCCTGCTTTCCGGAAGTAGTCGATGACGACCCGCGAGCCGGGCGCCAGGGAAGTCTTCACCCAGGGTTTGGGTCGGAGCCCCAACTCGACGGCCCGGCGCGCCACCAGCCCGGCGGCGACCATCACCTGGGGGTTCGAGGTGTTGGTGCAGCTGGTAATAGCGGCGATCACGATTGCACCGTGGTCGAGGGCGACTTCCGCCCCGCCCTCCAGTAGAGCTTTGGTGGGACGGGAGGGATAGGGAGGCTCGTCTCGATCCTCGTACGTCGCCAGCCGTTTGCCATCACCGGCGGGATCCCTCGGTGGTCCAACTGGGATCGCGGTTGGGGAATCGCTGGCCGGGAAGGACTCGGCCGACGCCTCGTCGATGTGGTTCAAGGGGACCGGTGCCCGATTGGCCAAGGATGGGTGTTGACTTGCCAAGGCGACCCGCAAGGACTGCTTCGCCCGGGTCAGCGGGATCCGGTCCTGAGGGCGTGCCGGCCCGGCCAGACACGGGACGATCTGGTTCAGGTCGAGCTCGACGATCTCGGAATAGGTGGGGTCGTCGTCACCAGAGTTATGAAAGAGTCCCTGCTCTTTAGCGTACGCCTCGACCAGTGCGACATGGATGGGGTCGCGCCCGGTCATCCGTAGATACGCAAGGGTCGCATCGTCGATGGGACTCATGGTCGCGATCGCCCCGTACTCGGGGGACATGTTGCCGATGGTGGCCCTGGTTTCCACTGGGATCGAGGCTAAGGCGGGGCCGTAGCACTCCACCAGCTTGCCCACCACCCCCACCTGTCGGAGCAACTCGGCGATGACGAGAACCAGATCGGTCGAGGTAGCCCCCTCGGGTAGCTCACCGACCAAGCGTAACCCCACCACGGCCGGCACCAGCATGGAGATCGGCTGCCCCAGCATCGCGGCCTCGGCCTCGATGCCACCCACCCCCCAGCCCAACACCCCGAGTCCATTGACCATCGGAGTGTGGGAGTCGGTGCCGACCAGGGTGTCGGGGTAGGCTCTCCCCTGATCGTCGAAGATCACCCGGGCCAGATACTCCAGGTTGACTTGGTGGCAGATTCCCGTGTCCGGCGGGATCACGGAGAAGTTGTCGAAGCTCTGTTGCGCCCAGCGGAGTAGCTTATAGCGCTCGATGTTGCGGGTCGCCTCTACCGCAGCGTTCCGCGCGAAAGCATCGGAACGCCCCGACACTTCGGCGATGACCGAATGGTCGATCACCAATTCTACGGGGATCACCGGGTTGATCCTGGTGGGGTCGCCACCGAGCCGCACCACCGCGTCACGCATCGCAGCGAGATCGACAGCGGCGGGAACACCGGTGAAATCCTGCATCAACACTCGCTCGGGGAAGAACATCAGCTCCCGGCGTCCGGCCGATTCGGGCACCCAGGCTGCCAACGCGCCCACATCCTCGGAACTGACCGCTCGCCCGTCCTCGTGGCGCAGAAGATTCTCAAGGAGGACCTTGATCGAGTACGGCAGGCGTGCCAGATTGGGAAACACATCGAGGCGAAAGATCTCGACCTGTCGATCACCAACTACTAGCTGAGATCTGGCGCCGAAGCTGTCACTCGCCATGCTGCACTCGCCTCGAGACTAAAGTGTCCCACCCCGAATCTTCCCGGGCTTCGCGGGCGTGGTCGAAACCCAAAAACGAGGTGGAAAACGTGACTCTTCTGCAAACGCCACCGGCCCTAAGCCCATGCTAGCACCACCGAGATCGGCCGTCTAAGAGCCTCGCGGCTCTCCGCTGGACGTCAGCCCGGAGCAACTCCGCGAGCACCTCCGCCTCGCTGATCTCGGGCTGCTTGGTGGCGGCGAGCAAGGTCAACGTCCGCGCCCTCGCCAGCTCCCGCAGGTGAGTCAGCGCGCTAGCACGCTCCCGCTGCTTCAGTTCGAGGTGATAACGGCGCCTGAACTCCTTGAACCGAGCCGGGTCGTGGTGGTACCACTGGCGCAGTTCCGTCGAAGGAGCGACACCCTTGCACCACTCGTCGAGTTCGGCCTTGACCTTGGTTAGCCCGCGCGGCCAGATCCGGTCCACCAAAACGCGGGGTCCGTCACCGCGCGAGGGCGCGTCGTAGACCCGACGTACCTGAACGTCCACCTTCTGCGCCATCGTCACCCTCCTCATTGGAATGGTGCGGGAGATTCCCGGGGCCGACCCGAAGCTCCATCATGATCGTCGTTCGTCGGGCGAGTGGCAGTCGGAGGCTGCGCATTTCGCAAGGGAACGCATGACCGCCACAGCGCGCTCGTTAAAGATATTCCACACCCCAGATCCGGTTCAGAGCAACTCGGTGTAAGGAGTATTCTGGAGGCAGGGGTGGCAGGCTGCTGTGAGGTCCGCCTCGTCGCCAGTCTCCATTCCTCTGCGAATTGAAGAAGGGACCACATCGATGGGGATGGATCCGGGGTCAGGGTAGGTGCCAGGCAGTTCAACCTTCGTAGTCGTCGGAGCTGGTCAGGCTGGGGCGTCGGCGGTAGAGTCGTTGCGAGCCTGGGGATTTGACGGCCGGGTCGTCCTAATCGGGGAAGAGCCTCTTCGGCCCTATGAGCGCCCGCCCCTCTCGAAGGAGTACCTCCGCGGCCAGGCTACCTTCGAGGATGCCGCCGTTCATGCCTCAGATTTCTACGAGGCGCAGAGCATCGAGCTGCTGCTATCCACGAGGACAACGGGACTAGATCTACCGACGCAGTGCGTGACCCTCGACTCCGGCGTCGACGTGCATTACGATCGTCTCCTGCTCGCGACTGGTGCGGCGCCACGGCGCCTGGACGCACCAGGTGCCGAGTTGGATGGAGTCTACTGTCTCCGGACGGTGACGGACGCCGACACCATCCGCCATGCCGAAGCTTCGGCCACGCGCGCCGTGGTGATCGGAGCTGGCTGGGTGGGCGCGGAGGTGGCCGCCTCTTTCCGTCAGGTGGGCCTCGAAGTAGCGCTGGTGGACCCGAACACCACGCCGATGGAACGGGCGCTCGGTCCCGTGATCGGAGCAGTCTGGCGCGACCTTCACGCGGCGCATGACGTCGAACTTCACTTCGGAGTGAAGGTGGAAGCCATCGTCGGGAACGGGAGAGCCTCGGGGGTACGGCTCAGCGATGGGATCACCGTGAATTGCGACCTCGTCGTGGTTGGAGTGGGCGTCGTTCCTCGCATCGAACTGGCCACGGAGGCAGGTATCGAGATCGATAACGGGGTCGTCGTCGATCAACATCTTGAGACCAGTGTCCCTGGCGTCTTCGCCGCCGGTGACGTGGCGAACGCCTACCACCCCGTGTTCCGGTCCCGAATCCGGGTCGAGCACTGGCTGTCTGCACTGACCCAGGGGCCGACCGCCGCCGCGAACATGCTTGGGTACCATGCTCGACACGATCGCATTCCGTGGTTCGCCTCGCAGCAGTACGACCTGTACATGGAGTACACCGGCCACGCGGAGGGCGCCGACGAACTCGTGACCCGGGGCTCGTTATCCGATCGCCAGTTCGTGGCGTTCTGGCTGCGGGATGGTCAGGTCCGAGCTGGACTAGCAGCCAATCTGCTTGGTGAAGCCCGCCACATCCGGTCCCTGGTGTCATCTGGTCGTCGGCTTGACGTCCGCACTTTAGCTGACCCCGCAGTAGGCTTGGACGAGATAGTTAGTGACCTGGCTCGTACAGATCCACCTCCAGCGTAGCGACTGAATCCGCCGTTTGACCATTAGGAGGCTGCCCCATGGAAAATCCTCAGTCTGACCAGGACCCGCACCTCACGCCCCGACCGCTGATCGACGCCGGCCTGCGGGAGTGGTATGAGTCCTGCCCGTGCTGCATGAGCAAAGCGATGCCGGACGTAAAACAGGCGCTCGACCGAGAGCGGGCACTACGCCCTGAGTCGCCGACTGTGCAGACCGTCCCCCAGGCTGATTGATCACGCGGGCTGGCGGCTGGAAGGTGATCAGTTACCGAGCCCAATCTCGCCGTACGCTCCCCAAAAACGCCTGTCGAAGTGGCACATCCACCTCGTAAGCTCCCCGCCAGAAAGACACGGATGTACTCGATTGTTGTTCTCTCACTCCCCGCATCTGAGTGCAGAGGTGGACCGCTTCCAGATGAACTGCCACACCGTGGGGCTGCAGATTCTCCACCAGCCAGTCGGCGACTTCCTGGCCGATTCGCTCCTGAACCGTGAACCGCCGCGCGAAGAGGCGAAGCAGGCGGGTGAGCTTGGAGAGTCCGATGATGTGCTCATGGGCGATGTACGCGATGTGCGCTACACCATGGAATGGAAGCGCATGGTGTTCGCAGAGCGCGAAGAACGGAATTGGCCCTTCGATTATCTGGCTGATCTTGCAGTCGGAGCCGCCTCGGCACTCAGTTGGAAAGACCGTGAGAAGCTTCGGATCACCCTCGTATCCGATGGTGGCGTCGTACATTGCGCGGACGAAACGGCGTGGGGTTTCCTGGGTGGCTGAGGTTGCCAGGTCCATCCCCAGACTGGTGAAGATCTCAGCAGCGGACGCCTCCATGCGAGCCCATTGCTCAGCCGTCAGGAGGCGCGGCCGGGCTCGGTCGGACGGGGCGGTGACCGCCACGGCACTGGCTTCGCTCCCTAGCCCAGTCCCCGCCGCTCCGATCGCCGTAATGTCTGAGTCCAAAACTCGCTCCATGCGTTACTCCTCCGTTGTCTACTGCTATCCGGTCCGCTTGGTAGGGCACGAAAGAGTTCCATCATCCTCGGTTCTGCCAGCTGTTTGTCACGTGCTATGCGAGTTGACCGGCAAGGTTTTTGAGAGTACCGGTCTCCATGCGGGATAGACGGTCGCAACTACGCGACGGCGGCTTCAGGAGGTCACCGGACGCGGACTAATGACGCGCCGTTCAAGGGGAAGAGTGCACAGGGGTCTGTGGCCGGACTTAGGGTACTTGAGCTCACCGATCAGACGTTCACCCTTCCGCAGGGTCTGAACCCTGTGCCCTGGCGTATGCTTTCGGCCGTTCATCTGAGTTTCCCCTGGCTCTGCTGCGCCCTTGAGCAACTCTCGCGTGCCATGGATCCGTTCACGGGGATCCAGTCGACTGGCGCAGTTATCACTTGGCCCAACCGACGACTCCGGCGACCACTGGGCCATGGCGATGTACCCGGAAGCTGTGGAGGCTCTCGAAGGGGCCCTGCGGTAGCCTGTCTCTTTCCGAGTTGGCTTAACGGTTGGATAACAACTTGGAGACTCTAAGAGATAACAGGTCACATTTGATCTCAAATGGCACCGTGGAGGGATGGCAGAGCGGTTGATTGCGGCGGTCTTGAAAACCGCTGAGGCGGCAACGCTTCCGGGGGTTCGAATCCCTCTCCCTCCGTCATTTGCGATCTCGATTTAGGTTCTTTGGCTGCGGCTGCAGGGGTCAGCTCGGTGGGGCTTGACGGCAACCGTGACGGCAACCCTCCTCGCGACCCCGCAAGACGTGTACCGACCTTTCTGCCGCCTGGGGATGGATCGGACGGCGCTGGCACATGATCGGTAAGGGCGGATTTGACAGAGGGACGTCCGCCGGTGTTCGCGGATGGCCATTTCGTATTCGGCAGAGGCCACCCCCTAGTCCATCCTGTTCGCCGAGATACACCGACGTTCGCCGGATAGGGTGTCAAACCGGGCGCCTTCGTGGAAGGCCGCCGGCACGAGGATCGGACGGCAATCTTGGCCCACAAGAGGTCCAATGGAGTGGGTCGCCCTAGATGTACTTCCCACGTAGGTTTTTGACACGAGTCACCGGAGCGAGGCCACCAAGCGCGGTGTGGGCGCTGTGGTAGTTGTAGCGGTGCAGCCAGGCGGATAGCAAGCGGAGCCGCTTGGCGTTGCTGTCGTAGGGACGGACGTAGGCCCACTCCTCAAGCAAAGCCCGGTCGAACGCGCGGCGGGGCACGAGAAGCTCGGCCGCGAAGCGGTTGGCCTGGATTTCCTCCGAGTCCCAGACGGCATCTATACGGAAGTTGAGGCGAACCTCTCGGTCCACCCGAACGTTGTTCCCTTGATGGAGCCTCCAGTGTCCGAGCTCGTGGGCGATTGTGAAGCGCTGCCGCAAAGGACTCTGAGTCGCGTTCACCCCTATGACCTCCAGGTCGGAATCCCGGTAACGAAGCCCTGAGATGTCCTGGGGGAGATCTTGATAGACGACCCGAATCCCAAGGGCGCCCGCGATTGAGTCGACCGGAATTGGGATCGTCGCCCCTCCATGCTTCCCGAGCACGGCTATGACCTCGTTTTCCGCTGATAGCCGAGTCATTCGACTGGACTCTGCTAGACACCTTGACAACCCTCGCCCCAGAATATATCATCACCAGAGAAGTCCTTTCACGATGTGAGAGCAATACAAATGAGCGAGGCTACTCAGTCCGTCGTGCGGGCGGTCCGACTCTTAGTTCTGGTGGGCCGCAGACTCGGGGCGTCAAACGTGACCGAACTCGCCTTGGAATCCGGGCTCGCAGTACCTACGGCCTACCGACTTCTTTCGACGCTTGTGTCCGAAGGGCTGCTCGAAAAGGACTCAGCGTCAAGATATTGGCTCGGGCCAAAGGTTGGGCTACTTGCAGAGACGTACCAGCAGGAGGGTGCTCCTCCGCCCTACCTGATCCAGCCGCTTGAAGCTCTTAGAGATCGCACCGGAGAGACGGTCTATCTAGCAGGCTGGCGGCGCGGCAAGATGCGCATCCTCCATGCATTGGAAGGTACTCAACCGGTGCATGTGTCAGTGCCGATAGATGCACCCTATACGAATGCTCATGCTCGCGCCACCGGCAAGCTTTTGCTCGCCTTTGCCCCGGCAGGTCAATCTGATGGCTATCTGCCGACGGAGAAACTGCAACAGCTGACTCCGAATACGATCACCACCCACGCCATCCTGGATGCCCAACTTCAGGAGATTCGAACCAGAGGGTACGCATTCGATGATGAGGAGTTCCAGGTCGGAGTGGGGTGTGTCTCTGCCGCCGCACTGGACGGGACGACCATTCTGGCGGCCTTCTCCCTGTCTGCGCCAATCTCGCGATTTCTTGAAAGGCGAGACGAACTTTTGGCGGCCGCCACTGAGGCGGCTAGTCGTGTGACCAGGACCCCTCCGATTCCTGTCCAAGCGACGCCGACCCGCCGACGCGCGAACTCCTCTATCGCTCCGTTCGCAGTAAGCCAGCCGCCGAGCTAATATGGCTAGCGAAGACGCTCCAACATCGAACTACGTGCTGATTAATGGGACTGTCGTGCCCCGTGACGAGGCCCGGATCTCCGTATTCGACCACGGCTTCCTCTACGGAGATGGCTGCTTCGAATCGGTGATTGTCACGAACCATCGGGTCCTGCTTTTCGGAGCTCACTCAGACCGACTTCGCCTATCGCTTCGCGGCCTCGAAATCGACTTCGACGTGAGTGACACAACTCTACTCAAGGATCTCAATCAGCTTCTAATCGCAAACGGCCTAAAGGACTCGTGGGTGAAAATCGTCGTGACGCGCGGCGTCGGACAATATCCCATGCTGGACCCAGGTAGGCTCACACCAACCCTCGTGATTTTTGCCGAAGCAGTACGACGTCTGCCTGCAGCTGATGCTGGCCAAGCAGGGGTCCGGCTGCGAACGTCCTCCATGCGTCGCACTCCCCCGTGGTCACTGGATCCCAAGATAAAGTCGCTGAACTACCTCAATCCAATTCTTGCCCGCAAAGAAGCCCAACGAGCTGGAGGAGATGATGCTCTCCTCTTGGATGAACTGGGCAACGCTGCTGAGGCAAGCGCTTCAAATATCTGGGCCCTCGCGGACGGCCGGCTTACGCGCTCCAGCTCACCCGCAGCACTCAAAGGTGTGACCCAGCGTGCCGTCGAACTGATCGCGGAGAACCTGGGAATCCCGTGGGAGTCGCGAGCACTGACGACGTTCGATTTGTATTCAGCTCAAGAGCTCTTTCTGACGAGTACAGCAGGAGGAATAATTCCCATAATTGAGCTCGACGGAAGGACAACTCTGATTCCGGCACCAGGCCCGACAACTGCTGCAGTAGCTCGGGCTTACGAGATCATGCTTACGGACCCTGCGTACAGCACAGATGTACGTGACGCAGATCCAGAAGCTCAGACGTAAGGAGGAGGACAAACATGAGTATCCGTGTGAAGGCTTGCTTGACTCTCGCAGCTGCTGTTGCTCTGAGCTTAGTCAGCACTGGGTTGGGAGTGCCAACAGCCGCGAGTTCCAAGCACTTGGTCAACGTCTCGCTCCGACTCGACTATTTGGCGGCCGGTAGTCAAGCGCCCTTCTTTTTGGCCCTAGAGCGCGGCTACTACAAGAGTGAAGGTCTGAACGTCAACATTCTCGACGGGCAAGGATCGAGCGTTACCGTGCAACAGGTTGGCAGTGGCGCCAATACGTTCGGATGGGCTTCGATGCCAGCCTTCGCGGAAGGCACGGCGAGCGGAATCCCAGTCAAGTCAGTTGCGATGATCACTAGTAAGTCAACATATGCGGTATTTGTTCCAAAGTCCTCATCCATACACGGGCTCTCCGGCCTGTACGGGAAGACGGTGCTTGTTGCCGAGGGGACCGCTGACTTAAGCATATTCAAGGCGATGCTCACGCTCAATCACATTGACACGTCGAGAATCAACATCACGACTCTTGGCGAGGGAGTGTTGGAGCGAGACTACGTGGCCGGTCAAGGTGATGCGCTAGTCGGACAAGTTCCGTACGGACAACCTGCGATCGCGGCGAGGCCGTCCCGGGAGCTACTGTTCGCAAAGTACGGGTTCAATCTGCAGGACTATGGGCTTATCGCTCAGAATTCGTATATCCAATCACATCCCAAGATAGTCAAGGAGTTCGTCGCTGGCTCTGTGAAGGGTTGGGCCGCCGCCAAGAACGCGTACGCTGCAGCGGAGGCGTTGAAAAAGTATCGGCCTCAGGCGGACGTATCCGCCGCGAAGCAGCAGGACGCTCTGTACAGGCAGTTCATCTTCTCGAAGGCTACGCGTGGCCAGCCAATCGGCTGTGCCAGTCCCTCAGACTGGAAGACTGGTCTGAAGATTCTGAAGGAAACCCACGATCTGACTGGCAATATTAAAAATCTCGGCCGCTTCTTCACCAACCAGTTTGTCCCGGGCTGCCACATTCACGCATGACAATGCGCAAGGGTTCAGGGCCTCGAAATGGGGGCCCTGAACCTGGGCTGGATGGCGGATCAGATATTCCAGTCTCGGTATTGGACGTATCTCACAGTTACCCATCACGCGGAGCGTTAGCATTCGCGTTATCGCGAATTAGCCTCGACATCGCCCCGGGCCAGTTCGTAAGTTTGGTTGGACCGAGCGGGTGCGGAAAGTCTACGTTGCTCATGATTGTGGCGGGACTGCGGAGGCCGACCAGCGGTCACGTGGAGATTGACAGTGTACCGGTCACTGAGCCCTACAGTAGCCTAGGAGTCATGTTTCAGACCGACCAGCTGCTCGAGTGGCTAACCGTTACCGACAACATACTCCTACAAGCTCGCATTAGGAGGCTCCCTGAGGGACAGGCGCGCGCTCGCGCGGAAGTACTCCTGGAGGAGGCTGGACTGAGCAGCTTTAGACAGTTCTTCCCGCGGCAGCTGTCTGGCGGTATGCGGCAGCGAGTGGCGATCTGCCGGACCCTACTCCACGACCCAAGGCTCTTGCTAATGGACGAGCCCTTTGGCGCTCTTGACGCGCTAACGCGCGACCGCATGCTCCGGTTTCTACAGCGTACTTGGCTGCGAAGGCGCGCTACGGTGCTTTTCGTAACCCACAGCGTAGATGAGGCGGTGTTCCTGTCTGATCGGGTAATTGTCATGTCGTCCGAGGCGGGAGCAATTGTCGACGACGTTCCCGTTGTGCTCCCCCGCCCCCGAGCGACGCTGACCAGGTCGCAGCCTGCCTTTGGAACTGCTGTGGCGCGAATAATGTCCTACTTCGAGAACGACGATGACTGAGGGTAGCCGGCGCTACGGGATAGCTAGTAGGAAGGAAGGGGCTGCGAGGGCGACCGTGCTAGGGCGCTGGGCGCTCCCATGGCTGGTAATTCTGGTTGTGCTGGTCGTGTGGCAAGCAGTCGTTGCTATAGGCCATGTCCCCGACTTCGTACTGCCCAGCCCAACGGCAGTCCTCCATTCAATTTGGTACAACCAGAGCGAACTGTGGAGCGACACCCTGACGACGGGTGGCGAAACACTCGCAGGACTGGCAATTAGCGTTGCGATTGCGGTTCCGATCGCCGTGGGCTTCTCCTATTCCAGACTCCTAGAGACCGCCGTTTATCCTCTTGTTGTCGCGAGTCAAGCTGTACCCAAGCTGGCGATCGCCCCACTGTTTATACTATGGTTCGGGGTGGGATTCCAGTCGAAATTACTGATCGCTATGCTCATAGCATTCTTCCCGACCCTGGTCAATACTGTAGCTGGGCTAGCGACCGTACCGCCTGAGTCAGTGTATCTAGTGCGTAGCATGGGCGCGAGTGAGTGGCAGATCTTTGTCCACGTCAGGATGCCCTATGCACTACCTTCATTCTTCGCAGGAGTAAAGGTCGCGAGTACGCTGGCTGTTATTGGCGCACTCATAGGTGAGTTCGTTGGTGCAACTTCTGGGCTTGGGTACACTTTGTTGGAGGCGAACGCTAATTTGCAGTTGGACCTCGTGTTCGCATGTATCGTGCTGCTCTCCGTGCTCGGCATAGCCTTGTTCTACGCGATCGTTCTCCTTGAGCGCCTCGTGGTTCCCTGGGCGAGTCAGAGGGCGGAGGCAAGCCGGTGATGGAAGTGACTGAATTGGGTGATGCCGCTGCTGGACGAAGGACGGTGTCAATTGCCGGGGCTGGGATTGCCGGTTTAACGGTTGGTGCGCTGTTAGCTAAGCGCGGATGGGGTGTCACCATCTACGAGCGGGGATCGGGGATTCGTGAGATCGGTGCGGGCATTGTCGTCCACAACAACATGGCGCTGGTGTTCGAGGAATTGGGAGTTTTCGACCGGCTGCTGCGGGGTGCGGAGCAGTTCGAGTGGGAGCGGCTGTGTGACAGACATGGCAAGGTTCTGCGGCAGAAGAATCTTGCTGGGTCAGCACGTAGGTATAATCCACTTCGCCAGTCGCTAGTTTCTGGATTGTATTCGGCTGCTGTGGAGCTCGGAGCTAAGATCGTCACCGGAGCGGAAGTCGTGTCGGCAACCGAGGGTGGCGAGATCTGCCTGGCGGACGGCACCTCCAGGCGGTCGGACCTGGTCATCGCGGCAGATGGTTTCCGATCGGCGGTCCGAAGCAGTCTAGGCCTCACGGTCAAGGCCGTCTCACTGAGCAATGGGGCCACACGGGTGTTGATACCTCGGGGTGAGTTTGAGGCGGAGCCAGTGGTGTGGGAGTTCTGGAGCGGGTCGCGGCGACTCGGAATCGCTCCGACGACGGCTGATCAGACGTACGTGTACTTAGCCTGCCCCCAGAGCGATCGGAGAGGATGTGCTCTTCCAATCGACGGAGACTATTGGCAGTCCGCATTTCCGACTCTGCCTGCGGACTTGTTCAAGCGCCTCGCTGCTGCATCAGGGACGCGCAATGCGTATCCCTTTGTACAGTGCAGAGCGTGGTCAAAGGGGCGCGTCGCCATCATTGGCGATGCAGCCCATGCCCTCCCGCCTACCCTGGGCCAGGGTGCCGGCCTAGCCGTGAGCAACGCGCGGGCACTGGTAGGTGCGCTGGATGCTACATCTGACATGAGGGCGGCCCTAGAAAAGTGGGAGGCGCAGTACCGGGGCGTCACCGAACTAACCCAGCGTTGGGCGAGGCGCTACGATGCCATGAGCACGGCCCTCGCGCGCGTGCCCAGCGCGCGGGCCGTCGTCATTCGGCTCTTCCGAGTTCCCTGGTTGGACCGACGACTGCACGCTGCTGACCGGGTTACTTTCGGTGTCGCCACACCGTCTCCGGCGCCACCAGTGCCAAGGAAGTAGGCGTTAGGGAGTGGATGTCCTGTGCTGAATGATGCGATCGACTTACATGTACATGCAGGCCCCGAGCTGTTCCGGCGATCGGGCGACGCAATTGACTACGCGGAGCAGGCGAAAGACCGTGGAATGTGTGGGCTTCTGCTAAAGTGCCACCACGAGAGTACCGTCACTAGGGCCTATTTTGCCCGAAGAGCTGTCCCGGAGATTGAGGTCTGGGGAGGAATTGTTCTAAACAGTTTCGTTGGAGGAATAAATCCGGTGGCAGTTGGTGCCGCATTTGATCTAGGCGCTCGTTTCGTCTGGATGCCGACAATGCACGCGTCCCACCACGCTGGACACGTCGGCCTCGGGACGTACGGGATCCCGAATATGACTGTGAGCGCCGACGCAACGCCGCATAAAGGGCTTACCGTGCTAGATGACGCTGGCAAGCTTACTGCTGAAGCGACGGCCGTAATCGGACTCGTGGCTAAGCGTGGAGGCGCTCTGGGCTCGGCACACTTGGGTCCCGAGGAGACGCGTGCAGTGGTCGCTGAGTGTCAGCGAGTAGGAGCGCGCTGCGTCGTGACACATGCCTTTTTTCTAGGACAAACGATGGAGTTTCTGGTGGAGATGGCTGGACTAGGCGCTTACATCGAGATATCCGCGGCAGCCAGTACCGCGATTGTACGGCATCTAATGGGGGAGAGTATGAGTTTAGCTCAGGCTCGGGATTTGATTGGTCTGGTGGGACCCGAGGCCGTCGTGGTGTCGAGCGATGCCGGAATGCCCGAATATCCTCGGCCCGTGGAGCTCCTCGAGTCGTTTGCACTTTCGCTACACGCGATCGGAGTGTCGAACGAGGATCTCAGGACCATGATGGTAGACGTGCCTAGGCGTGTCCTCGGCTTAGCGTAGCGTAAGTAATGTACACAAGAACTTCAGCCGCACCCGAGATCGACTCGGACGAGGCAATGGTGCGGGCCCAGTTAGCGGCGCGCTGCGACCGAGGCGACGTGGAGGTACTTCGAACGATGCTCGTGATCCGTTACTTCGAGGATGAGGTGGAGCAGATGTTTTCTCGGGGTCAAGTGCGAGGAAGCACCCATCTCGGACAGGGCCAGGAGGCCGTCGCCGTCGGCGCTAGTCGCGCGTTGAGGCGCGGGGATTCGGTCACGTGCACGTACCGTGGCCACGCGGCGTTGCTCGCGATGGGTGCTACGGCGGAGAGATGCTTCGGGGAGATCCTCGGAAAGACCGACGGTCTGTGTCGGGGCAAGGGCGGATCGATGCACTTGACCGATGTTGCTCTCGGCGTCCTGGGCTCGTTCGCGATCGTGGGCGCTAACCTGCCGGTCACGGTCGGTGCTGCCCTAGCAGCACAGTACCGCGGTCAGGATGCCGTCAGCCTCGCTTTCTTTGGGGACGGTTCGACCAACATTGGTGCGTTCCATGAGAGTCTGAACTTGGCAGCCATTTGGCACCTACCGGCGATATTCGTCTGCGAGAACAATCTCTACGGGGAGTACTCAAGAATCGAGGCGACAACCTCGGTTGCGTCAATTGCCGATCGAGCTGTGGCCTATGGGATTCCTGGCGTGCGGGTGGATGGGAACGATGTGCTAGCGGTTCGGTCAGCTGTCGGCGAGGCAGTAGAGCGGGCGCGCAGCGGTGCGGGCCCGACACTGCTCGAGGCTCTGACATATCGGCACCGCGGTCACTCCCGGACAGACCCCGCTACTTATCGCCCGCCTGGGGAACTCGAGGAGTGGCTCGTGCGGGACCCGATCGCACGTCTGGCGTATGGAGTTGTGGAAGCTGGGGTGCTGACTACCGGCGAAGTGGATGATCTGGAAGCGCAGGTAGAGGCGGAGGTGCTTGCTGGCGCCACGACTGCACTGGGATGGAGCGATCCGGAGAGCGCGGATCGCTTGGAGGACGTATTCGCCGATGGGTGAGATGACGTACCGACAGGCCATAGGCAAAGCTATCGCGGACGAACTGTCCTTTGACCCCGACGTATTCTTGATGGGCGAAGACGTAGCGGCTGCGGGGGGAGTGTTCAAGACAACCGAGGGGCTGTTGGAGACATTTGGGGCAGTGCGAATCCGTGACACCCCGATCTCTGAGCAAGCACTGGTAGGCTGCGCCCTTGGTGCTGCGATCATGGGACTGCGCCCCGTGGTGGAGATCATGTTTGCCGACTTTGCCGGAGTGTGCTTTGATCAGATCGCGAATCAGCTAGCGAAGTACCGGTATCTGAGCGGCGGCCAGAGCAGCGTCCCCGTGACCCTACGGCTGTCCAACGGCGCTGGCCTAGGGTTCGGTGCTCAGCATTCGCAGCCCGTAGAGAATTGGTTCTTGAACATCCCAGGCCTGAAGATCGTAACACCGTCTACAGTGGCTGACATGTATGGTTTGCTTAGGTCAGCCATCCGAGACGCGAACCCCGTGTTGGTCTTTGAGCACAAGGGGCTGCACTCTCTGCGCGGCTCGGTTGACCGGGCACTAGTCCCGATCGGGAGGGCATCTACCGTTCGGGACGGAGAAGCTGTGACTGTCGTGGCGACCCAGTTGATGCTGCACCGCGCGCTGGCGGTCGCCCAGAGTCTCGGTGACGAGGGAATCTCGGCGGAAGTCATCGACTTACGGACGCTTGTGCCCATGGATGTAGAGTCCGTTGCGAAGAGTGTCGAGCGGACTTCGCGACTCGTCTGTGTCCAAGAAGGGCCTCTCGGGGGTGGCTGGGCGGCCTCCTTGGTCAGCGAGATAGTGCGGAGCCACTTCTACCATCTTGAAGCGCCGCCGAGGATAGTCGCGTCTGATCCAATACCGGTCCCATATGCGAAGAATCTCGAGGATTCGTGGTTGCCCAGTGAAGAGCGCATCCGCGCTGCGCTTCGCGCGTCTGTCGCGGACACGGCGTAGGGCGAGAGCGAACCCAGTGCTGCTGAGTCAGCGAGTACTCGATCATCACCCGGCTCCGGTGAGTCGAAGTCCGTCTCCGACCAGGATCCCGCTGGCCGTAGAGATGCCGCCGCGCCGGTTTGAGGAGCCGATCATGCGGTGCCGGTTGTAGTTCCCTGGCTGGGTCGCCCGGTGGACCCGCGAGTACTTCCCGTCCCAGGGTATCTGAGCGCGACTGACGCCGAGACCCGCCGCCAGTTGAATTTGTGTGTGAGGACTGCGGTCTTACCCCGGGCGCCAAGGTACCGCGGATGGTTGTGGTGAAGGAGAAGCAGGACACGCCCAACCTGGGCGTGGCTCAAGGTCGGCGGAAGCCGCTTAGGAATCGATGTGGTCGTCTACGCCAAGCCTGGAAGCGCGGTCGATCATGAATCGGACGTCTAGATACTGCCCTTCCCGGACGCATCCTTCCAGCTGATCACGAATCGCAACGAGTCGTTTGAACCTGACGAAGTCGCCCGAGTGGTCGTTGGAGGTAGACACTTCGTTACCCAGCAGGTAGGGGCGTGGGACACTCTCTCTCCTCTTCTCGGGCTTACCGGCACGGCGGAAGGCAGCCAGAGATGGCAGTTATCTGTGGTCATAGATCAACCGGAGACCGCCGGCTTGGAGGTGCTTGGCTCGGCCAGAGGTCGTGCCCCATAAAGTGGTGTAAGTAGCGGGACCGAGAAGGTGCCCGCCACGGTGGGCACGAAAAAGGCCACCGTGCCACCGACCCTATTCACAGACCAGGAGACACGATGACCCCCACCAGCATGCCATTAGACGCCC
>DATLRN010000077.1:0-5267 GCA_035534695.1 Candidatus Dormiibacterota bacterium
TCGCCAAGTGCCTCCCCTTAGCCGTCGCTCAGTGGGCGCCCGGGGAGCCCCCGATTAGACCGCCCCAGCTTCCAGGAGTATGGGCGAGACCGACGCAGGCCGTCAACGCGTCCGCTTGGCCCATTTCGGCGGGCATGGTTCCGCGGCAGCGGAGCCCCAGCTGGGGCGGACCTCTCAGCCCTGAAGAAGAACCAGGCCGGGCAGACTGCCGCTCCGAAGCCGAAAGCCACAGCCGAGCAGGGCCGCCGCGTCAGCGGCACCTCCCGAGGCGGGTTCCACTATCGCCCAGTGGACGCCGAGCTTGAGCAGCGTCTTCTGGAGGTCGCATGACTTCAGGTTCGGGAAGATGGCGACGGACGCCAAGTTGCCCGGCGATCGGGCCTCGGTCAGCGCACCTGGAATCTGAAGGTCGTTGGGGCTGATCAAGCGCCCGGGAAGTACCACCGACGCGGGATTGGCGGTCAGAAGGTTGCCGGTGAAGGGGAGTTCTTCGTAGAGAGTCCAGGGCAGCACTACCACCTGGTCCTGGGACGGAACGTGCGCCTGCATGTAGGCCGCAGTCTGGATCCAGCCCAGAGGATACTGCACCGGTAAGACGGTGGCTGGCACTTCCCGGAGCACTCCCACCCCGGCCGGGAAGAGGGTCGCAGCCACCATCACCAGGGCCACTGGGACCGCCAGCTCACCTGCCCAAAGTGGGGCCCGGCGCGAAGCGAGCCAGCTCACGGCTTCGGCTCCCAGGACCACCAGCGCGATGAGCCAGAGATCGCTCCACTTCTCCGGCTCCCGGTAGGCGCCCACCAGGGGCAACCGCTCCATGAGCCAGAGGAAGACATTCTGGCCGACCCCTGTGGCCGTGCTGCCGGCGAGCAAAAGCCCGAGGACCCCGACCGGGAGCAACCATGCCCGTCCCCTGCGGACGAAGGCGCCAACGATTGCCAGAGCGACCAGGGCAGAGGTTGCAACCGGCCACCAGAGGGCGCCCGCTTTCAGGGATGGGATGCGCCCCAGCCGCTCCGCCCAGAATCCGTAGAGCCCGATCAGATTGGGCCAGAGGCCATAGCGAGCGCTCGCGGTCGCGCGGAACTCGACCAGATCAGCGCGCCCAAAATGCTGCACGGCGTAATAGCTGCCGTTGCTGTGGCCAAGAAAGAAGGGCGGGAGGGCGTATAGAAGCATCGCTCCGAGGATGAGAAAGCTTGCTGCTCCCCATATGAGCCACGGACGGTTGCGCCATGCCCTGTTCCAGAGCAGGCTGGCTCCAGCGAGCACCAAAAGCATCCCGATCGCGTGTTGGTCGACGACCACAGCTGCCCAACCCGCCAGGGCGCAGATCGCGGACCTCCTCCAGCGGGGGCGCGCCTGCAGCGCGTCCCACGCCGCGAGCCACAAAAAGAGAAACCCCAGGGCGGCCGCCACCCCACACTGCCCCTCGATGAGGCGTTGGTAAACCCAGGGATTGAGAGCGCCGAGCAGCCCCGCCGGGATTTGAGCCAGCCAACTCCGACTTCGAAGCAACACCATCGGGCCGAAGGCGCAGAGGAAGAGAGTCCCTGCTAGGTACAGCCGCCCGGCGAGGCCGCCGCCAAGGAGGTGTGTCAGCAGAGAGATCGGCGCTCCGAATCCCCCCAGAGACAGCGGCGCGCGGGGACCGAACACGGCGTCGATCTGGAGGATGTACCCGGGACGCAAAAGTGGATGGAGACACCAGACGGTGATCAGGGTAGGCACGACCACCGCGCGGGCCCAACCAGCGAGAGAGGTGCCGCGGGCGCGACGAGTCGGCAGCCGAGTGCCGTCGTGGGCCAGGACCGAGTCTCGGGCGACCATCGCGCCATCATCGGAGTTGAAGGCTCCGGGCGGGTCGGCGCCAACTTGGGAGACCGCCCACAAGACGACCGCCCGTCCCCACCACCCTGACCCTCTCCGCACCGGCCCTCCCACCTCGGGGCCGGCTAACAGCTGTCCAGCAGCACCGGCTCCGCGGCGCTACCACAAGTCGGTAGTGGGTCAGTTTGAACGTCACGAGCCAGCGAGCCGCCCCTTCAATCTGCTATGCAGCTCGCCTAGACTTCGGGGGATGGGGACCCAAAGTGCTGGCTCGGTGGATCGCAGCGTGCTGCGACGCATCGCGGGGCCGGGACTGGCCCTACTTGTTGGGGCCGGATTGACCGTCGGCGGATGGACAAACCACGTGGCGGGTGCGGTCCTCATCGGTATGGCCATTCTCTGGGGGCTTTGGCTACTGCCTACGGTCGGATCCCGGCTCCCTTCGTTGTCCCTCGAGAGGAGCGACGGGATTGCACTGCGAGTGCGTCGGCCGCCTGAGCAAGGGAAGCGTAGGCTGCGGGGGCAGACTGAAGCCGTCGTGAAGGAGATCTGGGCCTATCTCAGGAGCGTTCCCGACTCGTCCGTAGCGTCACACCGGGGCTGGAGCCAAATGGTCCGCATAACGCAAGAGGCTACGGATGAAGGCGAGAAGCGAGCCGCTTGGAGCGAATACACGGCGGCAGAGACCGCGAGGTATTCAAGCGAGCAGCGGGAACTAGCAGAGCGGTTTGGCGGTCGGATTCAGTACCTTGTCGACGAGTACCAAAGACGGGGCACGATCAACGAGTCCGATGCGCGACTCCTCATGTGGCAGTCCGGATCGCACCATTGGATTAAAGCTGCCGCTACCACACTGGAAGCTCTCAAGCTAAAGCTATGAACCGAGTAACCCGACGATCTCGTCGACGGTCCAAACATGGTCAGCCACCCCGGCCGCCATCGCCGGAGTCCAAGGGTAGGCGTTAGCACGGGTCTTTTGGGACCGTGCTAAGTTGTAGAACTTGAAATGGAGGCTGACGGCTGCCACTAGGTTTTCGGCCTTCTTGGAGAATCCGTTGGTCAGCCGGGTGAAGCGCCGCATACCCATCCTCATGGTCAAGTTCTGCCGCTCGACGTAGGAGGCGAGACGTGGCGGGGATCGGGGTTGCCCTGAACCCGACGCGCCCGGCCTCCAATGCACTCTGGAGGACTGTAGCGACGCTGGCCGTCCTCGGCCCCGTAGATCTTCTGGACGATCACGTAGTCGATCTCGGGTCCGAAGGCGTCCTCCACGGCATCGAGGTAGAGGTGGAAGCCGTCGGTGGTCAGCTGGACCCGGTTCGCCATTCGATCGGCCAGGTCCGCGACGAAAGCCTTGGCATCGGCGCTCCACCGGTCACCCACCAGCCAGCTTGGGACCAGCTTGGTGTCGGCCTCAATTGCCACCCAGGCCCAGACATCGCCGTAGCCGAACTCCCCCTTGTGGTCTGACTGGACCTTGGCTGCCCTGGAGTGGCAGAGGGCCCAGATCTCGTCAGCCTGTAGCCGACGGCACGTGAGGCCCCGGCAGGCGTCGTCTTGGTACCCGGAGCAAGCCGCGCCCAACTCAACCAGGAGCTTTGTGACGGTGTTCTTCGCCACGCCCGTCATGCGGACGGTGGGCCGGATGGAGTTGCCCTCGACGAGAGACGTGACCACCTGGACCCTCTTGGCTTGGGGGAGTCAGTTTGTACTGACCAAAATACATGAGCGGTCAGGGAGTGTTAAGCCTTTGAGCAAAAGAAAAGCCCACCAACCGGGTGGGCTTTCGAGTCGACCGGCGAGTAGGTCTACGAGCTGGCAGTGTGCTTGGCCGGAAGACGGCGCTGGGTCGGTGGGCGCTTGTCGTACGGAGAAATCAGGTCGTATCTGCTGCGCGGCCAGCCGCTACTCCACAGCTCCTCAATCAGTTGCTGGGCGCGCCGCAGAGCGGCAGCGTCGGCGGGCTGATTGCTCCGAATCAACTCCTCTAGGCGATCCTTCGTGGATGCCACGTCCATCGCCTCCTTAGCTCCCATAGCCGCTATAGCTTCCCTGCGTATGCAGCAACCAGATCCAGTGCCCCCTGCGGAGGCGGTAGTCGCTCAATAGGCCATAGTATGCCCGGACGGCCCTGGATAGGTCGGGTACGGCATCATAGTCCTCGATCTGAACCCTCAAGTCGCTCCTGAGGATGTCCATGGGGATGCCGCGCCCGTGGCTGTGCCACCGCTGTGTATCGCACAAGATGGTGGCGATCTGACGGGACCGCTGTGCCCGAAGCCTGGGGGTGACCTCCAGGCCGCGCCCTTCAGTCACGGTCCAGTTCGTGAACTTGTACTTCACAAGCCATTCCTTCAGCAGAGCGATCGAAAGCTCCTTCTGCTGCTCGTACTGGTACAGCGCAGCGGGGTCGAAACTTTCGACTAGATAGAGCAGTTCAGCGGGTGTCAAGGTCTGCTTGGCCGATTTTTTAATCAGCCGATCGTATTGCTCCAGGTATCCGAGAGCTGGCACGAACTGTTCATGTTCACCTCGCTGAACCTGGGGGTCGATTGGCCCCAGGACTGATGCGGGATTCATGTAGATCGCGTCTCCAGACATCACCAGCACCGTGCCCGCCGAAAATGCAAAGTCGGGGACCAAGAAGTCCACCACTTTGTAGTGCTGGCGAAAGGCCCGCGCGATGCGCTCGGTTACCTCAATCGAACCGCCGTCGGTCTCAAGCACCACCAGAAGCTTCTTTTGGGGCGTTTTAATGCCGTCGAGTGCCTCTCTAATCAGGACGTCCACCCCGTAGCCGATGGCCCCGATATAGGTGAGCGTGTCGGCACCGGCGAGCCGTTCTATCTCCGCGAGCCTCGCGTCAAGCTGAGCCTCAATGACTTCGTTGGCATCGATGGGGGGTTCGGTTCCGTTCATATCTTCTCCCGCGGCACAGCCCACCGGGCCCTTGCGGCCCGGGCAGCGATCTCTGACCGCTCTGCCGGGCTGAGCTTGGCGGCTCTGGCCTTCCCTCCCTTGAGTCCGCCCAGCCGACCCAGTTTTACCGCGTCCGGGTTCTTTCCCTCATAGGGATCGAAGTCCGGATCGGTGGCCTCGCCTACAATCGCTGAGGCGAGCCGGTTGAGGTCCGTGGGCTTCCTTGACCGCTTAGGCATGGGCCTAGGCTAACTCGGGCAGCAACCTCCCCGAATTCAAACTGACCCACTACCCCAAAGTCCTGGAACTTGAATTTGCCGTCGAAGCTCTCCTGGTTGAGGAGCACCGCATCCGGATGCAAGCTTCCAGCGAGGACGCCTCCGCTGCGGGTGGCATTGGCCGGATCCCGGGTACCTGCGAGGGCCTTGCGCGAATGTCTGGCCCACCCACCGGACGCCATCGGAAGGCTGGGGGCGACCGCGCCAGCTGAGCGTCCCGCTTTGGACGGATGGCCTCTC